>NZ_OZ060418.1 GCF_964059175.1 Buchnera aphidicola (Brachycaudus tragopogonis)
TTGTACACAGTTAGTTAATGTAATAACTTCTTTTATTATCAATACTACAGAGTACTTATCCACAGATTTTGTCTTGACTAATAATAATAAATAATATCATTATTTTTTTTTTTTTTTTTAAATAAATAAATTATAAAAAACAAAAACATCTTTTTTAATTTCTTATGTTTAATCTTAACATGTGTTATCTTTAACTAAATATTAATATTTATATAAAATAATTTTAGAATTTTTTAAAGGGTTTTTTGTATGTGTGATTTAAAAAATTTTGATGTAATTGTTATTGGTGGAGGACATGCTGGTACGGAAGCAGCTATGGCTTCATCAAGAATGGGTTGTAAAACTTTATTATTAACTCAAAAAAAATCAGATTTAGGAGCTTTGTCATGTAACCCAGCTATTGGAGGAATAGGTAAAAGTCATTTAGTAAAAGAAATAGATGCTTTAGGTGGTATTATGGCTGAGGTGATTGATCATTCAGGTATTCAATTTAGAATTTTAAATTCTAAAAAAGGTCCAGCTGTTAGGTCTACTAGGGCTCAAGCTGATAGAATTCTTTATCATAAAAATGTAATTAAAATATTAGAAAAACAAAATAATTTGTTAATTTTAGAGGAAGAAGTTAAAGATTTAATTTTTAAAAATTATACTGTTATAGGTGTATCAACAAAAAATGAAATTGAATTTTATTCTAGAGCTGTTGTTTTAGCAACAGGTACTTTCTTAGATGGTAAAATTCATATAGGATTTGATACTTATCCTGCGGGTAGAATGGGAGATAAATCCTCTCAAGATTTATCTTTTCGTCTTAGAGAATTAGATTTAAGAGTTAATAGATTAAAGACTGGCACACCACCTAGAATTGATATTAAAAGCATTAATTTTAATAGTTTGTTCGTTCAGCATGGTGATATACCTGTTCCAGTTTTTTCATTTATGGGTAGTGCTTTAAATCATCCTAAACAAATACCATGTTATTTGACACATACTAATGAGAAAACACATGAGATTATACGTAATAATTTAGATAAAAGTCCAATATATGCAGGTTTTTTAAAGGGTTTAGGACCTCGATATTGTCCTTCCATTGAAGATAAAATTGTACGTTTTCCTGATAGAAATGCGCATCAGATTTTTTTAGAACCAGAAGGATTGTCTAGTTTTAAAATTTATCCTAATGGAATTTCAACTAGTCTTCCTTTAGAAATTCAAAAAAAAGTAGTAAGATCTATTAAGGGGTTAGAAAAAGCTAAAATTATAAGTCCTGGATATGCTATTGAATATGATTTTTTTGATCCAAAAGATTTAAAACTTACTTTAGAAAGTAAGTTAATTAATCGTCTTTTTTTTGCTGGACAAATTAATGGAACAACTGGTTATGAAGAAGCAGCTTCTCAAGGCTTACTAGCTGGTTTAAATGCAGCATTGTCTGCCATGAATTTAGAGTCTTGGTTTCCTAGACGTGATCAAGCGTATTTAGGTGTTTTAGTTGATGATCTTACTACACAAGGTACAAAAGAACCATATCGTATGTTTACTTCAAGAGCTGAATATCGACTAATATTAAGAGAAGATAATGCCGACTTGCGTTTAACTGATATTGGTCGCAAACTTGGGTTGATAAATGATTCTCGATGGATTCGTTATAATGAAAAAATTTTAAATATTAGAACTGAGACTAATCGTTTAAAGACAATAAAAATAAATGCTTTATCATCTGATGCTTATGTTTTAAGTCAATTATTTAATATACATTTAACAAAAGAAACTTTTGTTAGCGAATTATTAAAAAGACCAGAAATCACGTATAAAAAATTGAGATCTTTAGAAGTTTTTCAAGATGGAATTTATGATTTAGAAGCAATTGAACAAATCGAAAATGAAATTAAATATGAAGGTTATATTAAACGACAAACAGAAGAAATTAATCGACAGATTAAAAATGAAAATACCTTTTTATCTTCTATTGAAGATTATAATAAAATAAAAGGTTTATCTAATGAGGCTGCGACTAAATTAAATAATTATAAACCTATTTCTATTGGTCAAGCAGCACGAATTTCTGGTATTACACCAGCCTGTATATCAATTTTATTGATTTATTTAAAAAAAGAGTCTTACAAAAATTTTTTATAGTACATAATTATTTGATTGATTATTTTTATTAAATATTTCTATTGTTTATAAAAATTAAAGTTTGATTTTAATACATTTAAAATACATAATAATTGTTTATTGAATATTAATTTGATTATTTTAAAAAATATTTTTTAATTTTGTAATATTTTTTTATTGTATAATCTTTTTTGAAATTATAAAAAAATGAGAAAAAACTATGATTTTAGAAAAGATATTAGATCCTCAAAAATATATTAGTCATCATTTGAATCATTTACAGATAGATTTATGTAATTTTAAAATTGTTCCACCAGGAACATGTTCTTCGCATTTTTGGATTTTAAATATTGATTCAATACTTTTTTCTTTTATATTAGGAAGTTTTTTTTTAAGCATTTTTTATATAGTAGGAAGAAGCATCACTCAGAGTGTACCAGGTAAGATGCAGGCTTTTATTGAATTAATTTTTGAATTTATTAGTACAAATGTGAATAGTATGTATCAAGGTAAAAATGCTCTTATTGCACCTTTATCATTAACAGTTTTTATTTGGGTTTTTTTAATGAATGTAATGGATTTAGTTCCTATTGATTTGTTTCCCTTTGTTTCTGAAAAATTATTTAAATTGCCGGCTATGCGTATTGTGCCTTCTGCTGATATTAATATTACGTTATCGATGTCATTTGGTGTGTTGATTTTAATTTTATTTTATACTATTAAAATGAAAGGATTTATAGGTTTTTTAAAGGAGCTTACTTTACAACCATTTAATCATCCTATATTTTTTATTTTTAATTTGATATTAGAATTTGTTTCATTATTATCTAAGCCAATTTCTTTAGGATTGCGCCTTTTTGGAAATATGTATGCAGGGGAAATGATTTTTATTTTGATTGCAGGTTTACTTCCATGGTGGTCACAATGTTTATTAAGTGTGCCATGGGCTATTTTTCATATTTTAATAATTTCATTGCAAGCTTTTATTTTTATGGTTTTAACGATTGTTTATTTATCAATGGCTTCACAATCTCATGAAAATTAAAATATTCTAGGAATTTATTAAAAAACTGGAGTGTGTAAATGGGACATTTAAATATTGATATGCTTTATATAGCTGTAGCTTTAATGGTAGGACTAGCATCAATTGGCGCGGCAATTGGAATTGGTATTTTAGGCGGTAAATTTTTAGAAGGAGCTGCTAGACAACCTGATTTGATTCCTTTATTAAGAACACAGTTTTTTGTTGTAATGGGATTGGTGGATGCCATTCCAATGATTGCAGTAGGTTTAGGTTTATATATGCTTTTTGCTATTTCATGATTTTTTTATTTTATTTTTTTTTAAAAAAAAATATTTTTTTGATTACTGAGTAAAATCTTTACGTTTGTTTAAACAATAACGTAAAGATTAATTTTCATTTTAATACAGAAAGGTGCATTACTGTGAATCTTAATGCGACAATTCTTGGACAGGCTATATCATTTATTTTCTTTGTTTGGTTTTGTATGAAGTATATTTGGCCTCCCATTATTTTAGCTATTGAAACTAGACAGAAAGAAATCAAAAAATCGTTAATTGATTCTCAAAAAGCTCAAAAAGAGTTATGTATTATTCAAAAATCAATTGATAAAAAAATTAAAGAAGCAAAAGAAAAAGCATCTAAGATTATTAATGAAGCTAATAGACAAAAATTGTTAATTTTAGAAGATGCTAAATTAAAAGCATTAGAAGAGAGTCAAAAAATTCTTACAAACACACAATCAGAAATTGATATAAAATTTTTGCATGCACGCAAAAAATTACATAAAGAGATAGTTAATTTATCTTTTTTTATGGCAGAAAAAATTATTAAAAAAAATATTTGTAAAAATGAGAATACAGATTTAGTGAACGAATTAATTGCTTCTTTATCAGAGGTAAAATATTAATGTCTCTAGAACATACTATTTCTAGACCTTATGCTACAGCAATTTTTAATATTGCTGTTCGTGAAAATTCGATTCAAGAATGGAAAGAAATATTAATTTTTCTAAATATGATTGCGTCTTGTCGAAAGATTAGAAGATTTTTATCAGGATCTTTATCACCTAAGTATTTATCGTTAGTTTTCATCACTATTGCTGGTGATATAATCAACGAAAACGTAAAAAATTTAATAAAATTATTAGCTGAAAATCAACGTCTTAAATTTCTGAAAAATATATTAGAACAATTTTTACAGTTAGAAGCATGTCATAAAAAAATTTTAATTGTTGAATTAAGAACAGCATCGCTGTTGAAGGAAAAACAAATTGTTAAAATACGAAGAGTACTAGAAAAATCTTTATTAAGTAAAATTAAATTTATATATAAAATTGATAATTCTATACTTGACGGTATTATTGTAAAAGTAAATAACACTGTTTTTGATTTTTCTGTTAGAAGTTATCTTAAACAATTATCAGATGCTTTAAATTTTTAAGAGACATATAATATATGCAATTAAATTCCACAGAAATCAGTGAATTAATTCAAAAAAGAATAGCTCAATTTGAAGTTTTTAACGAATCTTATAATGAAGGTACAATTATTTCTGTCAGCGATGGAATTATAAGAATAAATGGTTTATCTGATATAATGTTAGGTGAAATGATTTCATTACCTAATAATGAATATGCTATTGCTTTTAATATTGAACGAGATATAGTTGGTGCAGTAGTTATGGGGCCTTATATTCATATTACTGAAGGCATGAAAGTGAAGTGCACGGGGAGAATTTTAGAAGTTCCAGTAGGTGTTAATTTATTAGGGCGAGTTGTTAATGCGTTAGGTGATCCTATTGATGGAAAAGAGTCTATAATAAATGATGGTTATTTTCCAGTAGAAGCTAATGCACCTGGTGTAATTGATAGACAGACTATTAGTCAACCAATACAAACAGGCTATAAAGTTATTGATGCAATGATTCCTATTGGTCGAGGACAGCGTGAGTTAATTATTGGTGATAGACAAACAGGAAAAACTGCACTGGCTATTGATACAATTATTAATCAAAAAAAAACTAGTATTAAGTGTATTTATGTTGCTATTGGACAAAAATTTTCTACTATTATTAATGTTGTTAAAAAATTAGAAGAAAATAATGCTTTATTAAATACAATTGTAGTGGTAGCTTCTGCTTCAGAAGCAGCTGCTTTGCAATATTTAGCACCATATTCTGGTTGTGCTATGGCAGAATATTTTCGTAATCAAGGAAAAGACGTGTTAATTGTTTATGATGATCTTTCTAAACATGCAATAGCTTATCGTCAAATTTCTTTATTACTACGTAGACCGCCAGGTAGAGAAGCTTTTCCAGGAGATATATTTTATTTACATTCTCGTTTATTAGAACGCGCAGCTCGAATTTCTTTAAAGCATATTCAGGACATCAATAAAAATAAACATATTCAACAAACAGGTTCTATTACAGCTTTACCTATTATTGAAACACAAGCTGGTGATGTTTCTGCTTTTGTTCCTACCAATGTAATTTCTATTACTGATGGTCAAATATTTTTAGAATCAAATTTATTTAATTCAGGTATTCGTCCTGCTGTCAATCCTGGTATATCTGTTTCTCGTGTAGGTAGTGCTGCACAGAGTAATATTATAAAAAAATTATCTTCTGGAATTCGAACAGCATTAGCTCAATATCAAGAACTTGCAGCATTCTCACAATTTGCATCTGACTTAGATGAAGTTACTCGAAAGCAATTAAATCATGGTCAAAAAATTACAGAATTATTAAAGCAAAAACAATATTCACCTTTTTCTATAGCTGCACAAGCACTTATACTTTTTATTGCAGAAAATAATTTTCTTGACGATATTTCTGTTGATGATATTGTTACATTTGAACAATCAATATTAATTTACGCGTATAATAATTATCCAGATTTAATGAAAAAAATTAATGAAGAAGGTAATTTTAACACAGATATAAAAGAACAATTTGTAAAATTAATTACTAATTTTAAAAAAAATCAATTTTAATAAATTTTTTCTAATAAGTAAAAAAAGAGACGATAGTGGCAAGTACAAAAGAAATAAGAAATCAGATAATTAGCGTTATTAATACAAAAAAAATTACTAAAGCTATGGAAATGGTTGCAGCATCTAAAATGAGAAAAACTGAATATAGAATGCAATCAGGTCGGCCATACTCTGATATTATCAGAAAAGTGATTGATCATGTTGTGCAAGGGAATTTAGAATATAAACATAATTATTTAGAAAATAGAGTCATTAAACGTATTGGAATAATTGTAGTATCTACTGATAGAGGTTTATGTGGTAGCCTGAATACTAATTTGTTTAAAAAAGTATTATTTAAAATTCAAAAATTTACTCAAATCAATGTACCCTGTGATCTGATTTTATTTGGTTTAAAAAGTTTATCTTTTTTTAAATTATGTAGTACTACAATTCTTTCTAAAATGAGTCATTTAGGAGAAAATCCTAATGTTACTAAGTTAATTGCTTCTATAGAAGTTATATTAGAAGAATATAAATGCAAACGTATAGACAAAATCTTTATTGCATATAATAAATTTTATAATAAAATGTTGCAAAAACCTAAAATTATGCAATTACTTCCTTTATCTAGATCAGAAAAAAAAAATATAAGTAATAAAAAATGGGATTATTTATATGAACCAGATTCTAAATTAATTTTAGATATATTATTTAAGAGATATGTAGAATCTCAAGTATATCAAAGTATTTTAGAAAATATAGCAAGTGAACAAGCGGCTCGTATGATTGCTATGAAAACAGCAACAGATAATAGTGGCAATCGAATTAAGGAACTACAATTAATATATAATAGAGTTCGACAAGCTAATATTACTCAAGAATTAACTGAAATTGTTGCAGGCGCATCAGCAGTTTCAAGTGATTAAAAATCAGTTAGAGGTTTTAAACGATAATGGCTACTGGAAAAATTATCCAAATTATTGGTGCCGTAGTTGATGTAGAGTTTCATCAAGATTCAGTGCCAAAAATATATAACGCTTTAGAAGTGCAAAACAAAGCATACAAACTTATTTTAGAAGTGCAACAACAATTAGGAGCAGGTATAGTTCGAACGATTGCAATGGGTTCCTCCGATGGTTTAAAAAGAGGTTTAGTTGTCGTTGATCTTGGACATTATATCAAAGTTCCAGTGGGAGAGGCAACGTTAGGACGCATTATTAATGTACTAGGTGAAACAATAGATAATAAAGGTTTATTAAAAAGTAAAAAAAATAATTCTAACATAGAATATTGGGAAATTCATCGTTCTCCTCCTAGCTATCAAGAGCAAGCAAGTTCTCAAGAAATACTAGAAACTGGTATAAAAGTTATTGATTTAATTTGTCCTTTTGCAAAGGGCGGTAAAGTTGGTTTATTTGGTGGTGCTGGTGTAGGTAAAACTGTAAATATGATGGAATTAATTCGAAATATTGCTATAGAACACTCTGGTTATTCAGTTTTTACTGGAGTAGGAGAGAGAACGCGTGAAGGGAATGATTTTTATCATGAAATGAATGATTCTAAAGTTTTAGATAAAGTTTCTTTAGTATATGGACAAATGAACGAGCCACCAGGTAATAGATTACGAGTTGCTTTTACAGGTCTTACTATTGCAGAAAAATTTCGCGATGAAGGCAAAGACGTTTTACTTTTTATTGATAATATATATCGTTATACTTTGGCAGGAACAGAAGTTTCCGCGTTACTAGGACGCATGCCATCTGCAGTTGGTTATCAACCAACTTTGGCAGAAGAAATGGGTTTACTACAAGAAAGAATTACTTCTACTAAAAAAGGTTCAATTACGTCTGTGCAGGCTGTTTATGTACCTGCTGATGACTTAACAGATCCGTCACCTGCGACAACATTTGCTCATCTAGATTCTACAGTGACATTAAGTCGTCAAATAGCATCATTAGGTATTTATCCGGCTATTGATCCTTTAAATTCTACCAGTCGTCAATTAGATCCTTATATAGTAGGTGAAGAACATTATCAAACTGCATTAGGTGTGCAATCAATATTACAAAGATATCAAGAATTAAAAGATATCATTGCTATTTTAGGAATGGATGAACTATCGGAAAAAGATAAATTATTAGTATCAAGATCACGTAAAATACAAAGATTTTTATCTCAACCCTTTTTTGTAGCAGAAGTTTTTACTGGTTTTCCCGGGAAATATGTCTCATTAAAGGATAACGTTCGGGCTTTTAAAGGAATTATAGAAGGAGAATTTGATGATTTGCCGGAACAAGCATTTTATATGGTAGGTTCTATTGAAGAAGTTATAGAAAAAGCTAAAACTTTATAATATTTTTTATAAAATATTTAGGATGTCTTTATGCATTTTTATTTAGATGTTGTAAGTGTTGAAAAACGTATTTTTTCTGGATTAGTAAAAAAAATACGAGTATCTGGAAGTGAAGGAGAACTTGGTATTTACCCGGGACATGTTCAGTTATTGAGTATAATTAAACCCGGTATTATACATATCTTTCATGATGATGGAAGGGAAGAATGCATTTATATATCAGGTGGCATATTAGAAGTTCAACCATCTATTGTATCTATTTTGTCAGATGTTGCTATTCGTGCTATTGATTTAGATAAAGAATCTGTTTTACAAGCGAAAAAAAATGCTGAAAAGAATATTCAAAATAAAAACGTTCAAATAAATAAGAATGAAATGTTATTAGAAATTTCTAAACAAATTGCAAAATTACGTGTCCTTGAAATGATGGATAAATTTAAATGAAAAATAATTTTTCGCGGCTGGTTATTTCCTGCCGCAATTATTTTAGAAATTTAACCCATTAAGAACTATTTTTTTAAATATCAATGTTTTCTACTTTTAAAGCGTTTTTTTGTATAAATTTTCGTCTTGGTTCTACAGAATCTCCCATTAAAGTATTGAATAAGTCATTAGCTGAACTTGCATCTTGAATAGTTACTTGTAACATGTGTCTAGTTTTTGGATTCATAGTTGTATTCCATAATTGTTCTGGATTCATTTCTCCCAATCCTTTATAGCGTTGTATAAATAAACCTTTTTTAGACTGTTTAATCAACCATTCTAATGTATTTTTAATATTATCTATATGATAGACATGTCCTCCTTTTTCTATAAAAACTTCATTTTTAAAAAGATCATTAAATATTTTACCTAAATTTGTTATTAATAAATATTCTTTACTTGTAAAAAAATCTTCTTTAAATTCGTATTTGACATGACATGAGTATCTAGATATTTTTATAGTTGGTTCAAATATATTTTTATTAACGTTTTCTTTTATTTCTACAAAATAATGATTATTATTACAATCTTTTTGATTTAATTTTTCTACTAAAGTGTTTGTCCAATTTTGTACTGTCGTCATGTTTTGTAAATTATATAAATGAGGATGATAGATTAGTTCGTTAAATATTTGTATTGGAAAATAATATTTGTTTTTTTTCATGATTAAGGGAATTGAGTTATATTCAGTAATCATTTTTTTAAATTTTTTAATATGTTGATTAATGTTAATATGATTGTTACTTTTTAAAATGAGATCTTTTAAGGCTGTTTTAATTTGATATTTATTCATTTCTTCGTCATTTTTAATATATTCTTCTTTTTTTCCTTTTTTTACTTTATATAATGGAGGCTGTGCAATATAAATGTATCCTTTTTTAATTAATTCAGGTAATTGACGATAAAAAAAAGTTAAAAGAAGTGTACGAATATGTGCGCCATCTACATCAGCATCTGTCATTATAATAATATAATTATATCTTAATTTATCTATATTATATTCATTTTTACCAATACCACAGCCTAATGCAGTAATAAGTGAAGAAACTTCTTGAGACAAAATCATTTTCTCAAATTTTGATTTTTCAACATTTAATATTTTTCCTTTCAGTGGTAGTATGGCTTGATTTGTGCGATTTCTTCCCTGTTTAGCAGAACCACCTGCTGAATCACCTTCTACTAAATAAATTTCCGAGAGTTTAGGATCATTTTCTTGACAATCAGATAATTTTCCTGGCAAAGTTCCTAAATCTAGTATTCCTTTTTTTTTATTTATTTCTTTTGCACGTCTTGCAGCTTCTCTTGTTTTTGCAGCATTGATAATTTTTTGGATAATCGATTTTGTATCAGTTGGATTTTCTAAAAGATATTCAATAAGATTTTCGTTAATTAATGATTCTATAACTGATCTTGCTTCAGATGATACTAATTTGTCTTTAGTTTGAGAAGAAAACTTTGGATCGGGTATTTTAATTGATATTATAGCGGTTAATCCTTCACGTACATCTTCACCTATTATGGTAGTTTTATTTTTTTTATTATATCCTTCTCTTTCTATATATAAATTTAATGTTCGTGTCATACCAGAACGGAAGCCAGATAGATGTGTGCCACCATCTTTTTGTGGTATGTTATTAGTGAAGCATAATATGTTTTCTTTATGAGAATCATTCCATTGCATTGCAATTTCTAATTCGATTTCATCTTTTGTGGATCGAAAATAGAATATGCGTGAATGAATTACTGTTTTTTTTATATTTAAAAATTTAATAAATGCTTTAATACCTCCTTTGTATTGATAGTGATTTTTTATATTATTTCTGTTGTCTTGTAAATAAATTGAAATGTTTGAATTAAGAAAAGATAGTTCACGTAATCGTTTGGATAGTATTTCATATTGAAATTTTATATTATTAGTAAAGGTTTTATAACTAGGCCAAAATCTTATATATGTACCTGTTATATTGGTTTTTCCGATCACAGAAAGAGGTTTTTCTGGTTTTCCATTTTTATATATTTGTTGATATTTTTTGTTGTTTTTATAAATTATTAGTTCTAATTTTTCTGATAAAGCATTAACAACAGATATACCTACACCATGTAATCCACCTGATATTTTATATGAAGAGTTATCAAACTTGCCTCCTGAATGCAATACTGTCATAATCACTTCTGCAGCTGAAATGTTTTCTTCAGGATGGATGTCAGTAGGAATTCCTCTGCCATTATCTTGTACAGATACTGAATTATCTGAATGAATAATTATTATTATTTCTTTACAATAACCTGCTAATGATTCATCAATTGAATTGTCTACAATTTCAAAAACCATATGATGTAAACCGCTTCCATCATCTGTATCTCCAATGTACATACCTGGGCGTTTTCGAACAGCATCTAATCCTCTTAAAATTTTAATATTAGAAGAGTTGTATACATTTGTCATATATATTCCTATGAATATGATTTGATTCTATAAAAAATAAGTTTTATAATAGAATATTATTGTAAATAAATTTTTAGCATTTTAATAGCATTACAACATATAGAGTAGAAGCATCATTTTCTGATTTTATTTGAATTGAATTATTATATTCGTTTATAAAAAAAAGAATATTATTGCTAGTGATAGTATTTAATATATCTAAAATATAATAAACATTAATTGATATTTCTATTGTATTACCAGAGTAATTAATATTAAATTTATCTTCTGCTGTTTCTTCTTCTTGATTATCAGAAAATAATTTAATTTGATTATTTTTAATATGCATTGTTATTCCACAAAATTTTTCATGAGATAAAATGGCTACACGTAGTAGTGATTGTTTTAATAATTGGCGATTAAAGAGAATGGGATTGTTTTCTGTATTAAGTAAAATACTTTTATAATCAGGATATTTTCCTTCAATTAATTGAGTAGTAAAAATAGATTCTTCTATATATATTCTAATATTATTTTTTCCAACTAAAATACGTATTAATTGAGGTTGAACGTTTAATAATCTATATAATTCTATAATTCCTTTTCTTGGAATAATTACTGAAAAAAAATTTATATCTTTTTCTAAATGGGTTCGTGACATAGCTAAGCGATATCCATCTGTAGCTACAGTGTATAATGATGTATTATTTTTTTCTAATAACATACCGTTTAAATAGTATCGTACATCTTGTTTACCCATAGAAAATTGAGTTTTTTCTATCATTGTTTTCAAAATGTCTGAAGATATAAAAAAATCAGAAATACAATCCAAATCATTATGATTAGGAAAGTTATCAGCAGGTAAAGTAGTTAATATATAATTGCTGTTATGAGAAATAATATGCATTTTATTTTTATTTAATTGCATTTGAATTTCTGATGATTCTGAAGAATTTCGACAAATATCTAAAATTTTTCGACCAGAAATTGTTGTAGTTCCTGGTGTATATTTTGTGGATATTTTAATATTAGAAATTAACTCTATTTCTAAATTAGTTGTTGTTAATGATAAAATTCCATTTTTCATTGTTATTAATATATTTTCTAAAATAGGAAATGAAGTATTTTTAACAATTAACCGATTTATTTTTTGTAAATGTTTAATTAAAATATTTTTTTTAATATTAAATTTCATATAATCACACTGATAAAGTTCTAATTAAATTTGAAAAGTCTTCTTTAATGTCATGACTTTCTTCTCGTAATTGTTCGATTTTACGACATGCATGTAATACTGTTGTATGATCTCTTCCACTAAAAGCGTCTCCAATTTCAGGTAGACTATGATTAGTTAACTCTTTTGCCATTGCCATTGCCATTTGTCTAGGTCGAGCTACTGAACGTGAACGTCTTTTAGATAATAAGTCTGCTACCTTAATTTTATAATATTCTGCCACTGTTTTTTGAATATTATCAATTGTGATAAGTTTTTCCTGTAAAGTTAGTATATCTCGAAGTGCTTCACGAACCAAATCTACAGTAATAGCACGATGGGTAAAATGAGCGTTAACAATTACTCGATTAAGAGCACCTTCTAATTCACGTACATTAGAACGTAATCGTTTTGCAATAAAAAAAGCAACTTCATCAGATAATGCGATATTATTTTCATCAGCTTTTTTTATAAGAATTGCTACTCTAGTTTCTAGTTCTGGTGGATCGATAGCAACAGTAAGACCCCATCCAAACCTTGATTTAAGACGATCTTCAACTCCGTTTATTTCTTTGGGATAACGATCTGAAGTTAAAATAATTTGTTGATTACCTTCTAATAAAGCATTAAAAGTATGAAAGAATTCTTCTTGTGAGCGCTCTTTGTTAGCGAAAAATTGAATGTCGTCAATTAATAATGCATCAACAGAACGATAATATAATTTAAATTTTTCAATTGCATTGTTTTGTAGTGCTCTTACCATATCTTGTACAAAACGTTCAGAATGCATATAGATAATTTTAATGTCATATTTATATGCTAAAATTCCATTTCCTATAGCATGAAGTAGATGTGTTTTTCCTAATCCTGTACCACCATATAAACACAATGGATTATAAGAGTTTCCAGGATTGTTTGCTACTTGAGATGCTGCAGCACGTGCAAGTTGATTAGATTTTCCTTCGATAAAATTTTCAAAATTATGTTTTTTGTTAATATTGGAACGATAAGATGATTTTGTAAACACTGGTATCTCATTCCAGATTGATTGTTTATCATTAGAGTTATTCGAAATATCTTTTTCAAAATTTTTTTCTTTAGAATTCTGATATATGTTAAATTTTATTAATGGAATATTAGAATCACAAAAGTCTTGCAGTATTGTTTTAATGTGAATTAAGTATTTATCTTGTACCCAATCTAAAACAAATTTATTTGGAGCATATATTTCTAATATGTTATTGTTTATTTTAGCTTTCAGAGAGCGTATCCACATGCTAAATTCTGTGGTTGGTAGCTCATCTTGTAACCGGTCAAGACACTGTTTCCAAATACAAAGTGACACAGTAGACTCCAATCGAACAAAAATTAATAAAAAATAAAATTTGGAAAATTATTGTTTTTTATATATTTATTTTGATATACATAATTTTATGTAAATAATTTACATAAAATTATATTTTTTTACATTAAAAGTTATACAATCTAAGATGGGTGAGTATAACGCAAAAGGATGTAATATATTATTGAGATATTTTTATATATCTAAAGAAGTGATTTTTAGATGTACTATTTATTTCATAAATGTAAATATAGTTATAATAACAGAATACAATATTAAAAATATTTTTTTAGATAAGTTAATTTAAAATCTGTTTTATAATTATAGACATAATAAAAAAGACTCACTGGATTAATCAAATCTTTAAAAAAATTAATTGACTATGTGATTAAGAGTATTTACTTTTGTCAAAAGTAAATTTGATAAATTATATTAATAAAAATTATTAGGTAAATATTAAAATGAAACGAACTTTCCAACCGTCAGTATTAAAACGTAATCGATCACATGGATTTAGAATTCGTATGTCAACAAAAAATGGTCGTTATATTTTATCACGTAGACGTGCTAAATTGCGAACACGTTTAACAGTTTCTAGTAAATAATAGGTTTATAGTATGATGTTGAATTATTTTTTTAAAAAAAAATCACGATTATCAAATTCTATAAATTTTCAATATGTTTTTAGTAATCCTTGTACAAAAAATACCTTAGAAATAAGTATCTTAGGACGTTTTAATTTATTAAAATATCCTAGATTAGGTTTAAGCATACCTCGTAAAAATATTAAGAATTCTCATAATCGAAATTTAATTAAAAGATTAGTTCGAGAAACTTTTCGTTTATTACAGCATAAATTAATTTTTATGGATTTTATTGTTATAGCAAAAAAAAATATTCTTAATCTAAGTAATAAAAATATAATAAATATTTTAAAAAGTTTGTGGGCGCATTATTATAGATAATTTTATCTTTGCATTAGTTGAAAAAACTATCTTGTAGTGCATGTTATTAAATTAATGTTTTTATAATACATTATTTTAGTTTGATATAATTTTAACGATTTATTTTTTATTAAAGTAATTTTTTTTAGTAGAGAGATATAATTGTTTACCGTAAAATATTAAAGATAATAGTGAATATTAATTATGGAAGTACAACGCAATTTTTTTATTTTAGCTTTTTTATTTGTTTCTTTTTTACTTTGGCAAGCATGGCAAAATCAATCATTTTTATATGATAAAAAAAATGAAAAAATAGAACCAACTTTTCATTTTATTGATAAAAAAAAACATAAAAGCCAAATTGTTATTAAAAATAATGTGGTTAGTTTATTAGTAAATATGTATGGAGGAGATATAGAAGAAGCTAATTTACTTATATATAAGGAAAAATTACATTCATCTAAACCTTTTAAATTACTTGAAACTACATCTGATTTTGTTTATCAAGCGCAAAGTGGATTAATTGGAAAAGACGGTCCAGATAGTTCAACGCATAATAGTAGACCGCTATATCTTTCTGATAAAAATTTTTTTGAATTAGATGAAAATGAAGAAGAATTACGTGTGCCAATAACATGGAACAATGAAAATGGTGTAATTTACACTAAAACTTTCATTCTTAAACCCAATAGATACGATGTTGAAGTAGAATATAATATTGACAATTCGAGTAAAAACACGTTGTATATGAATATGTTTGGTCAAATTAAACAAACGATCAAATTGCCTAAAAAACGTGATATTTATAGTGGAAATTTTGCTCTTCAAACTTTTCGTGGTGCAGCTTATTCTAGTATTGATAATAAATATGAAAAATATAAATTTGATACTATTGCTAATAATAAAAATTTACATATTGTAACGCAGAATGGATGGGTGGCAATGTTACAACAGTATTTTGCTGTTGCATGGATTCCTAATAATATAGGTCAAAATACGATATATACTTCTAGTCCAGATAATGGTGTTGCAGCAATTGGTTATACATCTCCTTCTATCACTGTTGCTCCGCATTCAAAATCTCTTATAAAATCAAAGTTATGGATTGGTCCTGAAATACAAAAAGAAATGAAATTAGTAGCACCAAATTTAGATTTAACAGTAGATTATGGTTGGTTATGGTTTCTATCTCAACCGTTATTTCAATTGTTAACTATTTTGTATAATATTGTAGGAAATTGGGGTTTTTCTATTATTCTCATTACTTTTATTATGAAAATAATAATATATCCTTTGACAAAATCGCAGTATATTTCTATGGCAAAAATGCGTGCATTACAGCCAAAAATAAAAGAAATAAAAGAATCTTTTGCAGATAATAAACAACGTATTAGTCAAGAGATGATTATGTTATATAAAAAAGAAAAAATTAACCCATTAAGTAGTTTTTTGTCTATTTTTATTCAAATGCCAGTTTTTTTATCTCTTTATTATATGCTTATAGGTTCTGTTGAATTACGCCATTCTCCTTTTTTATTATGGATTCATGATTTGTCTAGTCAAGATCCATTTTATGTATTACCCATAATAATGGGTTTAACAATGTTTTTTATTCAAAAGACGTCTTCTAATAATATTTCTGATCCTTTTCAAAAAAAGATTATGAATTTTATGCCCATTATTTTTACAGTCTTTTTTTTATGGTTTCCTTCAGGATTAGTTTTATATTACATAATTAGTAATTTAGTTACTATTATACAACAAAAGTTTATTTTTTCTAATTTAAAAAACTAATTATCTAAAAGATTTTATCTTTAGGATTATAAAAAAATCATCAATCCTTAAATTTTAAATATTTATTATGTAAGAAAAAAATTTTATGATTCTTAATGAGACTATTATTGCGCAAGTGACTTCTCCGGGAAAAAGTGCTGTCGGAATATTAAGAATATCTGGTTCTCAAGCAAAAATGGTAGCTTTCGAGATTTTAGGTAAGATTCCTCTAGCAAGGTTTGCCACTTATTCAAAATTTTTAGATCACGATGCTACAGTTTTAGATCAAGGTATATCTTTATGGTTTCCTGGTCCTTTTTCATTTACAGGTGAAGATGTATTGGAATTACAAGGTCATGGTAGTCCGCTAATTATGGATTTACTGATTAAAAGAATTTTATCTATCCATAAAGAAGTAAGAATGGCTAAACCAGGAGAATTTTCTGAACGTGCATTTTTAAATGGAAAAATGGATTTAATTCAAGCAGAAGCCATAGATGATTTAATTAATGCAGAAACAGAGTTGTCTATGCGTGCATCCTTAAATTCTTTGCAAGGAGATTTTTCTACTCACATTGGAAAATTGATAGAAGTACTTATTGATTTTCGTACTAATATAGAATTGAGTATTGATTTTTCCGAAGATGTTGAGATTGATTTTCAAAATTTAATTTATAAAAAATTTATAGAATTGCATGACAAATTTATCGAAATAAAAAAAACAACTTCACAAGGAAGTTTGTTAAAAGAAGGGAAAAAAATAGTAATTGTTGGCCCTCCTAATGCTGGAAAATCTAGTTTATTAAACATGTTATCATGTTGTGAAAGAGCTATCGTAACTGATATTCCAGGTACTACACGAGATCTTCTTTACGAAAATATTATTATTAATGGTATTTCTTGTCAATTAGTTGATACTGCTGGTTTACGTAATACAGATGATAAAATAGAACGTATTGGTATTATTCGTGCTTGGGAAGTAATTAGAAAATCTGATCATGTTCTTTTTGTTATTGATAAAACAATGATTAAATCAGAACAAAAAAAAATATGTGACGAGTTCGTAAAAAATGTTTCTGATAATAATATTAAAATAACTTTTGTTTTGAACAAAAATGATTTAGTGAAAGATAAATACAGTATTAAAAAAATAGGAAAGTTTTCATTTATTAACATTTCAGCTCGTACAGGTCAAGGTGTTGATATTTTACTTAAACATATTGTAAATATTTCTATCAATAGTAATAAAGAAGGAGTTTTTATTGCTCGTAGGCGTCATATTAATCAAATTGATTTGGCATATAACGAGTTTTTAGAAGCTGAAAAAAATTGGAAATTATTTAAAAACGTTGAATTATTAGCTGATTCACTGAATATAATGCATAGATTTTTAGGTGAGATTACGGGTCGTTTTACTTCTAATGACTTATTGAAACGTATTTTTTCTAGTTTTTGTATTGGAAAATAATATTTTTAACTTTGAATTTGCCCGGAGGCGGAATTGAACCACCGACACGGGGATTTTCAGTCCCCTGCTCTACCGACTGAGCTATCCGGGCTTTTTTTATATTAAATCATCAAACATGAAGTATTGTCAATATTTTTTAGTGATTTATAGTTGATTTATAAAAAGATAATAAATTTTATTATAAATAAAAAATAAAAAAATAATGTTTACCCTTGAAAGTTTTAATAAAGAACCCTATATTTAAAAGTAACAGAACATATTAGATTAAAAAATAATTTTTTTAAAATAATTAAGCAAGATTATTGACAGGAGTATTATCATATGAAAATTCGTCCGTTGCATGATCGTGTGCTGGTTAAGCGTCAAGAAGTGGAAGCAAAATCTGCAGGTGGTATTGTGCTTACAGGTTCTGCTGCAGGAAAATCTACTCGAGGTACAGTAACTGCTGTTGGTAAAGGTCGTGTTTTAGATAATGGAGATATTAAGCCATTAGACGTTAAAGTTGGTGATACTGTTATTTTTAATGAAGGTTATGGTGCAAAAACAGAAAAAATTGATAACGAAGAGTTGTTAATTTTAACTGAAAGTGACATTTTAGCAATTGTTGAATAATAAACTATATGCTATATATCCATTGAAAAATTTATTTAAGGGAATGTTAAAATGGCTGCTAAAGATGTAAAATTCGGAAACGAAGCCCGAATTAAAATGCTTCGTGGAGTTAATGTATTAGCAGACGCAGTTAAAGTAACTTTAGGGCCCAAAGGCAGAAATGTTGTTCTAGATAAATCTTTTGGAGCACCTAGTATTACTAAAGATGGCGTATCAGTAGCTCGTGAAATTGAATTAGAAGATAAATTCGAAAACATGGGTGCTCAAATGGTTAAAGAAGTTGCATCAAAAGCAAATGATGCAGCAGGAGACGGTACGACAACAGCAACATTATTAGCACAATCTATTGTAAATGAAGGTTTAAAAGCAGTAGCAGCTGGTATGAATCCCATGGATCTTAAACGTGGAATCGATAAAGCTGTTATTAATGCTGTAGAAGAATTAAAAAATTTATCTGTACCATGTTCTGATTCTAAAGCTATTACACAAGTAGGAACTATTTCAGCTAATGCTGATGAAAAAGTTGGAGCTTTGATTGCGGAAGCAATGGAAAAAGTTGGTAATGATGGAGTAATTACAGTTGAAGAAGGTACAGGGCTTCAAAATGAACTAGAAGTTGTTAAAGGTATGCAATTTGATCGAGGGTATCTATCTCCTTATTTTATTAATAAGCCAGAAACAGGTATTGTCGAATTAGAAAATCCATATATTTTAATGGCTGATAAAAAAATATCTAATGTTCGAGAAATGTTACCAATATTAGAATCTGTTGCAAAATCAGGAAAACCTTTATTAATTATTTCAGAAGATTTAGAAGGTGAAGCGTTAGCTACATTAGTAGTTAATTCTATGAGAGGTATTGTAAAAGTAGCAGCAGTAAAAGCTCCTGGATTTGGAGATCGTCGTAAAGCAATGTTACAAGATATTTCTATATTAACTGGCGGTTCTGTAATTTCTGAAGAATTAGCTATGGAATTAGAAAAATCTACTTTAGAAGATTTAGGTCAAGCGAAGCGTGTTGTTATTAGCAAAGATACTACTACGATCATTGGTGGTGTTGGAGAAAAACATACGATTCAAAGTCGTATTAGTCAAATTCGTCAAGAAATTCAAGAAGCTACTTCTGATTATGATAAAGAAAAATTAAATGAGCGTTTAGCTAAATTATCAGGAGGAGTTGCAGTACTTAAAGTAGGTGCTGCTACAGAAGTAGAAATGAAGGAAAAGAAAGCTCGTGTTGAAGATGCATTACATGCAACGCGTGCTGCTGTAGAAGAAGGTGTTGTTGCTGGTGGTGGTGTTGCATTAGTTCGAGTAGCAGGAAAAATATCTAATTTACGTGGTCAAAACGAAGATCAAAATGTAGGTATTCGAGTAGCTTTACGTGCAATGGAAGCTCCATTACGTCAAATAGTTTCAAATTCAGGTGAAGAACCTTCCGTAGTTACTAACAACGTAAAAGATGGAAAAGGTAACTATGGTTATAATGCGGCTACTGATGAATATGGTGATATGATAGATTTTGGTATATTAGATCCTACAAAAGTAACACGTTCTGCTTTACAATATGCTGCTTCTGTTGCTGGTTTAATGATTACGACAGAATGTATGGTAACTGATTTGCCAAAAGAAGATAAATCTTCTGATTCTAGTTCTTCTCCTGCAGGCGGAATGGGCGGAATGGGCGGAATGATGTAATAAATGATTTTTTTATTAGAATTATTTTAAATTAATCTAAAAATATCTTTCCTCAGATTAAATCATTCTGAGGAAAGTTTTTTATTTTTTTTTAAGCAATGTTGAATGGTGATTAAAGCTATAATGTTTTTAAATAATAAGTAATTTATTGTTTTTAGAACCAGTATCGTAAACTAATTTTGGGACAAGATATCCTGATATCATTTTCATTAAATTTTCCATAATAGATTTTGCTTTGTTACATGATACCGAAAAATGCATAGCACCAGTAACTTGATCTAAAAGATGTAAATAATATGGAAGAATGTTATTTTGACATAAAAGATTACTTAATTCTGCTAAAACAGAAGGATCATCATTAATATTTTTTAATAAAACACTTTGATTAAGTAAAATTACACCAGATTTTTTTAATTTTAATAAACTTTTGCTTAAGTTGCTATTTATTTCCTGTGGATGATTAATATGAGTTACTATAATAATCTTCAGAGAAGATTGAGTAAATATTTTACAAAGACCAGATGTTATACGGTTAGGAATAACAACAGGTAATCTAGTATGAATTCTTAGTCTTTTTATATGATGTATTTGAGATATTGATCTAATTAGCCATGATAATTCGTGATCTTTTGCTATTAATGGATCTCCACCTGAAAGAATGACTTCATTTAAATTTGTATTTTTTTGTATATATAAAAGTGATTTAATCCAATTTTTTTTTCCACCTTGATTTTGTTCATATGGAAAATATTTTCGAAAACAATATCTACAATGAATAGCACAATTTGTTTTAACGAGTAATAGTACTCGATCATGATATTTATGTAATAAACCAGGCAAAACAATATTTTTATTTTCTTGTGTAGGATCATTGATATATTTTGAAGAATTTAAAAATTCTTGATTGTTTATAATTACTTGTAATAACAATGGATCTTTTGGATTATTTTTTTGCATTCTTGATATAAAAGAATGCGGTACACGAAATGGAAAAAGTGTATTTGATTTATATTGATAATATTCAGGATAATTTTCTAAATTTAGTATTTTTAATAATTTTTTAGGTTCAGTAATAGAGTTAGATAATTCATATAACCATTTATCTTTTTTAATTATATTTTTTGTTGTTATTTGTTTCATATATTTTATAGCAAGAGAGGTTTACATGATAGTATATCACAGCAACAATTTTCGTTCAGGTTGTAAAATTATATTTGAAAATGAACCCTGTTTAATAGAATCTAGTGAGTTTGTAAAACCTGGAAAAGGTCAGGCTTTTGTTCGTGTAAAATTAAGAAAGTTGTTAACGAAACAGTTAATAGAAAAAACTTTTAAATCTACAGATTCTTTAGAGATAGCTGATATTATAGAATATACATTATCTTATTTATATAATGACGGTTATTTTTGGTATTTTATTAACAATAATACTTTTGAAGAATTATCAGTAGAAAAAAAAATTATTGGTATTCATAAAAAATGGTTATTAGAACAAGATACATGTGTTGTGACTTTATGGAATAATCAACCAATTTCTATTACACCTAATACTTTTGTAGAAATCAAAGTTATAGAAACAGAAGCAACTTTAAAAGGTGATACAGTTAATGCTGGAATAACTAAATTAGCTGTTTTAAGCACAGGTGCTGTTGTAAGAGTTCCTCTTTTTGTTCAAGTTGGATCATTAATTAAAGTTGATACTAGATCTGGTGAATATGTATCTAGAATCAAATAAAAAATTTTAGATGTATTTTAGTATTCATTACCTTTAACGTATTGTCTGTAACTGTCCCATTCAAAAGTTAGCCACAAACTATTACCCAAACGCATTCTATCAATCACTCTTTCACCTAGTAAATTTTTCATACCTTTATGATCTAAATTAGATAACATTCCAGTAGAACGTTTAGATGATGATCGTCTATCTACTATTTGATTAATAATAACTTTTTCATAACGTGATTCTGTTTGCATGCCAATTTCATCAATCATTAATAAATCAACACTACTAAGATTATGTAATAAATTTTCTTCAGTAATATTACTAGTACCGCTAAATGTTCCTTTCATATTCGACATCAAATCAGCGACTGTTACAATTAAAATACTTTTTCCGTGTAGGATTAGATAGTTACCTATAGCTGATGCTAAATGATTTTTACCTGTACCTGGTTTTCCTGAAAAAATAAAACTAGCAATATTTTTATTGAATTCTTCTGCATAGCGTTTTGATGCTTTTAGTACTTTTCTTTGACCATCGTGTTCAATTTTATAATTGTCAAATGAGCAATTCATATAAAGTTCTCGAATTCCAGATCTTCCTAATACACGTTGCATTTTCATTGCTTTATTTTCGCGCAATATAGATTCAGAGGATAGTCTACCTTGTTCTTGATTCCAATTTAATAGATCTTCATCATTATCAAATTTTGGTTTAATATTATTAGGCATAAGACGCTGTAGTCTTTTAAAAAATTCAGTGTGGAATGTCATTATTTACCTCTAAATCCACTTGGTATTGTTTTATCAGGTGTTGGAATATAAGTGATATCTCGTTTTTTTTGTGAAAATTGATTATAAGATCTAGTTTTTTGCAAACTTCTAGCAAATTTTTGTTGCCATTGTATATGATGGAAAAAACAACCTTCAGCTTTCCAATAAGAAATAAAGGATGCTAGTTCTGATTCTGATATTTCTTCATGTAATATAATTCCCCACAGTGCGGATTTACGAACAAAATCTTTATCAGGAGTCCATTTGTCATGCATTGAAAATTTTTCATATGTATTTTTTTTTATAGAATCTTCATATGATACATTATATTCAATATCAAATATTTTTTGTAAAACACCTGGAGTGACTGCATAAAATACAGTAGAATCATCTCGTAAAACTTCCACAATTCCATTTTTTGATGCTTCTAGTATTGGAAGAGGATTTTTGCAAAATAAATTAAGTGTTACAGTGTTGGAAAGTAGAATTTTCATAAATTTTTTACCTTTTTCAATGTATATTAATTATTATATAATATGAGATATTTAAATGTAAATTACTCTAATAATCGTTTACTTTATGTTTTAAAGATGTAGAGATAACATTCTATGTGTTTTGTATTTTTTTTTTTATATAAAATCCAGTTTTTTGGCAAGATTAAATCTTGACTTTTTTCTTTTTCTATATAAATAAGAGAGTTTTTTTTAACCCATTTTTTGTTTTCTAATAAAATTAAAGTTTTTTGAATTAATCCTTGATAATAAGGTGGATCAATAAAGATTATATCATATGGTTTTCCGGTTTTTTTTAACCAATGAAAAGTATTCGTATGTATTAATTCTAAATTATTTATATTCAATTTTTTAATATTTTTTTGAAGAATAGAAACTGTTTTTTTTTCTATTTCTAGTAAAGTTAAAAATTCAGCATTGCGGGATATAGCTTCGAATCCTAGTGCTCCACTACCAGCAAAGCAATCGAGACATCTTGAGTTTTTAATATATTTTGATAACCATTCAAACAATGTTTCACGTATTCGATTAGTAGTAGGACGTAGGTTTAAAAAATTGCTAAAGGATATTTTTCTACCTTTTAATTTTCCAGAAATAATATAAATTTTACCTTTTTTTTTAAAAAAATAATTGTTCATTTTATTTAGATTAATTGTGTTAGTGATATAATTTATTTTATTATTAATGATAAGTTAAATAAATATTTTATTTTTATAACATTTTTAATAAAAAACAATATTTATTGTACAAAGAATAAGGCAAATAATATGAAAAATGAAAAAAAAAACGGTTTTTTTTCTTGGTTAAATTCTAAAATAAGAAAGAATAAGGTATTAGATATAAAAAAGAATAATCAAGAAAAAATAGAAAATGATAATACTTTATCTAATGATATAATAGCAAATCAAAAAAAAGAATATCTTGAGAGCAATACAAATATATGTATTTCTGAAAATGTTATAATTCCAAAAGAAGAAATTATAGAGAAAAAAGATGTAATTGAGAATTTAAGTAGTAATTTAGAGAAAGATCAGCAGAAAAAAATGAATTTTTTTACACGTTTAAAGAAAAGTTTAAAAAAAACAAAAAATTTTCTTGGTGATGGAATTAATCATATTTTTTTATCAAAAAAAATTGATAACGCGCTTTTTGAAGAATTAGAAGAAAAAATGTTACTTGCTGATATTGGAATTAATACTACTAATCGTATTATTAGCAATTTAATTAAAGATGTAAATCGTCAAGATTTAAAAAATTCAGAAAAAGTATACTGTGTATTAAAAAAAAATATGTATACTATTTTGCAAAACGTTGAAAAACCTTTAGAAATATCTGATCATATGACTTTTGTTATTTTGGTTGTTGGAGTTAATGGAACAGGAAAAACAACAACAGTTGCTAAATTAGCACAAAAATATAAATTAGAAGGTAAATCTGTTATATTGGCCGCCGCAGATACATTTAGAGCTGCAGCAATAGAACAATTACAAACATTGGGTAAATTACACAATATACCAGTAGTCGCACAGCGTACTGGTTCTGATCCTGCAGCAGTCGTGTTTGATGCACTAAAGTCGGCAAAATCGAAAAAAAAAGATATTTTAATTATTGATACAGCAGGGCGATTACATAATAAATTACACTTAATTGAAGAATTAAAAAAAATAGTTAGAGTTATAAAAAAAATAGATCCTGCTGCTCCACATGAAAAAATGTTAATTGTTGATGCTTGTAATGGACAAAATACAATACAACAAACAGAAATATTTCATCAGGCATTAAATCTTACTGGTATAGTGATTACTAAATTAGATGGAACAGCTAAGGGAGGTGTAGTTTTTTCAT
Organism: Buchnera aphidicola (Brachycaudus tragopogonis); assembly: GCF_964059175.1. NCBI lineage: Bacteria > Pseudomonadati > Pseudomonadota > Gammaproteobacteria > Enterobacterales > Erwiniaceae > Buchnera > Buchnera aphidicola. Next base: position 25,276 of record NZ_OZ060418.1, read on the forward strand.
TATCTGATCAATTTAATATTCCTATTCGCTATATTGGAATTGGTGAAAAAACTCAAGATTTAGGTGTTTTTAATAGCAAAGAGTTTATTCGGGCTATATTTAATGAAATATAATGTATTATTTTATAATTATTCGATTTTTTATCGTATTTATTAATCTATTTAAAATAAAAAAAATATTTTTTTAATAAAATTAATTCATATAAATCTTTGATTTATACTCTTAATTAAAGTATTATAAAAGTATCCCACATATTCATAATTTAGTAAACATAATTCGTTGATGCGGGAATTCAAATGATTAATAAAGTACAGATTTTATCTGTAACACCACCAGGTAATTTAGATGCTTATATTAGAATAGCTAACTTATGGCCAATGCTATCAATTGAAGAAGAACAATCACTCACTAAACGTTTACGTTATAATAGTGATTTAGACGCCGCAAAAACTTTAATTTTATCTCATCTCCGTTTTGTAATTCATATTTCACGTAATTATGCAGGATATGGTTTACTGCAAGCTGATTTAATACAAGAAGGTAATATAGGATTAATGAAAGCTGTACGGAGATTTAATCCAGAAATAGGAGTACGTTTAGTCTCGTTTGCTGTACACTGGATTAAATCTGAAATACATGAATATGTTTTACGAAACTGGCGTATTGTAAAAGTAGCAACTACAAAATCTCAAAGAAAATTATTTTTTAATTTAAGAAAAACCAAAAAAAGATTAGGTTGGTTTAACGAAGAAGAAATCAAAATAGTTGCCAAAGAATTAGGTGTTAGTAGTAAAGATGTAAGAGAAATGGAATCTCGTATGTCAGCTCAAGATGTTGTTTTTAATCCGTTACCTGAAGATGATTTTATAGATGGAAAAAATAATACTACTATGCAATATCTGCACGATAAAAAATCTAATTTTGCTAATGGAGTTGAACAAGATAATTGGGAAGAACATGCTACTAATAAACTTAGCGATGCACTATTAGGATTAGATGAACGTAGTCGTGATATCATTCATGCTCGTTGGTTAGATACTAATAAAAAAAATACTTTACAAAATATAGCAAATAATTATGGTATTTCTGCTGAACGTGTTCGACAATTAGAAAAAAATGCTATGAAAAAATTAAGAATAGCTATAGAAAAATAGCTATAAAAAATAATGAGATCTATTAAACTAGATGTAATAATAAAAAATTATTAAATAAAGTTTTATATAGAGTATGAGACTAAGTTTTTCTTTAAATTGAAAACTCATACTCTTTTTTTTATTAAAAATCAATTGTATTTTTATAGTGTAAATAAAAATAATAGAATTTTATTCTACTGTTACTGATTTAGCTAAATGTCTTGGTTGATCAATGTTTTTTCCTTTACTTAGTGCGATGTAGTAAGCAAGAAGTTGTAAGGGAATAATATAAAAAATAGGTGCTATTAATTCTTGAACCTTTGGAAGTTTAATAATATGAACGTTGTCTTCGCAATCAAAATCTTGATCTGAAAAAACATAAATTAAGCCTCCTCTTAAACAAATCTCTTTTATGTTGTTTTGAATTTTTTCTAATAACAAATTTTTTGGCGCTATGATAATGACTGTCATATTTTCATCGATAAGAGCAAGTGGTCCATGTTTAAGTTCCCCTGCAGGATAAGCTTCAGCATGAATATAAGCAATTTCTTTTATTTTTAAAGCCCCTTCAATTGCAATAGGATAATATTCACCTCGTCCAAGAAATAATATATTTTTTTTATTAGATAATTTATTTGCAATAGTTTTAATTAATTCATTTTTTTTTAAAATCTTTTCAATTTGACTAGGTAAAGTACTCAAAGAGTGGATAATTTTTTTTGAGATAAAGTATTTTTTTTTAAAATCTGCTATTTTAGCTACTAACATAAGTAAAACAGTTAATTGAGTAGTGAAAGATTTGGTTGAAGCAACTCCTATTTCTATTCCAGCTTGAGTTAATATGTGAAAGTCAGACTCTTTAACTAATGAGGATCCTTCCATGTTACATATAGTTAAATTGCCTAAATATCCTAGTTTTTTAGCATATCTTAATGCTGATAATGTATCAGCAGTTTCACCTGATTGAGATAAAGTAATTAGAAAGCTTTTTTTTCTTACTGCTAATTTTCTTGAAGAAAATTCAGAAGCTATTTCTACATCACAAGGGATATTAGCTAGTGATTCAAACCAATATTTTGAGACCAGCGCTGCATTATATGAAGTACCGCATGCAACTATTTGAATATGTTCTGCATGATAAAAAATGTTCTTTTCTTTTGATTCTAATTCTGGAAAATATATTGAATTGTTTTCTTTTAGATAATGTTTTAAAGTATTTCTAATTGATATAGGTTGTTCATATATTTCTTTTTCCATATAATGAGAATATTTTCCTTTTTTTGCTGATTTATATTGTAAGTTAGATATAGTTACCTTTCTTTCAATCTTAAAGTTTTTTCTATTAAAAATATTGATTTCTTTTTTTTTAACAATAGCTACATCACCTTCTTCTAAGTATACAAAACGTTTTGTTATATGTAATAATGCAATTTGATCAGAAGCTATAAAGTTTCCTTCTTCTCCTAATCCTATAACTAATGGGCTTCCAGATCTTGCTGCTATTAATTGAAATGGATTATTTTTATCTATTACAACCATACTATAATTGCCATGTAATTTTTTTATGCTCTTTCGTATTGTTTGTTGAAGTGAATCTTTTTTTTTGTTTTGCTCCCAATGTAATAAATGTGCAATTACTTCTGTATCAGTATCAGAATAAAATATATATCCTTGTTTTTTCAAAAAAACTCGTAATATAGAATTATTATTAATAACTCCATTATGAACGACAATAATATTTGAAGAAATATGTGGATGAGTATTTTCTTTTGAAATTTTACCATGAGTAGCCCATCGAGTATGAGCCATGCCAATATGACCAGATATTTTTTTTTTATTTACTTCTTTGATAAGTTCATTAACTTTTCCAACACAACGAATTCTAATTATGTTGTTTTTATGATCTACTACAGCCAATCCTGAAGAATCATATCCTCGATATTCTAATTTTTTAATACCTTCAAGAAGAATATTAATGATATTATATCGTGTTACTGCAGCAACAATGCCACACATATATTGGTACCTTTTAGTTTTTTATTAAAAATTATGCTTTAGAAATATAAAGATATTAATTAAATAAGTTTTAATTATTATTTTTGATCAATTTTATTAGGACGTATCCAATTTTTTTTGTATCTTTGTTCTTTGGTGTTATAAACTAAACAAGACGATGTATTAACGTCTTTCATTAAAGTAGTACCTGCTGCGATAGTTGTATTTTTTATGATTTTAATTGGTGCAACTAATTGCGTATTAGAACCTACTAAAACATTGTCACCAATAATGGTTTTAAATTTATTAATTCCATCGTAATTACATGTAATACTACCGGCACCAATGTTTACTTTAGAGCCAATTTCAGAATCGCCGAGATAACTTAAGTGTTTTACTTTAGATTGCGTTTTGATAATAGTATCTTTTATTTCAACAAAATTTCCTATTTGGACTTCTTCATCTAATAAAGTATTGATTCTTAAGTGAGCAAAAGGACCTATAATACAATTTTTACCTATTTTAGCATTTTCTATTATTGTATATGCTTCAATATTAGTATTATCATTAATAATACTATTTTTAATAATACATCCTGCGCCAATTTTAACGTTATTACCTAAAAAAACGTTATCCTCCAAAATAACAGCTGTATCGATTTCAACATTTTTTCCATGTTTTAATGTTCCTCTTAAAACAAAATGAGAGGGATCTTTTAATGTGACTCCAGCAATAAGTAATCGATTAATTTGTTCTTGTTGAAGAATTTTTTCTAATATAGACAATTGCATTTTATTATTGACACCTAGTATCTCTTGATATTTTAAAGGTTGTATTGTTTGAATAAAATTACCTTCAAGATAAGCTAAAGAGATAATATCAGTGGCGTAAAACTCTTTTTTACTATTTTTATTATTAATTTTTCCTAACCATCTTTTTAAGTCTTTACCGTTAGCTATAAAAATTCCAGAATATATTTCTTTTATTTTTTTTTGTTTAGAATTTGCGTCTTGTTCTTCTACAATACCGCTAATTTTTCCTTTAGTTCTTATAATACGGCCATATCCATTGGGATTTTTTACTTTCATAGTTAATAGACTGATTGTTGATTGTTTTTTAGAATTTTCTAATTTTTTTATAGATTCAATCGAAATCAATGGTACATCTCCATATAAAACTAGTATATTTTCATTATCTGAAAATTTTTTTGAAGCTAAAAGTATAGCGTGTCCTGTTCCTTCTGGTTTTTCTTGTATTACCCATTCAATTGAAATATCATAAATTTTAGATAGTATATTTTTTTTTTCACCATTATAGACTAATATAATTTTTCTAGGTTTTATAGATTGTGCTGTTTTAATTACATGCTCTAAAATTGTCTTTCCTCCTAAAGAATGTAATACTTTAGGATAATTAGATTTCATTCTACTTCCTTTTCCAGCTGCAAGTATTACTACGCTTATTTCTTTTTTGAACATAAAAAAACCTTTTTTATAATATTTTATTAACATTATTAATATTAAATAAAATGTTTTTAATTAAATAAAATTAATCATTAATTATATGTTTATATATGAATAATATTAATTTCAGAATTTAAGAATTTTTGATAAGTGAATTATTAGATGCGGGTATATATCTACATAATATCTTTGTTATAATAAAATGTATTATACTTTCTCCTAAGGTTATTGTATGAATAAAATTATTGCAGTAGATTTAGATGGTACTTTACTTTCTCCAGAGAATCAAATAACAGAATATACTAAAAAAACTATTCAATTATTAATAAAAAAGAAAATCTATTTTATTCTTGCTTCTGGTCGTCATCATACAGATGTTATGAAAATTAGAGATATTTTAAATATTAAATCTTTTATGATAACTTCTAATGGTGCTAGTGTTTACGATTTAGATAATAAATTGATTTTTGATCATCATTTAGATGAAGATATTTCTATAAATTTGTGTAATATAGTATATTCAGATAAAGATATTATTACTCAAGTATATCAAAATAATAAATGGTATATAAACAATAATAAAATAGATAATAATTTTTGTCCTGTTCTTACAAATTTAAAATATGAATATTTTAAATTGGGTAGTTTAAAATCTAGCAATATTAGTAAGATTTTTTATACAAGTAAAAACATTAAAAAATTATATAATCTTGAAAAAAAAATTATTAATGATTATAAAAATAAAGTGCATGTTAGTTTTTCAGTCCCAGGTTGTCTTGAAGTAATATCTGGTAAGACTTCAAAGGGTCATGGATTACAATTAATATCTCATTTATTAGATATTCCTTTAAAGAATTTTTTTTCTTTTGGAGATGGGATGAATGATCAAGAAATGCTGAGTATTTCTGGAAAAGCATATATTATGAAAAATGCAGATAAACGTTTAAAAGACGCATTACCACATGTAGAAATTATTGGAAGTAATAATAATAACGGTGTTGCAGTATGTTTAAATAAAATATTTCTTGAAAAGAAGAGCAACGTGTTTTTATAGAAAAAATAGTGTTTTTTTGATAAAATTATATTAAAATATTTTTATGAAATCGTGGTTGTAATATACCACGAATAAATTTTAAATTAGTTATAGCATGTAAACGTATAGAATTAATAAAATTTTGTATAACTAACTCTTTTTGTTCACCATTTCGTATTGCAGCATAAAGTCTTCCCCATATTCCATTTCCTATTTTTTTTGTTACTATTAAACCCTGATGCTCAAAATTTTCTACTACCCAATGCGGTAGTGCAGCAATTCCCATTTGTGCTGATACCATTTGAATTAAAAGTAATGTATTATTTACATTTTTAAAAATTGGTATAATACCTGCAGGTTGCAAAAAATATTTCCATATATCTAATCTATGTCGTTCAACAGGATAAATCATCAATATTTCAGATGCTAAATCTTCTGGGAGAATATTGTTTTTTTTTGAAGCTAGAGGATGATTAGGTGATAAAATTAAACGTACTTCAAAATCAAAAATAGGTGCGTAAAATAAGTTACTTCTTGGAAATACTTCAGAAGTAAGTACAATGTCTAGTTTTCCTTGTTGAAGAAATGGTTGAGGAGTGAATGTCATATCTGAATAAAAATCTATTTCTACTTTTGGCCATGTATTTTGAAATACTTTTAATGCTGGTGTTAACCATTGAATACAGCTATGGCATTCAATAGCTAATCGAATAATCATATGATGTGAATCTGTACATTTGTGTATTGCTTTTTGTATTTTAGGTAGTATTTCTTCAGATAATTGAAGTAAAATTTTACCTTGAATAGTGAATTTTATAGGATGACTTTTTCTAATAAATAATTTAAACCCTAATTTTTTTTCTAATTCATTACATTGATGTGATACTGCGGATTGTGTTTGATGTAATTGAATAGCAGCTGCACTTAGTGATCCACTATTTTTTAATGCTTGCAATGTTCTAAGGTGTTTAATTTCAATCATGAGATTCCTTCATATAAAGAATTAACTATTTACGCTTGCTAATTTTCTTTAATGCTAGAATTATAGATTATCTGTTTTTTTTAATAAATCAATTATAAATTTTTTACAAAAAAATAATTTTATAATAAATAATAGGATATATGAAATGACAATTTTAAATCATACTCTAGGATTTCCAAGAATAGGTTTAAATCGTGAATTAAAAAAAGCTCTAGAAGATTATTGGTCCAGTAAAATTTCAGTTAAAGATTTGTTATCAGTTGGATATGAAATAAGGAAAAGACATTGGCAGCAACAAAAAGAATCAGGTATTGATTATATACCAGTTGGAGATTTTGCTTGGTACGATCATGTTTTAAGTACTAGTATGATGTTAGGTAATATTCCAGAAAGACACAATAAAATTAGTAGTTCTATTAATTTAGATTGTTTATTTCATATTGCACGAGGTTGTGCTCCAGATATTTCAGCATCAGAAATGACTAAATGGTTTAATACTAATTATCATTATATTGTTCCTGAGTTTTATAAAGATAAAACTTTAAAATTTTCTTGGAGACAAATTTTAGATGAAGTAGATGAAGCATTATTATTAGGTCATAAGGTAAAGCCTGTTCTTTTAGGTCCGATTACATATCTTTGGTTAGGAAAAGTAAAAGGAAATTATTTCGATCGTTTAGATATTTTAAAAGATATAATTCCAATATATAAAGAAGTATTAAAAGAATTAGCAAAACGTAATGTTGATTTTATTCAGATAGATGAACCTGCCCTAGTTTTAGAATTACCTAAAAAATGGCAAGAAGCTTATTCTTATGTTTATAAAGAATTACATGGAATAATAAAAATATTATTAACAACATATTTTGATAGTATTGAGCATAATATAAATTTTATTCGTGACCTACCAGTGCAGGGTATTCATATTGATTTAGTTTTTGGGAAATATGATATAGTTGATTTTAATGCTAAATTACCATCAGAATGGATATTGTCTTTAGGAGTTATTAATGGTCGTAATGTTTGGAAGTCTGATCTTGTAAAATGGTTTAAAGAAATTTTGAAAATTTCTCAAAATCGTAAAGAATTATTAATTGGTTCTTCGTGTTCCTTATTACATACACCAATTGATTTAAAAAAAGAAAAACAATTAGAAGAAGAAGTAAAAGAATGGTTTTCTTTTGCTGTGCAAAAATGCGAAGAATTATCATTATTATCAAATGCTTTAAACAATAACAATATTGATTGTATCAAAAAATGGAGTTCTCCTATTTATGCACGTAGTTTTTCTAAAAGAGTTCATAAAGTTGAAGTAGCACAACGTTTATTAAATATTTCAACTAATGCATTTCAACGTATAGACTCTTATAATTTGCGTGCTATAGAACAAAAGAAAAAGTTTAATCTTCCTATTTTGTCAACTACTACTATTGGTTCTTTTCCGCAAACTACTGATATAAGACAATTACGACGTAATTTTAAATTAGGTTTAATTAATAAAGAAGAATATACTATTAGTATTAAAAAAAATATTGAAAAAGTGATAAGAGCGCAAGAATTATTAGATATAGATGTTTTAGTTCATGGTGAACCTGAAAGAAACGACATGGTAGAATATTTTGGTCAATATTTAGATGGATTTGTTTTTACTAATAATGGTTGGGTACAAAGTTATGGTTCACGTTGTGTAAAACCTCCTATTATTGTCGGTGATATTAGTCGTCCAAAACCAATTACCATAGAATGGACTAAATATGCTCAGTCTTTAACACACAAACCAGTCAAAGGTATGTTAACTGGTCCAGTGACTATTTTATTCTGGTCTTTTCCTAGAGAAGACATAGAATTAAAAAAAATTGCTACACAAATTGCTTTAGCTTTGCGCGATGAAGTACTAGATTTAGAAAAAGAGAAAATAGAAATAATTCAAATTGATGAGCCAGCTTTACGAGAAGGTTTACCTTTACGAAAAAGTTTATGGCCTGAATATTTAGATTGGGCAGTTAATGCATTTCGTTTAAGTGCTTCATCTGTAAAAAATACTACACAAATTCATACTCATATGTGTTATTGTGAATTTAATGATATAATGGATTCTATTGCTTTATTAGATGCTGATGTAATTACTATTGAAACAGCTCGTTCAGATATGGAGTTATTAGAATCATTTAGAAAATTCCAGTATCCTAATGAAGTTGGCCCTGGAGTATACGATATTCATTCATCTAATATACCTAGCGTGGAATCTATTAGCACTTTATTAACTAAAGCTATGAAATATATCCCTATTGATCGTATTTGGGTTAATCCAGATTGTGGTTTAAAAACCAGAAATTGGATGGAAACTATGTCTGCATTAAAAAATATGGTTAAAGCAACAAAGACAATACGAGAAAAAATTAAAAATAAAAATATTATTTAATTTTTTTTATGTAATATTGATATTATAAATGAATATTAAATCATCTTTTAGATTCTTTTATATATCTAAATGATGATTTAATAACTGTATATTTTTTGTATTTTAAAAAACAATTATTTAATAAAAAAGTCCATAATAAATAGTCAAACATATAATGTTTTAATGTTTAAAATGCCTTTTATTAGTAAAAATCATTGCAAGATTATGATCATTAGCTGCTTTTATGATTTCACTGTCTCTTATAGAACCTCCTGGTTGAATAATACAACTAATTCCAACCAGAGCGGCACTATCAATACCATCTCTAAAAGGAAAAAAAGCATCAGAAGCCATGGTTGCACCAATAACATCGCGATCTTGATCTTTCACTTTTATATTAGCTAATTTAGTAGAATCAATTCTACTCATTTGACCTGCACCTATACTTATAGTAGTTTGATTGCGACCGTATACAATTGCATTGGATTTTACAAATCTAGCTACTTTCCAGCAAAAGACAGCATCTTGTAGTTCTTTTTCTGTAGGACGACGTTTTGTAACAAATTTCCATTTTTCATCATTTGTATCATAAAAGTCATGTTCTTGAACTAGTAATCCGTTTGTAACTCTTTTTAAATCTAGTCCTATTTTATTTTTCTTTATTGTTCCGGTGATAAGTATTCTAATGTTTTGTTTTTTTTGTAATATTTTTAATGCTAGTGTTGTTATATTAGGTGCAATAATTACTTCGACAAATTGTTTTTCAATAATTGCTTGAGCAGTATCTTCATTTACTAAAGAGTTGAAAGCAATTATACCTCCGAATGCTGAAATAGAATCAGCGTTATATGCTAATAAATATGAATTTAAAAGATGATTACTTACTGCGACGCCACATGGATTTTGATGTTTTACAATAACACAAGCAGGATCTTTAAATTCTTTTGCACATTCTAACGCTATATCTGCATCAGATATATTATTATATGATAAAGATTTTCCTTGAATTTGATTAGCAGTACTAATTGTTCCAGATTGTAATATATTTTTTTCTATATAAAAAGATGCTTTTTGATGTTGATTTTCTCCGTATCTTAAATCTTGTTTTTTTATAAAAGAAAAATTTATTTCTTTAGGAAATAATTTTTTTTTATGATTGACGTGAAAAGTATTTTTTTTTAAAAAATATTGTGAAATATTTTTTTCATAACGTGATGTATATTCAAATGCTTTTGTTGCTAAATAGAGTCTTTTTTCTGTATTCAGAGTATTGTCAATAATAGAATTAATAACAAAATTAAAATCAGAAAAATCTACTATTACTATAACATTTTTATAGTTTTTTGCAGCAGCACGTACAAGTGTTGGTCCACCTATGTCAATATTGTTTATAATATTATCTATGTTATTTTTTTTAATATCTTTTTCTTTTTCAAATGGATAAAAATTTACAATAACTATATCTATTGGATTTATATTGTATAATTTCATAATTTCTTGATCTTGGTTTTTTCTCCTTAAAATACCACCCATAATCTTAGGATGTAATGTTTTCACGCGCCCATCCATTATTTCTGGAAATTTCGTATAATCTGATATTTCTGTAACAGGTATTTTATGTTTCTTTAAAATTGTGGATGTTCCTCCTGTCGAAAATAGATTAATTCTATTTTTTATTAATGTTTTTGCTATTTTTAAAATATCAGTTTTATCTGAAACGCTGATTAAAGCATTTTTTATAATGTTTGATAATGGCATAATATATTGTCTTTTTTAATAAATAATTTAATTTTTTAATAAATACAAAATAAAAGTATTTTATATTTTTTATATAAATATAATATTAGTTTTATTGAAATGTTTTTTATTAGGGGCATAATGCCCCTATAAATATTTTTAATTATAGTCTTTTAAAATTATTTAATTTCATTTTTTAATGTTTTACCGGATGTAAAACTAGGAACTTTGGTGGCGGGAATTTGTATTTCTTTTCCTGTTTGAGGGTTGCGTCCTGTACGAGATGCTCTTAAATTCACTTTAAAAGTACCAAATCCTACTATTTGAACAGATTCACCTTTTTTTAAAGATTCAATAATAGTAGATAAGGTTGCGTCTAAAGTAGATTTGGCTTGTATTTTAGATAAATTAGATTTTTTAGAGATAATATTAATTAATTGAGTTTTATTCATTATTTTTCCTTTTTTTATTTGAATGCAAAAAATTAATAATGTAGATATTATTTTTATAAATTTAGATAGAAAAATTTATATTAAAAATACATTTTTTATGTAAATTTTTTCTATATATATTTGATGTAAAAAGAAAAAATATATCTTTATTTGTCATGTTATATAATTTTATTTTAATAAAAAATAAATATAAAAATAAAGATAAAGTAAGATAAAAATTTATTAATTTAAAAAATTACGAATATATAATATACATAGTCATAATGAAAAAGATACTATATATATTTTTAAAGTAATAATTTTTATGTATTAACATTAACATTGATTTTTTGTTAAAATAGTTATGTCTTTTTTATTTAATGAAATAGTTTTATTATATAAATTGAGAGATAATAATATATATTACTTGTTCACTTAATAAAGAAATATAAAATTAATGATTTTTTTAAAATACATTTTTAGCACTAATGAAATAAAATCATTAATAATAGTGATTATATTTTTTTATAATATGATCTATTAATACTCATAAGTGAGATTATTGCATATTTTTTATTATTAATATTTTAATAAATATTAAATTTATAATTTATCAAAATTCTATGTTATTTTTTAAATGTATAAAATAGCATTTTTATTATCATACTGATTGACATAGTGATTAATCAATATAAATTGTTTTTTTTGTTTTGGCTGCTTTTAAGAGCAGCCATAATTTATATATATTTAAAAAAATATTAAGTATAATCATTTTTTTTAAGAGTAGAATTTAACAATTCTGAGAGACTAGCAGAGGCTTCTTCAACAGTAATTTGAGAACTGTTGACTATTAGATTACTATGTTTTTTTTGACGACGATTTAAACGTTCCTTATGATATGCATATCCTGTACCCGCAGGAATTAAACGTCCAACAATAACATTTTCTTTTAATCCTCTTAATTCATCTCTTTTTCCTGCTACTGCAGATTCAGTTAACACTCTTGTAGTTTCTTGAAACGAAGCTGCAGATATAAAAGATTCTGTAGCCAGTGAGGCTTTAGTAATACCTAATAAATCTCTTGAAAAAGTAGCAGATATTTTCTTTTTTTTATTTAGTATACGATTTGAAATTTTTATACGAGAAAATTCAACTTGTTCACCGTTTAAAAAATCAGAGTCTCCTGATTTTACTATAGTAGCTTTTCGTAGCATTTGTCTTATAATTACTTCAATATGTTTGTCATTAATTTTAACACCTTGTAAACGATACACTTCTTGCACTTCATTTACAATATATCTAGTTACAGCTTGAACTCCTCTTAAACGAAGAATATCATGTGGTGATTCAGGACCATCAGATACTACATCACCTCGCTCGACTCTTTCTCCTTCAAATACATTTAATTGTCTCCATTTTGGAATCATTTCTTCATAGGGATCTGTACCATCTACTGGTGTTATAACTAATCTTCTTTTCCCTTTTGTTTCTTTTCCAAAAGATATAATACCACTGATTTCAGCTAAAATGGCTAGTTCTTTTGGTCGTCTAGCTTCAAATAAATCTGCTACTCTTGGAAGTCCTCCAGTTATATCTTTAGTTCCACCTGATTCTTGAGGAACTCGCGCTAAAGTATCACCTGAACTAATTTGAACTCCATCATCTAGTTGAACAATCGCTTTTCCAGGAAGAAAATATTGTGCAGGCATATCTGTTCCTGAAATAAGAACGTCTTTTCCAGAATTATCAATGATTTTTAATGCTGGTCTTAAATCTTTACCAATAGACATTCTCTCTGCTGTATCAAGTATTACTATAGAAGATAATCCTGTTAATTCATCTGCTTGTCTTGTGATACTTTGACCATCTATCATATCGATAAATCGAACAAAACCATTAACTTCAGTGATAACAGGCATAGTATGAGGATCCCATTTTGCCACAGTTTCTCCAGAGTTAACTTTTTCACCATCTCCTTTAGCCATAATAGCTCCATAAGGGACTTTGTAGGTTTCTTTTGTTCTGCCAAAATTATCAATAATATTAAGTTCTACATTTCTAGAAGTAATAACTATCTTTCCTGTAGAATTAGTGACGGATTTAGCATTATTAAGGTGTATAACACCTTGATTTTTTACTTGAATACTAGACTCAGCTGCTGCTCTAGATGCCGCACCACCAATGTGGAAAGTTCTCATAGTTAATTGTGTTCCGGGTTCTCCAATAGATTGAGCTGCAATAACTCCAATTGCTTCTCCTTTATTAACTAGATTACCTCGTGCTAAATCTCTACCATAACAATAAGAACAGACACCAAAATCGGTATCACAATTAACTACGGATCTCACTTTAACATTATCTATAGAATTTTTTTCTAAAATGTCACACCATTGTTCATTTAATAATGTGTTTCTTTTAATCAAAATGTTATTAGTATTAGGAATAATAACATTTTCTGCTGTCACACGACCTAAAACACGTTCGCGTAATGGTTCTTTTACATCACCCCCTTCAATTAATGGAGTCATTAAAATTCCTTCATGTGTGCCACAATCGTCTTCTGTAACGACTAAATCTTGTGCCACATCTACTAAACGACGTGTTAAATATCCAGAATTAGCAGTTTTTAATGCTGTATCAGCTAATCCCTTACGTGCTCCATGAGTAGAAATAAAATATTGTAATACATTTAAACCTTCTCGGAAATTAGCTGTAATCGGTGTTTCGATAATAGATCCATCTGGTTTTGCCATTAATCCTCTCATTCCAGCCAATTGCCGAATTTGTGCCGCAGATCCGCGAGCACCTGAATCAGCCATCATAAAGATACTATTAAAAGATATTTGTTTTTGTATTTTTCCTTTTTTGTTTATTACAGATTCTGTAGATAAATTTTCCATCATGGCTTTAGCTACTCTTTCATTAGATGCTGCCCAAATATCAATGACTTTATTGTATCGTTCACCTGCTGTAACTAATCCTGATTGAAATTGCTCTTGTATTTCAGCAACTTCAATTTCTGCTTCATTAATAATATCTGCTTTCTTTTTTGGTATTACCATATCATCAATACCAACTGAAGCTCCTGATCTTGCTGCATAAGCAAATCCGGTATACATAATTTGATCAGCAAAAAACACAGTAGATTTAAGTCCTAAAATGCGATAACAAGTATTAAGCATTTTAGAGATATCTTTTTTACCTAAAGTATGATTAACAATATTAAAAGGAAGCCCCTTAGGAACAATCATCCATAAAATTGCTCGACCAACGGTCGTATGAATTATTTTTGTTACTGAAGTAAAGTTTTTATCTTCTTTTTTTTCATACTCTATTATACGTACTCTTACTAAAGAATGTAGTTCAGCAATACCTAAACGATATACTTTTTCTGCTTCGTTGGAACCATTTAATAACATACCTTCACCTTTTCCATTAATTTTCTCACGAGTCATATAATACAACCCTAAAACAACGTCTTGAGAAGGTACAATAATAGGTTCTCCATTAGCTGGTGAAAGAATATTGTTAGTAGACATCATTAAAGCTCTAGCTTCTAATTGAGATTCTATAGTTAAAGGGACATGTACGGCCATTTGATCTCCATCGAAATCAGCATTATAAGCGGCACATACTAGTGGATGAAGTTGAATTGCTTTTCCTTCTATAAGTACAGGTTCAAATGCTTGTATACCTAATCTGTGCAAAGTAGGTGCACGATTTAAGAGAACTGGATGTTCGCGAATGACTTCATCTAAAATATCCCATACTACAGCTTCTTCTCTTTCTACCATTTTTTTTGCTGCTTTAATAGTAGTAGCTAAGCCTCGAACTTCTAATTTTCCATATATAAATGGCTTGAAAAGTTCTAATGCCATTTTTTTTGGCAATCCGCATTGATGTAAGCGCAGGTAAGGGCCTACAGTAATTACTGAACGACCAGAATAATCTACACGTTTTCCTAAAAGATTTTGTCTAAATCGTCCTTGTTTACCTTTAATCATATCAGCTAAAGATTTAAGAGGTCTTTTATTAGAACCTGTAATTGCTCGTCCTCTTCTTCCATTATCTAATAAAGCATCTACTGCTTCTTGTAACATTCTTTTTTCATTTCGTACAATAATATCTGGAGCCGCTAAGTCTAATAAACGTTTAAGACGATTATTACGATTGATTACTCTGCGATATAAATCGTTTAAATCAGATGTTGCAAATCTTCCTCCATCTAATGGCACTAATGGTCTTAAATCAGGTGGTAAAACTGGTAATACAGTAAGGATCATCCATTCCGGTTTGTTATGAGACTGTATAAAAGATTCTAATAATTTAATTCGCTTCGTTAATTTTTTTCTTTTTGTCTCAGAGTTAGTATCATGTAATTCAGTCCTAAGTAAATCGCATTCTTGTACTAAATTAATATCTTTTAATAGATATTGAATTGCTTCTGCTCCCATTGTCGCATGAAATTCATCTCCAAATTCTTCTAAAGCGTCTAGATATTGTTCTTCTGTTAAAATTTGATGTTTTTCAAGATTAGTCATTCCAGCTTCTGTAACAACATAAGATTCAAAATATAGTACTCTTTCAATATCTCTTAAAGGCATGTCTAATAATAAACCGATTCGAGATGGTAAAGATTTTAAAAACCAAATGTGAGCTGTAGGTGAGGAAAGTTCTATATGACCCATTCTTTCACGTCTGACTTTACTTTGTGTTACTTCAACCCCACATTTTTCACAAATCACACCTCGGTGTTTTAATCTTTTATATTTACCACACAAGCACTCGTAATCTTTAACTGGACCAAAAATACGAGCACAAAACAATCCATCTCTTTCAGGTTTAAAGGTACGATAATTAATTGTTTCAGGTTTTTTTACTTCACCAAATGACCAAGATCTAATCATGTCGGGTGAAGCTAGTGAAATTTTAATAGCATCAAAATCTTCATTTTTAGTTTGAAATTTAAGAAATTTTAGTAAATCTTTCACATATTAGCTCTCGTCGGAGTGAAACTTTTTAAGGTAATAAATCTATACATATCTTTACTTTTTTAGAATAGTGTTATTATATTATTCGCTTTCTAATTCAATATTAATACCTAACGAACGAATTTCTTTTAATAACACATTAAACGATTCTGGCATACCAGGTTCCATTTGATGATTACCGTCTACAATATTTTTATACATTTTAGTTCTTCCATTGACGTCATCAGATTTTACGGTTAACATTTCTTGTAGCGTATAAGATGCTCCATATGCTTCTAGCGCCCAAACTTCCATTTCACCAAAACGTTGTCCACCAAACTGAGCCTTTCCACCTAATGGTTGTTGAGTAACTAAGCTATAAGAACCAGTAGAGCGAGCGTGCATTTTATCATCTACTAGATGATTTAATTTCAACATATACATATAACCAACTGTGACTGGTCTTTCAAATTTTTCTCCTGTTCTTCCGTCAAATAGTGTAATTTGTCCAGAAGTAGGTAAATCTGCAAATTCCAAAAGTTTTTTTATTTCATTTTCTTGTGCACCATCAAATACAGGAGTGGCGATAGGCATGCCATTTTTTAAATTGTTTGCTAAACGTAATATTTCTTCATTAGAAAAAGTTTCTAAATCTATTTTTTGACGTAAATTGTCTCCTAAATCAAAGGCTTTTTGAATAAAATTTCTTAAATTAGATATTTTTTCTTGTTTTTTTAACATATTATTAATTTTATTACCAATACCTTTAGCAGCCATTCCTAAATGCGTTTCTAATATTTGTCCAATATTCATACGAGAAGGAACACCTAAGGGATTCAACACAACATCGACTGGTATACCATTTTCATCATAAGGCATATCTTCAATTGGATTAATTTTAGAAATTACTCCTTTATTTCCATGTCGTCCCGCCATTTTATCACCAGGTTGAATTTGACGTTTTACTGCTAAGTATACTTTTACTATTTTTAAAACACCTGGAGCAAGATCATCACCTTGTGTTATTTTCCTACGTTTTATTTCAATTTTTTTATTAAATTCTTCTTTTAATTCTCTATGTTGTTTTGCAAGTTTTTCTATTTCTTTTTGTTTATCTTTTTCTTTTATTTCTATTGAAAACCATTTTTCACAAGATAATTGATTAAGTTTTTCTATCTTAATATCAAAAGACAGAAGAATTTTTTTAATATGAACGAATAGACTAGATTCGAATATTTTAAATTCTTCTGTCAAGTCTTTTTTTGCTTTTTTAAGTTGCATCTCTTCAATTTCTAAAGCTCTTTTATCTTTTTTTACACCATCTCTTGTAAATATTTGTACATCGATTACTGTTCCTAAGACTCCATTAGGCACTCGTAGTGAAGAATCTTTTACATCTGATGCTTTTTCACCAAAAATAGCTCGTAGTAGTTTTTCTTCAGGTGTTAATTGCGTTTCTCCTTTGGGCGTTACTTTCCCTACTAAGATATCACCTCCAGTGACTTCAGCTCCAATATATACAATTCCTGATTCATCTAGTTTAGATAATGCTGCTTCTCCTACATTAGGTATATCTGAACTAATTTCTTCTGGTCCTAATTTAGTATCTCGAGATATACATGATAGTTCTTGAATATGGATAGTAGTAAAACGATCTTCTTGAACAATTCTTTCTGATACTAAGATAGAATCTTCAAAATTATATCCATTCCAAGGCATAAAGGCTACTCGCATGTTTTGTCCTAATGCGAGTTCTCCTAAATCAGTAGATGGTCCATCAGCTAAAACATCACCTTTTTTAATTTTTTCACCTAAGTTAACGCAAGGTTGTTGATTAATACAAGTGTTTTGATTGGAGCGAGTATATTTAGTTAAATTATAAATATCTATTCCAGCTTCTTCAGAATGCATTTCTTTTTCGTCAACTTTCACAACAATACGAGAGGCATCTACATATTGAATAAAACCACTTCTTTTTGCTACAGCTGTAACGCCTGAATCCACTGCTACTGCTCTTTCCATTCCGGTTCCTACTAAAGGTTTATCTGCTTTAAGAGTAGGAACTGCTTGACGTTGCATATTCGCACCCATTAATGCTCTATTCGCATCGTCATGTTCAAGAAAAGGTATCAAAGATGCACCGACAGATACAATTTGTTGAGTAGAAACATCCATGTAATTAACTTGATTACGATTGAATAAGCTAGATTCACCTTTATGTCGGCAAGTTACTAAGTCATCAGTAAAAAATCCATTTTTATCAATATTAGTATTTGCTTGAGCGATGATATAATTACCTTCCTCTATAGCAGATAAATAATTAATTTCTTTAGTAACTAATCCATTTCGTACTTTTCTATAAGGTGTTTCTAAAAATCCGTATGCATTAGTTTGAGCATACACAGATAAAGAATTAATTAATCCAATGTTTGGTCCTTCTGGTGTTTCTATAGGGCATACTCTTCCGTAGTGTGTGGGGTGAACATCTCTAACTTCAAATCCAGCTCTTTCTCTAGTTAAACCACCTAGTCCTAACGCCGAAATGCGTCTTTTATGCGTGATTTCTGATAAAGGATTATTTTGATCCATAAATTGAGATAATTGACTAGATCCAAAAAATTCTTTAACTGCAGCTGATATTGGTTTAGCATTGATCATATCTTGTGGCATAATTGTATCTAAATCACCAATAGATAACCTTTCTTTTACTGCTCTTTCTACTCTTACTAAACCGATTCTAAATTGATTTTCTGCCATTTCTCCTACTGATCTAATACGTCTATTACCTAAATGATCAATATCATCTATTTCTCCCTTTCCATTGCGGATATCAATTATTTTTTTTATGACGTCAATTATATCTTCTTTATTCAAAGTAGATGATCCTTCAATTTCTTGACGTAAAAGAGATCTGTTGAATTTCATTCTACCAACAGCAGATAAATCATATCGATCTTCACAAAAAAATAAATTTTCAAACAAATTTTCCGTTGCTTCTTTAGTAGGAGGTTCACCAGGCCTCATAACTCGGTATATTTCTATTAAAGCACTCGTGCGATCATGAGCAGAATCTATACGTAGTGTTTCTGATATGTATGGACCATGATCTAAATCATTAGTAAATAGCGTTTCAATAACATTGAAACCTGATTTTTGTAATTTTTCTAATATTTCTAAAGATAATTCAGTATTAGCAAAAACAACTATTTCACCTGTTTTTTGATCAAAATAATTTTTAGATATAATTCTTCCTAAAATATATTCTATTGGAACAGTGATAGATTTAATTTGATGATTTTTTAGTTCTTGAATATGTCTAGCAGTAATACGACGACCTTTTTCTATATATATTTTCCCATCTTTTTGAATATCAAAAGATGCTGTTTCACCTCTTAGTCTTTCCGGAACTAATTCTAATTGGATTTTATTTTTTTCTATATGAAAAATATTTTTTTCAAAAAATAGATTTAGTATTTCTTCTGTATTATAATTAAGAGCTCGTAAAATAATACTTACTGGTAGTTTTCTACGTCTATCAATTCTAACAAATAAATTATCTTTTGGATCAAATTCAAAATCTAACCAAGACCCTCTATAAGGAATAATGCGTGCATTATAAAGCACTTTTCCTGAAGAATGTGTTTTACCTTTATCACTATCAAAAAAAACACCAGGACTACGGTGTAACTGAGAAACAACAACTCTTTCTGTTCCATTTATTATAAATGTTCCATTATTAGTCATTAATGGAATTTCGCCCATATAAACTTCTTGTTCTTTTATATCTTTAACATTAGCTTCTAACGTGTCTCGTTCATAGATAATAAGGCGTAGTTTTACTCTTAACGGTGCGGAATAAGTTGCACCTCTTATTTGACATTCTTTTACGTCAAATATTGCTTCTCCTAAACGATAACTAACATATTGAAGTTCAGAATTTCCGTTGTAACTTTGAATTGGAAAGACAGAACGAAAGGCTGCTTCTAATCCGTGTTGACCTTCTAAATCTGGTTCAATAAATTTTTTAAAAGAATCTAGTTGAATTGAAAGAAGATATGGTATATCTAAAACTTGCGGACGTTTGCCAAAATCTTTACGAATACGTTTTTTTTCAGTATAAGAGTAAACCATAGGGTTCCTAAGCTCGCTGATAGATAAGTTAAAATAAATTTATCTTTTATCTGAAGGGGGAGATATTTTTAATGTTTTTTAGAGAATTTTTTTTGATTGTTTTTATAATTACTATTATTAACCCTATGATGAAATGTTTTTTGTAAAATAAGTTGCATTTAGTGTCAATCAAAAAGGCTGGTGAATTAAAATCACCAGCCGTGCTTGAAAATGAATTAAATTATAATGTCTAATGTTTTATCATTTAATTTCTATTTCTGCACCAACATCTTCCAATGTTTTTTTGAGTGATTCTGCATCTTCTTTACTAATATTTTCTTTTAAAACCGTTGGAGCTGATTCTACTAAGTCTTTAGCTTCTTTTAGCCCTAGTCCAGTTGCACTACGTACAGTTTTGATAACTGATACTTTATTTGGTCCAATAACTTTTAAAAAAACATCAAATTCTGTTTTTTCTTCATGTAAATCTTTTTCATGATTGTTATTAGAGTTCATTGACATATTAGCAGAAACTCCAAATTTTTCTTCCATTGCAGAAATAAGATCTACAACATTTATAACCGACATCTCTGATATAGCGTTTAAGATTTGTTCTTTAGTAATAGACATAACAATAATTCCTAATAAGAATTAGAATTATTTTAGATGCGATTAATACATCAAAAATAATAATCTTTAAGCGGTTTCTTTTTTCTTTTTTATAGCAGATAATGTATAAATAAGTTTCCCAGCAGCTGACATTTTTAATATGAATAAAAGTTTTATGATTGCTTCTTCATAAGTAGGCATATTTGCTAGTTGGTCGATTTCTACAATAGAGAGTAATTTTCCTTCAAAAGCGGCTCCTGTAATTTTAAAATGTGTATTCTCTTTTGAAAATTCTTTAAATAATCTAGCACCACTTCCTGGATGTGTCATAGAATAAGCGATAAAAGTAGAACCTTTTATTTTTTTTTTTAAACATTCAAAACTAGTATTTTTAATCGCTAAAGACAGTAGAGTATTTCGTACAATACTCATTTTTACTCCAATTTGACGTCCAGATTTTCGTAATTGATTTATTTTATTTACTGAAACACCTTGAGAATCTGCAGTTACAGCTGATAGTGCTATATTTGATATTTTATTGATTTTTGAAACAATTATTTTTTTTTCATTAAGATTTAATGCCATTTATCGGATTCTCCTCTAGAGAGAAATGATTTATAATTACTTTATATTAAAAACTTAATAATGATAATTTTTTTAAAAAAGAATCATGTTGGTGTTATCATATGATGATTAAGAAACAATTTTCTTAAAGTAATCAATTTAATAGTATTAGAAATATTTTTTATTACTGATTAAAAAATGGGGATACCATTATAGATAATTTTTTTTGTATCGTAAAGAAGAAATCATTTGATTAAATCGTTAAACTAGATTGATCAACCATTAATCCTATACCCATAGTTGTTGATAATACTATTTTTTTTATATATATTCCCTTCGATTGAGGAGGTTTTGATTTTTTTATAGATTCTACAAACGCATTAAAATTTTCTTTAATTTGATTTTTATCAAAACTAATTCGACCAATTGTCGAATGAACAATACCATATTTGTCATTACGATAACGAACTTGTCCGGTTTTCGCATTCTTAATAGCTTCAGCAATATTTGTTGTTATTGTACCTAATTTAGGATTAGGCATTAGACCACGAGGTCCTAATATTTGTCCTAACTGTGTTACTATTTTCATGGCATCAGGAGAAGCAATAACAACATTAAAATCGATGCCTTCTTTTTTTATTTTTTCAGCTAAATCTTCCATACCTATTAATTCTGCACCCGCTTTTTTAGCTATTTCAACATTATCACCTTGAGTAAATACAGCTACTTTAACAAATTTTCCAATACCATTTGGCAAGACTGTTGAACCTCGAATATTTTGATCTGATTTTTTGGAATTTATTCCTAGATTAATAGAAATATCGATACTTTCATCAAATTTTACTTTAGATGATTTTTTTAATAAAACTATTAATTCATCAATATTATATAATTTTTCAAAATTGATATTATTTTTAATGTTTTTGATGCGTTTAGCGATTTTAGTCATTCATTAGTCCTCGATTGTTAAACCCATAGATTTAGCGGTACCTTCAATAGAACTCATCATGCTTTCAATACTAGATCCTGTCATATCTTTGTTTTTAATTGTTGCTATTTCTTTAATTTGTGAACGATTTATGGTTCCTATTTGTTCTATTTTTGTTTTACTAGAACCTTTTTTTATATTGGACAATTTTTTCAATAAAATAGAAGCTGGAGGTGTTTTTGTAACAAATGTAAATGAACGATCAGAATAAACAGTGATAATTACTGGTATAGGTAATCCTTTCTCTATATTTTCTGTTTTTTTATTGAATAATTTACAAAATTCCATAATATTCACGCCTTTCTGACCTAATGCAGGTCCAATTGGTGGACTAGGATTAGCTGTACCTGCTGATACTTGAAGTTTAATATAAGATTGTATTTTTTTAGCCATTCTTTTATTCTCTAAATAATATATAAATTATTGTTATCTTCATAGTTAAAAAGATATTTTAGTTTTTTTCAACTTGTCTAAAATCCAGTTCTACAGGAGTAGATCTTCCAAAAATTGATACAGATACCTTCAATCTGCTTTTTTCATAATCTACTTCTTCTACAACACCATTAAAATCTGAAAAAGGACCATCATTTACACGTATCATTTCTCCAGGTTCAAATAAAGTTTTAGGTCTCGGTTTATCCCCAATTTGACGTAGTCTATTAATAATAATTTCTACTTCTTTATCACTAATAGGTGAGGGTTTATCTGATTTTCCTCCTATAAATCCTAATACTCTAGGAACATTTCTAATTAAATGCCACGTAGAATCTGTCATAATCATTTGGATTAAAACATATCCAGGAAAAAACTTATATTCACTTTTTCTACGTTGTCCACCTCGTATTTCAACAACTTCTTGAGAAGGAACCATAACTTCTCCAAATAAACTTTCCATTTTATTTAATTTGACATGTTCTCGTATTGATTGTGCTACGCGACTTTCAAATCCAGAAAAAGCTTGTAATACATACCATTTTTTTTTTTGACTATCATGCATTTTTAGAACCTTAAACTAATCACAAATGTTATTAAACGGAATATAATATTATCCAAACTCCATAAAATAAAAGATATAATAACGGTTACAGAAATAACGATGAATGTAGTATACAAAGTTTCTTTGTATTCAGGCCATATTATTTTTTGCATTTCTTTTTTTGACATTTGTATATACGAAAATAGATTTTTTCCTTTTTTTGTACATAACGAGATTCCAAGAGCACAGATAAATAAAAAAGATATAACAAATATACGAATTAATAAGTTTGTTTTATAAAGATAATAGTTCATGAAAAATGATAGAATAAATAATATAGATGCAGATAACCATTTTATTTTTTCTAAAATTTTAGATTCGTTTTGATTATGGGTATTTTTTCTCATAGTTTCTCCTAAAATTATAAAATAATATAGAAAAAATATGTTATATACTAAATATTTATTCTTCTTAATTTATGCATAAAAGTTCCATTTTGAATGGAAAGATATTTTAATCTTATTTTTAATAAAAAAATAAAAAAATAAATTAAATTCTATTTTTGAAAATAGATCTAAAGTTTTTTAAGTAAATTTAGAATTATTTAAAAATAAAAGGTGAGATTGATAATAAATGATTTTACGAAAATTTTTTTAAAAAATATAAAGTAAAATAAATATTAAAAGAAAATACGGTAGGTTCGTTCTGTTTCTAATAAAATAAATATATGCTGATACCCAGAATTGAACTGGGGACCTCACCCTTACCAAGGGTGTGCTCTACCTACTGAGCCATATCAGCAATTTTATTTATATTTTAGCGGACAGCGGGAATTGAACCCGCGTCATCAGCTTGGAAGGCTGAGGTAATAGCCATTATACGATGTCCGCATTTTATAATATTTTCGTTTTTTAAATTGGTGGGAGAAGGATTCGAACCTTCGAAGTCTATGACGGCAGATTTACAGTCTGCTCCCTTTGGCCGCTCGGGAACCCCACCTTAAAGAATATATGTTTATGCCGGCTACCGGAATCGAACTGGTGACCTACTGATTACAAGTCAGTTGCTCTACCTGCTGAGCTAAGCCGGCATTTTTTATTTTTATTTAATTAAAAACAAGAAATATTGTAAGGATTAATTTTAAAGAAACTATATTATATAATTTTTCATTTACATTGCAAGTTTTTATTAAAGAAATTTAATGATTTTTTTTAGTTTTTTATCTATTACTTACAGTAATATTTTTTTTTTGTTAAAAAAATTAGTATAATTTTTATTATATTATGTAAAAATATCTGATGCTTTTATTTTTTTTTGTGATCCGATAAAATCTACTTCTGGCTCTAACCATATATGAAATTTTTTTAAAATATGTGCATGTATTATTTTTGCTATTTGTAAAATTTCTTGAGAAGTAGCTCTGTTTATATTAATTAATATAAGTTTATTTTTATCATGTATAGCAGCATCACCAATTTTAATATTTTTGTATTTAGAATTTTCAATTAGCCACCCTCCAGAAATTTTTACCAAACCTTTTAATTGAGGATAATGTGGAAGATTGTATAAAGATATTAATTTTTTTGCGTGTTGTTGTGTAATAATAGGATTTTTAAAAAAACTTCCAGCATTTCCTATTTTTTTAGGATCAGGTAATTTTTTAATTCTTATTTTACATATTATATTAAAAATTTTATGTGCGGTGATACATTTAGGTTGAATATAATTTTTTAATGAAGGAAATATAATGGGGTGCCATTTTTTTGATATTTTTATACCAACAGCAATAATAGCGGATTCTGAGTGACATGGATCTTTAAAGATACTATTTCGATAAGAAAAATTGCATGAATGTGAATAGATTCTTTTAGTACTTGGATTAGTATAAGTAATACTTTTCTTGAAAGATATGACATCAACATATTGACATAAATCTTTAAATTCTAAACCATAAGCACCAATATTTTGAATTGCTGCTGATCCGATGCAACCAGGAATTAATGCTAAATTTTCTAATCCTAGAATGCCTAAATTTAATGTGTATTTTACTAAATTATGCCATTTTTCTCCTGAATGAACATGAAGTAACCAAGCATTTTTTTGTTCTATAATTTTAATACCTTTAATTCGATTAATAATAATTATTCCGATATAATTTTTTAAAAAAAGTACGTTACTTCCTTCTCCTAAAATAATATAAGGTATACGAGATAGCTTGCAAGTCTGTAATATATAAATCAATGATGTAATTGTAGTAATAAAAATAATTTTTTTTGCTGTTACGTCAATTCTAAATGTGTTTAAATTTTTCAATGATTGATTAAAAAAATATTTTTTTTTGTGCATATAAATTTAAAATTAAATAATAATATTATGTAGTTATTCACTTAATAAATAGACTTTTTTAATTATATAGCAATATTAAATTAGTTTTCAATAATATAGATACATATCTTTTTAATGGAGTTAGAATAATGAAAAATTTTTATAAATATCATCAAGACATTATATGTCAAAAAAAAGAAAATATGTGTCGGAGTATAAATTGTTCTTTTGAATTTTTCCCTCCTAAAACTATTAATTTAGAAAAAAACCTCTGGTCTTCAGTTGAATGTCTTAGTAAATTAAAACCAAAATTTTTTTCTGTTACTTATGGTGCAAATAGCGGTGAACGTCTAAAAACATATGACATTGTAAAAAAAATACAAAAAAAAACAGGAGTGATTACAGCAGCTCATTTAACTTGCATTGATTCTACACCTGATGAATTAAAAAAAATTGGACAAGATTATTGGAATAATGGTATTAAAAGCATTGTAGCATTGAGAGGTGATACATTAGAAAAAAATTATAATCATAAAATGTATGCTTTAGATTTAGTTGTTTTATTAAAAAAAATTGCCAATTTTGATATTTCTGTGGCGGCTTATCCTGAATTGCATCCTGAATCAAAAAATTCTAAATCAGATATTATTAGCTTAAAAAAGAAAATTGATGCAGGTGCAAATAGAGCAATCACTCAGTTTTTCTTTAATATTGAAAGTTATCTTCGTTTTCGTGAAAATTGTATTAAAAATGATATAAATGTTGAAATTATACCAGGTATTTTACCGGTTTATAATTTTCAGCAATTACAACGTTTTGCAAAAATGACTAATGTTGATATTCCTAAATGGATGTTTGAAATGTTTGATGGATTATCTAGTAATATAACTGTTCAAAAAATTATAGGTTCTAGCATATTGATAGATATGGTGAAAAATTTATCTTCTGAAGGAGTTCAAAACTTTCATTTTTATACCTTAAATCAATCTGATATCGTTTATTCTGTTTGTCATATGCTAGGGTTATAGAAAATTATTTTAATAACAAAATTGATATAATAATTTATTTAAAATATTTTTAGTGGGTTCAATAAAAAAAGAATCTAAATATTCATCTGACTGATGAGCTTGTGCAATAGAACCTGGTCCTAGTATTAAAGTAGGTGCAATTTTTTCAAAAAAAGGTGCTTCAGTACAATAATTAACTGTTTTACTATTTAATTTACATAATGTTTCTATTTTTTTTAAAGTATTGTTTTTATGAGAGCATTCAAAAGCAGGAACTGCAGAAAAAAGTTTTTTTATAACGATGCGACTAGACCATTTTAGTATTATAGATTGTAACTTTTCTTGAATTAAAATTTCAATTTGTGTTAAAGTCAATCCTGGTATAGGTCGTATTTCAAAATTTAACGTACATAAAGAACAGATCCGATTAATTGCATCACCTCCATGTATAGAAGATAAATTCACAGTTGGATATGGAATAGAAAATTTTTTATGTTGATATTTTTTTTTTAGATATTTTTTAAAATCTATTAAATATTCAATAATATGATGCATAATTTCAATACTATTAATACCATCATCAGGATTGCTAGAATGCCCGGTTCTTCCAATCACTTCAATAGAGTAAGATACATGTCCTTTATGTGCATTGATTAATTCTAAAGATGTAGGTTCTCCAATGATTATACAATCTGGTTGAATAATATTAGATTCTATAAAGTATTTAGCTCCAGACATATCTGTTTCTTCGTTAGCAGTGGAAAGAATATAGATTGGTTTTTTTATTTTTTTTTTGTTTATAGAAGATAATACCTCTAGTATACAAGCAAAAAAACCTTTCATATCTACTGTTCCTAATCCATAAAATTTATTGTTGCTTTCAGTTAAAATAAAAGGGTCTTTTGTCCATGTATTTTCATCAAAATCAACCGTATCTGAGTGTCCAGACAGCAGTAATCCTCCACATCCTGTACCCATGCAAGCGAGCATGTTGAACTTATTAGTATTTGGAATTTGATCAATTTTTATTGAAAATTTTAAGTCAGATAAATAATTAGACAGTAAATCAATAAAATTTTTATTACTTTGATCTATTGATTTATTAGTGCTACTGATAGTAGGAATTTTGATTAATGATTTATATATTTCCATAAAAGGAGGTATTTTTCTTTTCATATAATATTTTATTAATATCTGCTCTAATTAATGTTAAAAATATTTTATTCATAAATAAATAATTTATCAATATTAATAATATGAAATATATTTTTATTATAAAATATTTCATTTTTATACGTAGTCTTTGTTTATTTAAGGTTTGTTTATTTTATGTTAAATGTATTAATTATTGGCGCTAGCGGATATGCTGGTGCAGAATTAGTAAATTACATGTATCGTCATGTATTTGCTAACATAAAAAAAATATGTGTCTCAAAAAATAGTTTAGATGCAGGTAAAATGTTTTCTGATGTTCATCAGCAGTTTACAGATATTATAAATTTAAGATTTGAATCTATACATGATTATACTTTAGTTTCTAAAGATATTGATGTTGTTTTTTTAGCTACAGATCATAATGTCAGTTGTGATATTGTTCCATTTTTTTTATCTTCTGGTTGTGTTGTATTTGATCTTTCAGCTGCATATAGAATGAAAGATAATAAAATTTATTCACATTATTACGGATTTACTCATCAAAATAAAACTATTTTAGAAAAATCTGTTTATGGACTAGCAGAATGGCAAGAAGAAAAAATAAAGAAAGCGCAGTTAATTGCAGTTCCTGGATGCTATGCAACATGTGTTCAGTTAGCATTAAGACCTCTTGTAGAAGAAAGCATTCTTTGTAGTAAAAATATACCAATTGTTAATGCTATTAGTGGTGTCAGTGGTGCTGGTAGAAAAGTGAACATTACTAATAGTTTTTGTCAAGTTAGTCTGCAACCATATAATATTTTCACTCATCGTCATACTCCTGAAATTATAGAAAATTTAGGTATCCCAGTGATCTTTATTCCGCATTTAGGAGCTTTTCATCGTGGAATAATTGCTACTATTACATGTAAATTAAAAAATAATATCAACGAAGTTGATTTATATAATATTTTCAATAAATTTTATAAAAATAAACCGTTAATTCGTATTTATAATAAATATTTACCTAGTATAAAAACAGTTGAAAAAATGCCATTTTGTGATATTGGTTTTGTTATTAAAGATAATTATGTTGTAATTGTTGCTGCTGAAGATAATTTATTAAAAGGAGCTGCAGCACAAGCAGTACAATGTTTTAACATTCGTTTTGGTTTTTCTGAAACAGAGTCAATTATTTAATTAATCATGAGATATTTATAATGAATCCTTTAGTTATTAAATTAGGTGGTGTTCTTTTAGAAAGCGATGATGCTATGATGCGTTTGTTTAAAGCATTAGTTGATTATAGAAAATCTTATAAACGTCATATATTAATTATTCATGGAGGAGGTCGTTTAATTGACGATTTAATGACTCAACTTTCTTTGCCAGTTCAAAAAAAAAATGGTTTACGTATTACTCCTTATGAACATATTAATATTATTACAGGAGCGTTGGCTGGAACTGCTAATAAAACTCTTCTTGCATGGGCATTAAAACATAACATTAACGCTGTTGGATTATGTTTAGCGGATGGTAAGAGTGTTGATGTAGAAATACTAGATCAAGATTTAGGGCATGTAGGTAAAGCTAAACCGGGATCACCATTATTTTTAACAAAATTATGTCAAGACGGTATATTACCTATTATTAGTTCTATAGGTATTACGAATGATGGTTTATTAATGAATGTAAACGCTGACTTAGCAGCTACTGCTTTAGCAACGACTTTACAAGCTAATTTAATTTTATTATCTGATATTAGCTCTATATTAGATGGAAAAGGACAAAGAATTACAGAAATTAATAGTATAAAAGCTAAGCAATTAATTTCACAGGGAATTATTACTAATGGTATGATTGTTAAAGTAAACGCCGCTTTAGAAGCAGCATATATTTTACAACGTCCTGTAGATATAGCAAGTTGGCAAAATACAGAATCGTTAGAATTATTATTTAATGGAATGAATATTGGTACCCGAGTTTTTGTATAATTGTATTATAACCTAATAGGTTCAAAAATGATTAGAAGAACAATTAATAAAGTAGTTTTAGCATATTCTGGTGGTTTAGATACTTCAGCAATTATTCCATGGCTTAAAGAAAATTATAATGTTGAAGTTATTGCTTTTGTTGCTGATATAGGACAATCTAAACAAGATTTGTGTGATATTGAAAAAAAAGCATTAAATTCAGGTGCATCTAGTTGTCATGTTTTTGATTTGAAAGAAGAATTTATTCAAAATTATGTATATCCTATTTTAAAAACTGGTGCATTATATGAAGGTACTTATTTATTAGGAACAGCACTAGCTCGACCTATTATTGCTAAAAAACAGGTTGAGCTTGCGTTAAATATTGGAGCAGATTCACTATGTCATGGTGCAACTGGAAAAGGCAATGATCAGGTGCGTTTTGAAATGTCTTATGCAGCATTAGCTCCTAATTTACATGTTATTGCTCCATGGAGAGAATGGAATCTACATTCAAGAGAATCGTTATTAAAATATTTAGAAGCAAGAAATATTTCAACAACAGCAACATTAGAAAAAATCTATAGTAAAGATGAAAATGTTTGGCATATTTCAACAGAAGGGGGGTTACTTGAAGATCCTTGGAATCAATCTAATGAAGATTGTTGGAATTGGACTGTAGATCCTGAGCATGCTCCTGAAAAAGCTGAATATGTTTCATTAAAATTAAGAAAAGGCTCCGTAGTTGCTATTAATAATCAAGAATTAAATCCATTACAATGTGTAGAACGATTGAATAAAATCGGTTCTGAACATGCTATTGGTAGGGTTGATATTATTGAAAATAGATTAATTGGAATTAAGTCTAGAGGCTGTTATGAAACACCTGGAGGAACTATTATTACAACTGCTATAAAAGCAATTGAACAATTAGTTTTAGATCGTGAAAGTTTTCAATGGAGAGAAAAAATTGGCTTAGAAATGTCTTTAGTTGTTTATGACGGACGTTGGTTTTCTCCTATACGAGAATCTTTACAAGCTGCTGCTGATTCATTGTCATCTGAAATTAATGGAGAAGTTATATTGAAATTATACAAAGGTAGCGCTACTGCCGTTCAAAAACGTTCTCCTAATGCATTATATTCTGCAGAATATGCTACTTTTGGAAAAGATGAAGTTTATAAACAATCTGATGCTGATGGATTTATTCGTCTTTTTTCTCTTTCTTCAAGAATACGCGCAAAAAATAAAAAATAGTTTTGTAAAATATAGTAATTAACTATAGGATTAATATTATTTTGTAGTTTTTTTATAGAGAAAAAATATGGCACTTTGGGGTGGGCGATTCGTTAACGAGTCTCATAAACTATTTAAGCAATTCAATACATCTTTATTTTTTGATCATGTTTTAGCAGAAGAAGATATTGTTGCTTCTATTGCTTGGTCTAAAGCTTTAATGAAGAGCAACATTATTACAATAGAAGAGCAAAAAAAAATAGAATCAGCACTTCTTTCTTTATTAACAGAAATTAAAGATAATACTGAAAAAATTCTTACGAGTGATTGTGAAGATATTCACAGCTGGGTAGAATTAAATCTTATTAAAAAAATTGGACAATTAGGTAAAAAGTTACATACGGGTCGTAGTCGGAATGATCAAATTACTACTGACTTAAAATTATGGTGCAGAAAAAATATTCATATTATACTAAAAAATATTGTTAAGTTACAAAAACATTTTATTTTAAGTGCCGAATCTAATAATAATGTGATTATGCCGGGATATACTCATTTACAACGAGCTCAACCTATTACTTATGCATATTGGTGCTTAGCTTATGTAGAAATGTTAAGACGAGATGAAAGTCGTTTAAAAGATGTTTTAAAGCGATTGAACATAAGTCCTTTAGGTTCTGGTGCTTTGTCTGGAACAGCATGGAAAATAAATCGAGAAGAATTAGCTTCTTCTATGGGATTTGATTCATCAAGTAATAATGCACTAGATAGTGTCTCTGATCGAGATTATGTAATTGAACTTTTATCATCTGCTTCTATTTGCATGATGCATTTGTCTCGTTTTTCGGAGGATTTAATTTTTTTCAATTCTGGAGAAGCAAATTTTATTGAATTATCTGATTTAGTTACATCAGGTTCATCTTTAATGCCTCAAAAAAAAAATCCAGATGCATTAGAACTCATTAGAGGTAAGTGTGGTCGTGTTTACGGTTCTTTGGCTTCTATTTTAGCTGTGCTAAAGTCTCTTCCTTTATCATATAATAAAGATATGCAAGAGGATAAAGAGGGTTTATTTGATTCCATAAAAACATGGAACAACTCCCTTCTCGTAGCAATATTAATTTTAAAAAATATAAAAATCAAATCTAAACACTGTCGTGAAGCTGCAGAAAAAGGTTATTCTAATGCGACAGAAATTGCTGATTATTTAGTTAAAAAAGGTTTAACTTTCCGTGAAGCACATGATATATCTGGTCAACTAGTACTTCGTGCCATTAGTGAAAAAAAATCTTTGAATGAGTTAAATTTATCTACATTTAAAATATATAGTAATCTTATTGAAGATGATATATACAAACATATTACTTTAGAGTCTTGTCTTGAAAAGAGATCATCTAAAGGTGGTGTGGCACCATTTCAAGTATATCAAGAAATTATACAAGCAAAAAAAAGATTAAATATTACTTAAAATATTTATATTAATATAGAAATATTTTATTTTTTTATTAGTTATTAACTGGCATTTAATTTTTTTTAAATGCTCAGTTAATTTCTTTATTAAAAAATATTTAAATTCTAAATTTACAGGACATATGATTTATGAAAGATATTATATTTTTTATTAGTGAACATTACATACTAAGTAGTATATGGTTTTTTTTGCTAATAATAACGATATTATTAATAATAAAGAATTTATGTTTAAAATTTAAATTTATTAATAATACAGAAGCAATAAAATTAATAAATAAAAATAATGCTCTTGTCATTGATACTCGTTCTTTAGATCTTTTTCAAAAAGGTCATATTATAAATTCTATTCATATACCATTAAAAAATTTTTCCTTAAAATATTTTAAGGAAAATAATTTATATAAATCTTCTCCTATTATTCTTATATTTAATGAAACAGATCAATATAATAAATGTATTCACGAATTTATCAAACATGGTTTTAATCATATTTACATTTTAAAAAATGGTATATATTGTTGGAATTCAGATCATTTACCACTTGTTGTTAAAAACTAATAATTATAAAAAATCATTTTTATCAGTTTTTTTAATAAAATTTATTATCTATATAAATATCATTTTATTAATGTATTAATGTTTATTAATTTTATGGATGTGTTATGTCAGAAAAAAAAACAAAAAAAAAATCTTTTGAAATTCAACGTATTTACATAAAAAATGTTTCTTTTGAAGCTCCTAATACACCAAACGTTTTTTATCTAGATTGGAAACCTATTGTTAAATTTCATTTAAATACTTTTTTTAAAAAAATAGAGCAAAATATTTTTGAAATTGTTTTACAAATAAAAATTGTTGTTAAAATTAAAGAGAGCTTAGTGTTTTTATGTAATGTAGATCAAGCTGGTATTTTTTTTATTTTAGACTCAAATGAAAAAATATTAAATTATTATTTATATTCTTATTGTCCTAATATTTTATTTCCTTATGCTCGTGAATGTATCTCTAGTTTAGTATCTCATGCTAGTTTTCCACAGATGAATCTTGCTCCTATAAATTTCGATGCTATATATGATAATCATATAAAATTTAAAAAAAATAATGAATGTAAAAATAAATGATAAAACTATTCATTGAATTTTATATTCAACAAAATATGATTTTTTTTAATTATAAACATATTATTTGGAGATAAGTTATGTGTTTTTCAGAAACATCAAAAATATGGAATAAAATTGTTTGTAAAGTTTCTTGTTTGTTACATGAAGAACCAATTTTATCAGATTTTTATACAAATAGTATTTTAAAACATAAAAATTTATTCCATTCTTTAAGCTATATATTAGCAAATAAATTATCTACATCTATGATTTCTGAAAAAAAAATGCAAAGTATCTTTAATGATATATATTTAAATAATCCTTCTATATTAAATATTGTAGTTGAAGACATGAAAGCTGTATTAAAAAAAGATCCAGTAGTAACAGATTATTTTACACCTTTGTTATACTTTAAAGGGTTTCATGCATTAGAATCTTATAGATTAAGTCATTATTTATGGAGCATGAAAAAAACGTCATTTTCTATATACTTACAAAGTAGGATTTCTGCTGTTTTTTCAGTTGATATTCATCCTGCTGCTTGTATTGGGTCTGGTGTCATGTTAGATCATGCGACTGGTATTGTTATAGGAGAAGGTGTAATTATAGAAGATGACGTTTCTATTTTTCATTCAGTTACCTTAGGTGGAACTGGTAAGAACAGTAGTAAAAATAGACATCCTACTATTAGAAGAGGAGTTATTATAGGTGCTGGAGCAAAAATATTAGGAAATATTGAAGTAGGTTTAGGAGCGAAAATAGGTGCCGGTTCTATAGTGTTAAAAAATGTTCCTGCATATGTAACAGTAGTTGGAGTTCCAGCAAAAATTATTAATGAATTAGATAGTAAAAAATATTCTTCTAAAGAAAAAAGTAATGTATCATACATAAATAGCTTTCAATATGGAGATGGAATTTAATTAAGTAATTACTTATTTTATATAAAATAAAAACTTCTGTTTTTTACAAATATCATATTTGGATATACTAGTACAGAAGTTTTATTTTATATTGAATAAATTTAATCATCTAAAAAACTACGCAATACTTCAGATCTACTTGGATGACGTAGTTTTCGCAGTGCTTTTGCTTCTATTTGACGGATTCTTTCTCGAGTAACATCAAATTGTTTTCCCACTTCTTCTAAAGTATGATCAGTATTCATGTCGATGCCAAAACGCATGCGAAGTACTTTTGCTTCACGTGCTGTTAGTCCTGATAAAACGTCATGAGTTGCTGATCGCAGACTTTCAGATGTAGCTGAATCTAGTGGAAGTTCTAGAGTTGTATCTTCAATAAAATCGCCTAAATGTGAATCATCATCATCTCCGATAGGTGTTTCCATTGATATTGGCTCTTTAGCAATTTTTAACACTTTTCTAATTTTGTCTTCAGGAATAAGCATTTTTTCAGAGAGTTCTTCTGGAGTAGGTTCTCGACCTATTTCTTGTAACATTTGTCTAGAGATACGATTTAGTTTGTTAATTGTTTCAATCATATGAACTGGAATGCGGATAGTACGAGCTTGATCGGCAATAGAGCGAGTAATAGCTTGTCGAATCCACCAAGTTGCATAAGTTGAAAATTTATAACCACGACGATATTCAAATTTGTCAACAGCTTTCATTAGACCAATATTTCCTTCTTGAATTAAATCTAAAAATTGCAAGCCTCTATTTGTATATTTTTTTGCAATAGAAATAACTAAACGTAAATTAGCTTCTACCATTTCTTTTTTCGCGCGTCTAGCTTTTGCTTCTCCAATAGACATTCTTTTATTTATATCTTTGACTTGTGCAATTGTTAAACCAGTTTCTTTTTCGATTTCAAGTAATTTTTTCATACTAATAAAAACAGCTTCTTTTACTTTTTTTAAATTTTCAGACCATGGTTGATTTGCATTTTGTTCTTTTATAAACCAGTTGTGATTGATTTTTTTTTCTGAAAAAATTTTAATAAATTTTTTTTTAGGCATTTTGCATGTTTCAACACATAATTTCATAATAATTCTTTCTTGTATTCGAACTCTTTCCATCATATATCGCATATTATTAACTAAATGATCGAATTGTTTTGGTACTAAGCGAAATTGTTTAAAAACTTCTGAAAGATTATAAATTTCTAATAATGCATCTTTATGTTCTCTATTTTTGTTTTTAATTATATTGTTTGTATTATTATACTGAATACGTAATTCAGAGAATTTTTCATTAGCTAATTCTGGATCGATACTATTATCATCTTCATTTTCTTCTTGATTATTTTCTTCATCTTCTTCAGAAGTATGTTCGTCATCTAAAATTTCTGCACCTATATGAATAGAGGCCGGAGAAAAAATTTCTTCTGCGTTAGGATCTACGAAACCAGTGATTATATCAGATAATCTTATCTGTCCAGTTTTAATTCGGTCATATTGTTCTAAAAGGTAAGTAATTGCTTCTGGATATTCTGAGACTGAACATTGGACTTGATTTATACCTTCTTCAATACGTTTGGCTATATCAATTTCTCCTTCTCTTGTTAATAATTCTACTGTTCCCATTTCTCTCATATACATACGAACGGGATCGGTAGTTCGTCCTAACTCTGATTCTACACTAGATAAAACTTGTGTTGCTGCCTCGACTGCATCTTCATCTGTATCTGTATTTATTTCGTTTAAGATTAGATCATCGGCATCAGGTGCTTCTTCAACGACTGGAATGCCCATATCATTAATCATTTGAATGATATCATCGATTTGTTCAGAATCAATAATTTCTTCTGGTAAATGATCATTAACTTCAGCGTATGTTAAATACCCTTGCTCCTTACCATGTGTAACAAGTAGCTTAAGTTGCGATTTTGGGTTTTGATCCATAAGATGGCATCCAAATTCTGTTAATTTTATGAAAATTGATTGACTATTTTGTCAATAATGAATAATAATAAAGTTATTTTACATTTTAAAATATATCAAAAAATATTCTTTTATCATTCTATTTTGAATAGATTTAAAGATCGTCTATTTTTAAATATTATTGTCTCTTATTTTTTTGATAATGCTTTATTAATAGACCAAATTTCTTTTTTTTCAATTGTAGTTAATCCTCTTATTCTTTCTTGTGCAATGAGATGTTCTTGTCTTTCTTCAAGAATTTTATCATATATATTCATTAATAAGTCTAAAAACATATTTTGAATTTCTTCTTGAACAATCATATGATCCCATCTAGATAAAATTTTTAAAATATTAATAATTTTAGTATCTCTATAAAACTCTAATAATTGACCTGTTTTGATATTAGGATTATCAAGACACGTTTTTAATATTTCTAAAAAAATAGGTAAACCTTTTACTTTTAAATTTTTAAATTTATTTATTGAAGGTGCTACTTTAGACAAAATAGGATTTTGTATTAGCAATGCTATAAGAATTCTCATGGGAGTTCTTTGAATTTGAAACTGTAATCTACATTTTTTTTTAGTTTCATGCTCATAAAGAAACTTTTCAAATTGATGATCATCTAAAATTCCTATCATCCTCCCTAATAGTTGACGTAAATAAATTCGTATTGTATCACTAGAAATGCTATTTATTAATGGTAATGCACGTGTACTTAAATGAAACTTATCGTCAGATGAGGATAGATTAATATTTTTTAATAAACATTTAAAAAAAAATTTAGGCATAGTAATTGCATTATTAATACGTTCTTGAAAAGATTTTCTACCTTCTTTTCTAATAATTGTGTCAGGATCTTCATTTTTTGGTAATAATATAAATTTTAATGTTTTTTTATCCGATATATATGGCAAAGCTTTTTTTAAAGTCCGCCAAGCTGCATTTTTCCCTGCATCATCACCATCATAGCAGTAGATAACTATATCAGTATTTTGAAATAGAAGCTTAATATGTTCGCTTGTTGTTGAAGTTCCTAACGAAGAAACAACATAATTAATATTATATTGTGTTAACGTTACAACATCAATATACCCTTCTACTACTAATAAATATTTTGGTTGTTTGCATGTTTTTTTTATTTGATATAATCCATAAATGTGTTTTCCTTTATGAAAAATATCTGTTTCAGGTGAATTAATATACTTTGGAAAAGTATTATTGATTGAACGGCCACCAAAAGCGATAATTCTACCATGTTGATCTTGTATAGGGAATATGATTCGTCCTTGAAATCGATCATATTTATATCCACTTTTATTAATATAAATTATATTATAATAGGCTAATTTTTCTTCTAGTTTTTTACTAATGTTTAGTTTTGTACAAAAATTTTTCCAATTTAGACTAGAAAACCCAATTAAAAAAAAATCAATCATTTTTTTATTAATACCTCTTTCAGCTAAATAATTATAAGCTGAATGAGTAATATTGATATTTTTTTGATATAATTTGCAAATCTGCTCCATAAATAAATATAAGTTTTGTTTTTTAACGTAATGATTGTCGTGTGTTTTATTTTCAAATGGTATTTTTATACCATGTATGAACGAAAGTTCTTCAATGCTTTCTATAAAACTTAAATGTTCATATTTCATTAAAAAATCAATAGCATTTCCATGAGCGTTACATCCAAAGCAATAGTAAAATTGTTTTTCATCACTTACAGTAAAAGATGGGGTTTTATCGTGATGGAAAGGACAGTTAGCTTGATAATTTTTACCGTATTTTTTTAAGTGAATTCGTGTGTTAATTAGTTCTACAATATTGGTTCGAAAAACTAGTTCGGTAATAAAATATTTAGGTATTTTTCCAGACATATACTTTTATATTATAGATTTTATGTCCGTTCTTAAATAAGAACGGTTTTAATAGTTTCGTTTTTTAAATACAGATTTAGTACATGCGAATACGTCTTGCATTTTCTCGTGTGAGTTTTTTTGCAAGACGCTTTACTGCAGATGCTTTTGCTCGTTTACGTTCTGTAGTCGGTTTTTCATAAAATTCTCTACGACGAATTTCAGCGAGAATTCCAGCTTTTTCACAAGAGCGCTTAAAACGACGAAGGGCTACATCAAATGGTTCATTTTCACGAACTTTTATTATAGGCATATAAATTTTACCTCAACAATTTATTTTAATAAATTAAATAAAAAATAAAAATATCTTTTTAGGATAATAGATCCTATATCAATCAGTACAATATTGTAAAGTATCATTTTTTTATATTTAATATAATTTTGAAATAAATTTTTTGTTAAAAAATTAAACATATAGGTTATAAATAAATCATGAAAGTATTAGGTATTGAAACTTCTTGTGATGATACAGGAGTTGCTGTATATGACAGTGAAGAAGGTTTGTTAATCAATCAGATATATAATCAAAAAAAGCTATATAATATACATGGAGGTGTTATTCCTGAATTATCGTCTCGCAAACATATGCAATCAATAACTATTTTGTTAAAAAAAATACTTGAAGAAAAAAATATTATTCATAATATTGATATAATTGCATATACTGCCGGACCTGGTTTAGTCGGCTCTTTACTAGTAGGTGCTACGTTTGCATGTTCTTTAGGTTTTTCTTTAGATATTCCAGTTATACCCGTTAATCATATGGAAGCTCATTTATTATCACCTATGCTAGAATTTCAATCAATCGAGTTTCCATTTATTGCATTATTAGTATCAGGAAAGCATACTCAAATTATTGCTGTACATGCATTAGGAAAATATGAGCTGCTTGGAAATTGTTTAGATGATGCAGCAGGAGAGGCATTTGACAAGACTGCAAAATTATTAGGGTTGTCATATCCAGGTGGTCTTGAACTATCTAAATTAGCATGTAAAGGAATAAAAGACTATTTTTATTTTCCTCGACCTATGATAAATCATTCGGGATTAAATTTTAGTTTTTCAGGTTTAAAAACTTTTGCTGCTCAAGTTATTAATAAATCTAGTAAGAGCGTACAAGAAAAAGCGAATATTGCAAGAGCTTTTGAAGATGCAGTAATTGACATATTATTAATTAAAACTAAAAAAGCATTAAAATTAAAAAAATGGAAAAATTTAGTTATAGCAGGAGGTGTTAGTGCAAATCATCTTTTACGTACAGAATCAGAAAAAATGATTAAAAAATATTTTAATGGACAAGTTTTTTATAGTAGTTTAGAATTTTGTACAGATAATGGTGCTATGATTGCATATGTTGGTTCTTTACGTCATAAAGAAGCAAAGAATCCTCAATTAGAAATTTTAGTTAAGCCAAAATGGTCTATTAGCGATTTGTAATTCTCTATATGATACTATCATATTTATATATTAAAAATTAATATATTATATATTTTTAATATATAAAATTAAATCTTGTATAGTTAATACTGGCATTTGATTTTTTTTTGAAAAGGTTATTATTTCAGGTGTACGAGCCATAGTCCCATCTTTATTAGTCAATTCACATATTACTCCTGCTGGTTTAAATCCCGCTAATGAAACAATTTCAATAGCAGCTTCTGTATGTCCTGCTCTAGCTAAAATTCCACCTTTATTAGCACACAAAGGAAAAACATGTCCTGGCCGATTTAAATCACTAGGTTTAGCATGATCAGCGATTGCTGTTTTTATAGTGGTGAGTCTGTCTTGAGCTGATACGCCAGTAGAAACACCTTTAGAGGCTTCTATTGTTACTGTAAATCCTGTACGATATTTGCTAGTGTTTTTTTTAACCATCATAGGTAAATCAAGTTTTTTTCGTCTAGATTCTGTAATACAGAGACATACAATACCGCTTCCATATCGAATAGTTAAAGCCATTTGCTCTACTGTCATATTTTCACATGAAAAAACGAGATCTCCTTCGTTTTCACGCATTTCATTGTCTAATATAATAATTCCTTGTCCAGCTTGTAAAGCACATATTGCTTTTTTAATTCGTTCAAGAGGTGTGCCAAATTCATATAAGAGCGATTGCTTCATTTTAAAAACCTTTTTAATAAGATCGATTATTGTAAAAATAAAATTTTTAAAATAAATAGTTTTTTTATAGTTAATATTTTTTAAACACTTTTTTAACAAAAATGATAATTACTACATTATATATTGAAAAAAATCAGAGCAATGTAGAAACTTATAGTTTTACTTAAAAATGTTTTTAAATAAAATACTTTTTAAGTATTTTTAGGAAATTTTAAAAATAATTATGTCTTATTTTTTTATTGAAAATTTAATGCAGAATTTAATTCATCAATTGTTAAAGTTTCAGTTCCAATTTTTTTTACAACTATACTGGCCCCCACATTGGCTTGAAAACAAGATTCTTCTAAAGAATGTCCTATAGACAAAGATGCTGCGATTATAGCAATAACTGTATCTCCCGCTCCAGTAACATCACGTGCTATTTTTGATATAGCAGGAAAATGAATGGGTTTTTTTTTGTATTGGAATAAAGTCATGCCATTATTGGAGCGAGTGACTAATAATGCAGATAAATTTAATTTAGATAACAATTTTATTCCTTTTTGTAAAATTTCTTTTTCTTTATAGCATTTTCCAACTATTTTTTCAAATTCAGAAAGGTTAGGTGTTAATAAAGTAGCTCCAGAATATTTTGTAAAATCCATTCCTTTAGGATCAATAAGTATAGGAATAGACATTTTTTTTGCTAAATGAATGATTTTTTTAATATGAACTAAAGTACCTTTTGCATAGTCTGATAAGACTAAAATTTTAAAATATGATAATGAATGAATAATTTTTTTATATAATAAATCAATTTTTTTATCAATATATTTTTCTTGAAAATCTACTCGAATGAATTGTTTATCTTCTGAAAAAATTCGAATTTTTGTAATAGTTTTATTTTTTTTTATAAAAATAAGATCACAATAAATTCTAATATGATTTAAAATTTTTTTTAATGTTACACCTTCATTATCTAGTCCAACAACACCAATTATTTTTGCATTACCACCTATTTCTGCAATATTTTTTGCTACATTTGCAGCGCCTCCAGGTTGTTTTTTGACTTTATTAATTTTAATAATTGGGGTTGATTTTTCGGATAATTTAGAATAATTTTTACTATACCAATAACAATCTAATATAAGATCACCGACAACAAGTACAAATGAATTTTTAAAATTAATATTATTTTTTTTCATAATGGTATTTCTTTTAAATATAAAAATATTTTAATAATTTTAAATGTTTTATAAATAAAAAATAATTATATATTTTTAAAGATGAATAATATGTTTTGTATATATCTTATATATAACATAATTACAAGATTTAATTTTTTTTAAATTAACAAATAGTTTTTTTAAAAAATTTATTTTTTATCCTAAAAATAAGATGTTTTTAAAATGAGAAGAATATTATGAAAATATATTTAGTAGGAGGAGCAGTTCGTGATGCTTTACTAAACTTACCTATTAAAGATAAGGATTGGGTTGTAGTCGGCGGGACAGAAAAAATGTTATTAGAAAGAAATTTTCAACAAGTAGGAAAAGATTTTCCAGTTTTTTTACATCCAGAAACACATGAAGAATATGCTTTAGCAAGAAAAGAAAGAAAATCTGGAAAGGGATACACTGGATTTCAGATTGATAGCAATGTTAATGTAACTTTAGAAGATGATTTAATAAGACGAGATTTAACAATTAATGCTATTGCTCAAGATCAATACGGTAATTATATTGATCCTTTTGAAGGAAAAAAAGATATTGAATCTCGTTTGATCAGGCATGTTTCTGAATCTTTTATAGAAGATCCATTACGTGTTTTACGTACTGCAAGATTTGCTGCTTCTTTAATGCATTTGGGTTTTCGAATAGCAAAAGAAACTATGAATTTAATGTCTGTTATAGTGAAAAAAAAAGAATTATTATATTTAACTGCGAATAGAATATGGAATGAAACTGAAAAAGCTTTTAAAACTTCTAATCCTCATGTATATTTTCAAGTTTTACATGCTTGTAAAGCGCTTCAATGTTTTTTTCCGGATACGCACTTTTTTTATGAAAATAATTTTTTTTTAAAACATAATATGTTTAACAAAAAAATTATATTAATGGGATTAGCGAAAATATCATTATTTGAAAAAAAAATTGATATACGTTTTGCTTATTTATGCCAGTTTTTATCTATGAATCAAATGTTTAAAAATTCTTCATCTATTTTTTATGATGCTGATGCTGCTTCTGTTGTTAAAAATATGTGTAAGCGTTTTCATGTTCCATCTTATATTAGAGATATAGCTGTTTTAAATACTGGTTTTTTCATTTTTTTGAATACTATTAACTATCAATCATCTAAAAATATTGTTAATATGTTTTATAAAATTGATGCCTGGAGAAAACCCGATCGCATAAAAAAATTATCATTGTTAAGTAAATTTAATTTTTTAAATTTGTTTAAATATAATTTTTTTCCTTCTCATTCCAGTTGTTTTTTAAAAAAATATTTTTTGATTGCGCAAAACGTTTCTATTCAATCAATTTTAAATAAAGGTTTTAAAGGGTATGCTATTAAAAATGAATTAATGCGCTTAAGAATTAAAAAGCTCGAATTATGGCGTTTAAAATATGTTAAATATTACAATTAGTATAGAACAAGTAAATATATTTAAACGATATGATAAAAATACTTAATGAAGTAAATTAATCCAACTATAATAAAACGATAGATAGCAAAAAATATTAGTGATGTTTTATTAATTATTTTCAATAATTTTTTGATACATAATATAGAAACTATAAAAGAAATAATAAATCCAATAAAAAATGTTGGATAATCTGATTGTTTTATATCGTTAAAATTGTTTATTAATTCAAAAAAAGAAGCTCCCATTAATAATGGAATTGATATTATAAAAGAAAAATTTATTGCAACAGAACGCTTAATCCCTAATAGTATTCCTGCACCTATAGTAGCACCAGATCTTGAAAAACCAGGACATAAACATAAAATTTGAAATAAACCTATAATAATAGATTGAAATAAATTAATTTTATTAAAATATAACGTTTGATATTTTTTAGGTTTAAATATTTCTGAAATTATTAAAAAAAACCCACCTAATATTAATGCATATATAACATTGTTACAATTAAAGAGAAGCTTAATTTCCTGATAGAATACAACTCCTAAAAATATTGTAGGTAGAATAGAAACAAAAATATGTAAAACGTTTGTTTTGTTATTTTTAATAACAATTTTAATTTTTAACATTTCAATTATTTTTTTACGAAAAAAATATAATATTGCTGATGAAGAACCTAATTGAATAAATATTTCTAATATGTTTGCATTATTTTTTTCTATTCCCAACCAGTGAGAAGCAATAATCATATGCCCTGTAGAAGAAATAGGAAGAAATTCTGTTACACCTTCGATTAATCCAATAATAATTGAAGGAATGATAGTATATATATCAATCATTTTTTTCTTCTATTTTTAAGTTTAACATTAAATGGGTTAAAACGGCACTAAAGAATAGCACCGTTTTTCTATTGAAAATTAATTATATAAAGAAATAATAATTGATTTTCCACTAATAATAGTACCTGATGATTTTTCTATTTTTTTAAAATTCTCTATATTAGAGATTACAACAGGAGTTAAAACAGAATAAGATTTTTCTGTTAAAAAATCTAAATCAAATGTAATAATTTCATCTCCTATTTTTACTTTTTGGTTATTTTCAGCTATTTTTGTAAAACCTGCTCCTTTTAATTTTACAGTATCAATACCAAAGTGAACAAATAATTCAACATTATCTTCTGAAATAATCGAAAAAGCGTGTAGAGTTTCAAATACTTTTCCAATAGTCCCATTAACTGGTGCAACTATTTTATTTCCTGATGGTTTAATTGCTATTCCATCACCTACAATTTTTTTAGAAAAGACAAGATCTGGTACATCTTCAATATTGACTATATCGCCCGATAAAGGCGCGAAAACTTCTATTTTTTTAGAAAAACTAGGATTTTTATTTTTAAACAAATTAGAAAAGAAATTCATTTTTGTCTCCTAAATGCTCTTATTATACTTTTTAGTATATTTTCACCTCTTAATAATTCATAAAGTTTTCTACTAAATCAAGTATTTCTTTAGTAGTTGGTAATGTCAGTGCTTTTTGGGCTAATT
The DNA here is from genome assembly GCF_964059175.1 of Buchnera aphidicola (Brachycaudus tragopogonis). Lineage (NCBI taxonomy): Bacteria > Pseudomonadati > Pseudomonadota > Gammaproteobacteria > Enterobacterales > Erwiniaceae > Buchnera > Buchnera aphidicola. The sequence continues at coordinate 70,010 of NZ_OZ060418.1, forward strand.
TTTGGGCGTCAGAAAAAGATGTTTTACGAATAATTTCTTTTATTTTGGGAATACTTATTGAACTCATACTAAATTCATCAAGTCCCATTCCTAATAATAAAACGGTAGCGCGTTCATCTCCTGCTAATTCTCCGCACATACCTGTCCATTTTCCATGTAAGTGTGAAACATGAATAACTTTTTTAATTAATTTTAAAACAGATGGATTCATAGGATTGTAAAGATGCGCAATTAAATCATTTCCTCTATCAACAGCTAAAGTATATTGTGTTAAATCATTAGTGCCAATACTAAAAAAATCTACTTCTTTTATTAAATGATTAGATATTATAGCTGACGCTGGTGTTTCTATCATAATGCCGATTTTAATATTTTCATCAAATAATACGTTATTATCATAAAGTTGATTTTGAATTTTTTTAATTTCTAATTTTAATATTCTGATTTCTTCTACAGAAATAATCATAGGAAAAAGAATGTGTATTTTACCAAAAGCAGAAGCTCTGAGAATAGCTTTTAATTGTGTTTGTAACATTTCTTTTCTGTCCATAGAAATGCGTATTGCACGCCATCCAAGGAAAGGATTGTCTTCTTTTGGCAGGTTCATATAAGGAAGATCTTTATCACCACCAATATCCATTGTCCGTATAATCACAGACTTATTTTCCATTAATTCTGCAATTTTTTTATATGCTTTAAATTGTTCATTTTCAGTTGGTAAAGAATTTCTTTCCATAAATAAAAATTCTGTACGATAGAGGCCGATACATTCAGCTCCATTTTTTTTGGCAGAATCAATTTCTTGTATATTTCCAATATTAGAACCAATCTTAATGTTATGTCCGTCAGTAGTAGTAGCACGTAAATTTTTTAAATTTATCAATTTATTTTTTTTTAAAAGATAATTTTTTTTTACTTCTTGTGTTTGATTAATTAATTGATTCGAAGGATTTATAAAAATTTGATTATGAACGCAATTTAAAATAATATAATCATTATTTTTTACTATATTTGTTATATTTCCAGTTCCTACGATAGCAGGAATTTCTAATGATCTTGCCATAATTGAAGTATGTGACGTTCTGCCACCTAAATCAGTAATAAATCCTAAAATGTATTTTAGATTTATCTGTGCTGTTTCTGAAGGTGTTAAATCTTTGGCTATTAAAATAACTTTCTTTGTTATATTATTTAAATCAATAATATTTAGATGAAGTATATTTTTTAATAAACGTTTTCCAATGTCTCTTACATCAATAGCTCGATTTTTTAAATATTCATCTTTCAGTTCTTCTAAAGCTTTTGCTTGTGCTTCAATAACAAATTCAGTAGCTGCTGCAGCACATATTTGTTTTCTTTTTATCAAAGAAATTATTTCTTGTTCTAATTCTTCATCTTCAAGAAGCATGATATGACCTTCAAAGATGCTTTCTTTTTTTTCTCCAAACTTTTCTCTTGTTTTAATTTTAATTTGTATTAGTTGTTCTATTGATTTTTTTCTACCTTCAAAAAAAATTTCTATTTCTTTTTGAATATTTTCAATATTAATTGTTTTCCGGTTAATAACAATTTCTTCTTCTTTTAATAAAAGAGCGTGGCCAAAAGCTATACCCGGTGATGCTAAAATGCCTGAAATCATAACATTACCTTTAATAAAGTTTATCTATATCAGAGAGGGAAAAAATGGCAGGTCAGGCGAATATATTTTTTGGTAAAATAATCCGGAAGTTATTTTTTTATATAACCTCCGAGATTCGCATAAAAAAATTATAAATTATTTTTTTAATGACTTATTCTAATTCTGTCATTATTTTAGATAAATGTTTAATTGCTGTTTTTTCATCTTCTCCTTCAGCAGATAATGTGATAATACTTCCTCGAACTAATCCTAGTGTTTGAATTTTAAACAAACTTTTTGCGTTAACTGTTTTACCATTGAATATAATATAAACATCAGAAATAAATTTTTTTGCTTCTTTTACAAATTGAGCTGCAGGACGTGTATGTAATCCATGAGGAGCAGTTATTGTGATTTTATTTTGAAACATTTTTTTTCCTTAAGTATTTTTATTAAAATATTTTTTTAATTTTTTTTAAATAATTAAAATACAACTTCTGCAATAAAAAAGGCTAGATGATAAAGTTTTTTATTGCAGAAGTTGTATTTTTTAAAAATGTTCTTTATTATCAGATAATGTAGAAAATAATTCTGTACTTAAATAACGTTCTCCTGAAGAAGGTAATATAACAATTATTGTTTTATTTAAAAATTTTTTTTCTTTTTGAATTTTTAACGCAGCAGATAAAGCTGCACCCGAAGAAATACCTGCTAATATTCCTTCTTTTTCCATTAATTTTTGAGCTATGAATATTGATTCTTCACTTGACACAGTAATAACTCGATCAATTAATGTTAAGTCTAGATTTTTAGGTATGAATCCAGCTCCAATACCTTGAATTTTATGAGGTCCAGGTTTTATTTTTTGTCCAGACAAAAATTGTGTAATTACAGGTGATTCAGAAGGCTCTACTGCAATACTAATAAAATTTTTTTTTCTCTTTTTTTGTTTTATATATCTCGTAATACCTGTAATAGTGCCTCCTGTTCCTACAGCAGAAATTAAAACATCTAAGTTACCATCAGTGTCTTTCCAGATTTCAGGACCAGTAGTTTTTTCATGAATTTCAGGATTTGCTGGATTTTCAAATTGTTTTAATAAAAGATATTTTTTAGAATTATACGATACAATTTGATCAGCTTTAGATATTGCACCTTGCATTCCTAACTTACCGTCTGTTAATACTAAGTTTGCACCTAAAGATTTTAGTAGTTTTTTTCTCTCAATAGACATTGTATCTGGCATTGTAAGAGTTAAGCGATAGTTTCGAGCTGCAGCAACATAAGCTAATGCTATTCCAGTATTACCACTAGTTGCTTCAATTAGTTCTATATTTTTGGTTAAATTGCCATTTTTTTCTGCGTTCCATATCATATTAGCACCAATTCTGCACTTTACACTAAAACTAGGATTCCTAGATTCTATTTTTACTACAATATTTCCATGTCCTATATTTTTTAAACGGACTAAGGGTGTGTTTCCAATAGTTAAAGAATTATCTTCATATATTTTACTCATGTTTTTTCCTTCATGTTTCAAAAATTTCATTTTTTATTAAAATGTTTTAGCATATGTAATAGAATGCTATTCTATTTTTTATAAAAAATTGTTTTATAATATTATTTTTTATTATACTTCTTTTATTAATTTTAAAAAAATCTATCTTTTATATTTTGCAAATAAATATTTTTATTATAGGTAAAAATTATATAATAAAAAATATTTTGAAATATTAATATTATTAATTTGTAAAATTAACAATATTCATTTTTATTATGCAATAAATTTATGACATCTATTAAAAACAAAATTGATATACTACGAAAACAAATTCTAAAATATGAATATTTTTATCATAAATTAGATCAGCCAATAGTTTCTGATGCAGAATACGATTATTTACTTCATAAATTGTATAATTTAGAGTTAAATAATAAAGAATTTATTACCTCTGATTCACCTACTCAAAAAATAGGATCAAATTTATCGAATAAATTTAAAAAAATAACACATTTTTATCCTATGTTATCTTTAGATAACACATTTGATTTAAAAGGTTATTTAGATTTTGAAAGAAGAATTAAAAAATTTTTTCATGTGAATGTTGAAAATTCTTTTTGTTGTGAACTAAAAATAGACGGTATAGCTATTAGTATCATTTATGAGGATGGAAAATTTATACGAGCAGCAACTCGTGGTGATGGTTTTCAAGGAGAAAACATTACTTTAAACGCTAAAACGATTAAATCCATTCCTTTAAAATTAACAGGATTAAATATACCTAAAAGATTAGAGATTCGAGGCGAAGTATTTATGTTAAAATCTGATTTTTTAGAATTAAATCAGACATCTACAATTAAAAAAAATAAATATTTTTCTAATCCTCGAAATGCAGCTGCAGGTGCATTGCGACATATTGATCCAAAAATAACAGCTGAAAGAAAATTAATGTTTTTTTGTTATAGTTGTTGTTTTTTTTCAGAAACAAAAAAATTTACCACTCATTATGAGCAATTAATGCAGTGTGCAACTTGGGGGTTACCAGTTAATCAAGAAATAAAAAATTGTTTAAATTATAAAGAAGTATTAGATTTTTATAAGAAATTCGAACAAAAAAGACATCTTCTTAATTTTGATATAGATGGAATTGTTGTCAAAGTTAATTCAATAGAACTACAAAATAAATTAGGTTGCAACACAAAATCACCAAGGTGGGCGATAGCATTTAAGTTTTTTTCTTTAGAAAGAGTGACAAGATTAAATAATGTTATATTTCAAGTTGGCAGAACAGGTGTCATTACTCCAGTAGCATGTTTTGAACCAGTTTATATATCTGGTGTTAAAATTAAAAAGGCTTCATTACATAATAAAAATGAAATAGAACGATTAAATTTACATATCGATGATTTCATTGTGATTTGCAGATCTGGAGATGTTATACCAAAAGTATTAAGTGTTGTTAAAATGAGACGTTCAGAACATGCAAAAAAAATTATTTTTCCTGTTTTTTGTCCTGTTTGTAATACGAATTTATTAGAAAATAAAGAAGAAAGAGTAATACGTTGTCATGCTGGATTGATATGTGATGCTCAGAAAAAGAAATCTTTATATCATTTTTTTTCAAAAAAATCTTTAAATGTAAAAGGTCTAGGTCCGAAAATAATTAATGAATTAGTAATAAAAAAATTTGTTAATAATCCGATAGATTTTTTTTATCTTAAATCTATTGATTTAATCAAATTTAAAACAATAGGATATAAAAAAAGTATAGAAATCGTTAGTTCTATTAAGAAATGTAAAAAAACTACTTTTAAACGTTTTATATACGCATTAGGAATATCTAATGTTGGTGAAGTTGTTTCAGAAAAAATTGCAAATTATTTTATGACAATAGATAAATTAATGAATGCTGATGTTACAGATTTAAATAATGTGGATGGAATTGGAAAGATTATTGCACATAATATATTAAACTATTTTTCTACGAATTCTAATTATAATATGGTTTTAAATTTAGTAGAAAAAATAGGAATTTCTTGGAGTACTCAAGAAATGTCTATTGACAAAAAAATAACATATTTTTATGGAAAAAAAATTGTTTTAACAGGTACTTTTGAGTCTTTTTCAAGAACGAAATTAAGAACTACTTTAATTAGTTTAGGTGCTATTATTTTAAATAATATTTCTCAAAAAACGGATTTTTTAATTTTTGGTAAAAAATTTGGTTCTAAATTTTTTAAAGCTAAATTATTAAAAATTAAGATGATTAATGAAGAGGAATTAAAATCTTTGATCAAATAAAAATAACGTCTTTTGGGTCGTGCAGGATTTGAACCTGCGACCAATTGATTAAAAGTCAACTGCTCTACCAACTGAGCTAACGACCCTATTTGTTATTTATTTTTTTTGGTGGGTGATGACGGACTTGAACCGCCGACTTCCTCCGTGTAAAGGAGGAGCTCTACCAACTGAGCTAATCACCCTAAAAAAGTTTTATAATCTTATTGTAAAGATAGGAATAATAGAGTCAACCTTTTTTTAAGAAATAATATTTGTTTGTTGTAAATTTAATCATAGTGATTAAATTATAGTCTATATTTTCTTTTCTTTAAAATTTATATATTAAATATTTTAATAATATTTATTTTTATACATTAGGACTATTCAATTAAAACTATTTAAGGGATATATGAAAATAAAAACTCGTTTTGCTCCTAGTCCCACTGGAAATTTACATATTGGAAGTATTCGAACTGCTTTATATTCTTGGTTATTTGCAAGGCATAATAATGGAAAGTTTGTGCTTCGTATAGAGGATACAGATCTTAAACGTTCTCAGGAAGTTTCTCTTAACTCTATTTTTCATGGATTAAAATGGTTAGGCTTAGATTGGGATGAAGGACCTTATTTTCAAAGTAAACGATTAGATCGATATAGAGAAGTTATTAATATAATGTTAGATAAAGGAGATGCATATAAGTGTTTTTGTTCATCTACACAATTAGAAAAAATACGAATTGATCTAATACAAAAAGGTCTAAAACCACGTTATCCTGGAATTTGTAGAAATTTAAAGCATAAAGATATATTGAATCAAGATTATGTAATACGATTTAAAAATCCTCGCACTGGAAAAGTTATTTTTAACGATATAGTTAGAGGTGATATTATTTTTAATAATCAAGAATTAGATGATCTTGTTATTCAACGTTCTAATGGTATGCCTACTTATAATTTTTGTGTAGTAATCGATGACTTAGATATGCAAATTACTCATGTTATTCGTGGAGAAGATCATATTAATAATACACCTCGTCAAATCAATATTATGAAGTCTTTAGGAGTTAAAATACCCATTTATGCTCATTTATCAATGATTTTAGATGAAGACAAACATAAAATTTCTAAAAGAAAAAATGCTTTAAGTATTATTGAGTATTATAAGCAGGGATTCTTGCCTGAAGCAATATTAAATCACGTAGTCCGATTAGGTTGGTCTTGTGGTGATAAAGAGATTTTTAGCATATTAGAAATGCAAGAACTGTTTAATTTAAAATCTGTGAGTAAATCTTCTAGTATTTTTAGTACAAAAAAGCTTTTATGGTTAAACAAATATTACATTAACAATTTGTCTATAACTCATATCTCTTGTATTTTAAAAAAGTATATGTTAGAAAAAAATATTCTTATAAATAATGGTCCTAATTTGGAATCATTATTAAAATTATTAAGAAATCGTTATCATACATTAAAAGAAATAACAGAATCTTGTCGTTATTTTTATCAAGAATTTAAAGATTTTAATAAAGAAGCAGCAAAAAAACATTTTACAATACAAAATTGTTTTGTCTTAAAAAAGATATATCAAAAAATAAAAAAATTAATTGTTTGGGATGAAAAAACGATATCTGGAGTAATGAATAATTTATCTGTAAGTATGCAAATAAAAATAAAAGAAATTAATATGCTTTTAAGAGTTGCTATTACAGGTAATGTATTTTCACCTAGTATAAGTTCTGTAATTATTTTAGTTGGGCGCGAAAAAACTTTATTAAGAATAAAAAAGGCAATTAATTATATAAATGCTACATCCATAAAAAAGTAATAAATAGTGAAGTATGATTTTAAAAAAAAAATAAACTTTAAATTTATTTATAAAAAATTTGACACATCTTATCTTTAATAAGATAAAAATTAGGTTTTTATAATAAAAATATATCTCGAATAAATTTAAATAAATTTTTTTTATAAAAATTATTTTATGAAAAAATAAATTGACAGAATTCACCTGTTTTTATATTGTAATATTTTGGGGCTATAGCTCAGTTGGTAGAGCACTTGCATGGCATGCAAGATGTCAGCGGTTCAATTCCGCTTAGCTCCATAAAATTTTTTTTAATATCAAATATTTAACTAATAAAATTAAAATAATATAGAATATTTTTTTTTAAATATAAAAAAATATTTAGTAAGCAAGATGTGCTGAACAAGATTCAGCACATTATTAATAAATCAAACTTGTTGACTCATTATTTCTTGATAAGCTGATACAATTTTATTTCTTACTTGAATTGCCATTTGCATAGAAAGAGAGGACTTTTGCAAGTTTATCATTACATCATTTAAAGATATTCCTGATTGATTTAACATAAATTTTTCAGCATCTTTTGTTGCATGATTTTGAACGTTACTTATTTCTCCCAATGCTGTTTTTATATAGTCGATAAAATTATTAGATTCTATGTTTTTTGAGGTATTTAAATTTTTATTTAAAAAATTAATTTTGGTATAAAAATTTTGATGATTAATATTATTAATTAGCATAATTTTTCTCTATAAATAATTTTTGTTTTTTACATTTAAAAAGATTATTATATCTTAATATAAAATAAATTAAGATAAATATTTTATTAAAAAATAATTTATTAATAAAATATTATTAATAATAATTTAATTGAAAATAATTTAACAGGAAATTTTTTTATTTCATACTATTAGTGAAATTATTTAATTATCACTAAATTGTAGTTAGAACTAACTATCAGATAGGAAGATTTCATGAATTTCGGTGCTATAGAAGATTCAGTTGTAGAAGAGAAAAAAAAATTTAATAATTTTTTATCTCGTTTTTTAAAAAATTCTCGTGTTTTAATTATTTTATTAACAGCTGCAGTAATTACTGCTGTTTCTGTTTCAATATGGATTAAATCTCCTGAGTATCAAATTTTATATAATCATTTATCTGATGAAGATGGCGGAGCTATCATAAATCATTTAAATCAAATGAAAATTCCTTATCAATTTACTGATTCTTCAGGCGAAATATCTGTTCCAAAAAATAAAGTTTATGATATTCGTTTACGTTTAGCAGAAAAAAATCTTCCAAGAGGTGGAGGAGTTGGTTTTGAATTATTAGATAAAGAAAAATTTGGTATTAGTCAATTTAATGAACAAATAAATTATCAACGTGCTTTAGAAGGAGAATTAGCTCGAACTATACAACGTATTAATATTGTAAAAAGCGCTAGAATACATCTAGCATTTTCTAAGCCATCATTATTCTTACAAGAAAATAAAAAACCATCAGCTTCAGTTATTTTAGAGCTACAAAATGGAAGAGTGTTAAATACAGATCAAATTAATGCAATATTACACTTAATTTCAAGCAGTGTGTCTAATCTTTCAGTTGAAAGTATTACTATCGTCGATCAATCAGGACAGCTTTTAAATCAACCTTTTTCACGTTATCAACAGGTTAATAACCTACAATTTAAATATTCTGAAGATATTGAATCTCGCTATCGAAACAGAATCAAGAGTATTTTAGAGCCATTAGTTGGGATTGGTAATGTTTATGCTCAAGTCACTGCTCAGATAGATTTTAATGATCACGAAGAAACACAAGAAAAGTATTCACCAAATACTAATAATAAACATCAAGCAATACGATCTTATCAAAATAGTATTCATGATCAAATAAACAATAAGGATATACCTGCATCTTTATCTAATAATACCTTAAATAACCAGATTCAAAAAAACAAAAATAATAGTTCATTAAACCAATTTAATATTCTAAAAAACAATAAAAAACTAAATAATGTTTACGATTCTTTAAATTCTAATATTAATCGTGATAATACAGTAAATTATGAATTAAATCATAGTGTATCTCATGTAAAGATGAATATAGGAGAAATAAAAAGATTATCAGCGGCAGTTTTAATTAACTTTGTTAAAGATAAAAATGGGAAAGACCTTCCTTTTACTACGGAAAAAATAAAAAATATTGAACATTTAATACGTGAAACAATAGGATATTCTAAAGCTCGAGGAGATAGTATTCATATTGTTAATGCATCATTTGCTAAATATCATAAAAAAATTCCTGTTCAATTAAATAATTTAAATTCATTTGAATTCTCACATTTTGTATTTAACATTGCACCATGGATTCTTGCTTTTTTATTGCTTTTCTACTTATTAAAAAGATATATTTGTCCTTCTTCAAGTAATAATATTACTCAAAATAGAATTCAAAACGAAAAAAAACATATAGAAAAGTGTGAGAATATAGAAAAAAATATTGCTGAACAAGAAGATATGAAAAATAATTTAAATACAGATAAATTGATTCATCAAATTTGTAATATATCTAATCAGAATCCACGTACTATAGCGTTGATTATTCGTAAATGGATGAGTGATAAAATATGATTTTAAATGGTACTGAAAAAAGTGCACTATTATTAATGTCAATAGGGGCTGATCAAGCAGGAGAGATATTAAAAAATTTAACTCCTTTTGAAGTGCAAGAAATTCTTACTTCTATGGTGAATATAAAAAGAGTTTCAACAGAAAAATTAAATGAAACTCTACACGAATGTTATAATCTTGCGATAAAAAACAATCCCTTTAATTTTAATAATAGTGATAATTACCTTGTAGATATGCTTAATAAAGCGTTAGGAGAAAAAAAAGGTAATTCTTTATTACAAGAAGCATTAGACCTTCGTAATGCTAAAATATGTATTAAAGCTCTTAATTATATGAATCCTGAAAAGCTTGCTTTTCTATTAGATCAAGAACACTCTCAAATTATTACAACGATTCTTATATATCTGGATAGAAATCATTCTGCTAAAGTTCTCTCGTTTCTTAGTAATCAAAAACGTGCTGAAATTATATTAAAAATTACAGAATTTCATGGAATTGAAGAATCTAGTTTAGTTGAATTAACTAAAGTTATTGAAAATTTATTAAAAAATAAAAAATTACTTTTATCAGAAAAAGGAGGTATAAAAACTGCTGCTAGAATTTTAAATTCTATGAAAATTAAAGATGAAAAAGAAACAATTAAAAAAATTAGTATGTTTAATAAAGAATTATCTAATAATATTATCAATGAAATGTTTTCGTTTGAAAATATACTAGATTTAGATAATAATCATATTAGAATTGTTATTGAAAATATTGAAAAAGAAAAATTATATATTGCACTTCAGAATACCAGTTCTTCTATTAGAGAAAAATTTTTTAAAAACATGTCTGAAACTGAATCAAATAAGTTATCTTTAATTCTAGAAAAAAAATCTTATATTTCTGATATTGCTATAAAAAATGAACAAAAATTAATTTTAATAATGATTAAAAGTATTATAGATAAAGGATATTTTTCATTAAAAAATTTACGAGAGTATTATGCCTGATTTGATATTAGAAAAAAAATGGACGCGATGGTATCCAAAAAAAATACTTTTAAAAAACGAAAAATATAAAAAAAAATTTTTATATTGTTCAGATAAATTTACTCGAAAAGATTTTTTTATAGATACCAACAATGAAAAAAGAAAAAAACATAATTCGTCACAAATAGATATAACAAAAACACAAGAATATAAAATAGGTTTTGAAAAAGGATTGTTATCAGGAGTAGAAGAAAATATTTTTTTAAAAAATAAATTAAATATTTTACTTTTAGATTTTGAAAAATCTTTTTCTGCATTTGAAAAAAAACTGTATTCTCGTTTATTAAAAACAGTATTAATAGTTTCATCCTATGTAATTGGAAATAAAATTGATTGTGATAAATCAATTTTACTTAATTCTATAAAAAACATTATTAATCAAAATGGTATTTTTTTGAAAAAACCGTGTCTTGTTATTCACTCTAATAATAAAGTTTTAATAGAAGAAACCTTTGAAGATTTTTTGAAAACTTATAAATGGCAATTAGTATGTGATGATAGCATAGATGTAAATAGCTTTAAAATTAAATCAGAAAGCACTGATATAGATGCCACAGTGGATGCGAGATGGCAAGAATTGCATCGTCTTCTTTATTCAGAGGAATATTAATGAATGTAAGATTTACTCAATTGTTAAAAAAGCTTGCTTCTTTTGAAAAAAGAATTAATAAACTTCCTAATTTTATTATTTATGGTCGTCTTATTAGTGTTAATGGTTTGGTTTTAGAAGTTATTGGATTGAATATTCCCATTGGTTCACAATGTATTATTGAAAGAACAATAGATGGAAAAAATTTCAATATTAATGCTGAAGTTATCGGTTTTTCAGGAACAAAAACATTATTATTATCTTTAGAAGAGATCCAAGGTGTTCTTCCAGGTGCTTATGTTTTTTTAAAAACAAGTAGCAATATGAATTATTTTATAAAAAAAATTCCACTAGGAATAGAATTGTTAGGAAGAGTAGTAGATGGAAGAGGGCGGCCATTAGATGGATTACCTCCATTAGATGATAAATGTTATACTATAAAAAATTATGATAATATTAATCCATTAAGTAGAAAGCCAATTACTAAAGTTTTAGATACTGGAATACGTGCTATTAATGGACTTTTAACTATTGGTCAAGGACAAAGAATAGGTATTTTTTCTAGTTCTGGTATTGGTAAAAGTATTTTACTTGGCATGATAGCAAAATACACTGAAGCGGATGTAATCGTTATTGCATTGATTGGAGAAAGAGGACGAGAAGTAAAAGATTTTATAGAAAATGTATTAGGTGAAAAAGGATTAGTACGATCAGTAATAGTCGCTGCTCCTGCGGATGTATCTCCTATGATAAGAATACAAGCTGCATCTTATGCAACTAGTATTGCAGAATACTTTTGTGATAAAAACAAGCATGTTTTACTTATTATGGATTCTTTGACCCGTTATGCTATGGCACAACGAGAAGTTTCTTTGTCTTTAGAAGAATTACCAGTGTCAAAAGGTTATCCATCTTCAATATTTTCAAAAATTCCAAATTTAATAGAACGTGTAGGTAATACTAAAAAAGGATCAATTACTGCTTTTTATACAGTTTTAACTGAAGGTGAAGATGGAGATGATCAAGATCCAGTTTCATATTTAGCACGTTCAATATTAGATGGACATATTATCTTATCTCGTTATTATGCTGATTTAGGTCATTACCCTGCAATTGATATCGGATCTTCTATTAGTCGTGTAATGCCAGATATCGTTGATTCTGAACATTATAAACAATCTTGTTATTTCAAAAAATTAGTGTCTTCTTATCAAAAAAATCGAGATTTAATAAATGTTGGTGCTTATATTGTTGGCACTGATGTCATTTTAGATCATGCTATTAAAATTTGGTCAAATTTAGAGAGGTTTTTGCAGCAAGAAGTATCAGAAAAAAGTAACTATTCTACTTCTTGTCAAGAGTTAAAGAAAATATTTTCTTAATATTTAAAATACTTAGGTCTATTACCTTAATGAAATATAAAAAAATTTCGTTGTCTATTTTAGAAGAAATAGAAATAAAAAAAATAGAAAAAGAAATAATTAATATTAAAAACATGTCTTTAAAGCAAGAAGATAATAATAAACAGTTAAAATTATTAATAAAATATGAAAAAGAATATATAAAACAAATAAATAACAGATTATTATCAGGAATTGGTGTATATCAGTGGAAAAATTATAATAATTTTATTTCTATATTAAGTGTAATTATTAAAGATAATAGAAATATGATTCAAAAAAATAAAGAATTAATTAAAGAAAAATTAAAAATATGGTCTGAAAGTCAAAAGAAATTAAAATTTTGGCAATCTTTAAGTGTTATTAATAAAAAACAAATATTGAAATTCAAAAAAACAGAAGAGCAAACCATTAATGATAATTATGTTCAATTAAAGTTTTTAAAAAAAGGATGAGCATTATAATGTTAGAAATAATTTGCAACACAGTATTACAAAAAAATATTCTTTCTAATAATAAAAATAATACTTTTAATATTATTAACGAAGCATATAGATCTAAATCTATATTTGATGAATTACAGAAAAACGTACTTAATCAAATAATAGAATTTGAAAATGTTTCTACCGAATATAAAAAAAAAGATGACAAAAATATTATATGTAATAATTTAATGATGAATAGTCTATTAAATATTTTAAATAAAACAGATAAGGACTTACATGAAAATCATTTAAAAAATGTTAAAAATAATATAAAAAAAAAAAAATAACACATAAAAAAAATGTTTTATTAGATAATTTTTATTTTTTAAAAAATATAAAGAATATAAAAAATTATAAAATAAAAAAAAATAAAAACAAAAATCAATTTCAAACATTATCTGCAAGAGTATTATCTAATAAATTAGGTAAAAATCTTCTAAGTCAAGAAAATATATTAAATAATTTACATTTAATAAAATTAAAGCATCAATATGATGATAAAAAAATAAATTTTTACAATACAAATAATGGCGATATCAAAAACATAAACAATGAGAAAAATTTTAACTCGATTAATGTAAAAAATAGCAAAGAGATTTTGTTTTTATCAAAAAATATAAATAAAATAGATTATAGTATACGTAATACACATGTTTTAAAAGATTTTAATAAAAAAGAATTGCTAAAAAAAAATGTAGATCCATTTTTTTTTATTGATTCAAAAAATTCTATAGAATGGAAGAAATCTATCAGTCAGAAGATACTTTTATCTATTTCCAATAAAGAGAATCAAGCTAAAATATATTTACAACCAGAAAACTTAGGTTCGATATATATTAAAATTAAAATGAAAGATGATCAAGCAATCTTGAGTTTTATTTCTAACAATAATGAAGTTAGAATATTTTTAAACAATTGTGTCCCTTTTTTACGTGATTCATTAAATAAAAGTGGTATTTCGTTAAGAAAGGTAAATATTTATAGTTCTTTAAAAAATATTAGAATGAAAGATTCTAAAAAAAATTTTAATGAAAAATTTGTGAATTCATATAAATTACAAGAAATATTAAACATATATAAAAAGAGTACAGGATTAATAAAACGTCAAGAAATTGATGTATATGTTTAATTAAACATGTAATGCATCTTAAAAAGATGTAAAACTATATTTTATATAAATCACAAATCAAATTTTTAATTTTATTTTCTAGTCACTTTTTACCTCTGGGGTATATAAATGGGGAAAAGTAATAATTTACATAATGATCTTAAAAAATTTTTTTATAGAGAAAAAAAAATAAACAATCTTTTTGAAAAAGATGAAATTAAAATATTAGAAGATATTAATGATTGTTTTATAAAACAAATTATAACAGATTTTTCTATTTTTTTAAAAAAAGATATTAATGTAATTTTTCATAATACAAAAATCGAACTTGATAATAATAGTAATATAAAAAATTTTAGATGTATTAACTTAATAGAAATATTTCCCTATAAAAATCAATCTTTTATAACTTTTTCTTCTAGTTTTTTCTCTGTTATAATAGATCTTTTATTTGGAGGTAATGGTGACATTCAAGATAAAAAAAATCAAGCAATAGACATGACATCTACTGAATTATGGATTAATAAAAAAATCACTACATTAATCATAGAATGTCTTTCTAAAATTTATAAAAATTTTTTTTCTCTTGAGATAAAATTTATTAAAATTAAAGTTCTTATTGATTTAAAGAAAGTAGATTTTAATTCCAGTGAATTATTTGTTATTAGCTCTTTTTATTTTAAAGTTAATAACAAAAAAATTTTTTTTAGTATTTTAGTACCGATATCAATAATAAAAAATTTAAGTAGAAAAAAATTAATTTCAATTCACAATAATCAAGAGTTAGATATAGGAATAAATGTTTTAAATAGTTTTTCTTTTAAAAATCTATATAATGTTGAATTAGAGATTATATCTAAGATCATAGATCTTTCTATCTCTTATAAAGAATTGCGCAATTTATCAGTAGGAGATGTTTTATCAATTCAAAAACCTGATAAAATTATAGGATGCATAGAAAATAAATCTATATTTTTTGGCAAATACAAAAGATTTAATGCACAATCTATTATTTTTATAGAAGAATTTATTAATATAGAGTCTACTCAAGATAAGGAAAATACTCTTATGAGTAATATAGAAAAAAATTCTGATAATGAACAATTAATTGATTCGAAAGAAAAAATAACTAAACATAAAAATGTTGATGTAAATTCTTTATCTCAAAAAAATATAGATAATAAAAATATTTTACTTGATACAGTAGTTAATATTACTGTTGAATTAGGAAAAACAAGAATAAAAATTAAAGATTTTCTTAAATTTTCAAAAGGAAGTATGTTAATTTTAGATAAATTAACAACAGAATCATTAGACGTATTTATAAATGGTTTTTTAATTGCTTCTGGTGAAATTGTAGTCTTAGATAAAAAATATGGTCTTCGTATTACGAACATAAAAAATTCTTTAAAAACTATTAATGTTACATCTTAAATGTAAATGTTATGAAAAACAATGCATCTTTTCAAACAATGTTTAGTACTTTTCAATCTATATTTAATAATGAAAAATTTTTTCAAATAATCAGTTCACTATCCCAAATAATATTACTAATATTAGTTTTAAGTTGGATTTTAAGAAAAATTTCTTTTTTTAAATTTAATAATATGCTTTCTTCTATGAAAGTAATAGACAGACTATCTGTCGGATCACATGAATATGTTGTGCTAATAGAAGTTGAACAAGTCAAATTAGTATTAGGTGTAACGGCAAAAAATATTACTTATTTATACACACTATCATCAACTTTGAAAGAGAACATAGAAAATCAAAAAGATGATATTTGTTTAAAAAAAAAATATTTTAAATTTTTCTTTAAAAAAACTTGATAAAATTTCCTGGAAAAAACAATGTTTTATCGAATTATTCCATTTTTAGTTTTATTGTTATTTTGTCCAACAGTACGGGCAGATATTCCTGCATTGACTAGTCGTCTTTTAGAAGACGGAGGACAAACTTGGTCTGTTTCAGTTCAGACGTTAGTTTTTTTGACATCATTAACTTTTCTTCCAGCTTTTCTTTTAATGATGACTAGTTTTACAAGAATTATTATTGTTTTTGGTTTATTACGCAATGCTTTAGGTACTCCTTATGCTCCTCCAAATCAAATATTACTTGGTTTGGCGTTATTTTTAACTTTTTTTATTATGTCTCCCACCTTTGATAAAATTTATCAAGATGCTTATGTACCTTTTAGCGAAGAAAAAATAAATATGGAAGATGCTATTATAAAAGGTTCTGGTCCTCTAAAAAAATTTATGTTAAATCAAACACGTATACCTGATTTGGAATTGTTTTCAAAATTAGCGCATATTTCTTCTTATGAAAATAAGAATGATATACCGATGCGAATTTTGCTACCTGCATTTGTTACTAGTGAATTAAAAACTGCTTTTCAAATTGGATTTACTATTTTTATACCTTTTTTAATTATTGATTTAGTTGTAGCTAGTGTATTGATGGCTCTTGGTATGATGATGGTGCCACCTTCAACAATTTCTTTGCCTTTTAAATTAATGCTATTTGTATTAGTAGATGGATGGCAATTATTAATCACTTCATTAGCTCAAAGTTTTCATGCATAATGTTTTCATAAATATTTTTTATATTATAAATAATTTTAAATTAACTATTAAAAATAGGAGATGTTTATGACTGCTGAATATGTAATGGAATTATTTCATAATGCCATGAAAGTTACATTAATGCTTGCATCACCATTACTTTTAGCTGCTTTAATTAGCGGCTTAATTATTAGTGTATTACAAGCTGCAACACAAGTTAATGAACAAACACTCTCTTTCATTCCTAAAATTATTTCTGTTTTAGGTGTAATGGCAATACTTGGGCCTTGGATGTTAGGTGTTATGCTAGATTATATGCATAATTTATTTAACAATATACCATTGATTATTAAATAATGTTAACGTTTAGTAGTGTTCAATTAATAACGTTAATTAGTAATTTTTTTTGGCCCATGGTGCGAATTTTATCTTTTTTTTCTGTAGCACCTATTTTTAACGATAAATTAATAAATAAAAAAAGTAAAATAGTATTATCTGGTATAATAAGTTCCTTAATCTCTCCTTTTTTACCTGAAGTCCATGCTACTTTATTTTCTTATATTGGATTCTTACTATTATTTCAGCAAATATTGATTGGAGTTGTGTTAGGTTTTACTGCACAATTATTATTTGCCACAGTAAATTTATCTGGAGAAATCATAGGATTACAGATGGGTTTATCATTTGCAACTTTTTTTAATAATAACAATCATATTGGTATTTCGATAATATCTCGTTTGTTAAATATTTTTTTTCTATTTTTTTTCTTAGTTTTAAACACTCATCTGTATTTAATTTCTATATTAATTGATAGTTTTTATAGTGTTCCTATTGATGACTATTTTATAAATACAAATATTTTTTTTGATTTGTTAAATTTTTCTAGTCATATTTTTTTAAATAGTATTTTATTTATTTTACCAGTAATAATTATTTTATTGGCCATTGGATTTATTATGAGTTTATTAAATCGTTTGTCACCTCAAATATCTATTTTTTCTATTGGTTTTCCACTTAATTTGTTAATAGGAATGTGGGTATTATATTCTTTGATATCTATCATGTTTCCTTTTTTTGAAAAATTATTAAATGAATTAACATTTTTTATGTCTCATATTTTTGAATAGATACAAAGTTTTTTTCAATAAAGTATAATTTTGAAAAAAATTATACTTTAATTTGATGGATAAAAAATTTTAAAAAAATAATAATTTTTATTTTATTTTTCCTTCATTGTATAAAACATGTTTTCTAATTACAGGATCATATTTTTTAAATTGTAATTTATCTGGTGTATTTCTTTTATTTTTAGTTGTAGTATAATAATGACCTGTTCCTGCAGATGAAATCATTTTTATTTTCTCACGATTTTTTTTAGCCATACATTAACCTTTATTTTTTTTGTATTTTATTTTTTTTATTATTTTTTCAATACCATGTTTATTAATATAACGCATTCCATTAGCTGAAATACGTAATTTAATAAATCGTTTTTCATCAGAAATCCAAAATCGATGATATTGAATGTTTGTTAAAAATTGTCTTTTAGTTGCATTCATAGCATGAGATCGATTATTACCAATCATTCTTTTTTTACCAGTAACTTGGCATATACGTGACATAATATTGTCTCTTTTAAATTAAAAAATTAACAGGTTTTAATTGATGAATTCTGTAAAGATGATAATGATATAAAAAATATTTTAACATATTATAAAAAAGTATAATAGATATTTGATATATCTTAATTTTTATAAATTTGATAAGTAATATTTTTAATAAATTTTTTACAAAAAAATATGTATCTGTAATTTTTAATATTTACAATAATTAATAAGACTTAATATTTAAAAATAAAATATTTTTTTTGTTTTCTTTAATATACAAAAGATTTTTTATATTAAATATTATTTATATTTATCATAAATGCATTTCTTAAGTTAATAATTTAATATTGAATCAGGACAATTTTTTATGAGTATATATCAGAGATACTTGTCTAAATCTTTGATTTTTTTTTCTGGTATTTGTATTATTTTTTTATTATGTATAGAAAGTAATATTGGTTTTAAACTTATTTTTAATTTTACTAATCAATTCTTTATAGGATTAAAAATAGAAGAAGTATCAGGAAATTGGCGTGATTTTACATTGAACAATATTCGTTATAATACTTCAGAATTTTTTGTTAAAGCAGATAGTATACATATAACATTAGACATTCAATCGTTATTTCAGAAATCAACAGTATGCAAAGAAATTGAGACAAAAAATTTAATAGTTTTATTAAAAAAAAACAGGTCTTCTTATCCTTTTACCAAGGATGCCTCTTCTAATATTATAAAAAAAAATATATTTATTAAATATTCTATAATCTTTAAAAAAATACATATTGATAAAATTTTGTTAAAAACAAGCAATATAAATGTATTTTTATCAAATGTTTATAGTGGTATAAATTTAATAAATAACACTGTTACTTTTTCTCCTACTTATGTTGATACTATGCACGTAGTATCCTTGACAGATTCAAATATTAAATTAAAAAAAAGTTTTAAAAAAAATACTTTAGAAGCTATAAATGGTATTTTTGACATTGAAAAAATAAATAGTTTTCTGCATTTTTTATCTACTCAATCAAAAATTTTCATTCCATTAAATATTAATTTAACATTTTTAAAATGTAAAAATTTAAATTTTTCAAATAATAATATTGATACTTTTTTATCATTAGAATTACAAGTTCAAGTAATAAAAAACATTTTAAACATAAAAAAAATAAAAATAAATTCAAATCTTTTAAATATTCAATCTTATGGAAAAATTATTTTTAATAGTAATTCGATTATATTTAATATAGAAAATAAAATATTAATGCCTAATTTTTATAAGAAAACGATAGATATTTCATTTAAAGCTAGTTTAAAAAATCAATTTATTTTTCAATTAAAATTTAATAATTTCTACAAAATTAATATACATGGTTTAATGCTATTACAGAATTTAAATCATTCATTTTTTTTACATTTAAACAGTAATAATTTATCTTTTTTTATAAAAAAAAAATTAATTTTAAAATTAAAGAATTTTAATATTACTTTAATGGGAAAAAAAAATCACTATTCTTTATCTTTAAAGAATATTTTAAGTATAAAGGGTATGCCATCAATTTTTATCAAAATTAATGGGCATGGTGATTTAAAGAATATTTTTTTAAAAAAAATAAGATATTTTATTCTTAAAAAAAGTTTTTTTCATAAAAAAATAATTCCTTTAAAAAGTGTTTTGGAATACCATCAATCTATTTCTCAATTAATAGGAAAGATTCATTTATCAGGCAAATCTAGTAATAATATATATAATTTATGTGCTTCTAAAATACATTTAGATGGGAATATAATGCAAAAAAATTTCTCCATATTAGGTTCCTTATGCTATAAAAATTTTAATGTTTTAAAAATTCCTAGATTAGATATATTCGCTGGAAAAAACAAATTATATTTAAAAGGTTTGTTAGGAAAGAGAATTAATATTTATTCTTCTGTTTATGCCAATAATTTAGATTATTTTTTACCTAATTTACAGGGTAAAGTTAAATCTAAACTAAATTTATATGGCAATTACAGATTACCTATGATGACAAATAAAATTTTAGCACGTAATTTAAATTGGAATAATATACACTTAAACAGTCTAAGAATGTTTTCGAATATAAATATAAAAAATGCGTTACCGGGAAAAGTTCTACTTGATGTGAAAAAATTGCAGCTTGATAAATTTTATATTAATTTTTTACGCATTAAAGCTAATTGGAATAATAAAAAACAAAATTTTTGTTTTTTATTAAACAGTCCTGATTTATATGTAAATGTAGCTTTAAAAAGCATGATTGATAATAAAACAGGTGATTGGCACGGTTCATTTAAAAAAATTAATATTAGAACTTTTTTAGGTGAATTAATTACTCAAAAAAGTCCTCGTTTTTATTATAATAAGAATAAAAATATTAATAATATTTATGAAAAAAAAGAAAAATTAAAAAACACTTTTTTATATAAAATAAAAAAATCTCTTTTTAACATATTGAAACATCATCATATTGATTTTAAAAGTAAATTGTCTGTTCAAGCAAAATTAAAATGGATATTAGGAAAAGATTTATATCATGTAAAAATGTTTTTGAAAAGTAAAAACGTTAAACTATCAAAAGTAACTAAAGAAGCAGTATTTTATGAAGACGTAGATGATATAAAAATATTTCTTAATTTTAGAAATAATAATCTTAAAAGTAAATGGACAGTAACAAAATATATCACTTCATTAGAAAAAAATATTTCTGGATATTTAAATATTTTAGATATTTATAATCAAAAAAATATAGAAGGTAATTCTATTATTTCTAATTTTCCAATCTCTTTGATTAACTTTTTTACTACAAATTTTAAACAAGTAGATGGTGTTTTTGATGGTAAAATAAAATTTTTTGGAACTTTATATCGGCCTAAAGTGTCGGCTGATGTTAATCTAAAAAATATTTTTATTAAAAGTGATAATATATTAAAGTATATAACTTTATTTTTTCCTTATTTTATAGGTAAAACAGAGCATATAAAAATTAATCAAGAGATTATGATAAAGAACGCTAATATATTATTTAGATTAAATACATTTTTAAATAATAAAAATCCAGAATGGAATGTTTCATTTTATAGTAAAAAAATAGTTATAGAAATTTTTCCTAAAATAAAAGTAAAGTTTTCTTCTCAATTAGAATTACATTATTTACTGAACAAATATGATATACTTGGATATATAAGATGTGCTTTATTTTTTTTTAAAATTGATGAAAAAGATTTTATTTTTTAGAAAAAATTTTATTAATATTATTAATTTTTTTTTGCACGATTGTATGCAACTTGTATTTCTTTTTTTGCATCTTTATGATTTCCCCATCCTGTAATTTTGACCCATTTTTCTGTTTCTAGTTGTTTATAATGCTGAAAGAAATGTGAAATTTGTTTTTTTAACAATTTTGATAGATCTGATATATCATTTATGTTTTCATATTCTTTACAGATTTTACTATTAGGTACAGCTATAATTTTAGCATCGTCTCCTGATTCGTCATGCATGTTTAATATTCCAATAGGCTTACAATGAATAACACAATGAGATTGTATAGGATAATAAGAAGGTACTAAAACATCTAAAGGATCACCGTCTAAAGACAATGTTTGATTTATATAGCCATAGTTACAAGGATAAAACATTGGAGTTGATATAAATCTGTCTACAAATAGCATACCTGATTTTTTATCTATTTCATATTTAATTGGAGATGAATTTGATGAAATTTCTATTATAACGTATATATCATTTGGTATATTATCACCGGCAATAATTTTATTTAAATTCATAAGTATTCCTTTATAATACTCTCTGTATAAGTAATTAATTTTCAATCAATTTTTTTATAAAAATGAAAAAATATATTCTAATTTAATAAAATTTTAACATTTAGGAAAAATTAAATCCATTTTTTTATACGTAAAGTAATTTATTTTAATTTTTGTTTTGTTTAATATAATATGAATATATTAAAAATATATTTTTAAGGATCTTTATATGCAAATAATAAAAGACATAGAAAAAGAAGAATTGTTTCTGATAAACACAGTAAAAAAAACATTAGAAATTGCTAAAAATAAAACAACTGCTATCGAGGTTTCTATTAAAAAAACAATAGGTATTAGTGTTAATGTCAGAAATAATATTGTTGAAAATGTTGAATTTAATAGTGATGGTGGACTGTTAATAACAGTATACAATAAATTTTCCAAAGGTAGTGTTTCATCGAAAGATTTTAGTCTCAGTGGTATTACAAGTATGTTGAATATGGCTATCGACATTTCAAAGCATTCTTCTTCTGATTTTTTTTCAGGTTTACCTGATATAAATTTATTATGTTTTCGTGCTATAAATATTGATTTATTTCATCCATGGGAGTTCAATATAGAACATGCAATTCAATATGCTACTATTGCAGAAAAAGAAGCTTTTAAGTTTGATAAAAGAATTGTTAATAGTGAAGGTAGTTTTTTTAATAGTAACATTACTATAAATGTTTTTGGTAATAGCTTAGGTATGTTAGAAAAATATAAATCTACTTGTTATTCAACTTATAATTGTATGATTGCTCGAGATCAAAAATCTATGCAAAGAGATTTTGATTATTCTATCTCAAGAAAAATAGAAAATTTAGAAAAATCAGAAATATTAGGTCAAAAAACTGCTAGACGTGTTTTATCTCGTTTAGGTTCACGAAAAATGCGTACTATGAAGTCTCCAATAATTTTTTCAGCAGAGATATCTCATATTTTTTTTTCACATCTTGCTAATGCGATTAGTGGAGATAATGTTTATCAAAAATCTACTTTTTTAATTAACGATTTAAAAAAAAGAATTTTTCCTGAATGGCTTAACATTCAAGAAAATCCTCATTTAAAACAGGGTTTAGCGAGTAAACCTTTTGATAACGAAGGTGTAACAACAAAGATTAAACATATTATTGAAAATGGTGTGTTAACAACATGGTTATTAAACAGTTATAATGGTCGTAAACTAAATTTAGATAGTACAGGAAATGCTGGGGGAATTTATAATTGGTTAGTTTCAAATAATTGTACATCTTTTGAAGAATTATTAAAAAAAATGCATCAAGGTGTATTAGTAACTGAATTAATGGGACAAGGTGTAGATATAGTTAGTGGAAATTATTCACGTGGAGCAATAGGCTTTTGGATTGAAAATGGAAAAATTTCTTATCCTGTTAATGAGATTACTATATCTGGAAATTTAAGAAGCATGTGGAACAATATTATTAGTATTAGTAATGATATTGATACACGCAATAACATTCAATGTGGCTCAATTTTATTATCTGAAATGCAAGTGTCTGGTAACTAATATTTTATTTTTTATAAATTTTTATTAAAGGTAATAAATTTATTACCTTTATAATATATTAAGGTGATGTGTTTTTATAATAGAATGAAGTTGACCTTTAAGCCGGGTTCTGTTTTAACAGTCATTCATCTAGATTAGTAATCACTTACTAACTCAAGCAGCCTACCCAGGTTTAAATAGTACGAGCAATACGGAAAAAACACCCTATATTTGGCTTTGCTCCGGGTGGAGTTTACCATGCCATAAATTTGTTACCAAATATGCGGTGTGCTCTTACCACACCTTTTCACCCTGGCCGTATTTTATTGATAATTTAAAAAAATAGGTGGTTTATTTTCTGTTGCACTAGTCATAAGCTTACGCTTTCCAGATGTTATCTGGCACCCTGCTCTCTGGAGCCCGGACTTTCCTCTTTTTAATTTTTTTATAAAACTAAACAGCGACTGTTTGGTCAACTTCAAATTTTAATTGTACATTGTTTCAATAAAATTGTCATTATTATTTTTTATTACATGTTTATATAAATTGTTTTTACTAACTTTATGTATTTTAGAAGTAATTAAAACAGCTTTTTTTAATGAAAAAAAATTTCTTAATATATAAAATGTGTCTAATGTTTTTTTTGTTATAACGGTGGTCTTTAATGGTTTAAAACCATCTATAATAATTACCATTTCTCCTTGATAACGATATTTATCTTCTTGGAGCCATTTTAGGATTGAAATTGCTGTTGCTCCATAAATAGATTCCCATTTCTTAGTAATTTCTCTAGCTATTACTACATGTCTATTTTTATCTATTTGTTCTGTTATATCTCGTATACTTTCAAGTATTCTATGCTTAGTTTCATAAAAAATAATTGTTCTTGTTTCTTCTTTTAAAGAATGAAGTAAATCACATCTTGTTTTTTTTTTAGAGGGAAGAAAACCTTCATAACAAAAACGATTGTTATATATTCCAGAAGCACTTAAGGCTGTAATAGCAGCACAAGCTCCAGGAAGTGGGATGACTTGAATATTAAAAAAATGACATTTTTTAATTAATATATTACCGGGATCATTAATAATTGGAGTGCCTGCATTAGAAACTAGAGCAATTTTTTTTCCTTTCTGTAGCTCTTTAATTAAATTATTACTCTTATCTTTTTCATTTTCTTTGTTCATTGATATTAGATGGTTTTTAATATTAAAATGTTGTAGTAAAATATTGGTGTGTCTAATATTTTCAGCAGCAATCAAATTAACATTTTTTAGTACTTCTAATGCTCGATGAGTGATATCTGATAAATTTCCGATAGGTGTAGGTACAATGTAAAGAGTACCATTATACAATTTTTTCATTTTTTATCCATAATGTTTTTCATGTATGAGGTGATAAAATATTTTTAAAAAATTATATTTCTATTATATACATAATTTTTTTTATAGATATAAGGATTATAAGTGAAACGAGTGGTGATTACAGGTTTTGGTATTATTTCTAGCATCGGAAATAATAAAAAAGAAGTATTAGATTCTTTATATAATGGAACTTCTGGTGTTGTATTTTCGGAAGAAATGAAAAAATTTGGCATGCGTAGTCAAATTTGGGGGAATATTAAGTTAACAAAAAAACATTTTATCAAACATAAGATGGATCGGTTTATGAACGATGCTTCTATGTATGCTTTTTTAGCCATGATTGAAGCTATTAGAGATTCTAAAATTAAAAATCAAGAGTATCAAAAAAATCCTCGTGTAGGATTAATTGCTGGTTCAGGATGCGGTTTTCCTAAATATTATATGAAAAATGATATAAAATCTATAAAAAGTATACGTACTTTTAATGATATTAGTCCTTACATTGCGATAAAAACAATGCCTTCTGGGGTATCAGCATGCTTATCTACGATATTTAAAATTTATGGAATAAATTATTCAATAAGTTCTGCTTGTACAACTTCTGCTCATTGTATTGGCAATGCGTTTGAATTAATAAAATGTGGTAAACAAGATCTTATTTTCGCAGGTGGTGGTGATGAAGTCAGTTTAGAATTAGCTAGTGAATTTGATGCGATGAGAGCGCTTTCGACTAATTTTAATAATACTCCTAATAAAGCATCACGTGTTTATGATATTAACCGTGATGGTTTTGTTATTTCCGGTGGTGCGGGCATATTAGTTATTGAAGAGTTGAATTTAGCTTTATCGCGTTCTGCTAATATTTATGCCGAAATAGTTGGATATGCTACAACATCTGATGGTTTCAGTATGGTTGTACCTTCAGGAAGTGGCGCAGTTCGTTGCATGAATTTAGCAAAAGAAAATAAAAAAATATGTATTGATTATGTTAATGTACATGGAACATCTACTAAAATTGGTGATTTAATGGAATTAAAAGCCATTAAGAAAGTATTTAATAATGAAAAAAAACCAATGATTTCAGCAACAAAATCAATAACAGGTCATGCATTAGGAGCATCGGGAGTGCACGAAATTATTTATACATTGTTAATGTTAAAATATAATTTTATAGCTCCGACAATTAATATTGAAATATTAGAACCTTATGCAAAAGATATGAACATTGTACAGAAAACTATAAATACAAAAATTAATATAGCCATGTCTAATAGTTTTGGATTTGGTGGTACAAATGTATCTTTGATAATAAAAAAATACTAGTATTTTTTTATTAAATTTTGTTTTTATACTATTTTATATATGTTAGATAATTTTATTATATAATCAATGGTTATTTTTTAGTATATAGAAACATATATTTTAAAAATAATTTAAAGAAATAAAATCATTTTAATATTGTTAATATTAAAATGATTTTTTTCTTATGAAGAATTTATCATGCATTAGTATTAAATAAAATGTATATTTTATATATGATTTAAATATATGTTAATTTACATTTTTTATATTCGAACAATAACGAGATTAAAATATGAATCAATTAGATGCATTAAAAAAGTTTACAACTGTTGTAGCTGATACTAGTGATATAGAATCTATTTGTAAGTATAATCCAGAGGATGCTACTACTAATCCATCTTTAATACTGCAAGCTGTAAATTCTAGTATAAATAATCATTTTATCGATAAAGCAGTAAAATATGCAAAAAAGAAAGGAGGATTATACAAAGATCAAATAATTAATGCTAGTGATAAAATATTAGTAGATCTAGGAATTGAAATTTTAAAATATATACCAGGTTATATTTCTAGTGAAGTGGATGCACGTTTATCTTTTAGCACAGAAAAATGTATTTTAAAAGCAAAAAAAATAATAAATTTATATGAAGAACAAGGCATTTCTAGATCAAGAATTTTAATTAAGTTAGCTGCTACATGGGAGTGTATAAAAGCTGCAGCAGAACTTAAAAAAGATAACATTCTTTGTAATCTAACTCTTTTGTTTTCTTTTGCTCAAGCACGTGTCTGTGCTGAAGCAGCTGTATTTTTAATTTCTCCTTTTGTTGGACGGATTTATGACTGGTATGTTTCTCAAAAATTAATATCAGAATCTTCTGTGGAAAAAGATCCTGGTGTTATGTCTGTTTGTAAAATATACGATTACTATAAAAAATATAATTATAAAACTATAATTATGGGTGCAAGTTTTCGTAATATTCAACAAATATTAGATTTATCTGGATGTGATCGATTAACTATTTCACCTATTTTATTAAAAGAATTAGAGTCTAATAATAAATGTTTAGAAAGAAAACTTATTCCACCTACTACTTTTTTAACTCCTCCTATGCCATTATCTCAAGAAGAATTTAGATGGGAACATAATCAAGATGCGATGGCTGTTCAAAAGTTATCAGAAGGCATAAGAAATTTTGCAAAAGATCAATTATCCTTAGAAAAAATAATTTCTAAAAAAATATAATAATTGATTTTTTATTTTACATTCAAGGAAAATATATGTGTTCACGAACAGAACTAGCCAATGCTATTAGAATGTTAAGTATAGATGCTGTACAAAATGCAAAATCTGGACATCCTGGTATGCCTATGGGAATGGCAGATATTGCTGAAGTATTATGGAGAGATTTTTTGAAACATAATCCAGAGAATCCGGATTGGAATGATCGTGATCGTTTTGTTCTTTCTAACGGACATGGTTCTATGTTGTTGTACAGTTTATTACATCTTACTGGATATGATTTATCTATAGAAGAATTAAAAAATTTTAGAAAAATTAATTCAAAGACTCCTGGACATCCTGAAACAGGTGAAACTCCTGGTGTTGAAACAACTACAGGACCTTTAGGACAAGGTTTAGCTAATGCTGTTGGTATGGCAATTGCAGAAAAAACTTT
Source organism: Buchnera aphidicola (Brachycaudus tragopogonis) (assembly GCF_964059175.1). Lineage (NCBI taxonomy): Bacteria > Pseudomonadati > Pseudomonadota > Gammaproteobacteria > Enterobacterales > Erwiniaceae > Buchnera > Buchnera aphidicola. Next base: position 98,307 of record NZ_OZ060418.1, read on the forward strand.
AAGTTCTTATTTTAATCGACCAAACTATGACATAGTTAATCACTATACTTGGGTTTTTATCGGTGATGGTTGTTTGATGGAAGGTATTTCGCATGAAGTATGTTCTTTGGCTGGAACTTTAAAACTTGGTAAATTAATTGTTTTTTATGATAAAAATGGTATTTCTATAGATGGTAAAGTATCTAGTTGGTTTACAGATGATACAGCAAAGCGTTTTGAATCTTACAATTGGCATGTTCTAGATAAAATTGATGGTCATGATTATAAATCTATCAAAAATAGTATAGAAGAAGCAAAATTAATAACAAATAAACCTTCAATTATTATTTGTAATACAGTTATTGGTTTTGGTTCTCCTAATAAATCAGGAACAGCAGAATCACATGGAGCTCCTTTAGGAGAAAAAGAAATTCTTTTAACTAGAGAAAAACTAAATTGGAAGTATCCTCCTTTTCAAATACCTGATAAAATTTACAAAAAATGGAATTTTAAAAAACAAGGTTCTAAATTCGAACAAAAATGGAATAAAACATTTTATGCATATCAATTAAAGTATCCAGATTTATCAGTTGAATATTTAAGACGAATCAATAAAGAATTACCTATCAATTGGGATAAAAAAACTAATAATTATATTTGTTCTTTGCAAAAAAATACACAAAACATTGCTAGTCGTCAAGCTTCACAAAATACGTTAGAAGAATTTGGTAAAATATTACCTGAGTTGATGGGTGGATCAGCTGATTTGTCTCCTAGTAATTTAACTAAATGCTCTTTTTCTCTTTCTATTACTGACAATTCATCTGGAAATTATATTCATTATGGAGTGCGTGAGTTTGGAATGACAGCAATTGCCAATGGTATTGCGCATCATGGAGGATTTATCCCGTATACTGCTACATTTTTGATGTTTGTAGAATATGCGCGTAATGCAGTTCGTATGGCGGCTTTAATGAGTACTAAACATATTTTTGTATATACTCATGATTCTATCGGATTAGGAGAAGATGGTCCAACGCATCAGCCAGTAGAGCAATTGTCTAGTTTACGAATGACTCCAAATATAGATGTATGGAGACCTAGTGATCAAGTAGAGACAGCAGTAGCTTGGAAATTTGCTATTGAAAAAAAAACAGGCCCAACAGCATTAATTTTATCACGTCAAAATCTTTTTCAATTTAATAGAAATCCTCAACAATTAAAAAATATTTCTAGAGGAGCATATATATTATATGATTCTAAAAAAAGACTCGATATTGTTTTTATTTCTACTGGATCAGAGCTTAATGTTACTTTAATTGCTGCTAAAAAAATTGTTTCTTTAGGATATTCTATACGGGTAGTATCAATGCCTTCTACTGATGTTTTTGATAGACAAGATATCTCTTATAAAGAATTTATATTACCTTCTTATGTTACTAAAAGAGTTGCAATTGAAGCAAGTATAAAAGATTTTTGGTATAAATATGTAGGTATACATGGTCTGATTATCGGTATGAATACGTTTGGTGAATCAGCTCCAGCAGAAGATTTGTTTAGAAAATTTGGTTTTACGGTAGAAAATATAGTCGATAAATCAATAAAATTATTAAATTCTTAGAACTTATTTAAATATTGATGGGGTTTTATTCATTTATAACCCCATCTATTTTTTATAATAAAAAATAGATTATTAAGAATATATATTAGGAAAAAAGATGATTTGTTCCATAATTAAATTAGCACAAAAACTAATTCGTATTCCATCAATTAGTCCACAAGATTTAGGTTGTCAAGACATTATTATAAATCGTTTACGTAAAATTGGATTTCAAGTTAAAATAATTAATATAAATAATACAAAAAATTTTTGGGCTGTAAAGGGTATCGGTAAAACATTAACTTTTTTAGGTCATACAGACGTAGTATCACCTGGTGAAAATAAAAATTGGGATACTAATCCCTTTGATCCAGTTATTAATAATGGATTTTTATTTGGTCGAGGGGCTTCAGACATGAAAGGTTCTTTATCTGCTATGGTTATTGCAGTTGAGAATTTTGTAAAGAAAAATCCTAATCATAAAGGACGTTTATCTTTTTTAATTACTTCTGATGAAGAGTCTAGTGCTATTGATGGTACTATTAAAGTAATTGAATACTTGATTTCTAAAAAGGATATTATTGATTATTGTTTAATAGGAGAGCCATCTAGTACTAATTCCGTTGGTGATGTCATCAAAAATGGTCGACGTGGTTCTATTACAGCAAATTTAACTATCCATGGAATACAGGGTCATATTGCATATCCTGAATTAGCTGATAATCCGATACATAAAGGATTGCCTGTTCTTTTAAAAATAATATCTACTAAATTAGATAATGGTAATGATTTTTTTACGCCAACTACTATTAATATTGCAAATATAAAGGCAGGAGATGGAACTAATAATATTATTCCAGGATCTTTGTTTGTTCAATTTAACATTCGTTTTAGTACAGAATTATCTGATGCAGAGATTAAATCTAAAATTCAGAATGTATTAGATGAAAATAATATTAATTATTCAATAAGATGGTATCTTTCAGGAAAACCATTTATTACTAAAAAAGGCCTATTATTAGATACTGTCGTAGAGTCTATTATGCATTTCAAAAAAATCAAACCTATTTTATCTACTTCTGGTGGTACTTCTGATGGTCGATTTGTTTCATTAATGGGTTCTGAAATAGTAGAGTTAGGATTAACTAATAATACAATTCATAAAGTAAACGAATGTGTTAAGATATCTGATTTACAAATTTTAGGTTTAATGTATGAAGATATAATGAAAAAGCTATTTGCTTAATTAGTTTTATGAAAAATACTTCTAATGAGATTTTAATTGTAAAATCTTTGTTATCAGTGATGCAGAATATCATAAAGATAATCTGCACCAATTACTGGCAAGTATTTTCTTAAAATGTTTTTATAGAGGAGGAAATATATTATATTTTTTTTTTTCTAAATCTTTATCATTATAAGGAATTTTATATGCTTGATCTTCATCAGGAATAGTAATTCCTTTTGGAACAGTTAATATTTTTAATGGATGTTTTTTATCAAATAAAATATTATCTTTTTTAAAATCTTTTAACGTACAAGATGTTATTAAGAATAAGTTAATAATTTGAAATGTTATTATTATAAATTGTAAATATTTTTTATAATTTTTGAAGATTTGCATATTGAAGTGCTTTTTCAAGTTTTAAGCGTGTAGTTTTTAATATTGGAGTTAATGGTAAACGTAGTGTATCATGTTTTATTAATCCAATTCTTTTAGCTAACCATTTTACTGGAATAGGATTAGGTTCTATAAATAATGCTTCATGTAGTAGCACTAAACGTTTATTTATAGATCTTGCATTAATAAAATCTCCTTTTAATGCATATGAACAAATTTGCATCATTTCTTTTGCGGCAACATTGGCCGTAACTGATATAACACCCTGGCCACCTAGCTGTATAAAATCTAAAGCTGTTCCATCGTCTCCACTAATTAATAAAAAATTATTGTTAACTAGTTCTTTTATTTTATTAATTCTTGATAAATCACCAGTTGCTTCTTTAATACCTATAATATTTTTTAACTGAGATAATTTAGAAACTGTTTCTGGAAGCAAATCACATCCAGTACGACTAGGAACATTATATAAAATTTGTGGTAATTCAGTATTTTCTGAAATAGCTTTAAAATGTTGATATAATCCTTCTTGAGTTGGTCTATTGTAATACGGTGTTACTGTTAAACAGGCTGCAATTCCAGAGTTTTCAAATCTTTTTGTTAAAGATATAGCTTCTGTTGTAGCATTGGCTCCTGTTCCTGCAATAATCGGAATTCGTTTATCTGCTAATTCTAATGTCATCATAACAACATTTATATGTTCTTCTTGGCTTAGTGTTGCAGACTCTCCAGTTGTTCCAATAGAAACAATAGCTTTAGTTTTATTGAGAACATGATAATTTATTAGTTTCTTTAAACTAGATCGACAAACTTGACCTTTTTCATCCATGGGTGTAATTAGTGCAACAATACTTCCTGTGAACATTAGTTTTCCTCCATAAAAAGTATTTTATGGTATGTTTGACATGTATCTCAAATAAAGTATATAAAATCATGAACATAATTTTTTTAAAAAATTATTTCATTTTTAATATAAAAGTATTAGAGAATATAATATGTGTATTACAAAGTATAAATTAATTCTAATATAATAAAAAATGTATATTACGTATTAACACGTATGTTCAATTTTTTTTGTTTATGAAATATATTTAATATTCTTTTTAAGAATTAATGTAATTGTATTTAGAAATATTTTTCTCTTATTTTTTATATAATTTTTTTGTAATACATTAATATTTTTTAAGAGAAATAAGTACTGTTTTTAAAATTTTTACACACATTTTTAATAAAATGTATTTTAATAATTATTATTGTACAATTTTTTTAATAAAAAAATTATTAAAATAATAAATGAAGCATTTTTTCATATAATATTTATTATAAAGAAGCTACTAAATACATATAATTTAGTAGCATAAACATTTAAAAGATTATTTTTTATCACATTGTGCTCTAAATCTTAACAAGTGATCCATTAATACAATAGCTACCATTGCTTCGGTTATTGGAATAGCTCGTAATCCTACGCATGGATCGTGTCGACCTTTAATAACAATTGGAACGTTTTCATTTTTTTTGTTTATTGTTTTTCCTGGTTTCCGAATACTTGAAGTTGGTTTAAATGCTGTTTTTAAAATAATTTTTTCACCATTACTAATACCCCCTAAAATTCCTCCAGAACGATTGCTTAGAAAACCTTTATCTGTTATTTCATCGCGGTGTTCACTTCCTTTTTGATTTACTACTAAAAATCCGTCTCCAATTTCTACTCCCTTTACCGCATTAATACTCATTAAAGCATGTGCTAAATCAGCATCAAGACGATCAAATACTGGTTCTCCAAGACCGATAGGAACATTTTCAGCGATAATTGTTATTTCGGCTCCAATGGAATCGCCTGTTTTTTTTAGGTATTTGATTAATTTCTCTAGTTCTAAAATTTTTTCAGGATCAGAGCAAAAAAAGGGGTTTTTTTCTACTTCTTCCCAGGATTTAAATAAACATTTTATGTTACCCATAGCAGATAAATATGCGCGTATAGTTATACCGTATTTATAGTTAAGATATTTTTTCGCAATTGCACCTGCTGCAACACGCATAGTAGTTTCACGAGCAGAAGATCTTCCTCCACCACGATAATCTCTAATTCCATATTTTTTTTCATAAGTATAATCAGCATGACCTGGTCTAAATAAATCTTTAATATTACTATAGTCTTCTGAACGTTGATCATTATTATGAATTATTAAGCCAATACTTGTACCAGTGGTAACACCGTTAAAAATGCCAGAAAGTATCTGAACATTATCTAATTCACGACGCGAAGTGGTATAACGAGAAGTTCCTGGTCTTCTACGATTTAAATCGTCTTGTAAATCTTTATGAGATATTTTTAAACCTGGTGGTGTTCCATCAATTATACATCCTAATGCTTCGCCATGTGATTCACCAAAAGTAGTTACACAAAATACTTTTCCAATTGTATTTCCAGACATATATATTCTTCTTATTAAAGTGAAATAGTGCAATACAGAATAAATATAAAAAATGAGTTTTTATTTTGTAAAACATTAAAATTAATAAAATTTCTATATAATTTTATTAATTGAATAATTTTTTTATTTGTTGTTTTTATAAAAACTAAATTATATAATTAATTAAATAAAAAATGTTTATAAAAAAATAAAAATCTATGTTTTAAATATTATTAATATTCTTGGTAAAAACAATTATGAATAAAAATAGTGAATTTACTGTTAACTCTAATACTTTGTTTCGTCAATTCCTAAATGGTACTCGAGAAATAGTGCAAGATACTATTTTTCATTCTAGAATTGATAAAAAAAATAATACTAATATAGCATCTAATCGTATTATTTTTGAACAAGACGCTCATAGTCATTACTTTTCTCGTGGAAATAAAAAACATTTTTTTAAAGATAACCCTGTTTCTTATATTCGTCATAAAAATGCATATCATATCTTAAAAAATCTACAAAAAGGAAAATATAATCCGGACATTTTTCTTGATTTACATGGATTAACACAGTATCAGGCACAAAAAGAATTAGGAGTATTGATTACTACATGTCAAAAAGAAAAAATTTTTTGTGCACATGTTATGCACGGATACGGTAAACATATTTTAAAGCAACAAACACCTTTTTGGTTATCTCAACATCCAGATATCATAGCTTTTCATCAAGCTCCTAAATTTTTTGGGAATGATGCCGCAATTATAGCTATTATTGATATTAACTCTTAAATATAAATATATTAAATAGGCACACTCTTATTACTGTAATAAAATTAATAATTTTATTATCGTAAATTCTATTTATTATATTTAAATTTTAAGATAACATCATTTATCGTATACGTATCTTCTAATTATAATATGTTTTCTAATATAATAGAAAAATTTTTTTTAAAAACCCGTATGTTTTTGGGTTTTTTTATTTTTCAGAGTAATAATTAATGTTTTTTTTATAAAATAAAAAATATTTCAAGGAACGTTTAATATGTTTGATAATAATCGTGTACGTATAGCGATGCAAAAAACTGGTCGTTTAAGCAGTGATTCTATAAAGTTGCTAACATGCTGCGGAATTAAAATTAATTTAAAACAGCAAAAACTAATAGCTTTTGCTGAAAATATGCCTATTGATGTTATGTTAGTACGTGATGATGATATTCCTGGATTAGTTATGGATGGTGTCGTTGATTTAGGAATTGTTGGAGAGAATGTTTTAGAAGAAGAGTTATTAAACAGAACTTCTCAAAAATTAGAATGTTCTTATATAACTTTAAGGCGTTTAGATTTTGGAATTTGTAGATTATCTTTAGCACTTCCAGTCAGTACTGTATATTCTGATATTACATGTTTTAAAAATACTAGAATTGCAACCTCATATCCTAATTTACTAAAAAAATATTTAGATAAAAAAAATATTATATTTAAATCATGTATGTTAAATGGTTCAGTTGAAGTAGCTCCCAGAGCTGGATTAGCTGATGCTATTTGTGATTTAGTTTCAACAGGAGCAACATTAGAAGCAAATGGTTTACGTGAAGTACAAATTGTATATCACTCTCATGCCTGTCTCATCTGCAGGACTGGAGATATTAATAACATAAAAAAAGAAGTTATTAATAAATTAATGACACGTATTAAAGGTGTTATTAAAGCTCGTGAATCTAAATATATCATGCTACATGCCCCTGTAAATAAATTAGAAGAAGTTATCTCTTTACTGCGAGGAGCAGAAAGACCAACTATTTTAAAATTAGCTGGTGATGATGATCGAGTAGCTATGCATATGGTGAGTAGTGAAACGCTTTTTTGGGAAACCATGGAAAAATTAAAATCTTTAGGAGCTAGTTCAATTTTAGTTTTGCCGATTGAAAAAATGATGGAGTAAAAAAATAATGCAATATTTTAAAGATATTATTTATTGGAATAAATTAAATACTGATGATCAAAAAATAATTTTATCAAGACCAGTTTTAAAAGAAAATAGCTCTATAAAAAAAATTGTTCAAGAAATTATAGAAACTGTAAAAATGACAGGTGATCAAGCTTTAAAAGAATATGCTTTATTATTTGATAAATATGAAAATAATAAATTTGAAGTTCTTGAGAATAAAATTATTGAATCTTCGTATAACATTAGTAAAGAATTAAAAAAAGCAATTCTCAATGCAAAAAAAAATATTAGATGTTTTCATGAAGCTCAAATACCTTCAAAAATAGATATTGAAACACAAATTGGAGTGCGTTGTCAGCAAGTTTGTTTACCTTTAAATTCTATAGGAATCTATATTCCTAGCGGAACAGCACCTTTATTTTCGACTGTATTAATGCTTGCAATACCTGCTAAAATTGCTGGTTGTAAAGAAATTGTGCTTTGTTCTCCTCCTCCTATTAGTAATGAAGTACTTTATACATCACATATTTGTGGTATAAAAAAAATTTTTCAAATCGGAGGAGCTCAAGCTATAGCAGCACTTGCTTTTGGTACTCAAACTATTCCTAAAGTAGATAAAATTTTTGGACCTGGAAATGCTTATGTAACAGAAGCAAAATTGCAAGTTAGTTCTCTTTTCAACGGACCAGCAATAGATATGTTGGCGGGACCTTCAGAATTATTAGTTATTGCCGATCATTTTTCTAATCCAGATTTTGTTGCTGCTGATTTATTATCACAAGCTGAACATGGTTTATCTTCTCAAGTAATATTATTGACTCCATCTGAGGATTTAGCACAAAAAGTGCTTATTTCTATTAATAAGCAGTTAAAAAAATTATCTAGATTGTCAGAAATACTGATAGCACTAAAAAATAGCGCAATTATTATTACTAAAAATTTATTACAATGTGCTAAAATATCAAACTTATACGCGCCTGAGCATTTAATTATTCAAACACAATCACCAAGAGAAATACTCAATCACATTTTTAATGCTAGTTCCATTTTTTTAGGCCCATGGTCTCCTGAATCTGCAGGTGATTATGCATCTGGAACAAATCATGTTTTACCTACATATGGTAGGTCTATTACTCATTCTGCTTTAGGATTACCTGATTTTCAAAAGCGTGTCTTAATACAAGAACTAACTTCTCAAGGGTTAATGAACTTATCTAGTACTCTTAAAACATTATCTTCTGCAGAAAAACTTGAAGGACATAAAAATGCTGTAAAAGTTCGTATCGATTTCTTAAAGGAAAAAATATGATAGATGATTTTATTAAATTAGCTAGAAATAATATACAAAAATTAGAACCTTATCAGTCTGCGCGACGTATTGGAGAAGGACGTAGTGGTGATATATGGTTAAATGCAAACGAATCACCTACATCTGTATTTTTTAAATTAAAAAAAAAATCATTTAATCGTTACCCAGAATGTCAACCAAAAGAATTAATATCTTACTATGCTAATTATGCTAATGTATCTTGTGATCAAGTTTTAGTGACAAGAGGGGCAGATGAAGGGATTGAATTGTTAATTAAAGCCTTTTGTGAACCAGGAAAAGATGCAATTATTTACTGCCCTCCTACATATGATATGTATGGTATAAATGCCCGAATACATGGAGTGAAAATAAAAGAAATTCCCACTATTAAAGATAGTTGGCAATTAGATTTATTAAATATTAAATCGAATTTAAATAGCGTAAAATTAGTATATATTTGTAATCCTAATAATCCTACTGGTAATATTATTTTAAAACAAGATCTTATATCATTACTTAAAATGACTTTAGGACATTGTTTGATTATAATTGATGAGGCGTATATCGAATTTTCTCCTCAAGAAAGTATGACGCGTTATTTAAACGCATACCCTAATTTAGTAATTTTAAGAACACTTTCAAAAGCTTTTGCTTTAGCGGGAATAAGATGTGGTTTTGCTTTAGCTAAAAAAAACATTATTAACATTTTGAATAAAGTTATCGCTCCTTATCCAATATCTATACCTGTTGCTGATATAGCTATTCAGTCCTTAGAGACAGATTATATTGAATTTATGAAAAATAGAGTATTCGATTTAAATTCTAATCGCGTTTTTTTAATGAATGAGTTAAATAAGCTTGCTTGTGTAGAAAAAGTTTTTGAAAGTCATGCTAATTATATATTAGTACAGTTTTTTATGTTTGAAAAAATTTTTTATACTTTATGGGATAAAGGAATTGTGTTAAGAAATCAAAATGATAAAATTAATTTAAAAAAATGTCTAAGAATATCTATAGGAACACGTTTAGAATGTTTCCGTTTAATTCAAGAACTTCAATTTTTTTCTAAAAAATAAAGTTTTTAAAGAGGTATTCATGAAAAATAAAATATTATTTATTGATCGAGATGGTACGTTAATAGATGAACCAAGTAATGATTATCAAGTCGATTCGATAAGTAAATTAGTATTTAAAAATAATGTGATTTCTTCATTACGAAAATTGATAAAATTTAATTATAAACTAATTATGGTTACAAACCAAGATGGACTTGGTAGTAAAAACTTTTCTTGGACAGATTTTAATATACCCCATTTTTTTATGCTAAATATTTTTCGTACAGAAGGAATCATATTTGATGATATATTAATTTGTCCACATTTTTTAGAGGATAACTGTATATGTCGTAAACCAAAAACAAAAATGGTAGAACCATGGTTATCTAAGATGGATGCAAAAAATAGCTATGTTATTGGTGACCGAGACACAGATATGGAATTTTCAAAAAATATTCAAGTCCCAGGAATTCAATACAAAGAAAATACATTTAATTGGAGAGACATTACAAAAAAAATTATAAATAGCAATAGATATGCAGAAGTTTGTAGAATTACAAAAGAAACTAATGTAAATATACAAGTATATCTAGATTCAGAAGAAAAAAGTAAAATTAAAACTGGTATAAATTTTTTTGATCACATGTTAGAGCAGTTATCAGTACATAGTGGTATTTGTATGCATATTTTCGTAAAAGGTGATCTTCATATTGATGATCATCATACAGTAGAAGATACAGGTATTGTATTAGGCGAAGCATTATTGCAATCTTTAGGAAAAAAAAATGGTTTATGTAGATTTGGTTTTTATTTACCTATGGATGAAAGTCGATCGAATTGTATAATAGATATATCAAATCGTCCATATTTAAAGTTTCAAGCTAACTTTAATTATAAAATGGTTGGTGATCTTAATACTAGTATGATTGAACATTTTTTTTATTCTCTTTGTTACTCTATGAAGATCACATTGCATTTATTTGCAGAAGGTAAAAACGATCATCATTGCGCTGAAAGTTTATTTAAAGTATTTGGACGCGCATTACGTCAAGCTATCAAAATTGAAGGAAATGTTTTACCGACATCTAAAGGAATTCTATAATGAATGTAGTTATCATAGATACGGGCTCTGCTAATTTAACTTCAATTAAAGTAGCTATTAAAAGATTAGGTTATAATCCTATAATTACTTCTGAACCTTCTATAGTATTAAGGTCTAATAAAGTTTTTTTACCTGGAGTAGGTACTGCTTCTGCAGTGATGAAATTTTTATTTGATAAAGGATTAGTTAACATTATTAAAAAATTGACGCAACCAATTTTAGGGATATGTTTAGGTATGCAACTGCTTTGTAGTTTTAGTGAGGAGTGTGAAGGAGTAAAAACTATAGGTGTAATGAAATCTTCTGTATTACGTTTGCGGGCGCATAATTTACCGCTACCACATATTGGATGGAATAAAATTAAATTTAATTATTCACATCCTTTATTTAAAAATATAATTAATAATTCAAGATTTTATTTCGTTCATAGTTATATAGTACCTATTAACACATATACATTATCTACTACAGATTATAGTGTTAATTTTAGCTCAGTGATACAAAAAAATAATTTTTTTGGTGTTCAGTTTCATCCAGAAAAATCTGGAAATATAGGATCACAATTGTTAAAAAACTTTTTGGAGATGTGATTTTATGATTATTCCTGCATTTGATTTTATCGATGGTGAAGTGGTACGTTTATATCAAGGTAATTATTCTAATAAAAAAAAATATGATATACACCTCCGGTCTTGTTTAGAAGAATACCAATTGAAAGGAGTAAAAAATATTCATTTAGTAGACTTAGATGGAGCAAAAAATAGTTGTAACAGACAATTAGAATTTTTTAAAAAAATATTATCTTGTACTACTATTCCTATTCAAATAGGAGGGGGTATCAGAACGGAGGAAGACATCAGTAAGCTTTTAAATTTAGGTATTGAAAAAGTGGTTATTGGTTCCTCTGTGATAAAAAATAAAAATGAAGTAAAAAAATGGTTTGAAATATACGGTGCAGATAAAATTGTTTTAGCATTAGATGTATACATTGATAGTAATAATAATAAAGAAGTATATATTCATGGTTGGAAAAAAAAATCTAAAATTACTTTAGAAGAAATTATTGAATATTTTTCACCCAATGGATTAAAACATGTATTATGTACTGATATATCTAAAGATGGAACATTATTAGGTCCAAATATTAAATTATATAAGGAACTTTCAAATTCTTTTAAAAACATAAAATTTCAAGCATCTGGAGGAGTAGGAAAATTAGAAGATATTATATCTTTAAAAAAAACCGGGGTTGATAGTGTTATTATTGGTCGTAGTTTGTTAGAAAAAAAAATCAGAATAGAAGAGGCGTTGCAATGCTGGCAAAACGAATAATAGCATGTTTAGATGTGAGTAACGGTGTAGTAGTTAAAGGAATACAATTCCAGAATCATGAAATTGTAGGCGACATTATACCTTTAGCTCAACGCTATGCAGATGATGGTGTAGATGAATTGGTTTTTTATGATATTAGTGCTGCAATAAATAATAAATTAGTTAATCGAAGCTGGATAGAACGTGTAGCTAAAGTAATTAATATTCCTTTTTGTGTTGCTGGAGGAATTAAAAGTGTAGAAGATGCAAAAAATATTTTATCTAGCGGTGCAGATAAAATATCAATTAATTCTTCAGCATTAATAAATCCTGATTTAATAACTAAGATGTCTGATCGTTTTGGTGTTCAATGTATAGTAGTTGGTATTGACTCTTGGTTTGATCAAGTACGAAAAAGTTATATGGTTCAACAATATACAGGAGAGATTACTAAAACATATCAGACTAATTGGAAAACATATGATTGGGTTAAAGAAGTTCAAAAAAAAGGAGCAGGTGAAATTGTTTTAAATATGATGAATAAAGATGGTTTACAAAAAGGTTATGATCTTTTACAGCTTAGTCAAATACGATCTATTTGTAAGGTTCCTTTGATTGCTTCAGGAGGTGCCGGAAGAGCAGAACATTTTTATGATGCATTTGATCAATGTAACGTTGATGGTGTTTTGGCAGCATCTGTTTTTCATAAAAATATAGTAAATATAAAAGCATTAAAAAATTTTTTAATTCAAAAAGGAATGGAGATTAGAGCGTGTTAAAAACAGAAGATTTATTAAATCTAAATTGGACAAAAACTAATGGTATGGTTCCTGTAATTATACAAAATTATCTTTCAAATCAAGTTTTAATGCATGGTTATATGAACCAAGAAGCTTTGTCAAAAACTCAGAAATGTGGTTTAGTAACATTTTATTCTCGCACTAAAAAACGTTTATGGACTAAAGGAGAAGAATCAGGATGTTTTTTAAAAGTTATCGAAATTACGGCAGATTGTGATTATGATACATTATTAGTGCTAGTTGAACCTACAGGTAAAACATGTCATTTAGGGAATGTTAGTTGTTTTCTTCCTACAAAATCTAATATCAATTTTTTATTCCATTTAGAAGAGATTATAAAAAATAGAAAAAACGTATATAGAAGTAATTCGTATACATATGAATTATATAAATCTGGTACTAATCGTATAGCACAAAAAGTAGGTGAAGAAGCTATAGAAACAATTTTAGCAGCTATGCAAAAAAATAAAAATGAATTAATTAATGAATCTTCAGATTTAATTTATCATTTAATTGTATTATTACATGATCAAAATTTAAATTTAAACATTGTTTTAAATAATTTAAAAAAAAGAAATCAAGAACAATTGTTTGGTGACTGCAAATAAATTTACTGATTTTCTTAATAAGCAAAACACTAAAAGTTAATTTATAATATTTCAATTTCACAAAAAAATTCAATTATATAAATATATATATCTTATATGTAATAATCTCTATTACTTGAAAAATATTAAATCAATAATATGCAAGTAACTTTTTCTTTTTTATTTAAATATCACAAAAAAATTATACAAGAAATTTATCTGTACTTTAAATTGATAGAAGAACTGTTTTAATATTTTATTTTTAATCAATGAAAAATTGAAAATGTTTAAAATATCATTTATTGTGTAAGAGATAAAATAAAATATAGTAATTTATGAAGACATGTATTGTATTTTTAGCATATTTTAGTTGGAGAAAAAAATGTCAAAACAACAAATTGGTGTTGTGGGAATGGCAGTAATGGGACGTAATTTAGCATTGAATATCGAAAATAAAAGTTATACTGTTTCTATATTTAATAGAACAGCCTCAACAACAGAAGATGTAGTCAATAAAAATCCAGGAAAGAATATTTTTCCATATTTTTCTATTAAAGATTTCGTTAATTCACTTATAAGACCTAGATGTATTTTATTAATGGTACAGTCAGGAAAACCTACTGACGAAACTATTCAATCAATTATTCCTTATTTAGAAAAAGAAGACATATTAATTGATGCAGGTAATACTTTTTATAAAGATACTGTACGAAGAAGTGATGAGTTATCTAAATATGGTATTAATTTTATTGGTATGGGGGTATCTGGAGGTGAATTAGGAGCATTACATGGTCCATCAATTATGCCTGGAGGTCAAAAAGAAGCATATAAACTTGTCTCTTCTATGTTAAAGAAAATAGCAGCTAAATTTCAAAATGAATCATGTGTAAGCTATATTGGTCCCAATGGATCTGGTCATTATGTAAAAATGGTACACAATGGTATTGAATATGGTGATATGCAATTAATTGCAGAGTCATATTTTTTATTAAAACATTTATTACATTTAAATAATCAAGAGTTATCAGATACATTTTCTGAATGGAATAAAGGGGAATTAAATAGTTACTTAATTAACATAACAAAAGACATTTTTATTGAAAAAGATAATAATGGTAAATATTTAATAGATATTATCTTAGATGTAGCAGAAGATAAAGGAACTGGAAAATGGATTAGTCAAAATGCTTTGGAACTTCGCGAGCCTCTTTCGTTAATTACTGAATCTGTTTTTTCACGTTATTTATCATCTCTTAAAAAACAACGCATAACAGCATCAAAAATATTAAAAGGACCTAATATAAAAGCATCAATTAAAAATCGAAATGATTTTATTGAAGAAGTTAGACGTGCTTTATATTTAGGAAAAATAATCTCTTATGCACAAGGTTTTGCTCAATTAAAAAAAGCTTCAGAAAAATATTCTTGGTTTTTAAAATATGGTGAAATAGCTAAAATTTTTAGAGCAGGTTGTATTATTCGAGCAAATTTTTTACAAAAAATAACAGAAGAATATTCTAATAATGGAAACATACTTAATTTATTATTAACACCATATTTTTCAGAAATAGCTAACAAATATGAAGAGTCATTGAGAAAAATAGTTGTTTATGCAGTGAAGTATGGTATTTCAGTTCCTACTTTTTCTGCAGCTATATCATACTATGATAGTTATAGATCATTGTATCTACCAGCTAATCTTATTCAAGCTCAAAGAGATTATTTTGGATCACATACTTACCAAAGAATTGATAAACATGGTCATTTTCATACAAATTGGTCTATAAAAAAATAATATTAATTATTATAATATTCAAAAAAACTTATATATCTATATTATATTTCATCGATGTTGCTCAATTATTAAAATTAAATAGCAGACGATGTTAAAACATATCTCTGCTATTGTAATTTATTTTATTAAAAAATATATTTTAAACGCATATTTATTAAAAATATATTTATTATATAGTAGGTGCGAAAATGCGTTTATGCGATAAAGACATTGAAGAATGGTTGAAAAGAAAAGAATTAATTATTACACCTTATCCTGACAAATCATTAATTAATGGTGTCACTATTGATATACATTTAAGTAACAAATTTCGTTTTTTTTATGATCACACAAAAGCCTGTATTGATTTAAGTAATTCAAAAAAAAGTATAGCTTTAGCATTATCTGAGGTTATGAGTGAAGAAATATTCTTTTCTAAAGAAAAACCGTTGTTTTTACAGCCAGGTTCTTTAATTTTATCTTCGACATTTGAATATATTAAAATTCCTAATAATTTAGTAGGTTGGTTGGATGGTCGATCATCTCTGGCTCGTCTTGGTCTAATGATTCATGCCACTGCACATCGTATTGATCCAGGATGGGAAGGGAATATTGTTTTAGAAATTTTTAATGCTGGAAAATTAACTTTAGTTTTACGTCCTAATATGAAAATTGCAGCACTTAGTTTTGAAGTTCTTACTCAATCAGTTTTACGTCCTTATTATTCTCGTCATGAGTCTAAATATAAAAGTCAAAATGGAGTAGTTCCTAGTCGTATCGATGAAGAATAAATTTGTTTTTATTTAAAAAGAATAGTTTACGATTGATTTTAATTTGTATATGATATTTTTTATTTAAAGAATTATAATATTATGTCAACTTTGTTTAGAAAAATTCTAGTGACTTGTGCTTTACCTTATGCAAATGGTTCTATCCATATAGGTCATATGCTTGAACATATTCAAGCAGATATTTGGGTACGTTATCAAAGAATGCGTGGTCATGAAGTTTGGTTCGTATCCGCTGACGATGCTCATGGCACCGCTATTATGTTAAAATCTAAAAATTTAGGAATATCTTCTAATCAATTAATTAAAAATGTTAAAAAAGAACATCAAATAGATTTTGTTAATTTCAATATTTCTTACGATAATTATCATTCTACGCATAGTATAGAAAATTTATCTTTATTAAGAAAAATATTTGTGTGCTTAAATCAGAAAGGTTTCATTCACGAAAAAATAATTTCTCAATTTTATGACAATGTTAAAAAAATATTTCTTCCAGATAGATTTATAAAGGGTACATGCCCAGTTTGTAAGTCAGAGAATCAATATGGTGATAATTGTGAAGAGTGTAGTTCAATTTATGAGCCTATAGATTTAATTAACCCAAAATCTGCTATTTCAGGAAAAAAACCTATTCTAAAAAATACTAAACATTTATATTTTGATTTAACTTTTTTTTCTAATTTTTTAAAAAAATGGATATACTCTGGTGTTTTGGAAAATTCTGTTATTAAAAAAACAGAAGAATGGTTAAAGATAGGTTTAAAACCATGGGGAATTTCTCGAGATGCACCATATTTTGGATTTAAAATTCCCAAATTTTCTGATAAATATTTTTATGTCTGGCTTGATGCTCCTATCGGTTATATAAGTGCTTTTAAAAATCTTTGCTTTAAAAATAAAAAATTAAATTTTCATGAATTTTGGAATGAAAAATCGAATTATGAGTTATACCATTTTATTGGTAAAGATATTATTTATTTTCATACTTTATTTTGGCCCTCAATATTAGAAGCTGTTTCTTTAAGAAAACCTAATGGTATATTTGTACACGGTTATCTTACAATGAATGGATTGAAATTATCAAAATCACGTGGCTCTTTAATTACAGCTAGTGATTGGATCAAGCATCTTGATTCAGATAGTTTACGTTATTATTATGCTAGTAAATTATCTAATAATATTAATGATATTGAAATGAATTTAGAAGATTTTCTTTATAAAATTAATAGTGATATTGTAAATAAATTAGTAAATTTAGCATCAAGAAATGCTAGTTTTATTAATAAATATTTTAATGGATATTTATCTAATGAATTGCATAATAATAAATTATATCAGTATTTTATTGACGTTAGTGGTAAAATAGAAAATTTTTTAGAAAATCGTGAATTTAGTTGTGTAATAAGAGAATCTATGAAATTAATAGATATGGCTAATCAATACATTAATGAAAAAAAACCATGGAAAATTGAAATAAAAGAAAAAAATATGAAGGAATTACAAAACATTTGTACTATGGGAATTAATTTATTTAGATTGGTCATGATTTTTTTAAAACCTATATTACCTGATTTAGCGATCAAAACAGAATCGTTTTTAATGTCTGATTTAACCTGGAAAAATATTAAAAATCCTCTTTTATCTCATAAAATAAATAAATTTACACAACTATACAAACGTATTAGTTCTGAGAAAATTTCTCAATTAATGAATTTGTATAAATAAAAAAGATATTTTTTTGTATTTAATATAGTAAGAATTATATATTTATTTTTTGAATAAAAATATTTTAATAGAACGAAAATGAACAGTTTTCTTTTGAAAAAAAATCATTTTTCCATGTAATCGTCCATGTTTCTTTGTGTATATTATTCATATTGACAACAAAGACTCCTAATGCACTAACAAAAATATTATTGTAAAATAATAGCGGAATTTGATTACGTAACCAAGGAGGAATATTTTTTTCTTGCCAAATTTTTTTTATTTTTCTTTTTTTATTTCTTCCTAAAATTAATATATTATCTTCATATTGAAAGCGAATATTAATTAATTGATTATTTTTAGGTTTCGGAAGAGCAACTCCATTCTTATCTTGTACTAAATAGCCTAAAGTATTAGGAAGAGTTAGACGATAATTAACATCATGCCAGAATAAAAATTGATTTTTAAGACTTGGTTGTGTTTTAATAAAATAAAGTGAATCCTTATAGCGTCTAATTTCATTTGTTTTTAAAATTATTTTAGGATTTGCATCTTTTCGACTAAAAAGCATTTGGTAATAAATACATTGAATGTTCTTATATGATGGCATTTTTATTGTTTTTAAGGAAATCCAATGTCTAATTAGAGCCGTAGCAAGTTCTTTTTGCATGTTTTTTAATGTTTTAACATTTAATGAGCCATCAAATTTTATATAATTATTGATTTTTTCATGAAGTAAGTTTTTTAAAAGTGCTGTTTCTTCTTGACATATATTCATAGCACGTAAACAATTATTTAGAAAAAAAGGCCATTTTTTTTCTAAGACAGGAATAATTTTTTTTCTTATAAAATTGCGATCATAATTAATATTTGAATTGCTAAAATCTTCAATCCATTTTAAGTTTTTATGATAAGCCCACGATGATAAAGTTTTTTTTGTTGTATTTAAAAATGGTCGTATTATTGTTTTAGAACCTAATATGGTCTTAAAAGACATACCAGAAAGTCCAGTAGGGCCGCTACCTCTTTTCAAAGATAAAAAAAATGTTTCACATTGATCATTCATGTGATGACCTGTAAGTAGTATTTCATTCAAAAATAAGTGTTTATAAATAATAGTATACCGTTTTATTCTTAATTTTTCTTCAAGATTTTTTTCATTTTTATCAACGTGAATATTTTCAATAATGAGTGGAATTTTATGTATTAAACAAGTATTTTTACAATGTTGTACCCATTCCTTTGAATGAAAAGTAA
Organism: Buchnera aphidicola (Brachycaudus tragopogonis); assembly: GCF_964059175.1. NCBI lineage: Bacteria > Pseudomonadati > Pseudomonadota > Gammaproteobacteria > Enterobacterales > Erwiniaceae > Buchnera > Buchnera aphidicola. The sequence continues at coordinate 117,567 of NZ_OZ060418.1, forward strand.
GATTATGATTAATATGAATAGCACGTATTTTAATTTGAGGTACTTTTTTTTTTATTTTTAAAAATTGATGAAGCAGTACTGTGGAGTCTAATCCTCCACTATAAGATATTAAAAATGATTTGTTTTTATATTTATTAATAATTGTTTCAATCAAATAAAAGCACCTATTATAAAAATTATGTTTTAATTTTTTTATACGTTCGAGTGGACTTGAACCACTAACTTCTACCATGTCATGGTAGTGCTCTAACCAATTGAGCTACGAACGTAAACAATTTAAAAAAAGAATATTATTATATGTATATTTTTATAATTTAAATTATATATTATTATTGATATAATATACAAATTTTTTTATTTATAACAAAATAAAATTTATTTTCCATATTTTTATTAATATATATATAGATTAAATTAATTTAATAATATTATTTTAAGGAAATATTATGTTTACAGGTATTGTAAATGGAATTGGTACTGTTCTATCTATAAAAAAGAAAAAAAAAAGTAATAGTTACATGGTTCAAATCCCGTTTAATTTATCTAAAGATTTAAAAATAGGTGCTTCAGTAGCTCATAATGGATGTTGTTTAACCATAAGATTAATTGATAATAATTATATAGTATGTGATGCAATAGAAGAAACTTTAAAAAATACTAATTTAGCAATATTAAATGTTGGAGATAAGGTTAATATTGAAAGATCTGTAAAATATGGGGATGAAATTGGTGGACATATAATATCTGGTCACATTATTAATACAATTCAGGTTTCTAAAGTATTAAATTTTGATAATAATTATGTTTTATGGTTAAAAGTTAATAATATGAAATTAATGAAATATATTTTTTATAAAGGATTTATTTGCATTGATGGAATAAGCTTAACTGTTGGAGACATTATTAAGGATGAATTCTCTGTTCACATTATACCTCAAACTTTATTATCTACTACAATAAAAGACAAAAAAAATGGTAGTATACTGAATCTAGAGATTGATTTTTATACAAAAACAATCGTAGATACAACAGAACGTTTAATTCAAAAAAGAATATAAAATATACTATTTGTTTTTTAAAAATTTAATTTTTTAAAAGTTTTTTATAACAAAATTATATAAAAATACTTGATTCTAGGCATTGCAATGAAACATTATTTTTTATTTTTTATTTCTAATATATTAATTGAAAATTTTATTTTAGTAAAATTTTTAGGTTTATGTCCTTTTTTAGGGGCTTCGAGTAAAATAGAAACAGCTATTGGTATAAGTTTTTCAACTACTTTTGTTGTGGTAGTATCATCAGTATTATTATGGTTTGTTAATTTTTTTATTTTATTACCTCTCAATTTGGTTTATTTGAGAATCATTGCTTATATGTTAATTATTTCAGTGAGTGTGCAGTTTTTAGAAATAATATTGCGCAGCACCAGTCCTATTTTATACCGTTTACTAGGAATTTTTCTTCCTTTAATTACCACTAATTGTACGGTTTTGGCCATTCCACTATTTAGTTTATATTTAAATTATACGCTTATAGAATCTATTCTATATAGTATAAGTGCATCATGTGGATTTACTTTAGTAATGATTATTTTTTCTTGTATTCGCGAGCGTGTGGTATTATCTGATATTCCTCGTTCTTTTCAAGGTGCTCCTATTATTTTAATCACTGTGAGTCTAATTTCTGTTGGATTTATGGGATTTAAAGGTTTAGTGAGATTTTAATGATATTTACAATTCTTATTTTTAGTATATTATCTTTTTTTCTAGGAATAATATTAGGTTTTACTAGTTATAAGTTTCAATCAAAAAAAGACCCTGTTGTAGAAATAATTAATGAATTGCTACCTCAAAGTCAGTGCGCACAATGTGGATATTCTGGTTGTTATCCTTATGCTGAAGCAATAGTTTGTCATTCTGAAAAAATTAATAAATGTATTCCAGGTGGAACTGATCTTATATATAAGATTTCTCGAATATTAAACGTTGAAACGTCTTCAAACGATTCATTAATTAAAAAAAAAACATTTAATACTACTGTATTGATTGATGAAGAAAACTGTGTTGGATGTTCAAAATGTGCTATTTTTTGTCCAGTAGATGCAATAGTTGGTGCTCCTAACTTTATGCATACAGTTTTACAAGAATTTTGTACTGGTTGCAATATTTGTTTATCACATTGCCCAACTAATTGTATTAAAATAAAAAAAAGAGATATATGAAAAATATAATTTTAATAAAATTAAAAATGTTTTGTATAAAATTTTGGAAAAATACTGTTGTTAATTTTTTTAATATAAAAAAAAATATGATTTTAAAGGTGGTTTAAAATGTTTGATTATAAATCAAAAATCTAGTAATTATTTTCCGACATCTTTGCCGCTTCCTAAAAGATTTTTTATTTTTATTGATAGTAATATTTATAATACAAAATTACGTATTAAGATAAATGAAAAGGTATTACGTGGACAACCTTTAGTTTTTGGCGATCTTTTTAATGTTCCTATTCATTCACCTACTTCAGGCTATATAGAAGATATTTTTCTTTATTCAAGTCCTCTTAACAAGAATAAAAAAAATATTAAAATTGTGATTTTATCTGATTATTTAGATCAATGGATAAAATTAAAACCTATTAAAAATTATAAAAAATATACTTCTGAACAATTAATTAAAATTATTTATCAATCGGGTGTGGTTGGTCTTGGAGGTAGTCAGTTTTCATCTTCTAGAAAGTTGATATTAAGTATAAATAAAGTACATACTTTAGTGGTGAATGCAGTTGAAAGCGAACCGTATATAACAGCAGATAACTGTTTAATAAATAATTACATGCATGAAGTTTTAAAGGGTTGTGAAATTATATCTTGGATATCTAATATTAAAATAGTTTTAATTGCTATTCAAGAAGATAAATCTGAAGCAATCGCAAAAATTCATAACTTAATCAAAAATAAATCATTATTTAAAATTTGTATTCTTAAAACAAAATATCCTGGAGGTAGTAGTAAAGTACTTATCAAATCTTTAATAGGAAAAGAAATTCCTTATAATAAACATTCTATAGATCTAGGGTATCTTGTTTTTAATGTTGCAACAATATATGCAATAAAAAGAGCAATTATAAATGGAGAGCCGTTAACTGAGCGTATTATTACTTTTTTAGGTGATGCAAATTTTTTATCTGGAAATTTTTGGACTAGAATTGGTACTCCGATTAAACATTTTTTAACTGATTATAAAAATAAAATGTATATTGATGCTCATGTGCGTTTTGGTGGTTTGTTTATGGGAAAAACAATTAACGATTTAAATTTTTCTATATTAAAGAGCACAAATTGTATTTCAATTCAGTTTAAAACAAAAGAAGATAAAAATCTTATTGAACAGAGTTGTATTCGATGTGGCAGTTGCTCTGATGTCTGCCCAGTAAATTTACTTCCTCAGCAACTGTATTGGTATAGTAAAAACAATGATCATGAAAAAACAAAAAAACATCATATATTAGACTGTATAGAATGCAAAGCATGTGAAAAAGTATGTCCTAGTTATATTCCTTTAGTTAAGTATTTCAAAAAAGAAAAAAATATTGTAAAAAATATTCAATTAGAAGACGTTCGTAAAAAAATATCATTTTTACGTTTTAAACGACGAGAAAAAAGATTATTGAATCGTAAAATTATGATTGATTTAAAAGATGTGAAAAGTACTAATATGATTAGTATTAAAGATAAAAAAATAAATAATATTAAAAAAAATATAAGAAAAGAAAAAGTACAAGCAGCAATAGAACGAATGAAGTTTAAAAAGTAAATTTTTTTATCAAAAAAGTATTTTAATCATATGTTAAATAAGAAAAAAAAATGAATTTTCCTTATATATACCATGTTTATAGTGTTAGAAAAATAATGTTTTTAGTTATTATTGCTTGTATTCCAGGAATTTTAGCTAAATGTTATTTTTTTGGTGTTGGTACATTAATACAAATTATCTTTTCTATAATAGTTGCTGTAGTTTTAGAAATGATTGTTTTAAAGATCCGTTTAAAAAAAATAAAAATGCATTTGTTGGATAATTCAGTAATTTTAACTTCAATTTTGTTTGGAGTGAGTGTACCTTCTTTATTACCTTGGTGGATTACTGTTTTTGGAATATTTTTTTCTGTTCTTGTTGGTAAACATTTATATGGTGGACTTGGTCAAAATATATTCAATCCAGCTATGGTTGGTTATGCAGTATTGTTAATATCTTTTCCTATTCATATGAATAATTGGAATGAAATGAGTTCGGATATATCTTATGTAAAAGACATGAAGCAATCTTTCAATGTTATTTTTTCTAATAAAAGTACACTGAATAATTCAAATATTTTTATTGATAATTTTACAGAAGCTACTCCTTTAAACAATTTTAAGATTAAATCTCATTTTCAAAATAATGATTATACAGAAGAAAAGATAGTACATCATAAGAAAATTTCTTTTCGAAAAAGTTCAATATATATTAATATAAGTTTTTTTCTAGGTGGAATATTTTTATTATTTCAAAGAATTATTTGTTGGCGTATTTCTATAGTATTTTTGTTTTTTTTAGGTTTTTTATCGAGTGTTACTTATTTTTATTCACAAGATTTGTTTATGTCGCCATTGATTCATCTTTTTTCTGGAGGGACGATGATATGTGCTTTTTTTATTTCTACAGATCCAGTTACTACTGCTTGTACTAATTTGGGCAAAATAATATTTAGTGTTATTATGAGTTTTTTAGTTTGGATTATTCGTAATTATAGCGAATATCCAGATGGAATCGCTTTTGCAGTATTATTATCAAATATGTTAGTACCATTAATTGATCATTATATAAAAACATCTGGATACGGTCATAATAATACATGAAAACAAGAAAAAAAATATTAAAAAATGCTTTCTTGATTAGTCTATTTTCTACGGTATGTGTAGCTGGCACAGTATTAATAAATAGTATAACAAAAAATAAAATAATTTACCAAAAAGAACAAGAAAAAAAAATTTTGTTACAACAAGTTATTCCTAAACAAATATGTCAGAGATTTACAAAAAAATTATACAAAATAAAAAACAAATTTTTAGGAAATAATAAAACACACAATTTATGGTTATTATTTAGTATTAAAAATAATAAACCAGAAGCAGCAATTGTTGAAACGACTGCTCCTGATGGTTACTCTGGTTCTATTAATATGTTGGTTGCTGCATATTTTGATGGAAAAATTATTGGTGTAAGAGTCATCTCGCATAAAGAAACTCCAGGAATTGGAGATAAAATTGAATTATCTGTGTCGAATTGGATTAAAATTTTTACTAATATGCGTGTATCTTCTATAGCAGATAAGAATTTTTTATTAAAGAAATATGGAGGAAAAATTGATCAATTTACAGGTGCTACAATAACGCCGCAATCTGTTACTAATTCTGTTAAAAGAACAGTAGTTTTTATTAAAACTATACCATCTATTTTTCATTTTTTTAATGAACACGTTTATGACAATTAAAAATTTTTTAAATAATAGACTATGGAAAAATAATTCTTCTTTAGTTCAATTATTAGGATTATGTCCGGTTTTGGCAATGACAACGAATGCTACTAATGCTATCGGTTTAGGAATTACAACTACTTTAGTGTTAACACTTACTAATACAGTTATTTCTATTTTTAAAAAAAATATACCTAAAGATATAAGAATTCCTATTTATATGATGATAGTTTCTTCTATTGTTACATCTATAGAAATGTTGATTCATGCTTATGCATTTGATTTATATCAGGCACTAGGTGTTTTCATTCCATTAATAGTAACTAATTGTATTATTATAGGTAGAGCTGATTGCATTGCATATAAAAATTCTATATTAGTATCTTTTTTAGATGGATTTTTAATTGGTTTAGGTTCAACGCTTTCTATGTTTTTAATCGGTTCTATAAGAGAAATATTAGGTAATGGAACATTATTTTTTGGTTTTAATAAAATAATTTATTGTATAGATAGTTCTTTTTTTATCAAAATTTTTGATAAAAATTTTACAACGTTTTTAGCTATTGCTCCTCCAGGTGGTTTTTTTATATTAGGATGTGTAATTGCTATTAAAAATTTTATAGATTTAAAAAATAAAAAAAGTACTATTTTAACTCATGTAAAATGTTCTTGCATAAATAAAATAAAAAAATAATTGAATTATGAACAAAGAAAAACGTTACAAAATTTTATCATTGTTTCACACTCATAATTCAAATCCGCAAATAGAATTAATTTTTTCTTCTGATTTTGAATTATTATTATCTGTAATTCTTTCGTCCAAGTCTACTGATGCGATTGTTAATAAAACTACTAAAAAATTATTTAAAATAGCAAACACTCCTGAACGTATTTTATGTTTAGGTTTAGCGAATCTTAAAAGTTATATTAAAAACATTGGATTGTATAATATTAAAGCATTAAATATTATTCGGACTTCTTTTTTAATTTTATATAAATACAATGGAAAAATTCCAAACAATCGAATCGAATTAGAGTCTTTACCAGGTGTAGGAAGAAAAACAGCTAACATTATTTTAAATGTATTATTTAATAAAAATACTATTGCTGTAGATACTCATGTATTTAGAGTTGCAAATCGCACTAATTTTGCTACAGGTAAAAATGTAAAAGAAGTGGAAAATAAATTAATGAAAGTAGTTCCTAATTTTTTTAAATTTAAAATTCATTCTTGGTTTGTATTACATGGTCGCTATGTTTGTACTGCACGTAAAGTAAAATGTAATATATGTTTAATAGCTCAGCTATGTGAATTTAATAAAAAAAATTTTTTATAGGTATATAAGTGATTATTGTAGAAGTAGTTTTACCGTTTTCTATTCGACAACGTTTTAAATATTTCATGTCTGATATAATGTATCCTATTATTGGTGGAAGAATAGTCGTTCCTTTTCGATCTAAAGATATTGTAGGTATTGTTGTTTCATTTTATGAGATAGAAGATATAAGACAATTAAATTTTAAATTTGTTAAATCATTAATTGATACTCAATCTTTGTATACTAATATTTTATTAGATATTATTTTTTGGATAAATAGGAATTATCAATGTTTTATTGGAAATTTATTTTTTTCTATTTTGCCAAGATTATTGCGTAATAAATATTTACCAAAAGATACATATATTTATGAGTGGATTATAACTAAAAAAGGTCAAGAAACAGATTGTAAGAGTGTTTTAAAAAAAACAAAAAAACTCAGCACTTTAATTTTTTTAAAACAGAAAAATATTTTAAGCTCTGAATTAAAAAGATACAACATATGTAAAAATATTTTAAAAAATTTAGAAATAGAGGGGCTATGTAGAAAAAGTCTTTATTTTAAACCTTTATTAAAACATACATATATTTGTAAAAGTAAAAAAAAATTTTTTTTAAATAAAAAAATTTTAGATTGTATTAATAATATTATGATAAAAAAACAATTTTCATCTTGGTTGTTAACTAAAATTAGCCTATACGAAAAAGTGAAATTTTATTTAGGATTAATTGATTTTGTATTAAATAATAATATGCAAATTTTAATTATAGTTCCTTATTTTAAGGATATAAAAATAATTTTTGTATTTTTAAATAAATTTTTTAATATTACTATTGATAGCATGCATTCAAAATTAACTAATATGCAATATTTAAATAATTGGATGCGAATAAAAAAAGGTGAAAATTCTATTGTCATAGGTACTAAAAAAAGTATATTTTTACCTTTTTTGAAGTTAGGATTGATCATTATTCTTGAAGAGCATGATTTAAATTATAAAAAAACAGATCACTGTAGATACAACGTGAGAGATATAGGAATACTAAGAGCATATAAGGAAAATATACCTGTTGTTTTAGATTCAGATACTCCTTCATTAAAAACATTACATAATATTTTTTTAAAAAAATGTTTTTATATAGAAATTAAGAAACGTAATAATATTAGGCATTTTAATGATGATATTATTGATTTAAAAAAAGAAAAAATAAAATTTAGTTTATCTAGTTCATTAATTCATGAAGTGAATAATAATTTTAAAAAAAAGCAGGTATTATTTATTTTAAATAATTTTAGTTTATCTTTTTTAGTATTAATTTGTAATTGTTGTAAATTTGTATTGACATGTGTTAATTGTAATAATTATTTTGAAGTTAACCAATATCATAATATTTTGTTTTGTAGATTTTGTTTAATTAAAATAAAACAACCATTATTTTGTTATCATTGTAAATCTTTATCTTTAATAATAAAAAATATAGGAATAGAGAACGTTAAAAACAAAATACAAGAAATTTTTCCTAAAAAACCATTGTTTTTTTTATTAAATAAAAAAAAAATTAATAAAAATGTAATTGATAAAAAATCTTTTGAATTTTTTAGTTCTAACCCATATATTATTTTTTCAACAGAAGATATTGTTCATAATTATTATTTTCCTTATGTTAAACTAATTAGTTTAACGTGTATTGATAATTATTTTTTTTCTTTTCAGTTTCGTGCTATAGAATATTTTGCTCAATTTTATATGAATTTAAGAAAATTATCTAAAAAGAATACAAAATCATTGAAGATATTGATACAAACATCATTTTCTAATGATTTAAATTTAAAAGAATTATATAATAATGGATATTTTTCTTTTGCTAATAAAATTTTATCAATTAGAAAAAAATTTTTATTACCTCCTTGGAGTGTTCAAAGTATAATTTATTCTGAAAGTATCGATCCTAAAAGAAATATGATTTTTTTGAATTTGATGTTCAGCATTTTAAAAAAAAAATCTAAAAAATATAATTGTTTTTTATGGTATGTAGGTCCTCATCCTTCTTGTTTTTTAAAAAATAAAAAACATGTTCATCAATTATTAATTCAATGTTCTTCACATATATATCTTAATAATTTATTAAATGAGTGCATTGATTTAATTAATTATTTTTCTATTGCTAAAAAAGTGAAATGGTTTATAGATATAGAGCCAATTTAAAAAAATTATATAGAATATATTATAAAAAATAATTCTATCTTTTCTGCATTGAAGTTCTTATAAAATTATCATAAAATACTTTAAAAATAAAATATAAAAAATAACACTACAAGAAAAACATTTTTTTTTAAATTAAAAAAAAAAATAAATATTAAAAATGAGGTTTTTAATGAGTAAATTTAATTTAATTAACGAATTACGAAATCGAGGTTTAATATCTCATGTTACAAATGAAGACAACTTAAATAAACTCATTAAAAATCATTCTATTGCCGTTTATTGCGGTTTTGATCCTACAGAAGAAAGTTTACATATCGGTCATCTTTTACCTTTAATTACTTTGAAAAGATTTCAGATGGCAGGTCATAAACCTATAGTATTAATAGGAGGAGCTACAAGTTTAATTGGAGATCCAAGTTTTAAAATAAAAGAAAGAGTATTTCATGATATTAATAATATTAATATATGGACAGATAAAATTAGTAATCAAATTTCCTATTTTTTAAATATTAAAGATCAAGAACATCCTGTTTTATTATTAAATAATAACACTTGGTTTTATAATATGAATATCTTATCGTTTTTACGCGATATAGGAAAATATTTTTCAATTAATGCTATGATAAATCGATCAGCAGTTAAACAGCGTATTAAGAGACCTGATCAAGGAATTTCATTTACAGAATTTTCTTATAATTTATTGCAAGCATATGATTTTTTTATTTTAAACAAAAATCACCAAGTACAATTGCAAATTGGGGGCTCTGATCAGTGGGGTAATATTTCTTCAGGAATGAATTTAATACATCGAAAATTAAAGAAAGAAGTATATGGTTTAACAGTACCTCTTCTTATCCAGTCTAATGGAATTAAATTTGGAAAAACAGAATCAGGTACTGTTTGGTTAGATGCGGATAAAACTAGTCCATATAAATTTTATCAATTTTGGATAAATATAGATGATTCTAATGTTTATAATTTTTTAAGAATGTTTACTTTTATTAGTTTAGCAGAAATAGAAAAAAGAGAAAAACAAAAAAATATTAATAATCAAATTATACATGATAAATCCTTTCTTGCTAAAAATATTACTCGTTTTGTACATGGAGAAGAAAAATTATTAGCAGTAGAAAGAATTACAGAATTTCTTTTTTTAAAAAATATTAATCATATTCAAGAATCTGATTTACAACAACTAAAACAAGATGGCATACCATCAATTCATATAGATCATATGCATGATTTACAAGAAGCACTAGTTTTATCTGCATTATCTAAATCTAAAACGCAGGCAAAATATATGATAACTTCTAATGCTATATCTATTAACACTAAAAAAATTAATAAAAATCATATATTTAATAACAATGATAAATTATTTGGAAAATTTACTTTATTATCTAGAGGGAAAAAAAAACACTGTCTGCTTTGTTGGTAGTCTAGTTGTTAATAGAAAAACTTTCACCACAACCACAAAATGTTTCTAATTTAGCGTTATAAAATTTGAATATTTTATTAATATTGTTTTCTATAAAATCTATTTTCAATCCTTCTAAAAATGATATTTCTTTAGAAGAAATATATATAAGAATACTTTTATAAAAGAATATTATTTCTTTTATATCGTTGTTTTTATTTAGATCTGAATGTTTAATTAATTTCATAGTGTATCGAAATCCTGCACATCCTGACTTTTTTATACCTAATTTTATGCCTTTGTTATTAGGATCTTTATTAATTAAAAACAAAATTTGTTTGACAGCGCTGTCAGTTATTGAAATTTTTTTCCATACATTTTTATTTGAAAAACAAGTATCGATATCAATTTTGTTCATGCCATTCTCTCTTTGAAAATATATGTATCATCATAAAAAATATTTGTTACATATTAAAGAATATTCTTTTTATTAATTATTTTTATAAATTTTAATGCTATAATTATTTCATATTTTAAAGAAATAAAAAATTTTTTTATAAAAATATTGAGGTAAAACAATTATATGCAAAATCCAAAAGAAAAAATGGATTTATCGCAGTCTATTTTATCACTGATATTTATTATTTCTATGGGTGTGATAAGTTTTTTAGTAATACATCCATTTATATTAGGATTTTCTTGGGCTAGTATGATTGTAATTGCGACTTGGCCTTTAATGTTAAAAATACAAAAATTTTTAGGTGGTAAACGTTGTTTTGCAGTGGCAATAATGATTATTATTTTGCTTCTTTTATTTATTATTCCAGTATTTTTTTTAGTTAATAGTTTAATTTCAACAAGTATTCCTCTTATTCATTGGTTTAGTTCAAATAATTTAGAATTTCCAGAATTAGTTTGGCTTCAAGATATTCCTCTTATTGGTAAAAAAATGTTTATAAGTTATCAAGATTTATTATCTGGTGATGGAGGCGAATTAATTCGTGAAGTGCGACCTTATATGGGACGTACAACTGAATTTATTATCCTTCAAGCTAAGAATTGTGGTCTTTTTGTTGTACATTTAATGTTAATGCTCTTATTTAGTATATTGTTGTACTGGAATGGTGAAAAAATCAGTAAATCCATTCGTCATTTTGCATGTCGTCTTAGTAAAAAAAATGGAGATCCAATTATTTTTTTAGCTGTTCAAGCTGTAAGAGCTGTCGCTTTAGGTGTAGCAGTCACTGCTCTAATTCAAGCTATATTGTCTGGTATAGGATTATTAATTTCTGGTGTTCCTTACTGGGGATTGTTAATGATAATAATTGTTTTTTCTTGTTTAGTGCAATTAGGACCACTACCTATTTTAATACCTTCTATTATATGGCTTTATTGGAATAATGATACTACTTGGGGGACAATATTATTAATTTGGAGTTGTCTTGTATTCGTACTAGATCATATACTTAGACCATTTTTTATACGAATGGGAGCAGATTTACCGATTTTATTAATTTTATCTGGAGTGATTGGTGGTTTATTAGCTTTTGGAATAATTGGTTTATTTATTGGTCCGGTTGTATTAGTAATATTTTATCGTTTAATAATATCATGGATGTACGGTACTTCTATTGCATCTATTTTAGAAAATACATCATTAAAATAAATTTTTGTTGATAGAAACATAATGCATAGAATAAATACTTTTAATTCAACATAATCTAAATTATGATAATATAAATATTATTTAATCATATTTAATAATTAATCAAAAAAAAATAATATTTCTTTTAAAAATTTAGTTTCCATTTTATTTCCTAGTTAAAATTTTATCATTTTATTTAAAGTATACTATTAAAATTTCTACTTTCAAACATTATGAAATTTTTTCTATATAGGTATTTTAAAAAATATTACAGAGAAACTTGTACCTAATTAGTTTTTTGTAATTGTTATCACATCTTGCCATTCTTTCCAGAACAAAAAATTCATTTAGAGAAAAAAATGAAAAAAACAGATGAACTACGTACAATACGAATTGATCCATTAGTAACTCCATTTGAATTAGCAAAGCAATATTCTATTACTTCAGATATCATGGATAATGTTATTACAACAAGACAAAATATTGCTCGTATTATGACTGGAGAAGATTTACGATTACTTGTTGTAATAGGACCATGTTCAGTTCATGATCCTATTGCTGCAGTAGAGTATGCACATCGATTATATGAACTACGTGTGAAATATAAAGATCGTCTTGAAATTATAATGCGTACATATTTTGAAAAACCAAGAACAGTTGTTGGTTGGAAAGGATTAATTTCAGATCCTGATTTAAATGGTAGTTTTCGAGTTAATCATGGATTAGCGGTTGCTCGTAAGTTATTATTAGATATAAATACATTAGGTATGCCTGCAGCAACAGAATTTCTTGATATGGTTATAGGCCAATTTATTGCGGATCTAATTAGTTGGGGAGCCATTGGAGCCAGAACAACTGAAAGTCAAATTCATAGAGAAATGGCATCTGCTCTTTCTTGTCCAGTCGGTTTTAAAAATGGTACTGATGGAAATATACGAATTGCAATTGATGCTATTCGTGCAGCACAAGTTAGACATTTATTTTTAGCGCCTAATAAAAATGGACAAATGACAATCAATCATACTAGTGGTAATCCTTATGGACATATTATTATGAGAGGTGGTCGTTCACCTAATTATCATGCAGACGATATTAATTCAGCAGTAAAACATTTACGTGAATTTGGTTTATCAGAATATTTAATGATTGATTTTAGTCATGGTAATTGTTTAAAAGAACATCTTCGTCAAAAGAATGTTGCTAAATCTGTTTCTAATCAAATTGCTAATGGTTCTCAAGCTATATTTGGTGTTATGATTGAAAGTTTTTTAGAAGAAGGTTTTCAACAAGTCATTAATAATAAACCATTAATATATGGAAAATCAATTACTGATGCTTGTTTAAATTGGAAAGATAGTACTTTGATTATTAAACAATTAGCAGATGCTGTAGACACTCGTTTTTAATTTATATGCTAGTCAAAAAAAATTTGGCTAGCACCTTTTGGTGAATATAAAACTTTTTATTATTTTAGATAAGATAATATCTTATCTAAAAGTTGACACTACGTACAATTATTTTTTTTTGAGATAATAAACAATTGATATTTTGAATTGAGGATTTAAAGAATGCCTCTAATAAGATTTTGTGATGGAAGTCAACAGGTGTACGAGCATTCTGTTCCATTGATAGAGATTATTAAACGTAAAAAACCTAGTATTATAAAATCTATTATTGCAATTTCTGTTGATAATCGTTTTTCAAATTTAAATACTTTAATCACCAAAGATTCTACTATAAAATTTATTAGTAGAAAAGATAATCAAGCATTAAACGTTATTCGATATTCTTGTGCACAACTTTTAAGTTATGCTATAAAAAATATATGGCCTCTTGCTCAAATTGCTGAAAGTAATATTTCAGGAAATGGATTTTATTGTGATTTAGATGCAGAAGAAAATATTTTAAAAAAAGATCTTTTATTATTAGAAAATAAGATGAATCAATTTATACAAAAAGAATATTATATTTTTAATAAAATAGTTTCTTTTTCTCAAGCACTTGAAATTTTTGAAAAATGTTCTGAAAAATATAAAATATCTTTAATTCATAAAATTTTTAGTCAAAAAAATAATGTTTCTTTATATTATCATGAAAATTATGTAGATATTGATATAGGAATGCAAGCTTTTAATATAAAATTTTGTAAATATTTTAAATTACAAAAAATTGGAGGAGTTTATTGGCAAGGTAATAAAAAAAATAAGATGCTACAGCGTGTTTATGGTACTGCTTGGTCTAATAAAATAGAATTAGAAAAACATTTAAATTATTTAAATGAATTAGAAAAAAGAGATCATAGAAAGATTGGAAAAATTCTTGAATTATATCATATGCAAGAAGAATCTCCAGGTATGATTTTTTGGCATCACAATGGTTGGATTTTATTTAATGAATTAGAAAATTTTGTTCGAGAAAAATTAAACGAATATAAATATAAAGAAGTTAAAACACCATTATTAATAGATAAATTAATATGGAGAGAAAGTGGGCATTGGGACAATTATAAAAATGCAATTTTTACAACATTATCAGAACATCGAGAATATTGTATCAAACCTATGAATTGTCCTGGACACGTTCAGATTTTTAACAATAAATTAAAATCTTATCGAGATTTACCTATTCGTATGGCAGAATTTGGAAGTTGTCATCGTAATGAACCATCAGGTGCTTTACACGGTCTTATGAGAGTACGAAATTTTACTCAAGATGATGCTCATATATTTTGTACTCCCGAACAAGTACGTCCTGAAATTAATAATTGTATTAAAATGATATATGATATGTATAGTATATTTAATTTTAAAAAAATATTAGTTAAACTTTCCACTCGTCCAGAAAAACGTATTGGATCTGACTCTATGTGGGATAAATCAGAAAAAGATTTGTCTGATATGCTAATAGAAAATCATTTATCATTTGAATATCAATTAGGTGAAGGTGCATTTTATGGACCTAAAATTGAGTTTATTTTACAAGATTCTTTAGATAGAAACTGGCAATGTGGGACTATTCAACTTGATTTTTATTTACCGTTACGTTTAAAATCATTTTATATTGATGAAAATAACGAACGTAAAGTGCCTATCATTATTCATCGAGCTATATTAGGTTCAATAGAGCGTTTTATTGGTATATTAATTGAAGAATCTTCAGGTAATTTACCAACATGGTTGTCTCCAATACAAGTAGTAATTATTAGTATTTCTGATAATAGTACAAATTATGTAAAACAATTATTTAAAAAAATTTCTGATGCTAATATTCGTGTAGAATCTGATTTAAGAAATGAAAAAATAGGTTTTAAAGTTCGGACACATATATTACGTCGAATTCCATACATATTAATTTGTGGTACACAAGAAATACAATCTAACAAAATTTCTGTTAGAAGTAGAAATGGTCATAATTTTGGAATGATTGACATTGATATTTTTATTAAAAAGTTACAAAAAGAAATTGTCGAGCGTAACTTTTATCAAATGGAGGAATAAAGTATTAAAGGTGGAAAACGAATTCAATTAACACGTCCTAATCGAATTAATGGCGAAATACGAGCTGTTAAAGTTCGTCTCACAGACGTTGAAGGTAATCAGATTGGTATAGTTCATTTAAGAGAAGCTTTAGAAAAATCTGAAGAATTAGGGTTAGATTTAGTAGAAATAAGTCCTAATGCTGAACCTCCAGTTTGTCGTATTATGGATTATGGAAAATTTCTTTATGAAAAAAGTAAATCTTCTAAAGAGCAGAAAAAAAAACAAAAAGTGATTCAGATAAAAGAAATAAAATTTCGGCCTGGAACAGACGAAGGCGATTATCAAGTTAAATTACGTAATTTAATACGATTTTTAGAAGACGGTGACAAAGCAAAAATCACTTTGCGATTTCGTGGTCGCGAAATGGCGCATCAAAAAATAGGTGTAGATGTTTTAAATCGAGTAAAAAATGATTTAATTGACTTGGCAGTTGTTGAATCATTTCCATCTAAAATTGAAGGTCGTCAAATGATTATGATTTTAGCACCAAAGAAAAAATAGTAATTTTTGACTAGATGTTTTAAATATAAATATATGATTTATTTTCAATAATTTCTTATATTTTTCTTTTTATAATTTAAATGAAATATTTTATGCTAAAAATTAAAACTTTAAAAAGTGCAGCTAAACGTTTTAAAAAAACTGCATCTGGTAAATTTAAGCGTAAACAAGCAAATTTACGTCATATTTTAACTAAAAAAACAACAAGTAAAAAACGTCATCTTCGTCCTAAGATTTTAGTATCGACAGGAGATATAGATAGAGTTAAATCTTTTTTACCGTATGCGTAAATTCATTTTATTAAGATTTTACGAACAGGAGAGCATCAATGGCTCGTGTAAAACGTGGTGTAGTCGCTCATGCTCGTCACAAAAAAATTTTAAAACAAGCAAAAGGTTATTATGGAGCGCGTTCTCGTATTTATAGAGTTGCGTATCAAGCAGTAATTAAAGCTGGTCAGTATGCTTATCGTGATAGACGTCAAAGAAAAAGACAATTCCGACAGTTATGGATTTCACGTATAAATGCTGCAGTTCGTCAAAGTCAAATGTCTTATAGTAATTTTATGTTTGGTTTAAAAAAAGCTTCAATTAACATTGATCGAAAAGTATTATCTGACATTGCTATATTTGATATATTTTCATTTAATGCATTAATTGAAAAGGCAAAGGAAGCTTTATTATAAATAATGTATTTTAATGATATTAAGAGGAGGAATTAGAATTTCCTCCTTTCTATTATTAATAATTATTAAAATAAATATTTTATAGTTTTACAAATTACTTAATGCATTTTATTTTAACCATATATTTTTAAAAAATGAGCTTCCTTTATGGGAGCTTTTTTAGTATTTTAAATATATAATTAAAAAATAAATTATATAAGAACATAAAATGTTAAATTTAAACAAATTATTTAGTACTATTACAACAGATATAAACAATACTAATACGTCTAATCAATTAAATGCAATTCGTATTAAGTATTTAGGTAAAAAAGGAATTTTAAACTCTTATATAAGAAACATAAAATATTTTTCTTTTGAAGAAAAAAAAAAATACAGTATGATGATTAATCATATAAAAAAAAACATTATTAGTGAAATTAATAAAAAAGATAAAGAATTAAATTTAATCATGTTAAATCAACGCATTCAAAAAGAAAAAATTGATATTTCTCTTCCTGGACGTCGTGTGCATCAGGGTTCTTTACATCCTATTACACATACTATTAATTCTGTTAATAATTTTTTTTTAAAGCTAGGTTTCCAAGCAATAAATAGTCCTGAAATAGAAGATGAATATCATAATTTTGATGCTTTAAATATTCCTAAAAATCATCCAGCACGTGATACTCATGATACTTTTTGGCTTGATAGCAATCGTTTATTAAGAACTCAAACTTCAAGTATGCAAATTAGAATTATGAAAAAAGAAAAGCCTCCAATTAGATTTATTTTTCCTGGAAAAGTTTATCGTAATGATTATGATGTTACACATACACCTATGTTTCATCAAATTGAAGGTTTAATAGTTGATAAAAATATTAACTTTTCACATTTAAAATGGATTATATATAATTTTTTATATGATTTTTTTGGTAAAAAAATTGTTATTAAATTTCGTCCATCATATTTTCCTTTTACTGTACCTTCTGCAGAAGTAGATATTATTAATGATGATGGAAAATCATTAGAAATATTAGGATGTGGAATGGTGCATCCTCAAGTTTTAAAAAACGTAAATATTGATTCTAGTTTATATTCTGCTTGTGCTTTTGGAATAGGTATTGAAAGAATTACTATGTTGCGTTATGGAGTTTCTGATCTTCGATCTTTTTTTGAAAATGATATAAGATTTTTAAAACAATTTAAATATAATTAGTGAGAAGATCAAATGAAATTTAGTGAAAAGTGGTTGCTTGAATGGATAAATCCAAAAGTAGATCGTAGTGTTTTATATGATCAAATTTCCAGTTCAGGTATAGAAGTAGAATCTATAGAAAAATTCCAACCTATATTTAGTGGTGTGGTGGTTGGTCAAATTGTACAATGTATTCTTCATCCTAAATTTAATAATTTAAAAATATTAAAAGTAGATATCGGTAATGAAAAATTATTAAATATTATATGTGGAGCATCTAACTGTCGTAATAATATTAAAGTTGCACTTGCTCTTGTTGGAGCGATTTTACCTCAAAATATTAAAATTGATCGAAAATTTTTTAAAGGAGAATTCTCAGAAGGAATGCTATGTTCTTTTTTTGAATTAGGTTTATTTGACAGTGTTAAAAGTAATAGAATTATTGAATTTTCTAAAGAAGTACCTTTAGGTGTTGATGTGAATGATTATTTAATATTAAAAGACAATATTGTTCAAGTATCTGTTACCTCAAATCGTCCAGATGGTTTAAGTATTTTAGGAATAGCACGTAATATTGCAGCTATAAATAACTTAAAAATAGCGCCTTTAAAAAATAAATTAATTTCTATAGATACACAAAAAAAGATTGATATTGATATTAAAAACAAAAAAATATCTATTGATTATATTGGAAGAATTATTCAAAATGTTAATGTAAATATTGATACTCCTTTTTGGATGAAAAAAAAATTATTTCTATCTAATAGTTTATCTGAAAATATTATTACAAATATTATACATTATGTATTGATTGAGCTTGGACAACCATTAAATGCATTAGATGCAGATGACATTAATGATCGTATTATTATAAGAATGGCAGATAATCAAGAAAAAATAATTTTAAAAGATAACATTCAAGTAAATTTAAATGAAGAAATATTAGTTTTTTCTGATAAATATAAAATATTGTCTATTCCTGGTAATATAAATTCTTATAGTTCGGAAATCAATAAAAATACTAAAAACATATTTTTGAGTACATTTTTAATTGATAAAAAAATGATTATTAATATACTTAAGAAAATAAATTCTAACAAGGTATTAGAATATTACAGATATGGTATTGATCCTTGCTTGCAAAATTATGCTGTTGAATATGCAACAGATTTAATTATAAAGATATGTGGTGGTAAACCCGGTCCTATTAGTAATAAAAAAAATAATGTTTCATTGTTATCGTCAATTAATAATTCAATACGATTACATCATGAGACATTGAATCAAATTACTGGTAAAATTATTCAAAAAGATTTTATTATGAATATTTTACATAATCTAGAATATAAATTAGTTTTTGAAAAAAAATATTGGGATGTGATTCCTCCTAGTTGGCGATTTGATATACTTATTGAAGAAGATGTAATAAGTGATATACTTAGAATATATGGTTATAACAATATTTCCTTAAGTCCTTTACAAGGATCAATAAATTTTACTAAAAAAAGTGAATTAACTAATTTGTTTTTAGATAAATCTGCTATTATATTAATTAATAAAGGTTATTATGAAGTTATAACTTATGGATTTGTTGATCCAATCATACAAGATATCATGTTTCCAAATAATAAAAAAATATTATTATCTAATCCTATTTCTCAAGATATGTCATGTATGCGCTCATCATTATGGCCTGGTTTACTTAAAACCGTTTCTTACAATAAAAATCGTCAACAAAAGAACGTTCGTTTTTTTGAAAGAGGTCTTTGTTTTTCAGTTGATAAAAAATCTAATCTTGGAGTTCAACAAAAGATGTTTTTATCAGGAGTAATTAGCGGTGATTATATTAAAGAAAATTGGTATTCTCATGAAATAAGAAAAGTAGATTTTTATGATTTAAAAGGTGACTTAGAATCTGTATTAGAACAAATATGTGGATTAGAAGACATAGATTTTAGACCTTCAAAGATTCATGGGCTACATCCAGAACAAAGTGCATCTATATATTTTAAGAATAATTTTATTGGTAGCATTGGTGCTGTAGACCCAAGATTAGAAAAGGAGTTAAACGTAAATAGTGCGACATTTTTATTCGAAATATTATTAAATCATTTTTCATATGTTAAGCCATCAAAAATTCAAGAAGTTTCAAAATTTCCTTCTATTAGAAGAGATATTGCAATATTAATATCAGACGATATTGCGGTATCTGATATTATTAATGCATGTAAAAAATTTTTTGTTAAAACAGTAGTAGAGATTAATATTTTTGATCTATATTCTTGTGAAGAATTTTTTAATAAAAAAAGTTTAGGTATTAGTTTTGTTTTTCAAAATAGAAAAAGAACTTTACAAGAAAATGAAATTAATTTAATGATGAATGATTGCATAGGAGCATTAAAGAAAATATTTCAAGTTATTTTAAGGAAATAAATTTATGGTGCTTACAAAAGCTGCAATTTCAGAAAATTTATTTGAAAAATTACAATTAACTAAAAAAGATTCAAAAAAATTTGTAGAATTTTTTTTTGAAGAAGTAAGAAAATCATTAGAAAAAGGAGAAAATGTTAAATTGTCTGGATTTGGAAATTTTGAATTAAAAGATAAAAAAGAACGTCCTGGCAGAAATCCCCGAACAGGAGAAGCTGTTCTTATAACAGCTAGACGAGTAGTCACTTTCAAAGCTGGTCAAAAATTAAAAAGTAGAATTAAGAGTTATTTGTCAAATAAAAAACAATAATATTTATTTTATGTTATAAAAATTTTTTTCTTTTTTTTGATAAGAAGTAAGATATGCAACTTTCTGATTTTTCTTTTGTTTTACCAAAATCACTTATATCTTTTTACCCTTGTTTTGTTCGAAGTCAATGTCGTTTAATGATGATAAATGGACAAAATGGAAAAATATCTCACAAACGTTTTTCTGATATTATTGATAAAATTGATTCTAATGATTTAATTATTTTAAACGATACTGAAGTTATCCCAGCTCGATTTTTTGGATATAACAAAAATGGTAGACAAATTGAATTTTTAGTTGAACGAATAATAGATTTTAACAGAATTTTAGTAAAAATTAAAAATTCTAAAAATATTAATATTGGCAGTGAGATTTTTTTTGGAAAAAATCACGAAATTAAAAGTTCTATAGTTAATTATAGAGATACTTTTTTTGAAATTTTATTCCATAGCAATATTACTTCCTCTATTGAAATTATTTATAAAATTGGACATATTCCTCTACCTCCTTATATTAAAAGATTTGCATCTGAATTAGATTCAGAATTATATCAAACTGTATATAAAAAGAAAATAGGTTCTATTGCAGCTCCTACTGCTGGATTGCATTTTGATTTGCCGTTATTAGATTGTCTTTATAAAAAAGGAGTAGATATAGATTATGTAACATTACATATAGGTTCTGGAACTTTTGAACCTATTAGAACGTCTAATATTAAAGAGCATATTATGCATTCTGAATTAGTTGAAGTTTCTTCTGTGTTAATTGAAAAAATTCAATTATGTAAAAAAAAAGGTGGGCGTGTTATTGCAGTTGGGACTAGTACGCTTCGTGCTTTAGAGAGTGTATATCATTCTTCTCAATGGCATGATAAAAAAAATTTTACAGGTAATACTGATATTTTTATATATCCTGGTTATAAACATAATGTTGTCGATGCATTAATTACTAATTTTCATGTACCTGAATCTACTCTGATTATGTTAGTATCTTCTTTTTTAGGATATAAAAATACTATGTATGCTTATGATGAAGCTATAAGAAACAAATATAATTTTTTTAGTTATGGTGATGCCATGTACATAACGTATAACACGCATGCACCATATGAAAAAGTTATAAAGTAATATTTGAAAAATAAAAATATTATGGAGAAAAAATGAATTTTCAAGTTTTTCATTACGATGGTAATGCTAGATATGGTGGATTTATTTTTGATAAGGATATAATAGAAACGCCTATTTTTATGCCAGTTGGTACTTATGGTACAGTAAAAAGCCTTAGTATAGAAGAAATTAAAGAAACAGGTAGTGAAATTATTTTAGCGAACGCTTTTCATTTACATTTGAGACCTGGACAAGAGATTATTAAATTACATGGAACTTTACATGATTTTATGAATTGGTCTGGACCTATTCTAACTGATTCTGGAGGATTTCAAGTTTTTAGTCTTTCAAAATTTTGCAAAGTTGATAAGGAAGGAGTTTTGTTTAAAAATCATATTAATGGTAAAAATTTTTTTTTAACTCCGGAAATTTCCATGAAAATTCAGTTAGATTTAGGTTCTAATATTGTTATGATCTTTGATCAATGTATTGCATATACTCGTCATTGGGAACAAACAAAAAATGCAATGGAAAGATCTTTGTATTGGGCAAAAAAAAGTCGTTTATATTTTGATTTATACAAAAACAAAAATTTATTATTTGGTATTGTTCATGGAGGAGTATATCCATCTTTACGAGACATCTCACTTCAAGAATTAATGAAAATAGATTTTGATGGATATGCATTAGGTGGTTTAGCTGTTGGAGAATCTAAAAAAGAATTACATAAAATGTTAGAACATATTTGTCCTCAAATGCCAAAAAATAAACCTAGATATTTAATGGGAGTAGGTAAACCAGAAGATTTAGTAGAAGGAGTAAGTCGTGGTATAGATATGTTTGATTGTGTAATGCCCACTAGGAATGCTAGAAATGGATATTTATTTGTTACTAATGGTGTAATTAAAATTAGAAACAAAAAATATCAAAAAGATTTGTCTGTATTAGATCAGACTTGTACTTGTTATACTTGTAAACATTATACAAGATCTTATTTACATCACTTAGATTCTTGTAATGAAATATTAGGAGCCCGTTTAAATACAATACATAATTTACATTATTACCAAAAGTTAATGTTTAATATAAGAAATGCAATAAAAAATAATACATTTGATCAATTTGTTTTGAATTTTTATAATCAAAAACAAACTATATAAAATATAAGGAAAATAATATATGAATTTTTTTATTCAAAGCGCTCATGCTGCAGTAAATCAGTCATCAGAAGGCAATTCATATTCTCTTATATTCATGCTTGTAATATTTTTATTAATTTTTTATTTTATGCTCTTTCGCCCTCAACAAAAGAAAGATAAAGAACATAAAAACCTTATGGATTCTCTAAGTCAAGGAGATGAAGTCATAACAACTAGCGGCTTATTAGGAAGAATAAATAAAATCACAAAAAATGGATATATTGCACTTCAATTAAATGATAATACAGAAGTATTTATAAAAAAAGATTTTATAGCATCATCATTACCAAAAGGTACTCTAAAATCTTTATAATTATTTCTTTTTTTTTAATATAAATAAGAAAAATTAGTAATTTTATAAAACATTTCTTCTAATTTTTTTAGTAAAATTAATCTATTTTTTCGTGTTTCTGAATTAATATCATATATTTGTACTTTACTGAAGAAGTTATTTATAGGTTGTTCAAATTCTTTTATTTCTAATAGAATTTCCTTATATTTTTTTTCTTTAAACAGTTTTTTTGTACATATATTAAAATTATTCATTTGATTTAATAACATTTTTTCTTCTATTTTTTTAATTAATTTTATATTGATATCTCCAGTAATTTTTACTTTTTCTTTTTTTAAAACATTAGATATTCTTTTTACAGATAATATTATTGATTGTGAATAATCTAATTTTTGAAAAAAAGCGATAGATTTTATTTTTTTATCAATATCTATTGGTTGCGTTGGTTTAAATGATAGTACTGATTTTATAATTTTTATATCATATCCTTTTTTTTCATACCAATGGATTAGTCTTGTAATAAAAAATTTGATTATTTTATCATATAAAAATAAATTATTAGTATGGTTTTTATTATATACGTCAAGACTTTTGTTAATTAAATCTTTTAAATCTAACGGTATATTTTTCATTATAATAATACGCAGAATTCCTATAGCTAATCGTCTTAAAGCAAACGGATCTTTTTCTGAGTTAGGTGTTTTACCAATAAAAAACATACCTGATAAAGTGTCTATTTTATCAGCAATAGATAATGAACAACCTATCATAGTAGATGGGATTTGATCACCTGAAAAAGATGGTAAATATTGTTCTTTAAGTGCAATAGCAATATCTTTTTTTTCTTTATCTGCTAAAGCATAATACATGCCTGCGATACCTTGTAATTCTGGAAATTCACAGACTATATTAGTTACTAGATCACATTTAGATAAATATGCTGCTCTAATTGAATTTTTTTTATCTATTAGACTATATTTTGCGATCCATTCTATTAAAACTTGAAGACGGAGTGTTTTTTCATATAACGAACCTAAGTTGTTTTGAAATAAAACTTTTTTTAGAGACAAAATATAATCTGCTAATTTTATTTTTTTATCATTTTGAAAAAAGAATGCAGCATCTGAAAGTCGTGCATGCATAACTTTTTCATATCCTATAACAATTTCATTGTACTTTTTTGAATTAATATTTGAAATAAAAATAAAATATGGAAGAAGCTCATTTTTTAAATTATATATTGGAAAACATTTTTGTTGATTTTCTATAACATATACTAGTATTTTTTTTGGTATTTTAAGAAATTGTTCTTCAAAATTAGCTAGAAGTGCTGTAGGAGACTCGACTAAAGCAGTGACTTCTTCAATTAAATGATTATTTTTTTTTATAAAACCATTTTTTTGCTCTGCAAGTATGTCGATTTGTTTAACAATTTCTTTTTTACGAATTTCATATTTTGCTATAATGTTATGTTTATATAAAAGAATGCAAGGGTATTGTTTGGCATGTCTAATTTTTATCTTATTTTCTTTTGAAGAAATATGATTGTGAAGGAAATTGTTGGAGAAGAGATTAAATATTTTTCCTTTTATTATTTGATTGTCTAATAAAATTAAAATATTACGAATAGGACGAGAAAATCTTTGATTTTCTGATTCCCATCTCATAGGTTTTTCTATGATAATTTTTTTAAGTGCTGTTTCAATGATTTTAGGTATTAATATCTCTATATTCTCTTGTTTTATTTTTTTTCGAAAATATAAAAATTCACCTTTTTTAGTCTTCATACGATCAGCTTGATCAAGATTAATTCCACAATGTTTTGCCCAGCCATGAGCAGCTTTTGTAGGTAAACCATTTTTATCATAAGAATCTATTATTAATGGACCTTTTTTATCTATTTCAATTGTCTTATCAGATGTATCGATATCTATAATTTTTAATGCTAGTCTTCTAGGAGTAGAAAAATGTTCAATATTTTTATATGAAATATTAAGTGATTTTAATTGTTTAGTAAAATTGTCATGAAAAGATAAAGATATTGTATTTAGAATTTTAGCAGGTAGTTCTTCAGTTCCAATTTCTACTAATAATATTTTTTTAGTCATGTCAGTCTCTTTTTTCTTGACATAGTGGAAAACCTATTTTTTTTCTTATATTAAAGTGTTTTTGAGCAATTTGCGTTGTTAGCTTACGTACACGTAAAATATAATTTTGACGTTCATTCAAAGATACTGCTTTTCTTGCATCTAATAAATTAAATATATGATTAGCTTGTAGTGTTTTTTCATATGCCACGAGCAATAGTGGTGGTTTTAAATTTATTAATTTTTGTGCTTCTAATTCGTATCTTTTAAAAGAATTGAATAAAAAATCAATATCAGCATATTGAAAATTATATTTTGATTGTTCTATTTCGTTTTGTTTAAAAATATCACCATAAGTTATGATTTTATTTTTGTTTTTATTCCAAATAAGATCATATACATTTATTTTTTTTTGTATATGCATAGCAATTCTTTCTAGTCCATATGTTATTTCAATAGTAACAGGATCACATTCTAATCCACCCACTTGTTGAAAATAAGTAAATTGAGTGATTTCCATCCCATTTAACCAAACTTCCCAACCAATTCCCCAAGCACCTAATGTAGGATTTTCCCAATTATCTTCTACAAAACGTATATCATGTACTGTTTTATCTATATTTAATAAATTTAATGAATTTAGATAGATTGTTTGGATGTTTTTTGGAGGAGGTTTTATAACAACTTGAAATTGATAATAGTGTTGTAAACGATTAGGGTTTTCTGCATATCTGCCATCGGCAGGACGACGACAAGGTTGTACATATGCTGCTCTTATTGGTTCAGGCCCAATAGTACCTAAAAAAGTTATATTATGAAATGTACCAGCGCCTATTGGAAGGTCTAGTGGTTGAAAAATAGTACATTCTTGTTGCATCCAGTATTGTTGTAAAATTTTAATTAGATTATAAAAAGTATTATGATAATTTTTCATTTCATATCCAGAAGGGGGGATAATAGAAGATATATTTTATGTTTGTTATAATTATATGTAATAATAAGTGTATGTATTTTTTGTATTAATGATTCGTTCATATTAATAATTTTTTATATATTTACGTTATTTAAATAATTAAAAAATAGATATAAAATCTTATTCATTGTAAAAAATAAAATAATTATGATAAAACTTAGTCAAGAAGCTTATTTAGCACATAGTGCATTGTTAGAAAAAAAAATAGAAAACTCTATTTTAAGAGAATACAATGATATAAATGAAAAAGAAAGAGAATTATTAATTGCTGAACATATATGTAAAATTATGCTTCTACTTAACTTGAATTTAAGCGATGATAGTTTAAAAGATACACCAGCTCGTATATCAAAAATGTATAGCTATGAAATTTTTTCAGGATTGGATTATAAAAATTTTCCAAAAATTACATTTATAGATAATAAAATGAAGATGAATGAAATAATTATAATTAAAAATATAGTATTGATTAGTACTTGCGAACATCATTTTATTACTATGAATGGACAAGCTACAGTTGCATATATTCCTAAAAATAAAATTATAGGATTATCTAAAATAAATAGAATTGTACAATTTTATGCTAAAAGACCTCAAATACAAGAGCGTTTAACGAAACAAATATTAACTGTATTACAAGTTTTATTAGAAACCAATGATGTTGCAGTTGTTGTTAGTATGGAGCATTTTTGTGTTAAAGCACGTGGAGTTTGTGATGTAAACAGTAGTACTATGACTTCTTGTTTAGAAGGTTTATTTAAATCTAATAAAAATATTCGCAATGAATTTTTTTATAAAAAAAATATTTGTGAATGAATTAAATATATTTCATTTATTTTTATTGATTAAAAAAGACTTTCTCAGTATTATATTGTTTTTAAGATTGATTTGAAATTATATTAAAAAAAATAAATTTTTTTAATATTTTATATATGCTTATTATATAATTCTTTTTTAGTTTTTTTATTTAGATCTATTCAAATATTTTTAATAACATTACAATAGAAAATCTTATTACAGGAAAAAATAAAAAAATGAAGTATATTGGTGCGCATATTAGTTCTTCTGGAGGCTTAGAAAAAGCAGTTTTTCGTGCTTTTCAAATAAAAGCAACAGCTTTTTCTTTTTTTACTAGAAATCAACGGCAATGGATTTCTCCTCCATTAGATCAAGAAACAATATATACTTTTAAACAAGCTTGCATTAAATATAAATTTAAACCTCATCAAATTTTACCTCATAGTAGTTATTTAATTAATTTAGGTCATCCTATTAATAATTTACTAGAAAAGTCACGAATTTCTTTTATTAATGAAATGCTGCGTTGCAGTGAATTAGGTTTAATGTTTTTAAATTTTCATCCTGGTAGTCATTTAAATAAAATCACTGAGCATGACTGTTTGTTAAGAATTTCTGAGTCTATTAATATAGCGTTAGATAAAACTAAAAACATAATTGCAGTAATAGAAAATACTGCAGGACAGGGAACAAATGTCGGATATTGCTTTGAACATTTATCTGAGATTATTAAACATATTAACGATAAATCTAGAGTAGGTGTATGTATTGATACATGTCATTTATTTGCTTCAGGATATGATTTACGAACTCAAAAAGATTGTGAAAATACCTTTGAGCAATTTAATAATATAATAGGGTTTAAATATCTAAGAGGTATGCATTTAAATGATTCTAAAAGAAAAATTAATAGCCGAGTTGATCGTCATGAAAATTTAGGATTAGGTGAAATAGGAAATTTATCTTTTAAATGGATCGTAAGAAATAATAATTTTTGTAATATTCCTATTATTTTAGAAACAGTTGATTCTACTCTGTGGGAAAAAGAAATTTCTTGGTTAAGATTACAACAACAATTGTGATTAAATAAATTCGTTTTTTATATAAAGAGAGAAAATTATGTTAATAGTTTATGCTGATTTAAGAAAAGAAAAAGGAAAAAGTATTAGTAGAAGATTACGTGTTAAAAATAAATTTCCAGGCGTTTTATATGGAGTCAATCAAGATAATACTTTACTTACGTTAGATCATAATTTTATTTTTAACTTACAGAAAAAAGTAGATTTTTATAAAAAATCTTTATTATTAGTCATTAAAGATCAAAAATATAAAGTAAAAGTTCAAGCTGTTCAACATCATTCATTTAAATTAAAATTATTACATATTGATTTTTTACATGTTGAGTAACTTAAACTAATATAATTTTTTAGTATTTAACATTGATTTAAAGCAATTTTTTTATTATATATTAAACAATATAGAAAATAATATTTTTTTGAAAACTAACATTGTAGGGTGAAACTGTATAGCAATTAAGCTTATGATGCCAGAAGAAACAGTTATTATAGCTAGCCATCCGGTATTTTTTTGATTTAAGATGAAAGAAGTGGGTACATGATTTTTCCTCATTTTCCACCATTTTGATACCAACCATATTCCCAGCCAGATTAAAATGGAAATTATTAATAAAAACCATTTAAAATAGTCATTTTCAGGGTTTTGAGGTATTTTTATAGTTATACCGGTAACTATTCCAGGAAAAAAATATACTGGAGGCCATAATATACATCCAATAATACTCGGGAAAAAAAACTTATTTAATGGTAATTTTAGCATTCCAGAAATCATAGGTATTAAAGGTCGTGTTGGGCCTATAAATCTTCCAATAATAATGGTAATAATACTATGTTTATGTAACAAAGATTTTGTTTTATTAAACAATTTTTGGTTTCGTTTTAAAAATTTAAAATTACATAGCCAATTTTTAAAATATAATCCAATATAGTATGAGATCCAATCCCCTAGTAAACATCCTATTGTACCGGATATCCAAGCGGGATAAAATGATAGTCTTCCATCACCTATAAATGTACCTAGTGTAGTCATTAAAATAATACCAGGCAATAATAATCCCACTAAGGCAAGAGATTCTAAAAAAGAAACTATACCTACTACTAACAGTGAATAAGTTAAAGATTGCGTAATGAAGCTTGTTAACCAAGATTCCATAAATTCTCATTATTTAGATTTTGTGATTTGAAAAAGTATTTTTTATAAATATTTTATACTTTATATAATTTTTAAAATAACCTCAAGAAAAATTTTTTAATTTTATTTAAAATAAAACAATCAATATTTTTTATTAAACATATAATAAAAAAATTAAACTAATTAACACTTAAAATAAAACAAAAAAAGAAGAATTACAATGA
Organism: Buchnera aphidicola (Brachycaudus tragopogonis); assembly: GCF_964059175.1. Classification (NCBI taxonomy): domain Bacteria; kingdom Pseudomonadati; phylum Pseudomonadota; class Gammaproteobacteria; order Enterobacterales; family Erwiniaceae; genus Buchnera; species Buchnera aphidicola. The sequence goes on from NZ_OZ060418.1 coordinate 147,198, forward strand.
AAATATGGATTTTTATAATTTTATATATTTTTAGTAGTATATCTTATGTTTCATCTAAAGAATTAGAAATAGATAATATTTCAGCTGTTATAAATGATGAAATTATATTAAATAGTGATATTAATAAGATTCTTATTTTATTTAAAAAAGAAGGTGTAGATTCCAGAATACCACTAAAAATTAATTTTTTAAGAGAAAAAGTGATTCAAAAATTAATTTTAGATGAATTAATATTACAAGAAGCAAATAGAATGAACGTTATCGTTACTGAAGAACAAATCAATGACATGATTAAACAGATAGCTTTAAAAAAAAATATTACTATTGATGAATTAAAAAATAACATTTTGTTTCATAGTAATTTTACTTATAAAAATTACATCAATAATATTGAAAAAATTTTAAAAATTAGAATGGTTCAAGATTATGAATTAAATAAACGTATTAATATTTCTGAAAAAGAAATAAATGTTGTTTTTAACAAATTAGTTGATGATAATAAAAAATTAAAAAAGATAAATTTAAGTTATATTTTATTGCCTATTTTAAAAGAAAATTCTGATATTTTAATCAATAACAAAAAAAAAATAGCAGAGAGTATTATAAAAAAACTCACGAAAGGTTACAATTTTGAAAAAATGTATCAAGAATGTAAAAAAAATAATAGTTTGTTTTTAGTTAAAAAAATGTTTTGGATGAATTTGCAAGATATAAAAAATGTTTTTTCTGATTTTGTTGAAATTTCAGAAAAAGGACAAATTTTAGGGCCTTTTTTAAGTGATAAAGGATTTTATATTTTTAAAGTTAACGATATTCACAACAATAAAGAAAATATTATAACTGAATTTTATATACAGCATTGTTTAATAAAACCTTCGATTATTAAAACTGATTTAGAATCAAAAAATAATATTTTAGAAATATATAAAAATATTAAGAGTGGAGTTTATAGTTTTGATTATGCTGTTAAAAATTTATCTCAAGATGTTTATTCATCTAATAAGAATGGTGATATTGGATGGATTTCTAAAGAATTTTTTAATGATGATTTTAATAAAGTATTAATGTGTTTGAAAAAAAATGAAATAAGTAAGCCTATTAAATCTAATTCTGGATGGCATATAGTAAAATTGTTAGACAAACGTCAAATAGATACATTTTATCGTGTTAAAAAAAAAGAAGCGTATAATATTTTATTTCTTCAAAAAACGGCATTAGAAAAACAGCAGTGGATAAAAGATCTTAAAAATGTTTCTTATATAAAAATTATAAGACCATAGTATATATTTTTTTATTGATAAAAATTATAAAAATAATAAGTATTAATTTATGAATATAAAAATTTTAAAAAAATATTTTCCTTTAAAAAGATACGGACAGAATTTTCTCATCAATAACAGTATTATAAATAATATTATTGAAAAAATAAATCCAAATATAGAACAAACATTAGTAGAGATTGGTCCAGGATTGGCTGCTTTAACTAAACCAATGTGCCAAATTTTAGAAGAATTAATTGTTATTGAAATAGATTCAAATTTGTTATTTTTATTGAAACAAGAATTGTTTTATTCAAAATTAATAGTTTTTTTTCAAGATGCTTTAACTTTTGATTATACAAAACTATTTTATAAAAAAAATCAATTAATTCGTATTTTTGGGAATTTACCATATAACATTTCTACATCTTTGATTCTTTTTTTATTTAAGCATATTGCAGTGATTAAAGATATGAATTTTATGTTACAGAAAGAAGTTGCTGAAAGATTAACTGCTTCACCTGGAAGTAAATCTTATGGTCGTTTAAGTATTATAGCTCAATATTATTGTAGTATTAAAATATTGTTAAATGTTACACCTGAAAATTTTTGGCCAGTACCCAAAGTTCATTCTATGTTTGTTAATTTGACTCCTCATCATCATTATCCTTATTTTGTTTATGATGTCAATTTTTTAAGTCTTGTAACAAATAAAGCTTTTCAAAACAGAAGAAAAATATTACGACATAGTTTAAAAGATTTATTTTCCGAAATAATTTTAATAAAATTAGATATTAATCCTAGATTAAGAGCTGAAAATATTTCTATATTTCAATATTGTCAATTAGCTAACTATTTATATAAAAAAATTTTAAAAAAATAATTTAAATCGTTTTATAAAGTATTTAATTTTTATTTTAAGAGAAAAAATCTATATGAGTACTTATTTTATTAGTGATATTCATGGTTGCTATAAAGAACTTAAGCTTCTTTTAAAAAAATCAGGTTTTAATAGTCAAAAAGATTTTTTATGGATTGCAGGTGATCTGGTATCAAGAGGACCTGATTCTTTAAAAGTATTAAGATATCTTTATTCTTTTAAAAGTAGAGTAAAAATAGTACTTGGCAATCATGATATAAATTTAATTGCAATTTTTTCTGGTATAAAGAAAAACAAAAAAGAAAATTTTTTTGATGAATTACTTGTGTCTAAAGATAGTTCTGAATTAATCAATTGGTTAAGATGTCAATCTTTATTAAAAATTGATAAAAATCGTAAAATTATTATGGTACATGCGGGTATTAGTCCACAATTAGATATTGATACTTTACAAAATTATGCATTGAATATTGAAGAATTTTTATCTAATGATAATTATGCTTTATTTCTTGAAGCTATGTATAGTAATAGTATAGTTTTTTGGGAATCAAAATTAAATAGATTAGATCGATTAAGATATAGTATAAATGTACTGACAAGAATGAGGTATTGTTATCCTGATGGTCGATTAAATATGTTTTATAAACAATCTCCTAATTTTATTAAATATCCTTTGCAACCATGGTTTTTAAATCAACAAAAAAGTCCAAAAAATTACTCTATTTTTTTTGGACATTGGTCTTCTTTAAAAGGTACTCCTATTCCTCAAGAATTTTTTTCATTAGATGGTGGTTGCTGCTGGGGCGGAGAATTAAAAATGTTACGATGGGAAGATAAAAAATGGTTTGTGCAGTCTTTTCTCATTAAATAATATAATTTTTTTAAAATTTTTTCAATTTATCTAGATAAAATTTCAAAACAATAATTGTAAAGATGATAACGGTCTTTGCGAAATTTTTTTTTAAATAGTATTTTCCAATCGGGATATAATTGATAATTAGGAAAATAAGTATCACCAGAAATGTAAGCGTCTATATGAGTTAAATATAATTTATTAGCATAAAATAACATTTTTTTATATATTTTAGCTCCTCCAATAATCATAATTTCTTGATCATATCTTGAAGAGATAAGAGCATTAGATATAGAATTAGCCCAAATAACACCTTTATTTTTAATTTTATTATTGCTAATTACTATATTGGTACGCATGGGTAAAGGTTTTTTTAATATAGAATCCCAAGTTACACGACCCATAATAACATTTTTGTTGATTGTATTCTGTTTAAACCATTTTAAATCTTCTGGGAGATGCCAAGGTATTTTATTATTATGTCCAATAACTAAATTTTTAGAAAATGCGGCAATTAAGCTAATATTCATGTGAATAAAAATGTCCGTAATATGAATTATAAATATGTTTTACAACATATTTATAAATGTTGCATTTTATATAAAATATATATTTTTTTAAAATAAATTTATTTTTTTATGCATTTCTTGAATTGATTTTACATTTTTAGTTGGTTTTTCATTTAAAGCCATAACAGTTGCAAACGCACCGTTTAAAGTTGTATCATAGTGTACTTTATATTGAAGAGCACTACGACATATTAATTTAGAATCTTTAAAGCCTTGATTACATGAGGTCGTATTAACAATATAGGAATATTCTCCGTTTTTTAAACGATCTTGTATATGAGGACGTCCTTCATGCACTTTGTTTACAAGTCTAGATAAAATACCAGATTTTTTTAAAGCCATAGATGTTCCTTTTGTTGCATCTATTTCAAATCCCAATTTTTTTAATTTAACAGCTAAATTTATAATATTATTTTTGTCATCATCTCTTACTGAAAGAAGAATACGACCTGATTTTTTCATATTTGTATGTGCACCAAGCATGGCCTTAGAAAAGGCTTCTGAAAAGTTATTGCCAATACCCATAACTTCTCCTGTAGAACGCATTTCTGGACCTAATATCGGGTCAACACCTTGAAATTTATCAAAAGGAAGAATTGCTTCTTTTACTGAAAAGTATGGAGGAACGATTTCTTTTGTAAAACCTTGCTCTAATAGTGTTTTTCCATACATGACTCGTACAGCAATTTTTGCTAATGCAAGTCCTGTTGCTTTTGAAACAAATGGAACTGTTCTTGCTGCTCTTGGATTTACTTCAATAATGTATATTTTATTTTTTTTTATGGCAAATTGTACGTTCATTAATCCTTTTACAGATAATTCAAAAGCTAATTTTATTACTTGTTTTCTTATTTCATTTTGAATTTCATGAGTTAATGTATATGCTGGCAAAGAACATGCAGAATCGCCTGAATGAATTCCGGCTTGTTCGATATGTTCCATAATACCGCCAATTAGAACTGTTTTTCCGTCGCATATAGCATCAACATCTACTTCTGTGGCATAGTCTAAATATTGATCTAATAAAATAGGAGTAACATTGTTTTCTTTTAAAATTATTTTAAAATAATTTTCTAAACCATATATATCGTAAACTATTTCCATAGCTCTACCACCTAATACATAAGATGGTCTTACCATAATAGGATAACCAATTATTTTCGCTTTTTTAATAGCTTGATCTAAAGTTAAAACTGTTGCATTTAAAGGTTGTTTTAATTTTAATTTTTTTACGGTTTTTTGAAAACGATTTCGATCTTCTGCATTGTCAATAGAATCAGGACTAGTTCCAATAATAGGTATGCCTTCTTTTTCAAATTGACGAGCTAATTTCAGTGGTGTTTGTCCGCCATATTGAATAATAATACCTTTAGGTTTTTCTATTCTTACAATTTCTAAAACATTTTCTAACGTAATAGGTTCAAAATATAATCTATCTGATATATCATAGTCCGTAGATACTGTTTCAGGGTTGCAATTAATCATAATTGCTTCAAAACCATCTTCTCGTAAAGCTTGAGCTGCATGTACACAGCAATAATCAAATTCTATACCCTGTCCTATTCTATTAGGACCACCACCTAATATAATTATCTTTTTATCATTTTTATTTGGATAAGATTCACATTCATCTTCCCATGTTGAATACATATATGCTGTTTCTGTTGAAAACTCTGCAGAGCATGTATCAATTCTTTTATATACAGGATGCAAATTTAATGTATAACGTAGTTTTCTTATTTCACTTTCTGTTTTTTGAGTAAGTGTTGCAATACGTTGATCAGAAAAACCTTTTCTTTTAATAAAATAAAAGAAATCATATTTTAATCCAATAAATTTATTATCGATAATTTTATTTTCTAAGAATATAAGTTCTTGAATTTGAATAAGAAACCATGGATCAATAGATGTTAATTCAAAAACATCATCCACAGACATACCAGCACGAAATGCATCACCTATATACCAAAGACGTTCAGAACCTGCCTCTTTTAATTCATATTTAATTTTGATTAAATATTCTGGATCTGAAGAAGATATTTTTGAATCAAATCCACTAGAACCAACTTCTAATCCACGAATAGCTTTTTGTATAGATTCTTGAAAAGTACGACCTATTGCCATTACTTCTCCTACAGATTTCATCTGTGTAGTTAATCTATCGTTACATCCTGGAAATTTTTCAAAATTAAATCTAGGTATTTTTGTGACTATATAATCTATCGATGGTTCAAATGATGCGGTAGTATTTGTCCCTGTAATATCGTTGGCGAGTTCATCTAGTGTATATCCTACGGCTAATTTAGCAGCAATTTTAGCAATTGGGAATCCAGTTGCTTTAGATGCTAGTGCAGAAGAACGAGAAACTCTAGGATTCATTTCAATAACAATCATTCTACCGTCTTTTGGATTAATTGCGAATTGTACATTAGAACCACCAGTTTCTACACCTATTTCTCTTAAAATTGACATAGAAGCATTTCTCATAACTTGATATTCTTTATCAGTTAGAGTTTGCGCAGGGGCTACGGTAATAGAATCACCTGTATGAATACCCATAGGGTCTAAATTTTCGATTGAACAAACAATAATACAATTATTATTTTTATCCCGTACGACTTCCATTTCGTATTCTTTCCAACCTATTAGAGACTCATCAATTAAAAGTTCTGTATTAGGAGATAACTTTAGTCCTCGTTCACAAATTTCTTCGAATTCTTCATGATTATATGCGATTCCCCCTCCATTGCCGCCCATAGTAAAAGAAGGTCGAATAATACATGGAAATCCTACATTTTTTAATACTGAAAAAGCTTGTTTGATACTATGTGCAATACCACATTTTGCAGTTTCTAAACCTAATTTTTTCATGGATTTTTCAAATAACTTTCTATTTTCAGCTTTTTTAATAGCATCAACTGTAGCACCTATTATTTGAACATTAAATAATTTTAAAATACCTTTTTTATCTAATTCTAAAGCACAATTGAGAGCTGTTTGTCCCCCCATTGTTGGTAATAATGCATTTGGTTTTTCTTTTTTAATAATTTTTTCTACTATTTTCCAATGAATAGGCTCAATATATGTAGCATCAGCCATTCCGGGATCAGTCATAATTGTCGCAGGATTAGAATTAACAAGAATAATTCTATAACCCTCTTCTTTTAAAGCTTTACAAGCTTGTGCACCTGAATAATCAAATTCACATGCTTGTCCAATAACTATTGGTCCTGCTCCAAGAATTAAAATTGATTTTATATCAGTAGATTTAGGCATTTTTTTTCCCTAATTAATTACTGAGTTTTATTTTTTTGATGAATGATTAATTGAATAAAATGATCAAATAAAGAAGAAGCGTCATGTGGTCCTGGACTAGCTTCTGGATGTCCTTGAAAACTAAAAGCTAATTTATTTATTAAAGATAATCCTTGTAACGTACCATCAAAAAGAGAACTATGTGTAATTTTTATATTATTTGGCATGTTTTTATTGTCTACAGTAAAACTATGATTTTGAGATGTAATAATAACTCTATTAGTTTTTATTTCTTTTACTGGATGATTGCCTCCATGATGTCCAAATTTCATTTTTACGATTTTAGCTCCACTAGCTAAAGCAAGTAATTGATGTCCTAAACATATTCCAAAAATAGGAATATTAATTTTTAAAAAGTATTGAATAGCTTTAATGGCATAATGACAAGGCCTTGGATCGCCTGGTCCATTAGACAAAAAAATTCCATCTGGAAGTAGATTTAATACTGTTTTCGGATCAGTAGAAGCAGGAACAATTGTTAAATAACAGCCTCTATCTACCAGCATACGTAATATGTTTCTCTTAACACCAAAATCATATACAACAACGTGAAATAAAGATTTTTCTTTTTTAATAGAAAAGAATTTTTTTTTATTAAGCAGAAAACTGCCTTCGCTCCAATTATAAACAAATTTAGTAGATACTTTTTTTGCTAAATCTAATCCTTGTAAGCTTAAAAAATTTTTAGCATTTTTATGTGCGATAGAATAATTTTCTTCTTTATCTTCTATAATACATCCATTTTGAGAACCTTTTATACGCAAAATACGGGTCAGTTTTCTGGTATCAATATCAGATATTGCAACAATGTTATTTTCTTTTAAATAAGAAGAAAAATTCTTTTTATTTCGGTAATTGCTTGCAATTGGTGACAAATCACGAATAATAAGTCCTTTAGCATGAATTTTAGATGATTCTTCATCATTAGAATTAGTTCCAACGTTTCCAATATGGGGATGAGTTAATGTTATAATTTGATGTGAATAAGAAGGATCAGTGATTATTTCTTGATAACCAGTTATTGATGTATTAAATACAACTTCACCTACAGTTATTCCTTGTGCTCCAATAGCTCGTCCGTGAAATCTAGTCCCGTCTTCTAAAACTAGTACTGCTAATTGGCTCAAAACATCCTCCATTACAAAAGTATTTTTTTTAGTTTAACTAAAATTAATATTTTTGTCTATTATGATAATAAACATTTATACATTTTTGAATATTATATTATATTAATTTGTTACTTAAATGATAGTACATCTTTCATGTCAAATAAACCTATCTTTTTTTTATGTAGCCATATTGCAGATTGTATAGCACCTTTAGCAAAACAAATTCTATTTGATGCGGTATGAGTTATCTTTATTTCCTCACCAGAACTAGAAAACATTACAGTATGCTTTCCTACAATTTCACCTGCACGTACAATAGAAAAACCAATTTTTTTTGCTTCTCTAATTCCAGTTATTCCTTGTTTATAGTATATAGAATGTTTTTTTAAATTCCAATTCATAACTTTTGATATTACTTTTCCTATTGATAATGCTGTACCTGAAGGCGCGTCTATTTTGTTTCGATGATGAAAATCTATAATATCAATATCAGAATTTTCTCCTATAATCTTTGTGGTTTGTTCAACTAATTGAAATAGTAAATTTATTCCTATACTAAAATTTGATGACATAATTATACCAGTCTTTTTAGAATACATTTCTATAGTATGCATTTCTTCTTCTGAAAAACCAGTAGTACCAATAACAATGTTTTTTTTAAATTTACCACAATATTTTAAGTAATGTAATGTAGCATTAGGATTTGTAAAATCAATTAAAACGTCAAAATCTTTGTTTATTTTATTAGTTGCAAGAACACCTATTTTTCCTATTCCGAGAGAATCTCCAATATCTTGATTGATGAGTGGATGATTTTTTTCCACTAATGCTAGTGTTAAACATGTATGTTGATTTTTTTTTATTTCTTTAATAAGTGTTTGGCCCATTCTCCCCATAGGACCAGTAATAGCAATACGAGTGATTGTTTTATTCATTGTTTTTTTTCTCAGTTTTATCTAAAAATTTTTTTATAGATAATAGTTGTTTAGGTATTTTAAAAACTGTTGTTTCCTTAGTTCCTATCATTTCTATTGTTTGATTAGCGCCTAGTTTTTTTAAATATTGAATGACTTCTGTAACTAATATTTCTGGTGCAGAAGCACCAGCGGTAATACCGATATAATTAATATTTTTTAACCATTTTTTTTTAATGTCAATAAAAGAATCAATAAGTTTTGTAAATGTTCCATTTTCTCTTCCTAATTCTGCTAGTCTATTAGAATTAGAAGAATTTTTTGATCCTACTACTAATATCATATCAGTTATTTTTGATAATTGATTAACTGCTTTTTGACGATTAGTTGTTGCATAACATATATCTTCTTTAATAGGACCAGAAATGTTAGGAAATTTTTTCTTTAAAGCATAAATAATATTTTTGGTATATGAGATTGATAGAGTAGTTTGTGTAACAAAATTTAATTTTTGATGACTTTTAATAGATAATTGATTCACATCTTCTATAGATTGAATAAGATATATTTTTCCATTTTTATTATCGTATTGTCCTATTGTACCCTCTACTTCAGGGTGACCTTTATGACCAATAAGAATTGTTTTTATACCCATTGAGCTAGATTTTGATACTTCTTTGTGCACTTTTGTAACTAAAGGACAAGTAGCATTTAAAATTGTTAACTTTTTTTTAATAGCTTCTTTTTGAACTTGTTTTGAGACTCCATGTGCTGAAAAAACAATTATAGAATAATCTGGAATTTGTGAAATTTCTTCAACAAAAATAACTCCTTTTCGACATAATTGATTTACTACGTATTGATTATGTACGAGCTCGTGCTTAATATATATTGTTCTTTTATATATTTTTAATGCATTTTCAACTATTAAAATTGCTCTTTTAACACCCGCACAAAAACCTCTAGGATTGGCTAATATAATATTCACTTTATGTCTCCATAAATATTCATGTTAATAAGAATTGAATATTATGTAAAACTATTGAAGTCATTTAATTTTTTGTTCGTATTAATATAAGAATACCAAAAAAAATACTGCAATCAGCTATGTTAAATGTAGCAAAGTGCCAATTTTTAATATGTATATCAATAAAGTCTATGACAAAACCATAAAAAGTACGATCTATTAAATTTCCAATTGCTCCTGCAATAATAAAAGAATAAGCTTTTATTTTATTTGATTCTTTTTTTTTAGATTTTATGATTATTCTTGCAATAACTAATATAGTTAACGTACTAATAATTGATAGTAACCATCTTTTAGATTGTCCTTGAGTAGATAATAAACTAAATGCTACACCATAATTATGCGTATGAAATAAATTTAACATTGAAAAAATTTTTTGTGTATCATGTATTTTTGTATGATTTATAATCCACAATTTACTCATCATATCAATGATGACAACAATAATTATTATTATATAATTCCAGTGTTTATTCTCTTTTAAATGTTGTTTTTTCATTATACAAATATACGTTTTTCACCATTTCCGATTGTATTTAAAATACAGCGATTGCAGATATTACTATCGTGTATGTGATTTTTAATATCAATAGAATAATGCCAACATCGTAAGCATTTTTGTTTTTCTACTTTTTCTAAAGATATTTTCAAATAAGAAATAGTTTTGCTTTTTTTTGTATTTTCAGGAGCTTTATCATAAAGTTTGACTGTTGCATTAGATGTTAAAAATATAAATTTTAATTCTTTTCCTAATAATTTTAATTTTTTTAATAATTCAGGTAAGACATATAATGTTACAGAAGCTTCCAGTGAATTATTAATATTTTTGTTCTTAATCTCTATTTCTATAAATTTATTTATTTCATTTTTAATATTTATTATTTCATTCCAAAATTGATAATTAAACAAATCATCTTGTTCTAAATGGAATAGTTTATCAAACCATTCTTCTGTAAATACATATTGAGATTTTTTTTCTGGTAAATAATTCCAAATTTCATCCGCTGTAAAAGAGAGTATTGGTGCTATCCATCGTACCAATGAATTAATAATATAATACATAGCTGTTTGACAGCTACGTCTTTCTTTGCTATTTGTTTTTAGAGTGTATTGTCTATCTTTTATAATATCAAGATAAAAAGAACCCATTTCCATAGAGCAGAAATACATCAAACGTTGAACTACTCCATGAAAGTTATAATTATTATAAAATTTAATAATTTCTTCTTGAACTATTTTAGTTTGGCCGATAGCCCATTTGTCTAAAAAAATCATTTCATCTTTATTTATTATGTGTTTTTTAGGTTCAAAATCATTTATATTTGCAAGTAAAAATCGTGCTGTATTTCTAATTCTACGATATGCATCTGATGAATTTTTTAAAATTTCTTCAGAAATAGAAATATCATTACAATAATTAGAAGATGCAACCCATAATCTTAAAATATCAGCACCTAATTTGTTAATTATATTGTTAGGACTTATAGTATTTCCAATAGATTTAGACATTTTTTGTCCTTTTCCATCAACTACGAATCCATGAGTTAATACTTCAGAATAAGGTGCTTTTCCAGAAATTAATGTTGATATTATTAAAGAAGACATAAACCAACCTCTATGTTGATCTGAACCTTCTAAGTACATATCTGCATTATTTTTAGTATATTTTTTGTTTTTATAATTTATTGAAGTATGTGTATTTCCTGATTCAAACCATACATCTAATATGTCTAATATTTGAATATATGATTGATATTTTTGACCTAGTATTTTTTTTAAATCTAAATTCCAACATACTTGTATTCCTTCTAATTCTACTTTTTTTGCTATTTTTTCCATTAACAATGAGTTTTGAGGATGGATTTTTCCTGTTTCTTTATTTATAAAAATTGACATTGGTACACCCCATCTTCTTTGTCTTGAAATGCACCAATCAGGTCTTTTTTTAATCATTTCTTTTATTCTAGATTCACCCCATGTAGGTATCCAAAATACTTTTTTTATTTCTTGTAGAGATTGATTTCTTAATTTACATTGATCAATATTTATAAACCATTGAGGAGTAGCTCGATAGATAATTGGAGTTTTATGTCTCCAACAATGTGGATAATTATGATTTAAATTTTCATGATGTAATAAAAGATCTTTGTCAATTAATAATTTTATAATAATTGGATTGGCATTTAAAACATTTATACCATCTAACTTAGGGTGTGTATTAGAAACATAGTTACCATTAATATTTACTAAATGACTTGTTTTAATATTATATTTTTGGCTAACTATATAATCATCAGGTCCATGATCTGGTGCAGTGTGAACAGCTCCTGTACCAGATTCAAGATTAACGTGTTTTCCTAAAATTATAGGTAGATAGACATTTTTTAAAAATGGATGTAAAAAGTTTATTTTTTCTAAAAATTTTCCTTTTATAGAGTTAATTGCTAGCCATTTTTTTATTTTTAATTTATTTAATACATGAGGAACTAATGCCTCTGCTATAATAAAATATGATTTTTTAGTTTCTATTAATTGATATTGAAAATCTGGATGTATTGTAATTGCTTTACTAGATGGCAGTGTCCAAGGTGTTGTTGTCCATATAGGAAGATATATTTCTTTATTATTTAATTTAAAAGAATTAAATATTTTTTTTATAATTGAATTATTCTGACTTTTTAATGCCACTATAATTGAATCAGATTTTTTTTCAAAATATTCAATCTCTGCTTCAGATAATGAAGAAGAGCATTGTAGACACCAATATATAGGTTTAAAATCTTGATATAAGTATTTTTTTTCAATTATTTTTGATAGTGTTCTAATGATGTTTGCTTCATTTTTAAAATCCATTGTAAGATGAGGTTTTTCCCAATCACCTATGACTCCTAGTCTTATAAAATCTTTTTTTTGTGCTTTAATTTGACTTTGTGCATATTTTCTGCATTTTTTTTGAAATTCTAAAGTAGATATTTTTTCATTTTTACAGATAATTAATTCTTCTACTTTTTGCTCAATGGGAAGTCCATGACAATCCCATGATGGAATAAAGGGTGCGTCAAATCCTGATATGTTTTTAGATTTTATAATAATATCTTTTAAAATTTTATTAACTGCATGTCCAATATGAATATTACCGTTGGCATATGGTGGTCCATCATGAAGAAAGAAAATTTTTTTTCCTTCTTTTTTTTTCCTAATTAATTGATATAGATGATTTTCATTCCAATTTTTTAAAATTTTTGGTTCTTTTTGTGAAAGATTGCCTCTCATAGAAAATTTTGTGGTAGGTAAGTTTAAAGTTTTTTTATAATTATTCATTATTTTTTCTTTATTTTTTAATGTTAATGTTTATAAATTTTAAAATAGTTTTTAACTATTAAAATATCTTGAAAAATCTGATTTTTTAATAATTCTTTTGAAGTAAAAATTTTTTCATCACGTATTTTTTTGTATAAAATTACTTCTATGTGTTTTCCATATAAATCTATGTTTTTATCGAATAAATAAACTTCAAGTACTCTGTTTTTTTCACAATCCATAAAACTAGGCTTAATCCCAATATTACATATTCCTAAACATATTTTATTAGAAAAATAATGAACTTTTACCGCATATACTCCATGAGTAAATAAAGATTTTTTTTTTAGAGATATATTTGCTGTTGGATAACCTAAAGTTCTTCCTCTAGCATATCCATGAACTACTCGACCGGAAATACTTAATAGACGCCCAAGAAGAAGAGAAGCTAACTTTATGTTGTTTTTAGATAATGCAATTCTAATATTAGTACTACTAATTTTAATGTTGTTTTTATATAATGCTTTAATTTTTACAATCTGAAATTGATATTGATTTCTTAATTTTTCTAAAAGATTAATGTCTCCGCTTCTTTTCACGCCAAATTTAAAGTCATCTCCTATTACTATAAATTTCATGTGTAGTTTATTTATCAGTATATTTATGATAAAATCTTCTGGACTTAAAGATTGAAAAGAACGATTAAATTTAATGCATAAAATTTTATCAATATTATAAAGTGAAATATGTTTTATTTTTTCTCGAAATGTTGTAATCCGCATTGGAGCATCATTATATCTTAAAAATTCTAATGGTTGAGGTTCAAACAAAATTACTATAGTCGGTATATTGTATTTTTTACTTATTTGATGTGCACAAGAGAACAATTTTTGATGACCTAAATGTATTCCATCAAAATTACCAATAGTAACAACTGAATGCGAAATTATTTCTTTAATGTTATGAATACCTCGTATAATCTTCATTTTTTAATTAGCCTTATCAATTCAATGAAGAAAATTATATATAAAGATATTTATTATTAAAAATATTATATATAATATTTTTAGTTTTAGTAAAAACATATTTTTTAGTATATTCATTAATATTATCTTTTCAAATAAATGTTTATTTTTTTAACTTAGAGGTGACACTTGGCCAATATTAAATCTGCTAAAAAGGATGCGGTGACATCAGAAAAACGTCGGAAACAAAATACTAGTAGACGTTCCATGATTCGTACTTTTATTAAAAAAGTACGAATTGCTATTTTGTCTGGCAATATAAATACTGCACAGGATGCATTTAAGAAAATGCAACCTATTATTGATAGCCATGTAAATAAAGGGTTAATACATAAAAATAAAGCTGCGCGTTATAAATCTAATTTATTATTTCAAATTAATAAGATGTGTAAAGATTAACATTTTATTAAAATAGTATTGCCTCTAATTTAATTCAGAAGCAATACTTTATAATATCTTATCGTGTTAAATCATCGAAAAATCTTTTAACTCCATCAAAAAATCTTTTAGAACGAGGACTATTATTTTCTCCTCTAAAATCATTAAAACTTTTTCCTAATTCATGTAAAAGATTTTTTTGTTGTTCATTAAGATTAACCGGTGTTTCTACTACAACACGACATAATAAATCACCTTGATTTCTATTTTGCATTGATCTCACTCCTCGCCCACGAATGCGGAAGAGCTTTCCTGATTGTGTTTCACATGGTATTTTAAGTTTTACTCTTCCATCTAGTGTAGGTACTTCTATTTCACCACCTAATGCAGCCATAGTAAAATTTATTGGTACTTCACAATATAAATTATTTTCTTCTCTTTCAAAAATAGGATGTTTTTTTACTGAAATTTGAACATAAAGATCCCCAGATTGTGCGCCATTAGATCCAGCCTCTCCTTCGTTATTTAAACGTATTCTATCATTATCATCAATACCAGGTGGAATTTTGACTAACAGTGTTTTATAGGTTTCTACTCGTCCTTGTCCATGACATCCATTGCATGGATGTTTAATTATTGTCCCTCTCCCTTGGCATGTAGGACAAGATTGTTGTACAGTAAAAAATCCTTTTCGAATATGTATTTGACCTTTACTATTACAGGTAGAACATGAATAAGGTTTAGTGCCAATACTAGCACCACTTCCATGACATTTTTTACATTTTTGAAGAGTTGGAATATGGATTTCTTTTTTAGTTCCTTTTACTGCTTCTTCTAATAATATTTCCATTTTATAGCATAAATCAGATCCTTTTTTAGCTCTTTTAGTTCTATTTCCTCCAAAAATATCACCAAAAACGTCTCCAAAAATATCGCTAAAATCTGAAGAACTAGTAAATGTGCTATATGTATTATTAGAATGACCATTTTCAAAAGCGGCATGTCCGTATTGATCATATGCAGTTCGTTTTTCTTCATTAATTAAAATTTCATAAGCTTCTTTGATTTCTTTGAATTTGTTTTCAGCAGTTTTATCTCCTTGATTTCGATCAGGATGATATTTCATTGCTAATTTTTTGTATGCTTTTTTAATTTCACGTTCTTCAGCTGATTTTGTAATACCTAAAATTTGATAATAGTCTTTTTTTGCCATGCTTATGCACTCGTTATCATTTTAAAATAATTGCACGGGCGTAGATAAGTTTCTACGCCCGTGCTAGTTTAAAGTCTGTTGTAATTTTTTTTATTCTATTTTTGATTAAAAGTTATTATTTTTTAGGATCTTTAATTTCTTCAAATTCTGCATCTACGACATTTTCGTCTTTTTTATCCGGTGACGTATTTTCTTGTTTTGAGTTTTCTTCTGATTTTTTTTGATTAATTTCTGCTAGCTTTGATGATGCTTTTAACAGTGTTTGTATGTTGTTTTCAATTTCAGATTTATTTTCTCCTTTTAATGTTTTTTCTAATTTTTCTAGAGCTGATTCGATTTCTTTTCTATCGTTTTCTTGAATTAAATCTTTATTTTCATTTAATTGTTTTTTTGTACTATGAACTAATTGATCACCTTGATTTCTTGTTTGTACTAGTTCTTCAAATTTTTGATCAGCTTCAGAATTTGCTTCTGCATCATTTACCATTTTTTGAATTTCTTCTTCATTAAGCCCAGAAGATGCTTTAATTGTAATTTTTTGCTCTTTTCCTGTTTTTTTATCTTTTGCAGATACATGTAGTATTCCATCAGAGTCAATATCAAATGTAACTTCAATTTGTGCTGTTCCTCTAGGTGCAGGTTGAATGCCATCCAGATTGAATTGTCCTAAAGATTTATTATCTGATGATTTTTTACGCTCACCTTGTAGTACATGTATAGTTACTGCTGATTGATTGTCTTCTGCTGTTGAAAATACTTGACTGTGTTTAGTTGGAATTGTAGTGTTTTTATTTATGAGTGAAGTCATTATACCACCCATTGTTTCAATTCCAAGTGATAAAGGAGTTACATCAAGTAATAAGACATCTTTAACATCACCAGAGAGAACTCCTCCTTGTACTGCAGCACCAACTGCTACGGCTTCATCTGGATTCACATCTTTTCTAGGTTCTTTGCCAAAAAAATCTGCCACTTTTTTTTGTACCATAGGCATTCTTGTTTGACCGCCTACTAAGATTACATCATTTATATCTGAAACTGATAATCCTGCATCTTTTAATGCTACTTTTAATGGCTCAATAGATCGTATAACTAAATCTTCTACTAAAGATTCTAATTTTGAACGAGTTACTTTGATATTTAGATGTTTAGGTCCATGAGAATCTGCTGTAATATATGGAAGATTTACATCTGTTTGCTGTGCAGATGATAATTCTATTTTTGCTTTTTCTGCAGATTCTTTTAAACGTTGCATAGATAATGGATCATTTCTTAAATCTATTCCTTGTTCTTTCTTAAATTCTTGGACTAAATAGTTAATTAATCTGCTATCAAAATCTTCTCCCCCAAGATGGGTATCTCCGTTTGTTGCTAGAACTTCAAAAGTTTTTTCTTTATCTACATCATCAATTTCAATAATAGATATATCAAAAGTTCCACCTCCTAAATCATATACAGCTATGGTTCTATTTCCTTGCCCTTTATCTAAACCGTAAGCAAGCGCTGCTGCAGTCGGTTCATTAATAATTCTTTTAACTTCTAGTCCGGCTATTCTTCCAGCATCTTTAGTTGCTTGACGTTGGGCATCGTTAAAATAAGCAGGAACTGTGATTACAGCTTCTGTTATTGATTCTCCTAAATAATCTTCGGCAGTTTTTTTCATCTTTTTTAATACTTCTGCAGAAATTTGAGGAGGTGCCATTTTTTGTTTTTTTATATCAATCCATGCATCACCATTATCAGAATTAATAATTTTGTAAGGCATTATTTTTATGTCGCGTTGTACTTCATCATCTTTAAATTTTCTACCAATTAAGCGTTTTATTGCAAAGAGTGTATTTTGTGGATTAGTTATAGCTTGACGTTTAGCTGGTTGTCCTACTAAAATCTCTCCTTCTTGAGTATATGCAATAATTGAAGGTGTAGTACGATCACCTTCAGAATTTTCTAAAACACGTGGTTTGTTGCCATCCATAATGGCAACACAAGAGTTGGTTGTTCCCAAGTCAATACCAATAATTTTACCCATTAAAATCTCTCCTTATTTAATATCTTGATCAATTGGGTTTTCAAACTTTATGCGGCCATTTTTTTTGGCTTTTAATAAGCTAAATAGGATTTTATTGTTCTTCATGTGCAATGTTGAATGATTATTAGATGGGGTCGCTTTTTCGATCATCAAGGGTCAAGGACAAAAAAAATGAAGTGAAACCAAGAGATTATCTAAAATGAAGTTTTTTTTGAAGACATATAAAATAGAGATGATATATTTATTAATGTATATAATATAGTAAGTTCTATCTTTGTATCATATGATGTAAATACATAAAATAATTTCCATATTTTTTTAAATATATTTTAATTTTTTTAGGATAGTATATGTTAAGAAATACAGAAACAATTAGTGAATGTTTATCTTTTTTTATTTTTATAGCTTTTTCCTTCGGTCTGTGTTTTTTTATGCTTTTTTTGAGTGCATTGTTAGGGGGTAAATCTTTATCTAGATATAAGAATACACCATTTGAATCAGGCATTGTATCAGTTGGAAATACTTATCTTCATTTTTCTGTAAAATTTTATTTGATCGCGATGTTTTTTGTAGTTTTTGACGTTGAAGCACTTTATTTATATGCATGGTCTATTAGTGTATGTGAATCGGGATGGACTGGATTTATTGAAGCAACTATGTTTATCATATCTCTTTTATTATCATTATTTTATTTAATTCGTATTAAGGCCTTAAATTGGTCATCCTAATATTTACCATTGTATTCAAAGCTTAAGATTATTATAAATTTACATCAATGAGATACAAAAAATGAGTTATAAAATGAATTATACTTTAACAAGAGCAGATACTGAAAAAAATAATAATAAGTATCCTAAAAGGATAATTGAATCTGCCAAAGATCCTGTGAAGGAATATTTAAAAAAAAATATTTTTATGGGTAAAATTAATGAATTAATACATAAATTGGTGAATTGGGGAAGAAGCAATTCTCTTTGGCCTTACAACTTTGGACTGTCGTGTTGTTATGTTGAAATGGTTTCTTCCTTTACTTCTGTACACGATGTTTCACGTTTTGGATCTGAAGTATTACGGGCATCTCCTAGACAGGCTGATGTTATGGTAATTGCTGGTACACCGTTTATCAAAATGGCTCCTGTTATTCAAAGATTATATGATCAAATGTTAGAGCCAAAATGGGTGATTTCTATGGGTGCATGTGCTAATTCTGGTGGTATGTATGATATTTATTCTGTTGTACAAGGAGTAGATAAATTTTTACCAGTAGATATTTATATTCCTGGTTGTCCACCTCGTCCTGAATCATATATACAAGCTTTAATGTTGTTGCAGAGATTAATAAAAGAAGAAAGAAGACCATTGTCTTGGATTGTTGGAGAACAAGGTATATATAATAAAAAAATGTTATCTGAAAGAATAAGAAAAAGAAACAAGCGAATTAATGTAGTAAATCTTCCAATTTCATAAAATTTTAGATGATATAAAAAAGTGAAGAAATACGAATTTTTTTAATATTAATAATATTTTTCTAGATAATTATATTAATAATAATATAATATTTTTTAAATTAAGTGAAATGAGAAATTTATGTCAGATTCAATGAAAAAAGATCATGATTTTTTTTTGAAACAAAATTCTGAAGAAAACTTAAATAATTCAGTAATAAAAAATTTATATGATTTTTTTGGTGAAGATTTTTGCTTTCATCAAATCACTTTAACCGGTTTTCCTATAATTTGGATCAATAAAACATTATTAATAGAAGTAGGAAAATTTTTATGTAATTTATCTCGTCCTTATATCATGCTTTATGATTTACATGGTGTAGATGAACGTATTAGATTACATCGTAATAATTTGCCTAAAGCTGACTTTTCAGTTTTTTATCATTTAATATCTATTGAACGCAATTCAGATATTATGATTAAGGTTCCATTATTCGAACAAGATTTAAGTGTACCAACATTGACTAGTTTGTTTTCTAATGCCAATTGGTATGAACGTGAAACATGGGATATGTTTGGTATCGTATTTGACAAACATCCCAACTTAACTCGTATTATTATGCCTAGTACCTGGATAGGGCATCCATTAAGAAAGAATTATGCTTCTAGAGCAACTGAGAATGAACCCTTCTATTTAAATGAACAAAAAGAAGATTTTCAAATGGAAGGACTAAAATTTAAACCTGAGTTATGGGGTATGACTCGTAAAAATGAAAATGTAGAATTTATGTTTTTAAATTTAGGGCCAAATCATCCTTCTGCTCATGGTGCTTTTAGAATTGTTTTACAATTAGATGGTGAAAATATTGTAGATTGTGTTCCAGACATCGGGTATCACCATCGTGGAGCTGAAAAAATGGCAGAGCGTCAGTCATGGCATAGTTATATACCATATACTGATCGAATTGAATATCTTGGGGGTTGTGTTAATGAAATGCCTTATGTTTTATCTGTAGAGAAATTAGCTAATATCTCGGTACCAGAAAAAGCAGAAGTAATTCGTGTAATGATGTCTGAATTATTTCGAATAAACAGTCATTTGTTATATATTTCTACTTTTATTCAAGATGTTGGTTGCATGACTCCTGTATTTTTAGCATTTACAGATCGTCAAAAAATATATGATTTAATTGAAGCAATTACCGGTGCTCGTATGCATCCTGCTTGGTTTAGAATTGGTGGGGTAGCTAATGATTTACCAAAAGGTTGGGATCGTTTGTTAAAAGAATTTTTAATGTGGATGCCAAAAAGATTAAAATATTATGTAAAAACTGCTTTAGAAAATAGCATTTTAATCAATCGATCAAAAGGCATTGCTAAATATAATAAAAAAGAAGCACTTCAATGGGGAGTTACAGGAGCAGGTTTGCGTGCTACCGGATTAAACTTTGATGTAAGAAAATGGCGACCATATTCTGGGTATGAAAATTATACTTTTGAAGTTCCAATAGGAGGAGGAATCAGTGATTGTTATTCAAGAGTAATGATTAAAGTAGAAGAAATTTATCAAAGTCTTATTATTTTAAAACAATGTTTAGATAATATGCCAGCAGGTCCTTTTAAATCAGATCACGTTTTGACGACACCTCCTGATAAAGAATCTGTTTTACAAAATATTGACACTATGATCTCTCATTTTTTACAAGTATCTTGGGGTCCAGTTATTCCAGAAAATGAAAGCTTTCAAATGATTGAAGCCACTAAAGGAATTAATAGTTATTACTTAATTAGTGATGGTGGTACGATGAGTTATCGTACTAGAATACGAACACCTAGTTTTCCACATTTACAACAAATACCTTCAGTAATTCGTGGAAGTTTAATATCAGATTTAATTGTATACTTAGGTAGTATAGATTTTGTAATGTCTGACGTGGATAGATAATTATGTATAAAAAAAAAATGAATTTCGAGAAATTTCTATAAAATTTATATTAACGAATGAAGAAATTAAGAAAATTGAAAATGAAAAAAAGTTTTATGAAAATGCTAGAGCTGTTTCTATAGAAGCATTAAAAATTGTTCAAAAAAAACGAGGTTGGATATCTGATCAAGCTATTTATGCAATTTCTGAAGTACTTCAAATTAATCCTAGTGAACTTGAAGAAGTAGCTACTTTTTATAGTCAGATTTTTCGTCAACCTGTAGGTCGTAATATTATTCGTTATTGCGATAGCGTAGTTTGTTTTATAACAGGTTATCAACAATTAAAAATTACTTTAGAGAATTATTTGAATATAAAAATAGGAGAAACTACTCAAGATAAACGATTTACTTTATTACCAGTCTGTTGTTTAGGAAATTGTGATAAAGGTCCAACTATTATGATAAATGAAGATACGCATTCCTTTTTAACTCCAGAATCTATACCGCATTTACTGGAATCATATAAATGAAAAAAATTTTGCGTCTTGAAGAAACTCATCCTTTAACTTGGAGGTTAAGAGATGATAAAAAAACTATTTATATTAAAGAATATTGTGAGAAAAATGGTTATTTAGCTTTAAAAAAAGCATTAAAAAATATGCTTCCAGAAGATATTATTAAAACAATACAAGAATCAGGTTTAAAAGGAAGGGGGGGCGCTGGATTTTTAACCGGTTTAAAATGGAGTTTGGTATCTCAAAGTAAATTTTCTACAGACTGTCGCTATTTAGTATGTAATGCAGATGAAATGGAACCAGGTACATATAAAGATAGACTTTTGATCGAAAATATTCCTCATCAATTAATTGAAGGAATGATATTAAGTGCATATGCTTTAAACGTTTCTCGTGGTTACATTTTTTTAAGAGGAGAATACGTTCAAGCTGAATATATTTTAAAAAGATCTATACAAGAAGCCATAAAATTAGGTTATATTGGTTCTAATATTTTAGGGAGTGATTTTAATTTTGAATTAATTATACATACTGGAGCTGGTCGATACATTTGTGGAGAAGAAACAGCTTTACTAAATTCTTTAGAAGGTCGGAGAGCAAATCCTAGATTTAAACCACCGTTTCCAGGAGTGTTTGGTTTATGGGGAAAACCAACATGCGTTAATAATGTTGAAACATTATCAAACATTCCATGTATTATATTAAATGGTATTAATTGGTATAAAAGTTTATCGAATAGTATTGATACGGGTACTAAACTAATGGGATTTTCAGGAAAAGTAAACAATCCAGGTGTTTGGGAGCTACCTTTTGGTACTACTGCTCGTGAAATTTTAGAAGACTATGCTTGTGGAATGCAGTCGGGTTTATCTTTGAAAGCTTGGCAGCCTGGTGGTGCCGGTACAGATTTTCTAACTGAAATGCATTTAGATTTACCAATGGATTTTAATCATATTAGAAACGCCGGTAGTCGATTAGGAACAGCTCTTGCTATGGCTGTTGACCATAAAATAAACATGGTATCTCTAGTATATAATTTAGAAAAATTTTTTGCTCGTGAATCATGTGGTTTATGTACTCCATGTAGAGATGGACTTCCATGGATTGTTAAAATATTAAAAAGTTTAAAAGACAACCAAGGACAAAACAATGATATAAAAACTTTAGAACAATTATGTCTTCATTTAGGTCCAGGAAAAACATTTTGCGCTCATGCACCCGGGGCAATAGAACCTTTACAAAGTGCCATAAAATATTTTCGTCATGAGTTTGAAGCTGGAATTAATACAAAAAAAACAGATTTAAATAAAAAAATTATTGGAATTCAATCTAACCATTTTAGTTGAAATGTTTAAATTTTTATATACATTTATCTAAATAAAAGTTTTTGGAATTATTTTATCATGGCTATCATTTATGTAGATAAAAAAATATATGATGTTGATCCATCAGATAATTTGCTTCAAGCATGTTTATCAGTAGGTATCAACATTCCTTATTTTTGCTGGCATCCTTTATTAGGTAGTGTTGGAGCATGTCGTCAATGTGCTATAACACAGTATAATAATTTTGAAGATAATACAGGTCGCTTAGTTATGTCTTGTATGACTCCTGTTACAAATGGAGCTATCTTGTCTATTAATAATAGTGAATCAGAATTGTTTAGAAGTGCTATAATAGAACTATTGTTGACTAATCATCCACATGATTGTCCAGTATGTGAAGAAGGTGGCCATTGTCATTTACAGGATATGACTGTAATGAACAAACACAGTATACGTCATTATAGATTTAAAAAAAGAACACATAAAAATCAATATTTAGGATCTTTTATTAAGCATGAAATGAATCGCTGTATTACATGTTATCGTTGTGTTAGATACTATAATGATTATGCTGATGGTATAGATTTTGGTGTATATGGGGCTAATAATAATATTTATTTTGGACGTATAGAAGATGGTGCTTTAGAAAATGAACACTCAGGTAATTTAATAGAATTATGTCCTACTGGTGTATTTACTGATAAAACTCATTCTAAAAGATATAATCGTAAATGGGATATGCAATACGCTCCAGGAATATGTAATAATTGCAGTGTTGGTTGTAACATTAGTATCGGAGAACGTTATGGTGAAATACGTCGAATAGAAAATAGGTATCATGAAAATATAAACCATTATTTAATTTGTGATCTCGGTCGTTTTGGATATTTACACTATAATTTAAATACTCGTCCGAAACAACCTGTTCATCATGATAAAGAATCAACCATATTAAACTTTAAACAGGCTATAGAACTCGGGGTGACTTTTTTAAAACGGTATAAACGAATAATTGGTATTGGTTCTACTAGGTCAAGTATAGAAAATAATTTTGCTTTACAAGAACTAGTAGGAGAAGAAAATTTTTCTAATGGAATGTGCGAAAAAGAACAAAATTGTAGTAGATTGATTTTAAACGTTTTAAAAAATAATGATATATATATACCATCTTTAAAAGAAATTGAAAGTTATGATGTAATTTTAATTTTAGGAGAAGATTTAACACAAACATCTCCTCGTGTTGCTTTAGCAGTACGCCAAGCAGTTAAGAAAAAAGCACAAGATATTGCAAGTTTATATGGAATACCTAAATGGAATGTTTCTCCTCTTAAGCAAGTTGTAGAAGATCACAAAAATTCTTTGTATATTATGCATACGCATGAAAATAAATTAGATGATGTTTCTGAATGGTCTTATTTTGCATCAATTCATGAACAAATAAATTTAGCATCTGCTATTGCTTATGAATTAGATAATACTTTACCCCCAGTTTTAAACTTAAATGTTTTTTTAAAAAATCAAGCATTATTAATTGCTAATCGTTTAATTTCATCTAAAAAAGCATTAATTATTTCAGGTTCACATTCCTTTAGTAGTTCTATTATACAAGCATCTATAAATATAGCTAAAGCTATTAAAATGCATACTTTGAATCATCATGTTGGTCTTACTTTTTTAACGCCTTCATCAAATACTTTAGGAGCAGCAGTCATTGGAGGTATGTCTATAGAATCTGCGTTAGAAAAATTCAAACAAGAAAAAGCAGATGCCATAATTTTTATGGAATACGATATATATCGTTTTATCTCGGAATATGAATGTAATTTTTTTCTAAAAAATAAAGAAAAAATCATGACTTTAGATCATCAAAGTACTGACACTTATAAAAGATCTGGATTAACTTTTCCTGTATCTAATTTTACAGAAAGCTCTGGTACTATAATAAATTTTGAAGGAAGAGCACAACGTTTCTTTCAAGTGTATGATCCTAGTTTTTATGATAAAAATAATTCTTTATTTGATAGTTGGAAGTGGTTGCACTTTATTAAATCAAAAACTAATAATGTAGAAGTATCTTGGTCTATTTTAGATGATGTGATAAATGCATATACCAAGAAATATACAATATTAAAAAAAATTCAAAAGAAAGAATTAGATTCTAATTTTCGTATTCACGGTCAAAAAATTGCCCGTTCTCCTATTCGTTCTAGTGGTAGAACAGCTTTGCGTGCTAATATTGATATTCATGAATCTTCTCAACCAAAAGATTTAAATACTATATTTTCGTTTTCTATGGAAGGATATAATCAACCTAATAAATCTGTATCTCATATTCCATTTGCTTGGTTTCCCGGATGGAATTCTCCTCAAGCATTGAATAAATTTCAAAAAAAAGTAGGTGAGAGTTTAATATCTGGAGACTCAGGAACACATATTTTTAAAAATAATGAAAAAATAATAGAAACTTATTCTAAGTTGATTCCAAGAGATTTTATAGAAGAAAAATACTGGTATATAATTCCTTACTATCATATTTTCGGAAATGAAGAATTAACTCAATATTCATCTACAATACAAGAAAACATTCCTTTAGAATATGCTTTAATTGGTCTACTAGATGGAATTGAACTAGGTTTAAAAAAAGATTCTATAGTAGAATTTAATTGTTTAAATAAAGACTATCGTTTATCAGTACGATTTTCTAAACATTTAAATAAAAAACAGATAGGTTTACCTATAGGAAGAAAGGGATTTCCTATCTCTCTTGTTGGTAAAAAAATTAAATTTTTACAGGAATTTATTAGATGATTTTTTTAGAAGCACATGCATTAAGAATAATTTTTTGTTTTTTAAAAGTTATTTTTATTTTATTTTTAACAGTATTTTTTGGTGCTGTTTTAAGTATTGTTGAGCGTAGATTATTAGCAGTATTTCAGAATAGAAATGGACCTAATCGAGTAGGTTGGATGGGAAGCTTACAATTGTGTGCTGATATGATCAAAATTTTATTTAAAGAAGATTGGGTTCCTCCATTTAGTAAAAAATTTATTTTTATTTTATCACCTATTATTGCGTTTGTTTCTTTGCTATGTGTTATTCCAATAATTCCATTTACTTCTAATTTTGTTATTATTGATTTAAATATAGGAATTTTATTTTTTTTAATGATGGCTGGGTTGTCTGTTTATTCTGTATTATTTGCAGGTTGGTCTAGTAATAATAAGTATGCATTATTAGGAGCTATGCGTGCTTGTGTTCAAACTTTAAGTTATGAAGTTTTTTTAGGATTATCATTAATGGGTGTGGTAGTTCAGTCTGGATCTTTTAAAATAATAGATATCATTAATAGTCAAAAAGAAGTTTGGAATGTTTTTCCACAATTCTTTGGTTTTTTAGCTTTTTTTATAGCAGGTTTAGCTGTATGTCATAGACATCCTTTTGATCAGCCTGAATCTGAACAGGAATTAGCGGATGGTTATCATATTGAATATTCTGGTATGAAGTTTGGTTTATTTTTTATTGGAGAATACATTTCTATTATTATAATTTCATTATTGATTGTAACAGTTTTTTTTGGTGGCTGGTTTGGGCCATGGTTGCCTAGTTTTATTTGGTTTTTCTTTAAAACCTTGTTTTTTATTTTTTTATTTATTTTAATTCGTGCTTCTTTGCCCCGACCAAGATATGATCAAATGCTATCATTCGGATGGAAGATTTGTTTACCATTAACATTATTTAATTTGTTGCTAACTGCTTTTTTTATATTGTTGTAAATTTTAAAAGAGACTTTTTTATTTATGATTTTAAAAAACATTATTATCGGATTTTTAACGCAAATAAGAAGTATTTTAATGATTGGTTTAAATATTTTTTCAAAATCTGAAACTCAATCATATCCAGAAGAAAAGGTAAATTTATCTTCGCGTTATCGAGGCCGTATTATATTAACACGTAATTTAGATGGAAATGAACGTTGTGTTGCTTGTAATTTATGTGCAGCAGTTTGTCCTGTAGATTGTATTTCTCTTCAAAAATCTGAAAAAACTGGCGGTCGTTGGTATCCAGAATTTTTTAGAATTAATTTTTCTCGTTGTATTTTTTGTGGTTTGTGTGAGGAAGCGTGTCCAACGGCTGCAATTCAATTAACTCCAGATTTTGAATTATCTGACTTCCAAAGAAAAGATTTAATATATGAAAAAGAGGATTTGTTAATTTCTGGTCCAGGAAAGTATCCGGATTATAATTTTTATGATTTTTCTGGTGTTTCTATAAAAGGAAAAAATATAGGTGTATTAAATAGTGAATCTAAACCTGTTAACGTAAAGGATTTATTGCCATAAGGAGATTTTATGGAATTTGTTTTTTATATATGTTCATTTGTAGCAGTTATTTCTACTTTTTGTGTAATTATTCAAAAAAATGCAGTGTATTCTCTATTATATTTAATAATTTCACTTTTATCAATATCTGGTGTTTTTTTTTCACTTGGCGCTTTTTTTGCAGGTGCTTTAGAAGTTATTATTTATGCTGGAGCTATTATAGTATTATTTGTTTTTGTTGTTATGATGCTTAATCTCGGTGACAAATATGATATAAAAGAAGCAAAATATTTAAAGCCTCATTTTTGGATCGGACCTAGTTTATTATCATTAATATTATTTTTATCAATGACTTATACGATATTTTTTTTAAAAGAAAAAAAAATAGTAGGAATTTTAATTGATTCTAAAGCAGTAGGTATTAGTTTATTTGGTCCTTATGTATTATTAGTTGAATTATCTTCAATTCTTTTATTATCTGCTTTAGTTGTTGTATTTCATATTGGTATAGAAAAAAAATCAATCAAACATAAATCATCATAATTAATGTTTATAAGGATTATCATTAATGATTTCTTTATTTCACGGGTTATTTTTATCATTAATATTATTTATTTTAGGTTTAACATCTTTAATTGTACGACGCAATATATTATTTATGTTAATTAGTTTAGAAATAATGATGAATGCTGCTGGATTAGCATTAATAGTAGTAGGTAGTTATTGGCAACAAGTAGATGGTCAAATAATGTATATATTTGCTATTACTTTAGCTGCATCAGAAGCAAGCATAGCTTTAGCATTATTGCTTCAAATTTATAGACGTTGGAAAACATTAAATATTGATATTTTAAGTGAGATGCATGGATGAATATTATTTTCTTCATAGTTTTGTTTCCACTAATTGGATTTTTATTTTTATCTTTCAATCAAGGCTTAATATCTAAAAAAAAAGCATCAAAAATAGGTATTTATTCAGTATTTATATCATTTTTAATTACTTTTTTCTATATTTTTATCTTTATTAAAAACACGGACAAAGTTATTGTTCAAAAATTATGGCAATGGATATCTATTTATAATTTTAAGATTGATTTTTCCTTTCTATTAGATGGATTATCTTTAAGTATGTTATCTGTAATTACAGGTGTAGGTTTATTAATACATATTTTTTCTTCTTGGTATATGGAGAAAAAAGAAGGTTGTTCACGTTTTTTTGCATATACTAATTTATTTATAGCAAGTATGTCCGTTTTAGTATTATCAGATAATTTTTTATTTATGTATTTAGGATGGGAAGGAGTTAGTGTATGCTCTTATCTATTAATTGGTTTTTATTACACAGATTTCAACAATAATTATTGTGCTCTTAAAGCTTTTATTTTAACTAGAATTTCTGATGTTTTTTTAATGATAGCAATGTTTTTAATATATCAAGAATATGGTACTTTTAATTTTCAAGAAATTAAATTTTTATCAACTTTTTTAAATATAGAAAATTGCCATATTTTAAATTGGATTACATTTTGTTTATTAATAGGTGTCTTGGGGAAATCAGCACAGTTACCATTACACACTTGGTTATCGGATGCAATGGTTGGGCCTACTCCTGTTTCAGCTTTGATTCATGCAGCTACTATGGTTACAGCTGGGGTTTATTTAATAGCTAGAACTCATTTTTTATTTTTATTAACTCCAGATATATTATATCTTGTAAGTTTAGTTGGTACACTAACAATATTAGTTTCTAGTATATCTGCTTTATTTCAGAGTGATATAAAACGTATTTTGGCTTATTCTACGATGAGTCAAATAGGGTATATGTTTTTAGCACTTGGAGTTCAGGCGTGGAGCGCGGCAATAACGCATTTAATTATGCATGCTATTTTTAAAGCGTTATTATTTTTATCTGCAGGTTCATTAATTCTATCTTGTAACAATGAAAAAAATATATTTAATTTAGGAGGTTTACGTAAAAAATTACCTTTTTTATATATTAATTTTATAGTTGGAGGTGCTTCTTTAGTTTCTTTTCCCTTAGTTACAGCTGGTTTTTATAGTAAAGGTAACATTTTATTTAGTGTGTTACAAAGTGGTCATATTAATTTATTTTTAATTTCTTTATTTTGTTCTTTTTTGACCGCTATTTACACATTTAGAATGATTTTTGTTGTTTTTCATGGAAAATCTATTTGTACGGCTACTTCCTATTCTAGTTTTGGACACAATATACCATTATTAATTCTTTTATTTTTTTCTACAATTTTTGGATCATATATTGTTCCGCCATTATCTTATGTACTTCCTCCATATAATTTATTCATAGATAATAAATTTTTGTTTGAAATAATATGTAGTATATTGTCTATTTCTGGAATATATTTTTCTTATTATTTTTGGATTAAAAATACATATTGGATTGATAAATGTTTGCAATTTAATTTAATAAGATATATTTCTTCTTTTTTTTTAAAAGGTTGGGGATTTGATTTTTTTTATAATAGATTTTTTTTAAATTTTTATTTATATATAGCACAACTACTATCTCTTGATCCATTTAATAAAGTTATGTATTTTTTTATAAAAATAGTAGATATATTTAATTTTTATTTACTAAAGATAAGTAATGGTTATATAAGATGGTATATAACTTCAATGGCATTAGGTGTAAATTTAATTTTTATATTAATTTTACTTTTTTAGTTTATTGTAAAATAAATTATTTTATAACAATAAAAAATTATTAATTAAATAGTTATAGTGAATATATAGGAATATACTTGTAATGTTACTTTCTTTGTTAATTATCATTCCATTTTTTAGTAGTTTTTTTTCTTTTTTTTCTTATAATTTGAATAAAAATGCTCCTCGTTGGATTGCACTAATAGGAATTATACTAACTCTATTAGTAATTATTAAAATATCAATGCAGGAAAATGATTATTTTTTCCAAGTAACACATTATCCTAATTGGAATTGTCAATTCATTATACCGTGGATACCAAAATTTGGTATTTCATTTAACATTGCAACTGATGGTTTGTCTATTGTTATGCTTGTTTTTGCTTCTTTATTATCAATTATATCTATTGTATGTTCGTGGAATGAAATTAAAATAAAAGAAGGTTTTTTTTATTTTAATTTTATGCTTGTGTTTACTGGGATAATTGGTATTTTTATTGCTGTAGATCTGTTTTTATTTTTCTTTTTTTGGGAAATTATTTTAATTCCTATGTATTTTTTAATTGCATTGTGGAGTGATAAAGAAAAAAAAGAAAATAGCTATTTTGCTGCGAACAAGTTTTTTATATATGGACAAATTTCTGGATTAATATTGTTATCATCTATTTTATTATTAGTTCTTAACTATTATAAAATTACTCATATTTTAACTTTCGATTATAACTTACTGTTAAATCAATCAATAAATCAATATGTAGAATATATTATAATGTTAGGATTTTTTTTCGCATTTGCTATAAAAATGCCTATTATTCCCTTTCATGGATGGTTAGCAGATACGCATGTTCAATGTCCATCTTGTGGTGCAGTAGAGATTATTGGCATTTTATTAAAAACTGCTCCTTATGCATTTTTGAGATATAATTTAGTACTTGTTCCTCATGCAACAGAAAAATTTGCTTCCATTGCAATGTTTTTAGGTCTTATCAGTATATTTTATGGTGCTTTTATTGCTTTTTCTCAAACAAACATTAAACGTTTAATTGCTTATTCTTCAATTTCTCATATGGGATTAATTTTAATTGCTATTTATAGTAATAATGAGATATCTCTACAGGGTGTAGTAATTCAAATGTTATCAAATAGTGTTTCTACTGCTGCTTTATGTATTTTGTCTGGTCAACTTTATCAACGCTTAAAAACTCAAGATATGCGTCTAATGGGAGGTTTATGGTCTTATGTTTACTGGATTCCAGGTTTTACTTTGTTTTTTTCTCTTGCAAATTTAGGAATACCTGGAACAGGAAATTTTATTGGTGAATTTTTAATTTTGTCTGGTCTTTTTCAATTTTTTCCACTTACATCTATATTAGCTACTATTGGTATAGTTTTTTCTTCTATTTATTCTTTAAATATGATACATAAAATATTTTATGGTTCATCTAAAAAAGTTTTACCGATGTTTTTTTTAAACAAGAAAGAATTATGGACGATAATAGTGTTAATTATTACATTAGTTTTTTTAGGTATCAATCCTCAAAAAATTATAGATGCTTCATATAATTCTATACATAACATTTAGTAAGAATTTAATTATTCTATTTTAAAGATAAGGTTGTGATTGGCAATGACAATAAATTTACAACAACTAATAGCATTGTTGCCTTTTTTAATTGTATTATTCACTTTAGTAACAGTTGTATTATCTATTTCTTATAATAGAAATTATTTATTTATTTCTATTCTTAGTATAATGGGTTTATTATCTGCATTATCTTCATTGTATTTTTCAAGTAAAATTGTTCCAATAGATATAACTTTTTTGTTTCATATTAATAGTTATTCTATTTTTTATATCGGTATGATTATAATTGCAAGTATTAGCACATGCATTTTTGCGTATCCATCGCTATTAAGATATCCATTTAATAAAGAAGAATTTTATTTATTGATACTGATTTCTACTTTGGGCGCCATGTCATTAATTATTTCGAACCACATGTCGTCTTTTTTTATCAATATTGAACTAACATCTTTACCAATATTTGGTTTAATTGGGTATTCTAGTTATAAAAAAAAGTCTTTAGAAGCTTCATTTAAATACGTTATTTTATCTGGTGTTGCATCTAGTTTTTTATTGCTTGGTATTGCCTGGGTGTATTCTGTTTGCGGTGATTTAAGTTTTATGTCTATAAATAGTATTTTGAATGCAGTATCTTTAAATGAAAAAGTAGTTTTATTGTTTGGTTTTAGTATGATACTTTTATCTTTATTCTTTAAATTATCAATTGTGCCGTTTCATTTATGGACTCCTGATATTTATCAAGGTACTCCTGCCTTAGTATTATCTTTTTTTTCTACTGTTGGGAAAATTTCTATTTTTTCTGTGTTATTACATTTATTATCGCATGTTTCTTTTTCAAATTATAACCAGTTATACCTTGTAATATCATTATTTACTATTTCTTCTATGTTGTTTGGTAATATTATGGCTCTTTTCCAAAAAAATTTTAAGAGGTTTTTAGGATATACATCAATATCGCAAATGGGATATCTTTTTGTAGTATTGCTGGTATTAGATAATAATTATGTATTTTCTTTAGAAGCTAGTAGTATATATTTGTTTTCTTATTTATTCAGTAATATAGCATGTTTTGGTATTATCGATTTTATTTCTAGTTTAGATCAAAAAAATAATTCTAATTTAATATCTTCATATCGAGGATTTTTTTGGTCATATCCAGTTTTATGTAGTATTTTAACGCTTGTTCTACTTTCTTTAGCTGGACTTCCAATGACTTTAGGATTTATAGGAAAATTTTATATATTATCAATTATTATTAAAGAAGATTTATGGATAGTGGGATGTACATTTTTAGTATCTACGTTGTTAGGTATTTATTGTTACTTGAGAGTGATTATTAATTTATACTTAAGTTCTTCACAAGTATTAGAGAAAAAAGATTCAAACAATTTAGCATATGTTTCTTCTAAAATAGTAATAATTTTTACGGGAACAATATTATTAATATTAGGAATATATCCGAATCCATTAATTAGTTTACTTAAAATATGCTCATTATTTTGATATTAAAAATTTTTTTATAAAAATAGGATTAAGATTAGTGATTTATATTCCTTTTACCCCATTACTTTGGAGTATTTTTTTTTTCTTGATTGTAATTATATTTGCAATAGATAATTACATATACAAAGATAATAAAATACAGGAAAAGTCTTTAAAACATTCTTTTTTTTGTTATTCTTATTGGTTTTTTTTATCTTTGTTTTTTATTTTATTTTTTTGGTTTGTAACGTATAAGAATGAAAGTAGTACAGTTGCTAATAAAAACGTTATATTATTTTTTACTGGATATTTATTGGAAGTGTTACTTTCAATTGATAATGTTTTTGTTTGGTTTCTTGTTTTTAAATCATTAAAAATTCCAATTATTTTTCAAAAGAAAGTATTATTGTATGGTATATGGAGTGCGGTAATCTTACGTTTTGTTATAATTTTTTATGGACAAATATTATTTTCTAAATATCATTGGATATTGTATTTTTTTGCTATGTTTTTTTTAGCAACTAGCTTAAAAATTATTTTTTTTAACAGTAAAAACAACAGTCAAAATGATTCACAAGAAAAAAATATTGGAATGTTTTGGATTTCTAATTTTTTTAGAGTTTCTCAAGATGTTCATGATAAAAAATTTTTTTTTGTATTAAATAAAAAATTATTTATTACTCCTTTATTATTATCTTTAATTATAATAGAGTTAAGTGATATTATTTTCTCAATAGATAGTATTCCTGCTATTTTTTCTATTACTGATAATTTTTTTATTATAGTGACTTCAAATATTTTTGCAGTTTTAGGTTTAAGATCTATGTATTTTTTTATATCGACTATAGTGGAAAAATATCCTGAAATTGAATATGGATTATCAGGCGTATTAATTTTTATTGCATTAAAAATATTACTCGAAAAATTTGTTGTTATATCAACAATGATTACATTATTGATAATATTAATAATAATAATGCTTACGTTAATCATTAACAAATTTTTAAAATTTAAAAAACATTAATTTTTTTATAAAATGTATTATAAATATTCATGATACTTTTCATTAAAGAATTATTCGAATAATGTACATATTTTTATAAGTCAATTAAATGTACAACATACTTAAAATATGATTTTTTTAGTATTTTTAAAAAATTTTTTTTTATATTTTTTATTCCATTTTTTGTATAAAATAATTATAAGACTAATATGC
Source organism: Buchnera aphidicola (Brachycaudus tragopogonis) (assembly GCF_964059175.1). Lineage (NCBI taxonomy): Bacteria > Pseudomonadati > Pseudomonadota > Gammaproteobacteria > Enterobacterales > Erwiniaceae > Buchnera > Buchnera aphidicola. The sequence continues at coordinate 181,564 of NZ_OZ060418.1, forward strand.
GAAAAAACAACTCCTTGTCCATTTGGTTGAAATATTTAGAAAAAATAGATAAAAAGGTAGTATTTAATCTTAGTAAATTAAAATTTATCGCAAAAAAATTAAACTTATTAAATTCAAAAGCATTTATTTTTACTGTTGCAGGTACTAATGGTAAAGGTACAACTTGTGCAATGTTAGAAACATTACTGTTAAATTCAGGTTATCAAGTAGGATTATATACTTCGCCTCATCTTATTAATTATTTAGAGCGAGTTCGTATTAATGGTTCTATTCTTGATGCAGAAGAGCATATTTCTTCTTTTAAATATATAGAGTTAGTAAGATGTTCCTATTTATTAAGTTATTTTGAATTTATTACACTTGCAGCATTGTTTTTATTTCAAAAAAAATCATTAGATATTATAATATTAGAAGTAGGTGTAGGTGGACGTTTAGATGCTACTAATATTATTGATTCTGATTTATCTATTATCACTAATATAGGAATAGATCATACTTCTGTATTAGGGTATAATCGTTTAAGCATTGCTCGTGAAAAATCTGGTATTTTTAGAAAAAATAAAATTTCTGTAATTGGAGAAATAGATATTCCAGACTCTATGAAAAATATAGCTAAAGAAAAAAAAACTATACTAAAAAAAATTAATAAAGATTGGTTTTGGAATAAAAAAAATCATTATTGGAATTTTATACATCCTGACATTGAATTATTTAGTTTGCCATTGACTCATATACCACTTTCTAATACAGCTCTTGCTTTATCTGCATTATATTATGCTGGTTTTAAAATTACTGAAGAAGTTATAAGAGCATCTATTTCTAGAGTAAAATTACCAGGTAGATTTCAAATTATTTCTAGTTTTCCTTTCATTATTGTTGATGTAGCACATAATCCTGACGCTGCTTTATATTTATTTAAAAAGATAAATGATTTAGATATTAAAGGAAAAATATATGCATTGATAGGTATGTTAGAAGATAAAGACATTTCAGGAATAGTTCATCCTTTTAAAAAAATAATTAATTATTGGTATGCTGCACCTTTAAAAACAAGTCGTACTGCCACTTCAGAAAAATTAAAAAAAAATTTACCTTCTGGTAACACTATAGTATTAAATAGCATTCATGAAGCCTATAAAATAGTAAAGCTATCATTAAAAAAACAAGATGCTATTTTAGTTTTTGGTTCTTTTTTAACTGTATCAGAATTTATTTCTGCAAAAAACATAGAAGATAAAACAGATATATCAAAAATTTAATTTTGGAAATTTTATGTTTTTATTGGATTATATTATTATTGCTACTATTTTTATTTCAGTATTTTTAGGTTTATTACGTGGTTTTTTACAAGAATTCATCTCTTCTTGTTTTTGGTTTTTTACTTTTTATTTTTTTTATAAATATTATTATTTTAGTTCTTTTTATACAAATGCTTTACAAAATATTTTTTTTAAAAAAAATATTTTAATACTTAATGTAATTTTTTTTTTATTTTAAAAAAAATGTTAAATTATTCTTTAAAAAAAATCATACATAAAATAAATATTTTTTATTTAAATGTTTTTTTAGGAGGTGTTTTTGGCATATTTCGTAGTGTGCTATTAGTTTTTGCGTTTCTTTTAATTTTTAAACATTTAAGTATAATAAGTTATAATTTTTATATAGACCATTCTTTTTTAATTAATATATTTTTTAAAATTGTAAAATTATTTTTGATATTTTTCAAACAACTAAGCACATTATTAATATAAAAATATAAAGCATGATAGTGTGCTTAGCATTTGATATATTAAGTTAATATAAAAATATATTAATGTTCAAACATAGCAGAAATAGATTCTTCATTACTAATTCTTCGTATTGCTTCAGCTAACATACCTGCTAAAGTAAGTGTGCGTACATTTGGTAGTGATTCAATTTTTTCTGATAATGGAATTGTATCACATACAACAACTTCATCGATCATAGAATTTTTTAAGTTAGTAGAAGCATTTCCAGAAAAAATAGGATGTGTTGCGTATGCAAAAACTCTTTTTGCTCCTCTTTCTTTTAACGCTTCTGCAGCTTTACAAAGAGTACCTCCTGTATCAATCATATCATCTACTAAAATACAATCTCTATTTGCTACATCACCAATAATATGCATAATTTGAGATATGTTAGCACGAGGTCTTCTTTTATCAATTATTGCCATGTCTGTATCATAAAGCAGCTTAGCTATTGCTCGAGCTCTTACTACTCCACCAATATCAGGGGAAACTACAATCGGATTTTTGAGTTCTCTTTGGAGCATGTCTTCTAAAAGAATTAAACTTCCAAATACATTATCTACAGGAACATCAAAAAAACCTTGTATTTGTTCTGCATGAAGATCTACTGTTAGTACGCGATCTACTCCAATACTAGATAAAAAATCTGCAACTACTTTTGCTGTTATAGGAACTCTTGCTGATCTTACTCGACGATCTTGACGAGCGTATCCAAAATATGGTATTACTGCAGTAATTCTACCAGCAGAAGCTCTTCTTAAAGCATCTACCATTACAACTAGTTCCATGATATTGTCATTAGTTGGCGCGCAAGTAGATTGAATAATAAAAACATCACCACCTCGTACATTTTCATTTATTTGTACACTAATTTCACCATCGCTAAATCTACCTACAGCTGCATTCCCTAAATTAATATATAATCTATTCGCAATAAATTTTGCTAATTTGGGAATAGAATTCCCAGCAAAAAGTTTCATATCAGGCATAAAAAACCTTATTTTTTATCGTCTATTTTTGATTAGTAAACAATATCTTTTTTATAAAGCATTTTGTGTAATGGTGAAATATTAACACTTTTTGAGATAAATCCTTTCATATTTTTAGGAATTAAAGCAAGAATTTTTTGTGCAGATTTCTTATCATTGAATTCAGAAAAGATACAAGATCCGGTGCCTGTCATACGTGATGGTGCATGTTCAGACAACATTGAAAGTAATTTTTTTATATGAGTAAATTTTTGTGTTACTATATTTTGAAAATCATTACTGAAAGGTTCTTTTAATAATATTTTAATAGATTTTTTAGGAGTATTTTTTTTTAAAAAAGGGCTTGAAAACATATTTTTTGTTAATATCTGAGTATTAGGATATATAATTAAATACCACTTTTCTTTTTGTTTAAATGGATATAATATTTCTCCTATACCTTCAATAATTGCTGTATTTCCCATAATGAATCCAGGTACATCTGTTCCTATTTTTAAACCTAATATAGATAGTTCTTCTAATGTAAATTTTATATTCCATAATTTATTTAAAACAATTAAAGTAGTTGCGGCATTAGAAGATGCTCCTCCTAATCCGCTTCCTATAGGTATTCTTTTTTTTAAAAATATTTTAGCTCCAATATTAATATTATTTATTTTTTCGTAAAATAATCCTTGCTCTCTTAATAATTTAGCCGCATTTATAATACTATTTTGAATATTGATCAGAGATTTTTTGTGAGTAAATAGTTTGATATTACCGGTTTTATTAGGAATTATTTTTAATGTATCTCCATAATTAAGTAATTGAAATAAAGTCTGTATATAATGATATCCATCTATACGTGTTCCGGTTACGTATAAAAATAGATTTATTTTTGCAGGAGATGGCCATGTATATATCATTTTAAGATTCATCGGTTCATTAAAATGTTTGTTTAATGTCAGTTTTTAAAATTACAATAAAAAGATTAAAACATGATATATATTATAATATATATATTAATTTTAAAAAAATTTTTTTTATATATGTTACATTAACTTTATAAAAAAAGTTTTTTATCAATTAATAATTATTTTTAAAAAGATACTAATAGATGGAAGAATGTTATGAATAATTCTATTTTTAATAAATTACAATTTTTACGAAATCGTTATCAAGAAATTGAAATCATGCTCACTCAAAAAAATATTATATCAAATCGCGAACGTTTAAAAACTTTATCTCAAGAATATTTAAAACTTGCTGAAATTATTAAATATTTTATCCAGTGGGAACAAGTAGAAGTTGATATTAAAAATATTAATTCTTTATTTGAAGATGTAGAAATGCAAGATATGGCAGCAGAAGAACTATTTTTATTTAAAGAAAAAAAGAAAATATTAGAAGATAAAATTCATAAATTGTTGCTACCTGAAGATCCTAATGATAAAAATAGTTGTTTTATTGAGATTAGAGCTGCGACAGGTGGAGATGAATCTTCTATTTTTGCTGGTGAATTGTTTAGAATGTATACACGATATGCTGAATCTTATTCATGGAAAATAGAAATTATGAGTGTTAGTGAAAGTGAAAAAGGAGGTTTTAAAGAAATTATTGCAAAAATTACGGGGAAAGGTGCATGTGGTCGTTTAAAGTTTGAATCTGGTGGTCATCGTGTACAAAGAGTCCCAGAAACAGAATCGCAAGGAAGGGTTCATACATCAACTTGTACTGTTGCTGTTATGCCTGTCACTCCCAAAGCAGAAAAAGAAGAAATTAATATTTCAGATTTAAAAATAGATACTTTTCGTTCTTCTGGTGCTGGAGGACAACATGTTAATACTACTGATTCTGCAATTCGAATTACTCACATTCCTACTGGAAATGTAGTAGAATGTCAAGATGAACGATCACAACATAAAAATAAAGCAAAAGCATTATCTATTTTATCAGCTCGTGTTTATGCTGCTAAATTAGAAAAAAATCATGAAGAAAATTCTTCTATGAGACGTATTTTATTAGGTAGTGGTGAACGTTCTGATAGAAATAGAACATATAATTTTCCTCAGAATAGAATTACAGATCATAGAATTAATCTTACTATATATAAACTGGATGAAGTATTACAAGGAAAATTAGATTTTCTAATTGAACCAATAATTCAAGAACATCAAGCAGATATGCTTTCTTCTTTATCTTAATTAAAAAATATGAATATTTTAAAGTGGTTAAAAAAATCTATTAAGATTTTATCTTATGTTGATAATCCTAAATACGAAGCTGAATTTTTATTAAGCTATGTTTCGAAACATAATCGTAGTTTTATTATAACTTCTGATACAATTAAACTGACTCAAAAACAATATCAATATTTAAATTATTTAGTTTATCGTAGATCTTTAGGAGAGCCTATAGCTTATATAATAGGAGAAAAAGAATTTTGGTCTTTGTCTTTATGTGTTTCATATGATACTCTTATTCCAAGGCCTGATACAGAAATTTTAGTAGAACAAGTGTTATTTAAAATTCAAAGTAAATTTACTTTAATTCTTGATTTAGGTACTGGATGTGGAGCTATTTCCCTGGCTTTAGCGAAATCTTGTTCTCATTGTCACGTTATTGGTGTTGATAAATCAAAAAAAGCTCTTGATATCGCTCGCATTAATGCATGTAAATTAAATATAAAAAATGTTTCTTTTTTATTTAGTAATTGGTTTTCGCATATAAACGAAAAATTTGATATTATTGTAAGTAATCCACCATATGTTAGTAAAAAAGAAATTAAGTTTTTTAAAAAAGATATTTTTTTTGAACCATTTAATGCTCTTATATCAGATAAAAATGGACTTTTAGATATTGAATATATTATAAAACAAGCAAAAAAATATTTATTTATTGGAGGATGGTTGTTAATCGAGCATGGATGGCAACAAAAAATAAAAGTACAATCTTTATTTAAGCAATATAATTTTTTTGAAGTGCAATCTTATAAAGATTATGGAGGTAATGATCGTGTGACGATTGGAAAAAAATATAATGAATAAAAATTAATTGCTTTTTTAAAAAAAAGTTTTTAAAAATATGTTGTATTAACAACAATAAAAAATGTTATATTTTAATATCAATTGTATATTGATCATATAATTATACTTATTGTTAATTAAATTTTTAATTATTTAAAAAATATTAATATTGCTAATAATATGAAAGTTTCTTCTAATATTGACTTTTCTACATTATCACTTTTTGAATCTATGATTAAAGCTTCTCAAGTCATTCGAGAAGATTTTCCTACAATTTTTGTTCGATCTGAATTAAAACATAGAATACAAGAAGCTAAATCTTACGTATCATCTGAATATGAACCAAATCGAAAATTAGAAAAATTACTAGAGTTGTTTTATGTTCATTGGAATTTTGGTGGTGCAAGTGGCATTTATCAAGTTTCAGATACATTATGGATTGATAACGTATTGAAAACACGTAAAGGTACTGCAGTGTCCTTAGGAATTTTATTCCTGCATATTGCTCAAGAATTAAAATTACCATTGAATCCTGTTATATTTCCTACACAGCTTATTTTAAGAGCTGATTGGATTAATAAAAAAAAATGGTTAATTAATCCTTTTAATGGAGATATATTAGATCAGCATACATTAGAAGTGTGGCTAAAAGGTAATATCAGTCCAACAGCAGAATTATATGAAAATGATTTATATAAATCTGAGTCTATTACTGTTATTCGAAAAATGCTAGATATTTTAAAATCTGCGCTAATGGAAGAAAAAAAAATGGAGTTAGCATTAAATGTAACTAATTTGTTACTGCATATTGATCCTAATAATCCATATGAAATTCGTGACAGAGGATTAATATATGCACAATTAGAATGCAATCATGTTGCTTTAACAGATTTAATTTATTTTGTAGAACATTGTCCTGAAGATCCAATTAGCGAGATTATTAAAGTACAAATTCATTCTATTGAACAAAAAAAAGTAATATTACATTAATATTAATCTTATTTATTGTGTAATTGGTCCATTACGCTTATGTGATGAATTTAAGTATAATTTTTCAATTATTTTTTTGCTAATGGCATCTATTTTTTTTCCTTCTAAATAAGAATCAATTGTGTTATATGTCACACCTAAAACAGACTCATCGTCTTTCTGTGGATAGTTTTCTTCTAGATCTGCCGTAGGTTTTTTTAGATATAAATGTTTAGGACAATTTAATTTTTGTAATAGTAGTCGACCTTGTTTTTTATTTAATTTAGAGATAGGATTAATATCTGTTCCATTATCTCCATATTTTGTAAAAAATCCAGTAATAGTTTCTGCTGCATGTCCTGTTCCTACCACAAGACCTTTTTTTACTGCAGCAATACTATATTGTACTTTCATCCTTTCTCTAGCTTTTTCGTTTCCTTTAATATAATCTGAAATAATAATACCTGATTTTTTTAACGATTTTTCACTATTTAAAACTGCGTTTTTGATGTTTATATTGAAAATGCAATCTGGATATATAAAGTTAAGTGCATCTTGACAATCTTTTTCATCACGTTGAATTCCATATGGTAATCTTAACGCAATAAATTGATAAGTCATATCTTTTGTTTCAGATCTTATTTTTTCAATAGTCATTTGACATAATTTTCCTGTTAATGTAGAGTCTTGCCCCCCACTAATACCAACTATTAAAGATTTTAAATAAAGATGTTGCAATAAATATTGTTTTAAAAAATTCACACAATTTTTAATTTCTACTTCGGGTATAATTATTGGTTTTACTCCTAGTAGTTTAATAATTTTTTTTTGAAGATTCATATCTTTCTCATATTTTGTAGATCTTTTATTAGTGATATATTAAAGATCAAATACTTTTTTAAACTATTTTAATTATATATTATAAAAAATGGATGAAAAATTGAAAAATTTAATTTTTGTACTAAATTGTGGTAGTTCTTCTATAAAATTTGCAATATTAAACCCATATAATAAAAGAAAATATTTATCTGGTATAGTAGAACGTTTATTTTTACCAGAAACATATATTACATGGCAATGTTCGGGAACAAAATATAAAAAAATAATAGGTTCAAATATTACTCATGAATATGCCTTAAATTTTATTTTAGATCAAGTATTATTAGCAGAAAAAGATGTTTTTAAGAAATTGATAGGTATTGGACATAGAGTCGTGCATGGAGGAACTAAAATAAAAAAATCAATCTTAATTGATGATAATATTATTCAGTGTATTCAAGATGCAGTTTCTTTTGCTCCATTACACAATCCAGCAAATTTAATTGGTATCAAAACAATTATACAAAAGTACCCGGCATTATCAAAAAAAAATGTAGCTGTTTTTGACACATCTTTTTATCAAGATATGCCTAAATCTTCTTTTTTATATGCTATTCCTTATAATTTTTATAAAGAATATGGTATTAGACGCTATGGTGCACACGGTACTAGTCATTATTATGTAGCCCGAAAAATTTCTCTTATTTTAAATAAAAATTTTAACTCTTTAAATGTTATAACGTGTCATTTAGGTAACGGTGCTTCTGTTTCTGCTATTTGTAATGGTGTATGTGTAGACACTTCTATGGGATTGACTCCTTTAGAAGGATTAGTGATGGGCACAAGGAGTGGGGACATAGATCCTTCAATTATTTTTTTTATGAACAAAAATTTAAATATTAGCATTAACGATATTGAAACTATTTTAACTAAGAAATCAGGATTATTAGGTTTAAGTGGTGTTAGTAGCGATTTTCGTTATTTTGAAAAAAATTATTATTTAAAAAAAGAAGCTAAGAGATCTGTAGATATTTTTTGCCATAGATTATCTAAGTATATTGCAGCTTATACAACTTTGATGGACAATCGTTTAGATGCTGTAATTTTTACAGGAGGTATTGGTGAAAATGTGCCTTTGATAAGAGAACTTACTCTTTCTAAACTATCTTTATTAGATTTTAAAATTGATATAGAAAGAAATTTATCTACTGTAAACGGCGCGTCTGGATTGATTACTGAATATAATTCACGTCCGGTATTTGTTATTTTAACAGATGAAGAATTAGCTATAGCTGAAGAAACAATTAGCATTATCAATAAAAAATAATTTTTTTAATAATTTATGTTAATCTAAAATAATAGGATAATTATGTCACGTATTATAATGTTAATTCCTATAGATAAAGATGTAGGTCTGACTACAATTAGTCTTAGTATGATTAATTTTTTAAATCAAAGTGCATTAAATAAAAAATCTTATAAATCTATATTATATTTCTCTTGTATAAATGATTTAGTAGATGATACAGCTTTAATTATTAATAAATATTTTAAAAAATCTATACATCTATTAAAAAATATAGATTTTTCTAAACATGATTTTTTTTCTAATAAATATTTTTCATGTCTAAATAAAGTTATTGAAGAATGTTATAATAAAAAAAAATTATATGAAATACTTTTAATTGAAGGTATTGGTCATAATCGTAGTATTCATGCTGAAAAAATTAATTATGACATTTCTCAAAATTTAAGTGCAGAAGTCATTTTAGTAGCCAACTTAAAAAGTATTTCTTTAGAATACCTTCGAAAAAGAGAAGAAGAAATTGAATTATTTTTAAAAAAACAAAAATATAAAAATTTTTTAGGTGTTATTTTTAATAAAATTCATTCTCCTTTTTTGGAAAAAAAATATGATTTTATAAAAAAATTAAATATTTTAAAAAAAATAAAAGTAAGTAAACAAGAATTAGCAATTACACAAGAGTTGTTTAAAAATAGTTATTTTCCAATTATAGCTTGTATTCCTTGGAATAAAAAAATCATAAAAACATATTTAATAGATATTTGTAATTTTTTAGATGTAAATTACATTAATTTATTTAAAATTAAGAATAATATTATCGAAAATATAATAATATTTGATGAAACTTATATGAATATGTTGAAAAAAAAATATTTAAATACTTTAATAATAGTTTCTTATAGTCGTATAAATACTTTAATTCAAATGTGTAATTTAAATATTAACAGTAATAAAATTAGCGGTATTATTTTGACCGGAATATTTGAATCAAAAAAAAAGATTATCTCTATATGTGATATTTTAATACATCGAGGAATTTCTATTTTTTTTACAAAAAAAAATACGATTGAAATATTATCTCGATTGCATCTTTTTAATTTTAATATTAGTTTAAAAAATAAAACATATATAAGAAAATTACAAAAATATGTCTCTAGTTTTTTTTGTCGTAATATTATAATTTCAGGAAAAAAAAATAACAATTTTTATATAAAATATTCTCCTAAAGAATTTTGTTATTACTTAAAATTATTGTCAAAAACTAGTAATAAGCGTATTATTTTACCTGAATCATATGAGATTCGAATATTACAAGCTGTTTCTATATGTCAAAAATATAATATTGCTAATTGTATATTATTAGGAGATCCTAAAAAAATATATAGTATATCTTATGAAAAAGGTATCAATCTAAGTAAAAACACTGAAATAATAAATCCTATTTTAGTCCGAAATAAATATATTTCTCGTTTTATTGAACTGCGAAAACATAAAGGTATAAATAGATTTTATGCTAAAAAAAAATTAGAAGAAAATATTTTTTTAGCAACTTTAATGCTTGAATCTAATGAAGTAGATGGATTAGTTTCTGGATCAATCAATACTACGGCTAATACTATACGTCCAGCACTTCAACTTATTAAAACTAGTTCTAATACTTCATTGGTTTCATCTATTTTTTTTATGTTATTTCCTAATGAAGTTATAATTTATGCTGATTGCGCTATCAATATCAATCCTACTGCAGAAGAATTAGCAGAAATTGCTATTCAATCTGCAGACTCATCAAAAATTTTTGGAATTGAACCGCGCATAGCTATGTTATCTTATTCTACTGGTTATTCAGGATTTGGATGTCAGGTAGAAAAAGTTAAAAATGCCACTTTTATTGTTAAAAAAAGAAGACCTGATTTAATTATTGATGGTCCTATTCAATATGATGCAGCAATTTCAGAAACAGTTTCTAAATTAAAATCACCATGTTCTCCTATTTTAGGAAAAGCAACTATATTTATTTTTCCTGATTTAAATTCTGGGAATATAGCTTATAAAGCAGTTCAAAGATCTGCAAATCTAATTTCTATTGGTCCAATATTGCAAGGATTAAGAAAACCAGTTAATGATTTGTCTCGAGGAGCTTCAATAGAAGATATCATTTATACTATTGCATCAACTTCCATTCAATCTACACAAAAAATATAGATTTTATAATGCATAAAATATTTTTTTTTAAATTTTAATTGTGATATTTCCATCAGGTTGACAACAACATGGAAAAATCTCTTGTTTTTTAAATAAAGCAGCCATGGGCTGTTTTATCACATAGTGTACTCGTCCTTTAATTAATTCAATACGGCACATGCCACAATAACCAGATCGGCACTGGTATTGAATATTAATATTATTTACTTCTAATATAAATAATAATAAAATATTTTTTTTACATACTATCTTCTTTTTAGTATTTATTATTTTAATTATAGAATAATTCATATTATAGTTTAAATTTTTTAAATTCATTATCGGATACTTCTGAATCAATCTGTCCTACTAAATAAGCACTAATTTCTGTTTCTTGAGGAGCTGTTTGAATATTATCTGAAGTTAACCAAGAGTTTATCCAAGGAATTGGATTAGATCGTTTTCTAAAAGGCATTTTGAGTCCAATGGCATTCATGCGAATATTAGTAATATATTCTATGTATTGACAAAGTATGTCTTTATTTAAACCAAGCATTGATCCATTTTGAAATAAATATTCAGCCCATTTTTTTTCTTGTTCTGCAGCTAATATAAATATATTAATAGCTTCTTCTTTGCATTCTAAAACGATATGTTTCATTTCTTCATTACTGTTTGTATCATTAAAAAGATTTAAAATATGTTGAGTACCGGTTAAATGTAAAGCTTCGTCTCGTGCTATTAATCTAATAATTTTTGCATTTCCTTCCATTATTTCTCTTTCTGCAAATGCAAAAGAACATGCAAAACTCACATAAAATCTAATAGCTTCTAGTACGTTGACGCTGATTAAACATAGATATAGTTTTTTTTTAATTAAGTTTAAATCAACAAAAATTTTTTTTCCTTTTATTAAATGTACTCCTTCTCCTAATAAATGCCAATAACTAGTTATTTTTATTAATTCATCGTAGTATATAGAAATATTTTGAGTTCGATCATTAATATTTTTGTTTGAAACAATATCATCAAATATTAAAGATGGTGAATTAACAATGTTTCTGATTATATGAGTATAAGAACGTGAATGAATAGTTTCTGAAAAAGACCATGTTTCAATCCACGTTTCTAATTCAGGAATAGAAATAATCGGTAAAAAAGCGATATTAGGGCTTCTTCCTTGTATTGAATCAAGCAATGTTTGATATTTTAAATTGCTAATAAAAATATGTTTTTCATGTTCAGGTAAATTTTGAAAATCTATTCTATCTCGAGAAAGATCTATTTCTTCAGGTCTCCAAAAAAATGATAATTGCTTTTCAATTAATTTTTCAAAAATATTATATTTTTGTTGATCGTATCGTGCAATATTTACAGGTTGTCCAAAAAACATTGGTTCTTTAAGTTGATTATTTTTTTTTTTCGAAAAAATTGTATAAGACATTGTATTACACCTAATAATTAATTGAATATTTTAGTTTATATAGTACATGAACCACTTTCACAAATTTCGTCTACTATTTCAGATGTAATATTTTGATTTTCTTTAACACCATCTCGTGTATTTTGATAATATAATGTTTTTAAGCCGAGTTTGTATGACAATAATAAATCATATATAAGTTGTTTCATGGGAATTTTATCATTTAAAAATCTTCTGGGATCATAATGTGTATTTACTGAAATAGATTGATCAATAAATTTTTGCATTATCCCTGCTAGTTCTAGATATCCAAGATTGTTTGGTATATTCCAAAGTAACTCATATTGTAATTTCAATTTTTTATAATCTGGAACTACTTGACGTAATATTCCATCTTTAGATACTTTAATACTAATAAAACCTCGCGGTGGTTCAATGCCATTAGTTGCATTAGATATTTGAGAAGATGTTTCTGAAGGCATTAAAGCAGATAATGCTGAATTCCTTAATCCATATTTTTTGATTTTAGAACGTAATACATTCCAATCTAAATGTAAAGGTTCATTACATATTTTATCAATATCTTTTTTATATGTATCTATTGGTAATTTCCCCAAATAGTAATTAGTTTGATCAAATGCAGAACATGCTCCTTTTTCTTTTGCTAAGTCACAAGATGCATCTAACAAATAATATTGTATTGCTTCAAAAGTTTTATGTGTTAAATTTTTTGCACTACCATCTGAATAGCGTACTTTATTTTTAGCTAAGTAATATGCAAAATTAATAACTCCAATGCCTAAAGAACGTCTAGAAATAGCTGATTTTTTTGCTGCTAATATCGGATAATTTTGATATTCTAATATTTCATCAAGTGCACGAACTGATAATATAGATAACTCTTTAAAATCGTTAAGATTATTAATAGTTCCCAGATTAAATGCCGATAATGTACAAAGTGCAATTTCTCCACTTTTATCATGAATATGTTTTAATGGTTTAGTAGGTAATGTAATTTCTAAACATAAATTAGATTGTCTAATTGGAGACAATTTAGGATTAAATGCACTATGTGAATTACAGTGATCTACGTTTTGTATATAGATACGTCCAGTAGATGTTCTTTCTTGCATGACCAATGAAAATAAATCTAATGCTTTAATACTTTTTTTTCTTATATTATTATTATTTTCGTATTCAACATAAATTTCTTCAAATTTTTTTTGGTCAGAAAAAAAGGATTCATATAATTGAGGGACATCAGAAGGGCTAAACAATGTAATTTTTTTCCCTAAGAGCATTCTTTGATACATGAGTTTATTAATTTGAATTGCATAATCAACATGACGTACTCTATTTTCTTCAATTCCTCTATTATTTTTTAATACTAATAAACTTTCAACTTCAAAATGCCATATTGGATAAAATATTGTCGCCGCTCCACCTCGTACACCTCCTTGAGAACAAGATTTTACAGCACTTTGAAAATGTTTATAGAAAGGAATACAACCTGTATGAAAAGCTTCTCCATTTCGAATAGGGCTGCCTACTGCACGAATCTGTCCAGCATTAATACCAATTCCCGCACGCTGAGAAACATACTTTACAATAGAACTAGTAGTAGCATTAATAGAGTCTAGACTATCAGCGCATTCAATTAAAACACAAGAACTAAATTGACGAGTAGGAGTTCGTACTCCTGACATAATTGGCGTGGGCAAAGAAATTTTAAAAGTTGAAATAGCATGATAAAATCGCTCAACATAATTCATTCTAATATTTTTTGGATATTGAGAAAATAAACATGCAGATATTAAAATATATAAAAATTGTGCACTTTCATATATTTTCCCGCTAATGCGATTTTGTATTAAATATTTTCCTTCTAGTTGTTTAACGGCTGCATATGAAAAATTCATATCACGCCAATGATCAATGAAAGAGTTCATTTTTACGTATTCTTCATGGGAATAATATTTTAATAAATTTTCATCATATTTTCCTAAAAGTACCATTTTTTTTACATGTTCATACAATAGAGGTGGTTCAAATTGACCATAAGCTTTTTTCCTAAGGTGAAAAATAGCCAATCTTGCTGCCATATACTGATAATCTGGTGTGTCTTGCGAAATTAAATCAGCTGCAGCTTTAATAATAGTTTCATGAATGTTAATTGTAGTAATATTATTATAGAATTGAATTCTAGAGCATAATTCTACTTGAGATACAGATATATCATCAAGACCTTCTGCCGCCCAATTTAATACTTTATGAATTTTATCTAAATTGATTTTTTCTTTTTTTCCATTTCTTTTTGTAACAAATAGACTGTTTTTCATGTTTAATTTGACTTATTATCAAGAGTATATAAGATATATTTTCATTATTTTTTTATATAGGTTCTACAATTTTTTGCAAAGCAACAACTTTTTCATTTTTTGATGTTCTTATTAATATTACACCTTGCGTGTTTCTTCCGAGTACACCTACTTCAGAAACCCGAATTCTAACTAGTGTTCCTGCATTGGTAATCATCATAATTTGGTTTTTTTCTGAAACTTGTATTGCTCCGATAATTTTTCCATTTTTATCAGTAATTTTTGTTGAAATAACGCCTTGAGTAGCACGTGATTTTATAGGAAAATCAGTTATTTTAGTTCTTTTTCCATAACCATTTTTTGTTGCTATTAAAATACTGCCTTTGTTTTTGGGAACAATTAAAGAAACAACTTTATCACTTTTTTTAATTTTTATACCTTTTACTCCTGATGCAGTCCTACCCATTGTTCTAACATTATTTTCTAAAAATTGTACCACTTTACCATTTTGTGTAAATAGCATAATATTATTATTACCATTAGTTAAAGCAACACCGATTAGTTCATCATGAGCGTGTAAATTAATAGCAATAATTCCGGATAATCTAGGTTTTTTAAATTGACTTAAGGAGCTTTTTTTTACTATTCCATGAGCAGTAGCCATAAAAATGTTTAGATTATCTTTATATTCATGTACTGGTAATATAGCAGTAATTCTTTCTTTTGAATTTAAGGGTAATAAATTTACTATAGGTCTACCTCTTGCATGTCTACTCGATTCGGGTAGCTGATAAACTTTCATCCAATATAAAATTCCACGGCTGGAAAAACATAATATAGTATCATGTGTATTTGCAATTACTAAACTTTCTATAAAATCTTCTTCTTTTGTTTTTGCAGCTGATTTTCCTTTTCCTCCACGTCTTTGAGCATTATAATCAGATAGAGGTTGGTATTTTACGTACCCTGAATGGGAAAGTGTTACTACAACGTCTTCTTGATTTATTAAATCTTCAATATTAATATCTGAATGATTTTCAGTAATTTTCGTCCGTCTTTTATCATGAAAAATATTTTGTATACTTAAAAGTTCTTCTTTAATTACATTAAACATAATATTTGGATTTTCTAAAATATTTGTTAAATCTTCTATTTTCTTTTTTAGTTCATTGTATTCTAAAAGAATTTTTGTTTGTTCTAAATTAGTTAATTTATGTAAGCGTAAATCTAAAATAGCTTCTACTTGTTTTTCAGTAAAAAAATATTTTATTTTATTTTTTTCTTCAAAAACATTAGATGTTTCTTTATTATCAGATTTCCAATTGTGTTTTTTGATTAAATTTTTTGCATCAGATAAGTTTTTTGAATTTTTTATTATCTTAATGATGCTATTAATATTTATTAGAGCAATGTTTAATGCTTCAAGAATATGTATTCGATTACGTGTTTTGTTTAATTCAAATAAACTACGTCGTATAATTATTTCTTGTCTGTGAGATATAAAATTTTTTAATATTTCTTTTAATGATAAAGTTTTTGGTTGTCCTTGGCATAGAGCAACCATATTAATTCCAAAAGAAATTTGTAATTGTGTTAAAGAATATAATTGATTTAAAATAATTTCAGGTATTGTTTCTTTTTTTATTTCAATAACAATTCTCATTCCATCTTTGTCTGATTCATCACGTAAAGCAGTAATGCCATCAATTCTTTTATCTTTTACTAGTTCTGCTATTTTTTCAATTAAACGTGATTTATTTACTTGATAAGGGATTTCATCAAATATAATAGATTCTTTTTTATTTTTTTTATTTATTTCAATAGTATGATGTGCTCGAATAAAGATTTTACCTTTTCCTGTTCGGTACGCTTCTTCAATTCCTGATTTTCCATTAATGATTCCAGCTGTTGGAAAATCTGGTCCTGGAATATATTTAATTAATTCTTCTAACGTAATATCATTATTATCAATATATGCTAAACATCCATTAATGACTTCATGTAAATTGTGTGGAGGTATATTTGTTGCCATGCCTACAGCTATTCCTGATGATCCATTAATTAATAGATTAGGTATTCTTGCGGGAAGGATTTCTGGAATGTTTTCAGTTCCATCATAGTTTGGTAAGAATTCAACTGTATTTTTTTCTAAATCAATTAAGAGCTCATGAGCTATTTTAGACATGCGCACTTCTGTATATCTCATGGCTGCAGCAGAATCTCCATCTACTGATCCAAAATTTCCTTGACCATCTATGAGCATATATCGTAATGAAAATTTTTGAGCCATACGCACTATGGCATCATATACTGCTGAGTCACCATGTGGATGATATTTTCCTATAACATCACCTACTACTCGAGCAGATTTTTTATATGCTTTGTTCCAATCGTTATTTAATATATACATTGCAAAAAGTATTCTTCGATGAACAGGTTTTAAACCGTCTCGAACATCAGGTAAGGCTCGGCCAACTATTACAGACATAGCATAGTCTAAGTAAGAGCTTTTTAACTCTTCTTCAATATTGACCTGTGTGATTTCTTGTGCCGGGTCTTTCATAAAACTATTATCTCTTTAATTAAAGTGCTAAAATTAAGTACAAAAGTATAACATAATTAAACTATTAGATGCATTGAAAGAAAATCATTCGTGTTATCATATAAATTTAATTTTCTGATAAAAAATATTTTTTATATTGTTTATTTTAAATGAAAGTATTAATATTAAAAATAATTATAATTTTATTTAAAAAAATATTAATAATTAATTGTTAAAAATATATTAATTTATTAATTCGACTTTAAAATGAGATCTTATATGAAAGATGAAGAAAAAAATCTTATAGAAAATTTATTTAATCGTTTAAAAACTACTGAATTGAATTCTTCTGAAAGAGATCAATCAGCAGATGATTTAATTCAAAAATTAGTAAAAAAACAACCTGCTTCTTCTTATTACATGGCTCAAACCATATTAATTCAAGAAACAGCTATAAAAAAAATGAGTATTACAATCGAAGAATTAAAAAAAAGAATTGAAACACTAAATAATATGGAAAAATCAATTAAAAAGCCGAGTTTCTTGTCTAATTTTTTTAAAACTAGTCCGATTACTCAAAACACATCTCATAATGATAATATATGGAAAGAAAAAGAAAATATTTCACCGTTACAACACTCTAATACCACTATGTCTTCTCCAACAACACAAACAATACCTACAGTAACAACAACAAGAAATAGTGGATTTCTTAGTAATGCATTACAAACAGCTACAGGTGTTGCAGGCGGCATGATTTTAGGCAATATGTTGATGAATGTTTTTAATCACACTAAACCAGAAGAAGAAATATTTGATACTATTAATCAATCTTCTTTAGATCATCATATAGATGAACGTGTAGATGAACGTATAGATGAACATTTAATTAATAATAGTAGTCATGATCATTTAGTAAATTATGCAGAAAATGATTTAGAAATTCATAAAAATGAATCAAGTTTCGATTTTGTTGACAATAAAGATGAATTTAATTATGTAGATCATTTAGATGATACTGATGTTAATGATGATAATTTTATTTAAAAGTGTTGTTTATTATTAATATAAATAATTTTCGATACTTAATAAGTATATTATTAAAATTAGTTAAATAATAAAGCCAGCATAAATTTTTTTGCTGACTTTAAATTTTTTTAAGAATGAGTGCTTAGATATTCAGCAACTCCTTCTGAAGATGCTTGCATTCCTTTTTTTCCTTTTTCCCAATTAGCAGGGCAAACTTCGCCATGTTTATTGTGAAAATCTATAGCGTCTACCATTCTTATCATTTCTTTAATATTACGACCAAAAGGAAGATCATTTACAACTTGATGACGTACAATCCAATTTGAGTCAATTAAAAAAGAAGCTCTTAGAGCCACACCTAATATTGGGTGTTCAATACCGTAAGATTTTTGAATATCGTGTTTTATATCTGATACCATAGGAAAATTTATTTGACCAATTCCACCGTTTTTAGGTAGTGTTTTTTGCCATGCTTGATGAACAAAAACACTATCAATTGAAACACCTACAATTTTAACATTTCTTTTTTTAAAATCAGTATAAAGTTTATTAAATTCTATAATTTCAGATGGACATACAAAAGTAAAGTCCATAGGCCAAAAAAATAGTATAATTGGTTGACCATTAGAATATTTTTTAAAATCAAATTTTTCAATAATTTCATTGTTTGATAAAAGTGCTGGAGCTATAAAATTAGGTGCGTGTTTTGTAACTAAAACCATTTTTTTTTCCTATATTTTTTATATTAACAAATGAAGAAATATATTTTTAAAAAACTATTTTTATTATGTTTATTTATTTTTTAAATCATGAACATTTTGAAATAAATAATTTTTTTTAATTTTCATAAGAAAATTATTAAGAGCGAAAAAATGAATATGAACACAATTTTGTCTTGGAAAGATGTTTTGTCTCAAGAAAAAAAAAAGATATTTTATTGATATAATAAAATTTCTTAAAAAAGAACGTTTAAAAAAAATAATTTATCCCGATCAAAAAGATATATTTAATGCTTTTATACACACTGATTTCAGTGATATAAAAGTTGTAATTCTCGGACAAGATCCATATTTTTCTAGAAAACAAGCAGACGGATTGTCATTTTCTGTTCCTAAGAATTGTACTATACCACCTTCTTTAAAGAATATATACAAAGAGTTAAATAACGATTTTCAAAAAAAACATTTTTTTAATCATGGATGTCTTCAAAAATGGGCTAATCAAGGAGTTTTTTTATTAAATACAATTTTAACGGTAGAATCAGGAAAACCAAAATCGCATAGTAGCATAGGATGGAATATTTTTACTGATAAGGTAATTTCTGTTATTAATTTATACAGAAAGAATGTTGTTTTTTTGCTTTGGGGTAATGACGCACAAAAAAAATCTAGTTTAATTAATATAGATAATCATTATATTTTAAAATCTTCTCATCCATCTCCCTTATCAGCATATAGGGGATTTTTCGGTTGTAAACATTTTTCTAAAACTAATAAAATATTAGTTAATAATAAAAAAACACCAATTAATTGGTTTATAAATTAAAATAGAAAAAACTTTCAAAATTTTTTCTATCTTAATATTATATACAATTGTTAATAGAATAAGATTTTTATAAAGATTATTTTTTTGAAATTGTCACTATTGCTTTTCTTAATATTATTTTGTCAAGAGTGAGTCCTTTTTTATGAACTAGCACAATATGATTATTTTCTATATCATCAAATGTTTTTGTTTCAAAAATATCATGAATATCAGAATTAAAAATTTCGTTTTTTTTACCTTCTGTTTTAACACCTAATTTAAATAATATATTCAATAAAGATTGTAGTGTTAATTCAATTCCTTTTATTAAAGGTTTATCTTTTATATCTAACGTTTCAGATAGTGCTAATATATCTTCTAAAGAATTAATTACTGGAATAATTTTTTTTAAACATTTTTGAGTTTCTGTATTTTTTATTTTATTTATTTTTTCTTTAGTGTTTTTGTTTATATTTTCTATATTAGCTAATTTACGCAATTCTATATCATCTATTTTTCTTTTATTTTCTAGCAATCGATTCTTTAAATCGTAAATTTTTTTGTTTTGAAGTGCATCTATATCATTTATATTTTCTTGTGTACCGTTTTTGTTATCAGATTGTTTCTTTTCAGAATTCATGATTATCACCATTTTGAATATTAATCAATGAGTTATTATAAATCTTGTAAGTAATATTTCAAGTTGATTTGCTGTTATAATAAATATTATTTTTTATTAGGATTTTTTGTGTAATGAAGCAAAATTTCACTTATATTGGCATTGTTGGACATCCGCGTCATGCGAGTGCATTAATCACACATAAAATACTTTATAAATGGTTGATCAAAAACGGTTATAAGGTTTTTATTGAACGTACTGTTTCTAGATCATTAAAGCTCGAAAGTGCTAACACTGCTACATTAATAGAAATTGGTCAAACCTGTGATTTAGCAGTGGTCATAGGAGGAGATGGAAATTTATTATGTGCAGCTCGTGTTTTATCATTTTATAATATTAAAATTATTGGTATTAATCGTGGTAATTTAGGTTTTCTTACTGATTTAAATCCTGATACTGGATTACAGAAATTGTCAGAAGTGTTATCTGGTAATTATTTATTAGAAAATAGGTTTTTATTAGATGCGCAGGTATGTCAAGAAAAAATAATTTCTAGATCTAGTATAGCTATTAATGAAGTAGTTTTACATACAACACATTTAGCTCATATGATAGAATTTGAAGTGTATATAAATAATCAATTTTCTTTTTCTCAACGAGCAGATGGATTAATTGTTTCTACTCCAACTGGTTCTACTGGTTATTCATTATCAGCTGGTGGACCTATTATATCAACGTCTTTAAACGCTATTGTATTAGTACCTATGTTTCCACATACTTTATCTTCTCGTCCTTTAGTAATTGATAGTGATAGTATTATTTGTTTGAAATTTTCTAATATTGAAACAAACTTAAAAATAAGTTGTGATAGTCAAATTGTTTTAACAATTGAAAAAGATGAATGTGTGCTGATTCGTCGTAGTAATTATTATTTAAATCTTGTTCATCCTACGAGTTATAATTATTTTCAGACTTTAACTTCTAAATTAAATTGGTCTAAAAAGTTTTTTTAAAAATAAAATTTTAATAAAAAACAGTTTTTTATAAACATAATAAATACATGATGAAAAAAAATTTATCATTTTTTTATATAAACTATAGTAGAAAACTATAATGAAAAATTATATCGGAATACTATTAATAATAGTATTTTTTTCTAGTTGCTCATGTTTAGATAAAAAAAAATATCATTTTAATGATATTTTAGAGAAAAGAGATTTTGATCAAAAATTCTTCAATAGAAGTTATATTGGTATGACGAGAGAACAGATAATTTATATTTTTGGTATGCCAATTATTTCTGATGCTTTTAATGATGCATATCATTACCATATATATACTAAAAAAGAAAAAAATAGTTTTCATAAAAAAATTTTAAATTTTTATTTTAAAAACGATAAAGTATCGAGTTGTGATATTCAGTAGTTTTTTAAAATAATAATTTTAAAAATTTTTTTGGAGCTGGCGGGATTTGAACCCGCGTCCAAAATTTCTACGAATAAAGCACTACATGCTTAGTTTTTTCTTTTTAAAATTCATATCCTAATTTGGAAAAAACTCATTTTAGGTATATAGCTTGAAAATTTTTACGTGTTATCGTCAAGCTTGATACGCACGTTTTTCTCTTTTTTTTGACCTTCCTTTATTTCTCGTCCTAAGAGAGGAGGCTGAGAAGGAAGGGCTTTATGCAGTTTTTTAAGCTGCTAAAGCGTAGTTTTGTTTATTATTTGCAGATATTTTTTTACGGCTTTTTATCGAGGCAAACCGTTCCTCGGCATGCACTTTACTTTGTTGATAATTTTGTCAAATCCAAAAACAGCCCCTAATTATTTATAATATTAGTATTGCAAAAAAAAATACACTTGTCTATTAATTATTTGTAGGTATTATTTAAAAATAACTGTTGAAATAGGAATTAATATGAACATCATTCAAAAAATAGAGCAACAAATTAAAGACAATGTTATTTTGATTTATATGAAAGGAACCCCTAAAGCTCCTAGTTGTGGTTTTTCTGCACAAGCAGTACAAGCTTTATCAGTTTGTGGGGAAAAATTTGCTTATGTAGATGTTTTAGAAAATACAGATATTAGAAATGAACTGCCAAAATATGCAAATTGGCCTACATTTCCTCAATTGTGGGTAGATGGTGAGTTAATTGGTGGATGTAGTATTATACTGGAAATGTTAGAAAATGGTGATTTAAAAAAAATAATATCAGATGCAGTAAAAAAATATAAAGTTTAATTTTTTTTTCAAAATTTATTAATCTAAATAAGATATCTAAAATAATTAGATATGACATTATAAAAAGAATATTAATCTAATTAATGTTAATAATGTCATATCTTTTTTACTAAAAAAATATTTTTAAAAATATACATAGAATAGTTATATTTTATTTTTTTTTTTTGATATTTAAAGGCCATCCACCTAAACGCTTCCAACGATTTACTAATTCACAAAAAAGATTAGCAGTTTGTAAAGTATCATAAAGCGCAGAATGAGCTTGATGATTATCAAATGATAAACCAATTGCTTTACATGCTTTCGCCAAAACGGTTTGTCCAACTACTAATCCGCTTAACGCTGCGGTATCAAATGTAACAAATGGATGAAAAGGATTATTTTTTATTTTTGCTCGTTCAATTGCTGCCATTAAAAAATTATGATCAAAATTAGCGTTATGTGCAACAACAATTCCTCGACTGCAACCTTGCATTTTAATTCCTTCACGTACTATATTTAATATAGATTCAATGGCTTTTTTTTCACTAATAGCACCACGTAGTGGATTAAAAGGATCAATTTTATTAAATGCTATTGCATCAGAATTGATTACAGAGCCTTTAAAAGGTTTTATATGGAAGTGTACTGTGTTTTCTTTATGTAGCCATCCTAATTCATCCATTTTTAATGTTATCATAGCAATTTCTAATAATGCATCAGTTTTTGAGTTAAATCCAGCTGTTTCAATATCTATAACAACAGGATAAAACGTACGGAACCGATCACTTAATAAATTGAATTCTTGAGTTGTAGACATCAAAATCTCATTTTTTTAAAACACTTTGTGTTTAATGTAGTTAATATTTGATTTTTTTTGACTGTTAATTTTTTTATCAAACATTAAAAATAACTAATATATAAATATTCGATAAGAATTTTATTTTATAATAATAAAAAATTAATAAAAATAAATTCTTTAATAGTAAAAAAGAAAAAATTTTTGCATTTTTTTGATTTTAATTTTGGATACTTTTTTGAATATATATTATGATTATTAAATATTTAATAAGTGTACTATAATTTATAAAAATATTTAAGATTAAATTATTAATTTAATATTTTTATAAAAATTTTTTTAGCGAATTTATTATAACTATATTAGGAGAAAAAATGAGTTATATCCTTCCTTCTTTACCTTATGCATATAATGCTTTAGAACCTTTTTTTGATGAAAAAACTATGCAAATTCATCATACTAAACATCATCAAAATTACGTGAATAATACTAATTCTATTTTAGAAAATACTCCTTTTTCAGCATTATCTATTGATGAATTATTATCCATTTTTAATGAAATTACTTTAGAAAATAAAAATGCATTACGTAATAATGCAGGAGGACATATTAATCATAGCTTTTTTTGGCAAACTTTAAAATTAGGTACTATTTTAAATAGTGATTTAAAAACAGAAATAGAAAAAAATTTTGGTGCTGTTGAATTATTTAAAAATAAGTTTGAAGAAATAGCTCTTAATCATTTTGGTTCTGGTTGGATATGGTTGGTAAAGCAAGATAAATCTTTATCTATTGTTTCTACTATTAATCAAGATAATCCTCTAATGGGAACATTAATATCTAATGTATCCGGATATCCAATCATTGGTTTAGACGTTTGGGAGCATGCATATTATTTAAAATATCAAAATAGACGACTAGATTACATTAAAGCTTTTTGGAGTGTTGTTAATTGGGATGAAGCGTCTAATCGTTTACAAAAGTAATTTATTTATAAGATAGATCTAATTATTTTTTTAATAGATTAAAAAAATTTTGTACATAATTTTAAAAACATATAATGTTAACATTATATGTTTTTAACGTATTTTATAAAAATATTATATAATCTATTAAGATTAAAGGATTGTTTTTGAATATCATAAAAATGATAGTAGGATTATCAAATCCAAAACTTGAATATCATAATACACGTCATAATGTAGGTTCTTGGTATGTTTACGCTTTAGCTGAAAGTTTTTGTAATATTTTACAAGAAGATAAAAAATTTTTTGGTTTTACTTCTTCTTTTATTATGGAATCAAAATATATTAGATTACTTATACCGAATATATTTATGAACATAAACGGTCAATCAATATTTAAAATGGCATCATTTTATAATATTAGTTTAAATGAAATACTAGTAGTACATGATGATTTAGAACTGAAGCCTGGAATTATAAAATTAAAATATAGCTATGGACATAATGGACATAATGGATTAAGAAATATTATTAGTGTATTTAATAAAAAAATTAATTTTTATCGATTAAGAATTGGTATTGGTCGTCCAAAAAATAAAGATCAAATATCTTCTTATGTACTGTCAAATCCTAATGGTGAAGAGAAAATTTTAATTCAAAAATCTATTAAAGAATCTATAAAGGAGAATAGTTATTTTATTTTTTCAAAATAATTTAGAAATACTTTCTATTTTAAGGTGTATTAAATATGGGTTTTAAATGTGGTATTATAGGATTGCCTAATGTTGGTAAATCTACTTTATTTAATATTTTGACTAAAGGAAATTCAGCAGTTGCTAATTTTCCATTTTGTACTATTAAACCTAATGTAGGTATTGTTCCCGTTTTTGACCAACGGTTAAATAATCTTGCTAAAATTATTTCTCCTAAAAAAATAATACATGCATTTATAGAGTTTATAGATATTGCAGGTTTAGTGAAAGGAGCTTCTAAAGGTGAAGGATTAGGAAATCAATTTTTAAGTAATATACGCGAGGCAGATGCTATAGTACATGTTGTTCGTTGTTTTAAAGATGATAACATTACTCATGTTTATAATGATATTAGACCTGATAAAGATGTAGAAATTATTAATACTGAACTTATTTTATCTGATTTTGATACTTGTGAAAAAAATATATTACAATTACAAAAAAAAACAATAATAAAAAATCATGAAATAGAAAAAAAAATAAATGTTTTAAACAAATGTATGAGTCATTTAAAAAAATGTTTAATGTTAAAGGTTCTTAATTTAAACATTGAAGAAAAAAAAATAATCAGTGATTTACGTTTTTTAACTTTAAAACCGACTATGTATGTTGCTAATATTAATGACGAAAAAGAATCTTATTATTTTTTAGAAGAATTAAAGCGATTGTCTAGTAAAGAAGGTTCTGTAGTTATTCCAATTTCTTCTAATTTAGAATTAGAGTTGGTTAATATGAATTCTCAAGAACAAAAATCTTTTATGGAAGCATTTAATATAAAAAATTTAGGTTTAAACAATATTGTTCAAACTGGCTATAAATTACTAAATTTGATAACTTTTTTTACTGCGGGTGCAAAAGAAATTCGTGCTTGGGAAATTTTAGATGGTAGTACTAGTCTGCAAGCTGCACATAAAATACACACTGATTTTAGTAAAGGTTTTATTAGAGCGCAAATTATTAAATATTTAGATTTTATAAAATATAAAAGTGAATCTAAAATTAGAGAAATAGGGAAATGTCGGACAGAAGGAAAACATTACAAAATGCAAGATGGTGATATTGTGCATTTTTTATTTAATATTTAAAGGAAATATTTTTTTAATAGTAATTTTTTCATATTTTTTTAGAGAGGAGAATAAAATTTATCCTCTCTATTTATTTTATTTTTCTATTAAAAATTCTTTTAATTTATCAAAATTAGGATTAATATTATAAGATAATAATGGCAAATTTATTCTATTTTTTAGTTCATATGGCAGTGAAATATTATTTTTTAATATTTTTTCGACAGTTTTTTTAAATTTAGCCGGATGCGCTGTACCTAAAAATAGACCAAATTCATCTTTTTTTAATTGATCTTGTAATAATCGATATGCTATTGCAGCATGAGGTTCAGAGACATAGCCTAATTGAAGTAGTTCTTTCAATGTTTCTTCAGTTACACTATCTGATACACTACCAAATCTAAGTTCTTTTAAGTTCCAGTTATTTCTATTAAATAATTCTTCAATTCTAGGCCAATTATTTGGTTGACTAATATCCATAGCATTAGAGATTGTAGATACAGTTTTTTTAGGATGCCACCTTCCATTTTGAAGAAAACGGGGGACTGTATCATTAGCATTCGTACAGGCAATAAATGATTTAATTGGTAAACCAATAGATTTAGCTAATAATCCAGCTGTTAAGTTACCAAAATTACCACATGGAACTGCGATGACTAATTTTTTTCTTTCTTGTTCAGAAATTAAAGAAAAAGCTTCAAAATAATAACATATTTGCGCTAGTAATCTGCTAATATTAATAGAATTAGCTGAATTTAATCCTATTGATTCTTTTAATTTTTTATCATTAAAAGCTTCTTTTACTAGTTTTTGACAATCATCAAAACTACCATTAATTGATATAGTTTTTATGTTTTCCCCTAATGTACAAAATAATTTTTCTTGTAATTCACTAATTTTTCCTTTTGGATATAAAATAATCACTCGAACATTTTTCATTTTATAAAAAGCATGTGCTACTGCTGCACCAGTATCTCCTGATGTTGCAGTTAAGATAGTAACGGATTCATTTTTTTTATTTAATGAAAAAATCATTTGAGCCATAAAACGTGCTCCAAAATCTTTAAATGCTAATGTTGGACCATGAAATAGTTCAAAGCAATTAATTTTTTCTGTAATTTTTATTTTTAATGGATGTTTAAATGAAAAAGCTTGTTTAACATGTTTGTATAGTTGATCTTTAGATATTTCGTTATAAATAAATTTAGAAAGTATTTCAGTACTGCGAGTAATAAAATCTAATTTTAATATTTCTGATAATTCAACAGGTGTAATAGTTGGTAACTTTACTGGAAAAAACAATCCTTGTTGTTGTCCTAATCCTAATTTTACGGCTGTTGCAAAGTTTACTGTTTCATTGTGGTTTTTTAAGTTATAAAGTTTCATATTTTTATCCTATTTTACGTACACCTTGTGTATCTAAAAAACAAATATGAACAAATCCTCTTTTATTTTGTAAATAGTTTTGTTCTAACCATAATGATATTTTTTCTGCTGTATATATATCGTCAGAAACGGCAAAAAGAGCAGGTCCTGAACCTGATATACCGCAACTGATGGCTCCAATTTTTGTAATTATTTTTTTAGCTTTTAAAAAATTAGGTAATAATTGAATGCGATATGGTTCTGCTATAAAATCTTGCATTAATCGTGCTGCTAAATGAGGTTGTTGGGTATATGAAGCATGAATAAAACCAGCTAAATGACGATTATTTTTAATACAAATATCTTTTTCATATTTTTTAGGTAATATATCTCTTGCTGCTGCGGTAGAAACATTAATTCCTGGCCAAGCTATTATCCAAAACCAATTTTTAAAATTTGGAATTTTTTGACTGATTACTTTAGAATCTTCTAGTATTAGTTGTAAACCTCCTAAATATGATGGAGCAACATTATCATAGTGTATGCTTCCTGATATTTCACCTTCTATTTCTCCCATAAGTAATAATAGTTCTTTTGAATTTAAAGGTTTATTGCAGAACTCATTCATAGCAACTAAAGTCGCTACTACAGAACAAGCGCTAGAACCTAATCCTGATCCAATAGGCATGTTTTTTTCAAGAATAATAGAAACTGGAATATTTTTTTTTATAACTTGACAAAATTTCCACCAGCATTTCCAAACAATATTTTGATTAGTATTGTTTGGTAACTGATTAGAAAAAATACCTTTATTAATTAATTTAAAATGAGTTGATAACTTCACTGTGACAAAATCACCTAATAAAGTTCCATTTATAGGTATAATTGCTGCACCTAAAATATCAAATCCCACTCCAACATTACCAATAGAAGCTGGTGCATAAATTTTAATCATTGCTATGCTCCTGACGTTTATGATAGTGTACGCAGTAAGTCGGAAAATACTCCAGACGCTGTAACTTTATTACCAGCACCATAACCTCTTAATACAAGGGGTATTGGTTGATAATAATTTGTATAAAATGCTAATGCATTTTCACCGTTTTTTACTTTGTATAATGGATCATTAATATTAATTTCTTCAATTTTGACATAACATTCTCCTTTGTTTTCTATTGTTCCGACAAATCGTAATACATTACCTATATTATGTGCTTTATTAATACGATTTAAAAAAAATGTATCCAGTTTTTTTAATTGTAAAAAGAATTCATTAACACTATTACATTTTTTAAAATCAATAGGTAATATAGGTTCAATTTTTATGTCTTTTAATTCTATTTCATATCCGACTTCACGTGCTAAAATAAGCAATTTTCTAGCAACATCTATACCTGATAGATCATCATATGGATTTGGTTCAGTGAAACCTAATTCTTTAGCTTCTCTAGTAGCTTGTGATAGTAAAACACCTTCTTCTAATTTTCCAAAAATAAAAGATAAAGAACCAGATAATATACCTTTAAAACGAATGAGATTATCGCCTGTTTGAAATAATTTTTGAAGTGTTTCTATTACTGGTAATCCAGCTCCTACATTAGTTTCATATAAAAATTTTTTATTGTTTTTATAAGCTGTATGTCTGATGTTTTTATAGTAACTAAATTTGCTAGTATTAGCTTTTTTATTTGAAGTTACTACATGAAAGTTATTTTCGAGGAAATTGACGTATTGTTCAGACAAGTATTGATCAGATGTACAATCAATAATTACTGAATTTGAAAAGTGATTTTTTTTTATAAACTTATTTAAAAATTTTAAATTAAATGTTTCATTTGATTGTTTGAAATCATTTTTCCAATTACATAATTTTGTCGTATTTTCTAATATTAATATTTTTTTAGAATTGGCAATTGCTAAAAATTTAATTATTATATTTTTTTCATCGAGATATTGTTTTTGTTTTAATATTTGTGCTAATAGCTCACTGCCAATACCACCTATTCCAATTAAAAATGCATAAATAATTTTTTTATTATAAAAAAATGCATCATGAACTTTTTGCACTGCTTTTAAAATATATTTTTTTTCAATAACCAATGAAATAGAATGTTCAGAAGAGCCTTGTGCAACTGCAAGAATGTTAATATTACCTTCACCTAGAGAAGAAAAAATTTTAGAGGCAACGTTATGTTTTTGATAAATATTAGAACCAATTACAGAAAGAATAGATAAATTATTGGTTATTTGAAAACTATTTAATAGTTTATCTTTTAACTCTAATTGAAATTCTTTATTTAATGAGGATAATACTTTATCCATTTCATTATTCATAATACAAAAAATAATTTTATTTTCTGATGATGATTGAGTAAAAAGTATAATTTTAATATTATTTCTTGATAGTGTAGTAAATATACGTGGAATAATATTTCCTACATATTTTATAGAGGTTCCAGATACATTAAACATAACTATATTGTCAAGATGTGTCACGCCTTTTAAAAAATTTTTTTCAGAGTTGTTTTTTTCACAAATTAAAGTTCCATCAGATTCAACATTATTAGTATTTTTAATAAAACATGGAATTTTAAATTGAGAAATTGGTTCTATAGTACGGGGATGTAATACTTTAGCCCCAAAATACGATAGTTCCATAGCTTCTTGATATGATATTGATTTTAATAAACGAGCATTTGATACTATTCTTGGATCAGCAGTAAAGACTCCATCAACATCAGTCCAAATTTCACAACTATGAGCATTTAAACAAGAAGCTAAAACCGCTGCAGAATAATCTGAACCATTACGCCCTAAAACCACTAATTCTTTTTCTTCATTACCTGCAATAAATCCTGGCATTAAAATAATATCATTTTTATCTATTTTTATTTTATTAATACGTTTCTTAGATTCAGGTATATCAACAGTAGAATCTAAATAGTTACCTATAGATAAAAAATTTTCAATAGGATCAATAAGAGTAACACTATGATTTTTGCATTCTAATATACTTTTCATTATAAAAACTGAAAGTATTTCTCCACGAGAAATAATAATTGCTCGAATACTATCTGGACATTGTTTTAATAATACAACACCATGAATTATACTTTTTAATTCATCAAACTCTTTTTTTATAATAGTTTCTATTTTTTGATAATTAAAATCAGATTGTATTTTTAAAATATTATTAATAAGCTCAACAAATATATTTTCCACAAGATTTATTGTTTCTAATATTTTATTATTTTGAATTTTTTTTTCTATAATTGTAACTAAATAATTAGTCACATTAGCAGGTGCTGAAAGTACAACAGCAATTTGTTCAACATCTTTTTTTTGTTTTATAATATTAGCTACACATAAAAATTTTTCTGCATTAGCCAATGAAGTACCACCAAATTTTAATAATTTCATATTTTATGATTCCTTAGATTTATGTCATAAAAAACCCGCCTTAAGTATGAGCGGGTTTTTTTAAAATATATGGTCTTAGCCCACATCATGACTAGTTATAATAATTAGAATAGCTATTCCAGTGAAGAGGCTATAAATAGATATTAAGATTTTTTATGAATATATACGTTAATTTATTAGGTAATATTTTTTTCTATGAAATTTGAATCTTTTATTAAAAATTCTTCTTTAGTTCAAATTATTATAAAGTATTAGTATGATTGATGTTATATATTAAATATATTTATGTTTGATTAAAAACTTTTATATATGTGAAAAAAAGAATTTTTATTTGTTTTTAAATTTAATGCTATATTTTATTTTAAATATAAAATATAACATAAATCACATTGTGATATAGACACAATATATATTTTTGTAATTATTTTAATAGTTTAAATAATTTCTTATTTATAGTTTTTTTATTTAATTAATTTTTATAACATAATGATCATTATTAGCGCAATAGTTAAAAAAATAAAAATTTTATTTTACTATTGAATAGTATCAACTTAATTATTATACATACTGTATGTTTTAAATAAAAAAAAATCAGTATATAATTTTAACTCACATTAAGAATTTATTTAATATTATGAATCACATTATTAAAGTTATTATTTCTGAAAAAGAACTTGATATACGTGTTCGAGAATTAGGTCAAGAAATTACTAGAAAATATCGTAATAGTAAAAATAAAATGATATTAATTGCTTTATTACGTGGTTCTTTTGTATTTATAGCAGATTTATGTCGTAGAATTGATATTAAACATGAAGTAGATTTTATGACAACTTCAAGCTATGGTCGGGGAATATTATCCAGTGGTGACGTAAAAATTATAAAAGATTTAGACGAAGACATTTATAATAAAAATGTTTTAATTGTAGAAGATATTATCGATTCAGGGAAAACTTTAAGTAAAGTATCAGATATACTAAAACTTAGAAATCCAAAATCTTTATCAATTTGTACTCTTTTAGATAAACCAGAATGTCGAGAGGTTAATATTAATGTTGATTTTATAGGGTTTTCTATTCCAGATGATTTTATTGTCGGTTATGGTATTGATTATGCTCAATCTTATCGTTATTTACCATACATAGGAAAAGTAATTTTTAAAAAATAAAATATTAATTTTAACTAAAAAATATTTTTTTATTATCAATAAGACGAGTGTTACCTAACCAAACAGATGCTAAAATAATCATTTTTTGTGTTTTTTTATCTGGAATGTCTAATGTTTTATATTTATATATATTAAATATGTCGATGGAAAATCCTTTTTTTAATAATAATATCTTAGATTCATTTATAACATTTTCAATAATATTAATATTACCTTCTTGTATAATTTTTTCAGAAGTTCTTTCTATTATTTCATATAAATAAGGAGCTATTTTTATTTCTTGAGAATTTAAGTTATTATTTCTAGAGCTGAGTGCAAGTCCATTTTTTGATCGTACTATAGGTAAACTAATAATTTTTATTGCATAATTTAGTTCTTTTACAAGTGTTTGTATTATTAATAATTGTTGATAATCTTTTTCTCCGAAAAAAGAAAAATCTGGTTGTATTATATTAAATAATTTAGTGATGATTGTTGTAACGCCTTTAAAATGTCCAGGTCTAGATTGTCCTTCTACAATATCAGATAGTTTTGGTACTTGAACAAATGTTTGATTCTTTATACCATTAGGATACATTTCATGTATGTCAGGGAAAAAAAGAATATCTACATTATTGTTTTTTAAAATTGTATAATCTCTTTCGAAGGTTCTAGGATAATTTTTTAAGTCTAATAGATTATTAAATTGCATTGGATTAATAAAAATACTTACAATAACAATATCTGCGTATTTTTTTGATAATAAAATTAATTGTATATGACCATTATGTAAGTTACCCATCGTAGGGACTAGCCCTATTTTTTTATTTATTATTTTAAAATATTTGATTTTTTTACGTAAATTTTCTACATCTTTAATGATGTACATTTTTACTCCTTTTTTAAAAACTATATTTTTTATTAGGGAACATACCTGTTTTAACTTCGTGAATATATTTACTAATAGCTTCTGGAATATTTTTACTTTCAGATAAAAAATTTTTTGCAAACTTTGGTATTTTTCCTACAGTTATTCCTAATACATCTTGCATTACAAGAATTTGTCCATCAGTATGTTTACCTGCTCCTATTCCAATAACTGGAATAGATAAATTTTTAGTTATTTTTTTTGCTAATAGCTCTGGAATACACTCTAATACCAGCATTTTAATACCTGCTTCTTCCAATAAGAATGCTTCATCTATTAATCGATTTTCATCTTTTTTTTCTTTTCCTTGAATTTTATACCCACTTAAATAATTAAAGGATTGAGGTGTTAAACCTATGTGACCACAAACTAATATTGATCTACTAGATAATTCTTTAATAATTTCTATTAACCATTTTCCACCTTCTATTTTAATCATATTTGCTCCAGATTGTATTACTTTTTTTGTGTTTTTGAGAGCTTGTTTGGTATTATTATAAGACATAAAAGGTAAATCAGATAATAAGAAAGTATGAGAAGTTCCGTTTCTAACTGCTTTAGTATGATATTGAATATCTTTAATTGTTACAGGTAATGTAGAAGTATGTCCTTGTATAGTCATACCAAGAGAATCACCTACCAATATTATTGGTACGCCTTGATTAGCAAATAGTTTTGAAAAGCTAGAATCATAAGCAGTAATGGCTGCAAATTTTTTTTTGTTTTTTTTCCAATTATTTATATGCGAAATAGTAATACATTCCATATTTATCTCATTCTGTTTGAAAAATATAAAAGAAACACGAAGGATATTCGAGATTATTTGATTAATTGATCGAATATCCTTATTAAAGGATAATTTTTTTAACTAACCAGTCATTTGTTTTTCTCTAATTTCCGCTAATGTTTTGCAATCGATGCAAAGATTTGCAGTGGGTCTAGCTTCTAAACGACGAATTCCGATTTCAATACCGCAAGAGTTACAGTAACCAAAATCTTTTTCTTTTATTTTTTTTAAAGTTATCTCAATTTTTTTAATTAGTTTACGACTGCGATCTCTATTTCTTAATTCTAAACTAAATTCTTCTTCTTGTGCTGCGCGATCAATAGGATCAGGAAAATTAGTGGCTTTATCTTGCATATAGAGTAGAGTATTTTTAATTTCATCTTGTAATTGGTTCTTCCATGTTTCAAGAATTTTATAAAAGTGTAATATTTGATCTTCATTCATGTATTGTTCATCTATTTTTTTTTGATATGGTTTTAAACCTGCAATAGAAAGAACATTTAAAGATGATGTTTTTTTGTTTTTGTTTTTTTCCATAGTCCTCTCCGAAATAATTTATTTAATAAAATTAAACATTAAAGAATGTTTTCAATAAAAAATGTTTTACTTAGAACAGCATTTTAATTTATGTTTTTTGAATAGTGTATTTTGAATAAAAATTTAAACAAAATGATTTATATATTTTAGATATATAAGATGTGTACTTAATTGTTATGTCTATAAAAATTATTATAATAAATAATTTTAACATAAACTATAACTAAATATATTTTTTGTATTATTTAATATTTTGAGAAAATTTTTTTTATATATAAAATCTTTATTATTTTATAATCATTTTAAAAATAGGAATACCTATAGACATGATAAATAATAATTTTAAAAAATTTGCTTTAGGAATTGAATACGATGGAAGTTTTTATCATGGATGGCAACGTCAAAAAACAGTATCTAGTATTCAAGAAGAAGTAGAAAAAGCTTTATCTATCATAGCGAATCACAAGATAGACATTATATGCGCAGGTCGAACTGATGCTGGAGTTCATAGTGTAGGGCAAGTAGTTCATTTCAGTACTACTGCTATTAGGAAAAAATCATCTTGGACAATAGGAGCTAATAGTTATTTATCTAAACACATCTCTATTATATGGGCAAAAGAAGTTCCAGAAGATTTTCATGCACGTTATAGTGCGATTGCACGTTCGTATCGTTACATAATATATAATTATCCTTTTCGTTCTGCTATTTTTCATAATAGATTAAATCATGTGTATAAAAGTCTTAATGTAAATAAAATGCATTTTGAAGCGCAGTTTTTATTAGGAGAACATGATTTTACATCTTTTCGAGCAATTAATTGTCAGTCACATTCTTCTTGGAGAAAAATTTTAAAATTACATGTTTGGCGTTATGAGGATTGGGTCATAATTGATATTATAGCTAATTCTTTTTTATATCATATGGTTCGCAATATTGTTGGTTCTTTAATTGAAATTGGTATTTCTAAAAAAAAGTTTTGGATGAAAGAATTATTACAAAAAAAAAATAGAGCGTATGCAGGCCCTA
The DNA here is from genome assembly GCF_964059175.1 of Buchnera aphidicola (Brachycaudus tragopogonis). Classification (NCBI taxonomy): domain Bacteria; kingdom Pseudomonadati; phylum Pseudomonadota; class Gammaproteobacteria; order Enterobacterales; family Erwiniaceae; genus Buchnera; species Buchnera aphidicola. Next base: position 217,076 of record NZ_OZ060418.1, read on the forward strand.
TGGCACCAGCTAAAGGTTTATATCTATCATTTGTAGAGTATCCTATACGTTTTAATTTACCAAAGAAAACATACAATCCTTTTTTTTAGATAAAAACAATATTATAATAATTTTTAAATTCTGATAATTTTTTTATGATATCTATCATTCTATGTATTAAAAAATATCATTGTTATATATCAATGGAGTAAACTTGTTTTATGTATATAAATGTAAAAAAAAAAATATTTTGATAAAAATATTTATTTTAATATTTATTTTAATTATATGTTATGGGTTTTATTTGTATAAAAAAATAGGGCAATCAATTCAAGGTAAAGTATGGAACTTTCCCGCATCAATATATGGACGTATAGTTAATTTAGAACCTGGTAATTCATATTCTCAAAAAGAAATATTAAGTCTTTTAAAAAGTACTATGTATAGAAAAGTACACACTGTGATGTTGCCAGGCGAATATAGTGTAAAAGATAATACTATAGAGTTTATAAGAAGATCTTTTGATTTCCCAGATATTAAAGAAGGTGAATTTCACACACGATTATCTTTTAAAGAAAATATTTTAACAGAAATCAAAAATATTGAAAATGATCGATGTTTTAGTTTTTTTCGTTTAGAACCTAAATTAATTACCATGTTAAAATCTCCTGAAGGAAAAAAACGTATATTTATTCCTCGTGATAAATATCCAGAAATTTTAGTTAAAACATTATTAGCTATTGAGGACAGATATTTTTATAAACATGATGGTATTAATATATCTTCTATAGGTCGAGCTTTTTTAGTAAATGCTATAGCAGGTCGTGCAATTCAAGGTGGTAGCACTCTTACCCAACAACTAGTAAAAAATCTTTTTTTAACTAATACACGTACTATTTTAAGAAAAATAAATGAAATGTATATGGCATTAATTTTAGATTGTTTTTATACAAAAGATAGAATATTAGAGCTATATTTGAATGAAGTTTATTTAGGTCAAGATGGAGATGAACAAATTAGAGGGTTTCCACTTGCAAGTATTTATTATTTTGGTCGACCGATAGATGAATTAAGCTTAGAACAGTATGCTTTATTAGTTGGAATGGTAAAGGGGGCTTCTTTATACAGTCCTTGGACTAATCCAATTTCTGCATTAAAAAGAAGAAATTTAGTGCTATTTTCATTATATCGTCAAGAATATATTACAAAAAAAATATATAAAAAATTATCTAAAAGAGCTTTGAATGTTCAATCTAAAGGAAATACTATTGCACCTCATCCTGCTTTTATACAACTTGTACGAACTGAATTAGAAAAAAAAATTACTACTCCAATAGAAAATTTTTCAGGCATAAAAATATTCACTACTCTAGATTCTATATCACAAAATGCAGTAGAGAAAGCTGTAAAAATAGAAATTCCTATTTTAAAAAAACAAAAAAAATTAAAAGATTTAGAAGTAGCTATGATAGTAGTAGATAGGTTTACTGGAGAAGTTCAAGCATTAATTGGAAGTGCTCAACCAAAATTTAATGGTTACAATCGTGCTTTGAGAGCCAGGCGTTCAATAGGTTCATTATCTAAACCCATAACGTATTTAACTGCTTTATTAGAACCAAAAAAATATCGTTTAAATACTTGGATTTCTGATCATCCTATTTCTATTAAGTTAGATAATGGTGAATACTGGATACCGCAAAACAATAATTATCATTTTAGTGGAAAAATGATGTTATTAGATGCTTTAATTAATTCAGTAAATATTCCAACAGTTAATTTAAGTATAGATATAGGTTTAAAAAAAATAGTTAATAATTGGTTGCATTTAGGTGTTGCTAAAAATCAACTTGCTCCTTTTCCATCTATATCTTTGGGAGCTATTAATTTAACACCTATTGAAATTGCACAAGTGTTTCAAATTATTGCTAATTATGGTTATAAAGCAGTATTATCTTCAGTTAGATCTGTTATATCTGACGATAATAAAATATTATATCAAAGTTTACCTCAATCAAAAAATATAGTTTCTTCTGAAGCTTCTTATTTAACATTATATGCTATGCAGCAGGTAGTAAAACATGGAACAGCTAAATTATTAGGCCAAAATTTTAATAAATTTTCTTTAGCGGGAAAAACTGGTACTACAAATAATTTAGTAGATAATTGGTTTGTAGGTATTGATGGGAAAAAAATTGTAATCACTTGGATAGGAAGAGATAATAATAAAACGACAAGATTATATAGTTCTTCTGGAGCTATGAAAATTTATCAGAAATATCTTCATTATCAAAATCCTATACCATTAATATTGAACCCTCCAAAAAATATTAACATATTTTATACAAATAAATCAGGAAAATTATTTTGTAGTAAAAACGAGCAGCATAATCGAGTATTACCTGTATGGTCTATAAACACTAAAACAATTTGTAATAATGGTGAAGTATTAGAATACTATAGTAGTGGAATAAAAAATAAAAAACCTTTTTTATTTTGGTTGAAAAATTTATTTTTATAAGAAATTAATTTAAATAGAAATTTAATATATTATTTTAAATTATATATTATATAATTTTTTGACTTTGTCTTTTTTACATTTTTTGAAGTATTTTAAAAAAATAAAATCATATTTTTTTTTAAATTAATTTAATAAAAAAATATTAATAAATATTGTAAATTCAGTAAAATATATATTGTTTTAAAGTAGTTGATTAGTTAACTTAAAAAAATAATAAAAATTTTTTAAATGTTATTTAATTTAAAAAAATTAAATATGAGAATTATAGTATGTTAATTAAATTTTTTACTAAAATATTTGGTAACCGTAACAATCGTATTCTAAAAAAATTAAAAAAAATTGTATATTCTATTAATGAATTAGAAAAAAATTTTGAAAAATTGTCAGATAAAAAATTGAAAGAACATACAAAATTATTTCGATTGCGATTAAATCAGGGTGAAACTATAGATGATATATTACCAGAAGCTTTTGCTACAGTTAGAGAAGCAAGTAAACGCGTTTTTAATATGCGTCATTTTGATGTACAAATTCTCGGAGGAATAGTTTTAAACAAAAGATGTGTTGCAGAAATGCGCACAGGTGAAGGTAAAACTTTAACTTCTACTTTACCAGCTTATTTAAATGCATTAAGTGGAAAAGGTGTTCATATAGTTACTATGAATGATTACCTAGCTCGTAGAGATGCTGAAAAAAACACTCCATTATTTCAGTTTCTTGGTTTAAAAGTAGGTTTAAATTTGTCTGAAATGTCTTTTTTCTCTAAACGAGAAGCTTATTTATCTGATATCACTTATGGTACAAATAACGAATATGGATTTGATTATTTACGTGATAATATGATTTTTTCTCCTGAAGAGAGAGTACAAAGAGAACTAAATTATGCATTAGTAGATGAAGTAGATTCAATTCTAATAGATGAAGCTAGAACACCTTTAATTATTTCAGGACCATCAGAAGATAGCTCTGAACTATATAAAGAAATTAATGCAATTGTTCCTTTTTTAATTTCTCAACAAAAAGAAGATTCAGATATTTTTCGTGGTACAGGTCATTTTTCTATTGATGAAAAAGCAAAACAAGTACATTTAACGGAAAGAGGATTAATTGAAATTGAAAAAATATTGTTTGATAAAAAATTAATGAATGCAGGTGAATCTTTATATTCTTCTAATAATATAATATTAATGCATCATGTTTTATCTGCATTGCGTGCTCATACATTATTTGTTCGAGATGTTGATTATCTTGTAAAAGATAATAACGTTATTATCGTAGATGAACATACCGGACGTAGTATGCCAGGAAGAAGATGGTCAGATGGATTACATCAGGCAATAGAGGCAAAAGAAAACGTACCAATAAAGAATGAAAATCAAACACTAGCTTCTATCACTTTTCAAAATTATTTTCGTTTGTATAAAAAAATATCAGGCATGACAGGTACTGCTTTGACTGAATCTTTTGAGTTTAGTTTAATTTATAATCTTGAAACTATTGTAATACCTACAAATAAACCTATGATACGTAAAGATATGTCTGATTTAGTATATATTACTCAAGAAGAAAAAATTAATGCGATTATTAACGATATACAAGCCTGCATCAAATTAAATAGACCAGTTCTAGTAGGTACAGTTTCTATTGAAAAATCAGAAATTATTTCTCAAGTACTAACAAGATTAAATATTAATCATAGTGTTTTAAATGCTAAGTTTCATGCAAAAGAAGCTGAAATTATAGCACAAGCAGGTAAACCTAAAGCAATTACAATTGCTACAAATATGGCTGGACGTGGTACAGATATAGTTCTTGGTGGAAACTTAGAAGTTGAATTAAATCGACATTCTAACTTAAATTTAGAAGATATAGAAAAAATTAAAAAAAAATGGCAAAAAGAACATGACTTAGTTGTTTCTGTAGGTGGATTACACATAATTGGTACTGAGCGTCATGAGTCACGTCGTATTGATAATCAATTGATAGGTCGTTCTGGTCGTCAAGGAGATAGTGGTTCTTCACGTTTTTATCTTTCAATGGAAGATCCATTAATGAGAATTTTTGCATCTGAAAAAATTGTTCAAATGATGCGAAAGTTAGGCGTATCTTTAAATGAAGCAATTGAACATCCTTGGGTAACAAAAGCAATAGAAAATGCTCAAAAAAAAGTAGAAAATCGTAATTTTGATATTAGAAAACAATTATTAGAATATGATGATATTGTTAATGAACAACGTCGTACAATTTATTTTCAACGTAATAAAATAATTGATGCAAAAGATATAAAAATAATTATTAACGATATTTTTAAAGATGTATTAACTAAGATTGTTCTTATATACATACCTCATAGTATTAAGCAAGATCAATCAAATATTTCTAATTTAGAAAAAAAAATAAATATTGATTTTCATTTAAATATTCCAATTACATACTGGTTAAAAGTACAACCTTCTTTAAAAAATAAAGATTTGATAAAAAAAATTATTAATTTTTCAAATATGAATTATCAAAACAAAGAAAAATTAATTGGTGTAAATAATATGCGAAAAATAGAAAAATCTATTATGTTGCAAACTTTAGATTCTCTTTGGAAAGAACATTTATCATCTATAGAATATTTAAGACAAGGCATTCATTTACGTGGTTACGCTCAAAAAGATCCTAAACAAGAGTATAAACGAGAATCTTTTAATATGTTTTCTGACATGTTAGAATTATTAAAATATGAAGTAGTATCATTTCTTAGCAAAATTAATTTATCTTATTCAAAAAAATATATGGATTTAAATACAATTTCAATTGTACATTCTCATAATAACATTAATCGTAATGCGCTTTGTGTGTGCGGTTCAGGAAAAAAATATAAGTATTGTCATGGTAGTTTTTAAATAATTACTTTCAAAAAAATGTTTGTCCTAATGAGAATATGTTTAATGAATTATACAAAAGTAGCTATTGGTATTATTTTAAAAAAAAATAAAGTGTATGTTACTAAAGGAAAATATAAAGAAAATATATGGGAATTTCCTGGTGGAAAAGTTAAACAAAAAGAAGATATAATTCATGCTTTAAAAAGAGAAATATTGGAAGAAGTTGGAATTAAAATATTAAAATTTTATTTTTTTAAATATATTAAACATATTTGTTTAAAAAAAAAAGAAAAGCTAAAATTATATTTTTTTTGTATTAATCAATGGAAGGGTCGACCACATAGTAGAGAAGGCTATTGTTATACTTGGATGTTTTTTGACAACCTTAAATCTTCTAATTTTCCACTTGCAAATTGCAGTGTTATAAATTCTCTAAAAAAAAATATAAATATTTTAAAATAAAAAAATGCGTTAAATATTTTTTATAAATAGTACTTAGACAACAAACAATTAAATATAAAAAATAATATTTTAATAAAATTTTGTTAAATGATTTTTTTTTATATCTATTTTATTTTTTTGATAATGTTTATGTGCTAAATATGAATAAAAATAGTTTAAATAATAAATATATTGATTTATTTTTTCTATTTTCTTTTTATTAAAAATAATATCATCTGATGCAGAAATTCTTTCTCGTCTAGTAGCTTGCTGTGAAATAATTTTTTTTGCATCTTGTATGCTAATTTTGTCTCTTTTAATTATACGTTGAATTTGATGTTTTATAGGTAAGTCTATTAAGAGTATGCGATGTACTTTTTTTTCTAATTTTTTTTCAATTAGTAATGGTACAACCCATAGGCACCAACTTGATTTTGTCAGTTTGATCTGTCTTTTACTTTCTTGAAGAATATTCGGATATAATAAATTTTCTAACCATAATCTATTATTCTGATTGTTAAATATATGTTTTCGAAGTAAAAAACGATTAATTGAGTTGTTTATATTTAATATTTTTTTCCCAAATTTTTTTTTAATAATATCAGATATTTGAGAATTATATTCAACTATATTTTTTGCAATTATATCTGTATCAATAATATTGATACCTATTTCTCTAAAACTATTAGAGATAGTAGTTTTTCCGCTACCAATGCCTCCAGTAAGTGCTACAATATAAGTCATATTTTTTAATTTTTTTATAAATAAAGATAATATATCTTATTTAAGATAAAATAAAAATGTTATTTTTATTAAATTTTATATATTTAAAATAGGATGTTGATGTTATGCGTATTGAAGAAGACATTAAATTAGGTTTTAAAGATGTTTTAATTAGACCAAAGCGTTCTACATTAAAAAGTCGTTCTCAAGTGGATCTTATTCGTAGTTTTTCTTTTAAATATTCGTCTTTTGTATGGTCTGGAATTCCTATTATTGCAGCAAATATGGATACAATAGGAACTTTTAATATGGCAAAATCTTTATCAAATTTTAATATACTTACTGCAGTTCATAAATATTATTCTCTTGAAGATTGGACACAGTTTATTCATTTATCATCTAATGATGTATTAAACCATGTTATTGTATCAATTGGAACTTCTAATTCTGATTTTATAAAAATCAAAAAAATTTTTTTATTATCTTCTGAATTAAAATATATTTGTATTGATGTTGCAAATGGTTATTCTGAGCATGTAGTATCTTTTTTAAAGTTAATAAGGGATTTTTTCCCTGATAAAATTATTTGTGCTGGAAATGTTGTAACAGGAGAAATGGTCGAAGAATTAATACTTTCTGGAGCAGACATTGTTAAAGTTGGTATTGGACCAGGATCAGTATGTACTACAAGAGTCAAAACTGGGGTTGGTTTTCCTCAATTGTCGGCAATTATAGAATGTGCTGATGCAGCACATGGATTAGGTGGACACATTATTAGTGATGGGGGGTGCACTGTTTCAGGGGATATTGCAAAAGCTTTTGGAGGAGGAGCTGATTTTGTCATGTTAGGGGGTATGTTGTCAGGTCATAAAGAATGTTCAGGTGATATCTTGGAAGAAGATTCAAAAAAATACATGTTATTTTATGGGATGAGTTCTATTTCTGCAATGAAGCGTTATACAGGTAAAATTGCAGGATATCGTGCATCCGAAGGAAAAACAGTTAAAATACCTTTTCGTGGAAATGTGAATGTTACAATACGCGATATTTTAGGAGGATTACGTTCTTCTTGTACTTATGTAGGTGCAGAAAAATTAAAAGAGTTAACAAAAAGAACTACATTTATACGAGTAACTGAACAGGAAAATTGTATTTTTAATATTTTTAAAGAATAAATTATATTTGTATAAAATTTTTATGTTTTTTAATTTTAAAAAATCAATAAAATTAACTATATTTGCATATACTTAATTTTATTGATTTTTTTTAGAGATTTATAATTAATGTTTAATCACGACAATAGTATATAAAAATTTTATTTTTTTATTATAATTTTTTTTAGATTAAATGTTAATTTAATCATTAAGTATATAATGTATAAGGAATTTATACTATGTCAGAACGTTTATATGATGATATCGATCCAATTGAAACTAGTGATTGGGTAGAGGCTATTGAATCTGTTATTCGTGAAGAAGGTCGTGAAAGAGCTCATTTTTTAATTGAACAAATTGTAAAAAAATCTAAAATAAATAGAGTAGAATTTTTTAGATCTTTTTTTACTAGTGATTACGTCAATACTATCAGTAATGAAGATGAAGTTGAATACCCAGGAAATCTAATTTTAGAAAAACGTATTTGCTCAGCTATACGTTGGAATGCCATAATGATGGTATTGCGTGCTTCGAAAAAAAATTTAGAATTAGGTGGTCATTTGTCTTCTTTTCAATCGTCTGCAACTATATATGAGGTATGTTTTAATCATTTTTTTCGAGCTAGAAATCATAAAGATGGAGGAGATTTAGTTTATTTTCAGGGTCATATTTCTCCTGGTATTTATGCTCGTTCTTTTTTAGAAGGGCGTTTGTCGGAAGAACAAATTAATAATTTTAGACAAGAAGTTGATGGAAAAGGTTTGTCTTCTTATCCCCATCCTAAATTGATGCCAGATTTTTGGCAATTTCCAACTGTATCTATGGGTTTAGGTCCGCTTTGTTCTATTTATCAAGCGAAATTTTTAAAATATCTACAAAATCGAGAATTAAAAAACACCTCGAAACAAATAGTATATGCTTTTTTAGGTGATGGTGAAATGGATGAACCAGAATCTAAAGGTGCTATTTCTATAGCTGTTCGTGAAAAACTAGACAATTTAATATTTATAATAAACTGTAATTTACAAAGATTAGATGGTCCAGTTGTAGGTAATGGAAAAATTGTCAATGAATTAGAAAGTTTTTTTTATGGAGCAGGATGGAAAGTTATAAAAGTCATATGGGGCACTAGATGGGATCCTTTATTAAAAAAAGATAAGACTGGAAAATTAATTCAATTAATGAACGAAACAATTGATGGTGATTATCAGACGCTAAAATCTAAAGATGGAGCATATGTTCGTAAATATTTTTTTGGAAAATATACAGAAACATTAAAATTAGTAGAGAACATGACTGATGAAGAAATATGGCAATTAAATAGAGGAGGACACGATTCAAAAAAAATGTTTAATGCTTTAAAAAAAGCAAAAGAAACCAAAGATAAACCAACAGTGATTTTGGCTCATACTGTGAAAGGATATGGTATGGGAGTTATTGCTGAGGGTAAAAACATTGCTCATCAAATAAAAAAAATAAATATTAATGGAATTATGCATATTCGAGATCGTTTTAATATTCCAGTATCTAATGAAGAAATAAATAATTTACCTTATGTTGTTTTTGAAAAAAATTCTCAAGAATATTGTTACATACACTCACAACGTAAAAAATTAGGTGGTTATATTCCTTTTCGTTTATCTAAGTTTACTAATGAGCTAAATTTACCAGATTTGAAAGATTTTAAATCATTGTTAGAAGAACAAAAAAAAGAGATTTCTACTACAATAGCTTTTGTACGTGTTTTAAACATAATTTTAAAAAATAATTTTATAAAAGATTTAATAGTTCCAATTATTGCAGATGAAGCACGAACTTTTGGTATGGAAGGATTATTCAGGAAAATTGGCATTTATAGTTCTAGTGGTCAAAAATATATTCCTCAAGATCGAGAACAATTAGCTTACTATAAGGAAGAAAAAAAAGGTCAAATATTACAAGAAGGGATAAATGAGCTAGGTGCTGCTGCTTCTTGGTTAGCTGCAGCTACATCTTATAGTACTAATAATTTTCCAATGATTCCATTTTATATTTATTATTCAATATTTGGTTTTCAAAGAATAGGAGATTTATTTTGGGCGGCAGGTGATCAACAAGCAAGAGGTTTTCTAATTGGTGGAACTTCAGGAAGAACTACTTTAAATGGTGAAGGTTTGCAACATGAGGATGGACATAGTCATATACAATCTTTAACTATTCCTAATTGTATATCTTATGATCCTGCTTTTGCCTATGAGGTTGCTGTAATTATACAAGATGGATTAAGGCGTATGTATGGTCCTTTACAAGAGAACATATACTATTATATTACTACAATTAATGAAAATTATTATATGCCAGCCATGCCTAAAAATGCAGAAAAAGGTATTTGTAAAGGTATTTATAAATTGAAAACTTTATATGGCACTAGTTCAAAAATACAGTTAATGGGGTCTGGTGCTATCTTACGTTCTATTTGTGAAGCTGCAGAAATTTTATTGAGAGATTATTCAATTACAACAGATATATATAGTGTTACTTCTTTTACAGAGCTAGCTAGAAATGGAGAAGATTGTGAAAGATGGAATATGTTACATCCGAATAAAAAAAATAAAATAGCATATATTAAACAAGTTATGAATAATAATCCTGCTGTTGCTGCTACTGATTATATGAAATTATTTGCTGAACAAATTCGTAATTATATTCCAACAAAACAATATTATGTATTAGGAACTGATGGTTTTGGCCGCTCAGACAGTCGTGATAAATTACGTAATCACTTTGAAGTAAATGCTCATTATATCGTAATTGCTTCTTTAAATTTATTATATAAATTAAATAATGTTAAATTAAAAACATTAGAAGATGCTATTGTTAAATTTAATATTAATCCTGATAAAATTAATCCGCGTTTAGCTTAAGAGGTAAAAACAGTGGATATTGAAGTAAAAATGCCTGATATTGGTGTAGATGAAGTAGAAGTTATAGAAATATTAGTTGAATTAAATGAAAAAGTACAAATAGAACAAGGATTAATAGCTGTAGAAGGAGAAAAGACTTCTATGGAAATACCTTCACCTATATCCGGTGTTGTAAAAAAAATTTATATAGAAATTGGTGATAAAATTCAAACTTCTTCTATTATAATGCTTTTTGATGCGCATGATAATAGTGTTAATATTAATAAAAATATTCAAGATGTACCTAAATTAGAAAAAAAAATATTAAAACAAGATATTTTTTTGAAGTCTAAAAAAAATATTCCTATACACGCGACTCCAGTAGTAAGAAGACTAGCACGAAATTTAAATATTGAATTGTGTGATATTATTGGTACTGGTCCTAAAAATCGTATTTTAAAAGAAGACATAGAATTATATAAAAAGAATCTTAAAATTAATACAATACTAGAAAGTAATAACATTGATTTAAACCACGATATTTCATTCGAAATAGAAGAAATAGAATTGAGTTATCTTCAAAAAGCCATAGGTAATAATTTACATAAAAATTGGAATGATATACCTCATGTTACCCAATTTGATGAAGTTGACATTACGATATTAGAAAAATTTCGTCAAAAATATAATTGTGAAAAAAGAAATGAAAAGAATGAAATTTCCAAAATTACAATATTAGTTTTTATAATAAAAATTGTTGCATATGCGTTAGAAAAATTCCCTATTTTTAATAGTTCTCTTAATAAAAATAATACAAAAATTATTTTAAAAAAATATATTAATATTGGTGTTGCAATAGATGTTAATAATGAATTGTTTGTACCTGTATTAAAAGATGTAAATAAAAAAAATATTCAACAATTATCTGATGAATTGATATTCATATCAGAAAAAACACGAAAAAAAAACTTAAATACATCTGATATGACAAAGGGATGTTTTACAATATCTAATTTAGGTGGAATAGGAGGTGGTTGGTTTTCTCCAATTATTAATGCACCTGAGGTGGCTATTCTTGGTATTTCAAAATCTAATATTAAACCATTATGGAATGGTAAAGAATTTTCTCCATCTTTAATGTTACCATTATCTTTATCTTATGATCATCGTGTTATAAATGGTGCTTATGCGGCACGTTTTATTACGTTTATTGGTAAATTACTTTCTGATATACATTTTTTAGTTATGTAATTTTTATTTTAATAAATGTTAAGAGGTTATAATGGATCAAAAAATTTATGTACAGGTTGTAGTGATTGGTTCAGGTCCATCTGGTTATTCTGCAGCTTTTCGTTGTGCAGATTTAGGATTAGATGTTTTGTTAATAGAAAAATATAGTACATTAGGAGGTGTTTGTTTAAACGTTGGATGCATACCTTCAAAATCATTATTGCATATAGCTAAGGTTATTCAGGAAGCAAAAGAACTGTCTAGTACCGGTGTTTCTTTTAGCGAACCAGTTCTTAACATAAAAAAAATTAAACTTTGGAAAGAAAGTGTTATAAAAAAACTTACTGATGGTCTTTCTTATATGAGGAAGCAAAGAAAAATAAGAATTATTCAAGGAAAAGCTGTTTTTAATACTGATACAAGCCTTCTAGTTGAAGAGAAAGAAAAAAAATTTACTGTTCTTTTTGAACATGCAATTATTGCAACAGGTTCTCAACCTATTAAAATTCCTTCAGTATCTTATAATAATGAAAGTATATGGGATTCAACTGATGCTTTATCATTAAAAAAAATACCCAATCGTTTTTTAATTATAGGCAGTGGAATTATTGGGTTAGAAATGGCTACAATATATAGTGCATTAGGTTCGAAAGTTGATGTGATTGATCGTTTTAAAGATTTTCTACCTTCATTAGATAGAGATATTGCTGATGTATATATAAAGTCTATTAATAAAAAATTTAATTTAATGTTAAATACTCATCTTGATAAAATTAAAGAAAGAAAAAATGAATTAATAGTTGAAATGATACAAGATAATTCTAATAAAAAAGATATATGTTATGATGCTATATTAATAGCAATAGGAAGAACTCCTAATATTCATGGTTTAGGACTAGAAAAAATAGGATTAAAAATAAATGATTTTGGTTTTATTCAAGTTGATAAACAATTAAAGACAAATATATCTCATATTTATGCTGTTGGTGATGTTACCGGTTTTCCTATGTTAGCTCATAAAGGCACACATGAAGGGCATATTGCAGCAGAAGTAATTGCTGGAAAAAATCATTTTTTTGAACCTGCAGTGATTCCTTCTATTGCGTATACTGAACCAGAAATTGCATGGGTAGGATTGAATGAAAAAGAAGCTAAAAAAGAAAATATAGATTATGAAGTTGCCTCTTTTCCTTGGAGTGCATCAGGCAGGGCTATTGCTTCTAATTGTAGTGTAGGTATAACAAAGTTAATTTTTAATAAAAATAGCAACAAAATTATTGGTGGTGCTATAGTAGGTACGAATGCTGGCGAATTAATCGGCGAAGTAAGTTTAGGAATTGAAATGGGATGTGATGCTGAAGATCTTGCATTAACAATACATGCTCATCCTACTCTGTATGAATCAATAGGGTTGTCTGCAGAAATTTTTCAAGGCACTATAACAGATTTATTTAATGTGAAATGCAAAAAATAATTACCATTCAAAATATGAATGAATAGAATATTTTTTTTAGAAAAGGAAAAGATTATAGAAATTAAATTTCTATAATCTTTTCTTTTTCTAAAAAAAATATTCTATTGATGAATTTAGATCAATCATGATCTATACTACGTCCTACAAGTTTTTTTATTTTATTTGTTAGTATCATTTTCAATATAAAAAATATATAACTTTTTTATATCCTATAATTATATACCTTATTAAAGTATATTATTTTCAATATTTATATCACTATAAATTAAATTCTTAGATAGATATATTTCTACCATAGTATATTTCTCTCATTTCTTTCCATAATAAATTTATAATATAAGATTGTTCCTCTCGTTTTAAATCATCTATGCAGATATTAAATAAATAATTTTTTAAATTAAATTCTTTTAATAGCATACGAGTATGAAAAATATTTTCTTGATGTACATTTACATCCACCATGTCATACATTGACTTAATATTATCAGACATAAAATTTTGAATAGAACTTATCTTATGATCAATGAAATGTTTAATACCATGAATGTCTCGAGTAAAACCCCTAACACGATATTCAATAGTGACGATATCAGATTCTAATTGATGTATAAGATAATTTAAGGCATTCAAAGGTGATATAATCCCGCATGTTGATACTTCAATATCAGCTCTAAAAGTACAAATGCCACTTTGAGGATGACTTTCTGGATATGTGTGTACGCATATATGACTTTTATCTAAATGAGCAAGAACGGAAGATGATACAATATTATTGTTTAAAACATTAATTTTATCTAAATTTATAGGTTCTTCACATACTAAAATAGTTACACTTGCTCCTTGAGGTTCATAGTCTTGATGAAATATGTTTAAAACATTAGCACCAATAATTGAACAAGTTTTTTTTAAAATTTTAGTTAATCGAATAGCATTATATTGTTCATCAATATAAGAAATATAACTATTGCGTGAATCATTAGTATTCGCATAGCAAATATCATAGATACAAAAACTTAGGCTCTTAGTTAAATTATTAAAGCCATATAATTTTAGTTTTTGCAATTTAATTACTCTCCTATAAAAGGATTTTAACTTTCATTTAATGCATTAAGAATATATTGAGGTAAATAAAAACTACTTATATGAATTTTAGCATTATAGTAATTAAAATCTAGTTTTGTAGATTTTATCCGTGATTGTAAATTAATCAAATTTCTTTTTTTATTTAATTCTATATTGTTAGTACCCCATGCAAAGATCATAATTCCACCATAATAAGTAGGAATGGCTGCATGGTAAAGTTTTGTATCATAAAAATATTTTTTTAATTTTTTATAAGTTGTAATAGTTTCATTTTTTTGGAGAAAAAAAACGCCATTTTGTGCTACAAAAATACCATTTTTATCAAGACAATTTTTACAATTGTAATAAAACTCTGAACGAAATAAATTTTTTCCACAACCTAAAGGATCTGTAGAATCCGATATTATAAGATCGAATTTTTCTTTCGTTTTTTTTGTAAAATTCAAACCATCATCAATAATTAATTTTAAACGAGAATCTTCATAAGCATTTTTATTATGATTTGGAAAATATTTTTTGCATAAATTAATAATATTAATATCAATTTCTACCATAGTAATATTTTTAATATCTTTATGTTTACATATTTCACGTAGGATACCTCCATCTCCTCCTCCTATGATTAGTACGTTTTTGATTGATCCATGAGAAAATATAGGAATATGAGTCATCATTTCATGGTATATAAATTCATCTTTTTCGGTTGTTTGAACAATATCGTCTATTGCCATAATTTTCCCGAAATTAGAATTTTCAAAAATAATTACTTTATGATATTCAGTTTTTGTTTCATATAATAATTTGTCAATTAAAAAATATTGTCCAAGATGGCAATACAGTTTTTCATGCCATATTTTTTTATTAGCCATGATTGTATTTATGTATCCTATAAAAATATAACGTTATAGAGTATTTTGGGATTAATAAAAAATTACGAGTATAGTGAAAAATAGATTTTTAGGTTTTTTTTTGCAAGAAGGAAAATGATTTTTATAGAAAAAAATTATTTTTTTAAAGTTAATTTAATATGTTCAATAATAAATTTATAATACATGTTCCAAAATATTATTACTTAAATACATTTTTTATTAGAAATACTATGAGTAAAATATTATTTATTGAATTATTTCCATAAAATTCTCTAAAATAATTTTCACAAATTCAGCAGATCGTAATGATGCAATTGAAAGATTTTTTTTAAAATTTATAGTAGCATTATTGTCAGATAAATCAGATATAGATTTTACAACAATAAGAGGAATTGTAAATTTATGACAAACTTGAGCTATTGCAGTTGATTCCATATCAACAGCTATTGCAGAAGGAAAATTATTTTTTATTAACATATTTTTTCTAATAAATGAATCTCCACTAACAATAAGTCCCATCATAATATTTAAGTGATCTATAGTAGTGTTTTGTTTTTTAAAAGAATTAAACATTATTTTATTAATTAAAAATTTTTTTGGATATTGAGGTATCTGTCCTATTTTATAACCAAAGTTTGTTAAATCTACATCGTAATAACATGTTTCTTTAGGAATAATTATGTCTCCTATTTTTAGTGATGAAGTTAAACTTCCAGCAGAACCACTATTAATTATAACGTCAGGATTACATAAATGAATAAGATTCATAGTAGATATACTAGCACAAACTTTTCCAATACCTGATTGTATTAAAAAAATTTTATTGTTTGTTGATGTTCCTTCGTAAATAGTATAATTTTTAACGTTTTTTGGTGTAAATGAATGTATTATTTTTTTTAGCATTTCAACTTCTTTTTTTACTGCACCTATTATTCCAATTTTCATTTTATACAATTTATATTTAATTTTAATAAAGTTATAGAATATTATTAATATATCTAATTATTTTTTTAAATGCTAAATGATGAACCGCATCCACATGTATTTTTTGCATTTGGATTAGAAATTATAAACTTAGAGCCTTCTAAATTTTCTAAATAGTCTATTTTTCCTCCATATAAATATTGTAAGCTAATAGGATCAACAATCAATGAAATATCTGATTTATTGATTATAATATCATCTTTATTTATTTTTTCATCAAAAATAAATTGATATTGAAAACCGCTGCATCCACCACCATTGATATAAATTCTTAGTTTTAAATTATTATTTTTTTTAATTGTTATTAAATCTTTTATTCTTTGAGCTGCTTTGTCAGTAAAATCGAGATAATTATTATATTTTTTTTTCATTATTTATATTCTCAAAATTTTTTTTTAAGCATAAATTTTTTCATTTTAATATTATCATAAATAAATATTTTTTAAATATTTTATGTATTTTTTTATTTTTTATAAAAAAACAGTTCCATGCGCCGATAGATAATCTAGTCTTTATTGGCGCAGGTTATTAAAACAATGACATTATCAACTAATATTTAATATAATATTTTTTAATCTATTATTCATTTTAAAAAATTAATCTGATTTTTTACGAAGAAAAGATGGAATGTCTAAATATTCTGTTTCTTGGTTTTTTTTATTTTCTGTATTTATTATTTCTTTTTTTGTGATTTTTTTTTCTATTTTTGTTGGAGATATATTTAAATATTGATAGCGATAGTCCATTAATACTTCTCTAGATGATTTATTTTTTATTTGATTAATATCTCCTAACTGTTTTTCGATGCCAATACCTGTAGCTACGACTGTTACTCGTAAAGTATCATTCATATCAGGATCTAAAGAGGTTCCTATTACAACTGTAGCATTGTCAGAAGAAAAAGATCTAATAGTATTTCCAACTGTTTCAAATTCATCTAATTTTAAGTCAAAACCAGCTGTAATATTAACTAGTACACCACGTGCACCAGATAAATCTATATCTTCTAATAAAGGGCTAGATATAGCTATTTCCGAGGCTTCTTCTGCACGATTTTCTCCAGAAGCTATTCCAGTCCCCATCATAGCATATCCCATTTCTACCATTACAGTACGTACATCAGCGAAGTCTACGTTCATTAAACCAGGCCGTGTAATTAATTCAGCAATACCTTGTACTGCTCCTTTTAAAACATTGTTAGCAGCACTAAAAGCATCAAGTAAAGATATTCCCCGACTAAGAACTTTTAATAATTTATCATTTGGAATAGTAATTAAAGAATCTACATATTTTGATAATTCAATAATTCCTTGCTCAGCAACAATCATTCTTTTTTTACCTTCAAAATTAAAAGGTTTTGTTACTACTGCTACAGTTAAAATACCTAATTCTTTTGCGATTTCTGCCACTACAGGAGCTGCTCCAGTTCCTGTTCCTCCGCCCATTCCAGCTGCTATAAAAACCATATCGGAACCATCTAGTGCAGATTTTAAAAGTTCTTTATCTTCTTCTGCAGAAGTCCGTCCGATTTCTGGATTTGCCCCAGCACCCAATCCTTTAGTGATATTATTACCTATTTGTATAGTTTGTTCTACTTCTACTTTTCTTAAAGCTTGTGCATCAGTGTTAATAGCAAAAAACTCCACACCTTCAATATGCTCCTTAATCATATGTTCTACTGCATTTCCACCGCCACCTCCAACACCAATTACTTTTATTATTGCGTTATTACTTAATTCTGCAGGTTCAAACATAATTTATTTCCATTATCTATCTTTGTTTTATAAAATTTTAAGCATAGTTTTTTTAAAATTCTTTTTGAAACCAGTTATTAATTTTTTGAAACCATGTCTCAATGAAAGAAATTTCTTTTTTTTTCTTGTCAATATTAATATAAAATTCTTTACTATAATGCAATAAACCAATTACTGTTGAATAATTTGGTTCCGTGATATTTTCTATTAATCCTGAAATATTTAAAGGTGTAGCAATTCGTACTTTTTTTTGGAATACTTTTTGTGCGCAGTCAGTTAAAAATGAAATTTTTGATCCTCCTCCTGTGAGCACTATACCACTCAATAATTCATATTTTTCTCCATTTTTATAAAGTTTTTTTTGTACATGTAAAATTTTATTTTTTACTAAAGATAACAATTCAACATATCTTGATTCAATTACTTCTATTAATGCATCTTGTTGTAAATTGTTTTGAAAGTTTCCATTTATATTAGAACAATCAATGTTTTTTGATGAACCTAACGGTGGTTTTATTACAGAACCATATTGAATTTTCATGTTTTCTGCATCAGAATAAGAAGTACTAAAAGCATATGAAATATCGCTAGTTACAATGTTACCTGCATATGGGATGACTTGACTATGTTCTATAGCGTCGTTAATATAAATAGTAAAATCTATTGTACCTCCTCCTATATCAATCATACATACGCCGAGCTGACGTTCATCTTTAGTTAAGACAGCTTTACTAGAAGCGAGACCTGAAAAAATCACTTGATCAACTTTTACATCACATTTTTCTACAGCTTTAACTATATTTTTAGCCATATTTTTATGGCAAGTAATCAGATGAGCCTTTACTTGCATACGTACTCCAGATAAACCTATAGGATTTTTTATTCCAGATTGTTGATCAATTGAATATTCTTTTGGAATGACATGTAATATATGATGTTCATTAAGAATTTTAACAGATTTTGCAATGTGTATTACATTTTCTAAATCTTCTTTTGTAACTTCATCTTCAGAGATTGGAACTATTCCTATTTCGTTTTGACAGTGAATATATTTATTAGATAAAGATAAATATACAGAAGTAATTTGACAATCTGCCATAGTTTCAGCTTTATGTATAGATTCTTGTATACAAGTAACTACTGTATCTAAATTATTTATACGTCCTTTATTTATTCCTTTAGAAGAGCAAGTGCCAAATCCGATAATTTTAATTGTATTATCTATCAATATTTCTCCTACTACAGTTACTACTTTAGTAGTACCAATTTCTAATCCCACTACTAATTTTCTATCCTGTGATATAATCATTATTCTTTAGCCTGTACTGTATTACTTTAGTTATTACTTTTTAATAAAATATCATTTTTTATTTTTTTTTATTTATGATCTGATAATAAAATTTTATAAAAAATATATTTTTCTTGTTTTTATATACAATAGGGTAAAAAATATTATGTAAAATAAATTAAATACTTGTTTCTAAAATTAATAATACTAATTCATCAAATGATATCCCAACTTCTTGCGCAGATATAGGTAATAAACTACGTTTAGTCATACCAGGTATAGTATTTACCTCTAACAGCCAAAATTTATTTTCTTGATCTAATATTACATCAATTCTTCCACATCCAGTACATCCTAGTATTTTCCATGCAGATATTACTATTTTTTTTAATTCTTTTTCTTGTGTTATGTTTAATCCACTTGGACAAAAATATTGAGTTGAAGAAGATTTATATTTAGCATTATAATCATAAAAATAATGTTTTGTTGATATACGAATAGACGGTAGTACCTGATTATTAAGAATAGAAACAGTATATTCTTTTCCCTCTATAAATTTTTCAATTAAAATATTATCGTCGTATTTGAATGCTTTTTGAATAGCAGAATCTATTTCTTCAATAGATGAGACTAATGTAATACCTATACTAGATCCTTGACTGTTTGGTTTTACTAAAATAGGTAAACCTAATTCTAATATTTTTTGTCTTTCAGAAAAGTATAAAGATGCTTTATTTTTTTTTGTTATATAAATATCAGGTACGGTTAAAAGATCAATAGACTTCCATAATAATTTAGTTCTAAATTTATCTATAGAGATAGATGAAGCCATAATTCCACTTCCTGTGTAAGGTATTTTTAAATATTCAAGAACTCCTTGAATGCTACCATCTTCACCACCTTTTCCGTGTAGCGCAATGTATGCTTTATCAAATGTTTCTTTTTTTAGTTGAATAATAGAGTAAGATTGTAAATCAATAGGATATGCCTGAAATCCAGATTTTAGTAAACTTTTAAGCACAGCTCGTCCTGATTTAATAGATATTTCTCTTTCAGAAGATGTTCCTCCTAACAAAACTGCTATTTTTTTATTCATTTTATCACTTTATATTATTTTTTTTTGAATCAATATTTTATGTATTATTTGATCTATATTTCCTGCTCCTTGTATCAAAATAATATCATTTCCATTTAATCTAGAAATCAAGACATCTAATATTAAGTTATTATCAGAAATTAAAGTAGCATGAATGTTTCCTTTTTTTTGTACATCCTGACATAGTGAAAAACTATCTGCTCCAGGAATGCATGTTTCATTTACAGAATATACATTTAATATTAAAAGAGTATCAACTTGAGATAAAACATTAACAAAATCATAATATAAATTATATGTTCGTGTGTATCGGTGGGGTTGAAATATCATTATTAAATTTTTATTTGGCCAACTGAGCCTAATTGTTTTAATAGTTTCATATAATTCTGTAGGATGATGTCCATAATCATTTATCAACATAGCATTAACATTTTGTTTAATATTGTTTTTAACAGAAAATAAACCCAAATATTCAAATCTTCTGCAAGTACCTTGAAAATTTTTTAATGATAAAATTATATCAGATTTTTTTATACCTTCAGAAATGGCAAGAGCGACAGCAGCGGCTGAATTTAATGCATTGTGTCTACCAGGAATATTTAATGTTATATTTAATTCTATGTTATTTTTGATAATTAATGTAAAATATCCAATAAAAGCATCCTGTTGATAGCGAAAAACACGAATGTCTGCGTTCTTATTAAATCCATAAGTTATTACTTTACATTTAATATGCGGTAAAATTTCACAAATATTATGATCATCTATACATACTATAGCCGTTCCATGCAATGGAATTTTTTTTAAAAATTTTAAAAATGTTTTTTTTAGTTTTTTAAAATTATTCTTATAGTGATCCATATGATCAGATTCAATATTAGTTACAATACCTATCATAGGATTTAGATAGAGAAAAGAAGCGTCACTTTCATCTGCTTCTACAATAAAGTAACGAGAAGATCCAAGTTGCGCATAAGAGTTTATAGATTTTATCAAACCTCCATTGATAACAGTAGGACTTAATCCACTATTTTTATATATATCTAAAATCATGGAAGTAGTAGTGGTTTTTCCATGTGTTCCAGAAATAGCTATTCCAAATTTAAATTTCATTAGTATTTGAAGCATTTCAGCTCTTAATAATACAGGAATATTATTTTTTTTAGCAGCAATTAGTTCTTTATTATTTTCTTCTATAGCACTAGATTTTATTATAAAATCTATATTTTTTATATTTTTTTCAGAATGTTGAAAATATATTATTGCCCCCAACTTCTTTAATTTTGTTGTAATGGAGCTTTTTAATAAGTCAGAACCACTAATTTTATATCCTAATTTTAATAAAATTAAAGCAATTCCTACCATTCCTATACCACCAATACCAATTAGATAAATATTTTTATTTTTTTTTTATTAGGAATAAAAAAATTAATTTTTTTTATTTGTTCTCGATTCATAGTGTTTTCTTTTAAGTTTAATATTTATTTTTTTTTAAATATAGTTTTTATTTTTTATTAACAATATTATTAATGATTTTAAAAATTTTTGATGTAGAATTACGAATACCTAGATCATAGGCTTTTTCAGCCATTATTAACAGTATATGTCTGTTCAATGAATTAATAATATTTACTATTAATTCACTATTAAAGTTTAATTGATCGATTATTTTTGCTGCACCAATGTTTTTTAAATTTTGTGCATTTTGATGCTGCTGTCTATCTTTATGTGGATAAGGTATAAAAATAGCACCTAATCCTACTACAGAAATTTCACTAACAGTTAAAGCTCCAGAACGACAAATAATTATGTCAGCCCATTCGTATGCAGAGGCTATGTTGTTAATGAAACAAGTAATATTTTGTTCTTTTAATCCAAATTCGTCATATCTTTTTTGTGTTTTTTCTAAATTGTTATGTCCTACTTGATGCCAAATAATAATTTTTTTTTTTAACGAAAATAATACTTTGGGTAAAACATGATTTAATATTGAAGATCCTTGACTGCCTCCAATAACTAGTACTCTTAGAGGACCTTTTCTATTTTTAAAGCGAATTTTAGGCGAAGGAATATTAATAATACTTTTAGATACTGGATTACCTACTACTATTCCATTCTTTAAAACATTAGGAAAAGCTTGCATATTTTTTGTAGATATTTTTGAAAGCCAATGATTTGTAATACCTGCTATTTGATTTTGTTCATGTATAACAAGTGGAATATTAGAGTTCCAGGCAGCTATTCCTCCGGGTCCGGATACATATCCTCCCATTCCTAATATAATATCTGGAGACCAATTTTTTATTATTTTTTTTACTTTATAATAAGATCGTAGTATATAAATTGGTGAATAGATTAAATTTTTTAAACTAGAGTTACGTAGCCCTTTAATTTTTATAAAATGTATTTTAATGCCATATTTAGGAACAATGTTAGACTCTATATTATTTTCTGTTCCTATCCAATTGATAGACCATCCTTTTTTTAGTAAACAAGTTGCTATAGCTAATCCTGGAAAAACATGACCACCGCTTCCACCTGCCATAATTATTATTTTTTTAGAAATCATTTCGATCTCCTAGGAAATGCTTGTGATTGTTTTAATCTTTCTTCAAAATCTATTCTTAATAGAAAAAATATAGCTATATAGTTAACAACTAAACTGGAACCACCATAACTAATTAATGGTAAAGTAAGTCCCTTAGTAGGTAAAATACCAGTAACAGCACCAATATTAATTAATGTCTGAAAACTAAACCAGATACCAATAAAGCATGCTAAAAACCCTGAAAATGTTTGTTTTTTTTCTAAAGATTTTTTTCCAATATACATTGCGCGAAAAGATATAGAAAAAATTATTAGTAATATTATAAAAGCACCAACATAACCTAGTTCTTCAGCTATAATAGAAAATATAAAATCACTATGTGCATCAGGTAAATAATCTAATTTTTGTATTGAATTTCCTAAACCTTGCCCTAAAAAATTACCACGTCCCAATGCCATTAAAGATTGTGTTAACTGATAGCCATCTCCAAATGGATCTTTCCAAGGATTCCAAAAAGACAAGATTCTTTTTATTCTATAGGGTTCTAATAAAATTAGAAAAATTATTATTAATGTACTAATGGAGATAATTACTAAAAATTGTCCTATTTTTGCACCAGAAAGAAATAAAACTAATAAAGTAGTAAAAAACAAAACGACAACAGTTCCTAAATCAGGTTCTGCTAGTAGCAAAATTGATTCTATTATAATAATACTCATAGGTTTAAAAAAACCCCAAAAATTATTACGTACTTCATTAGATTTTCGTGCTAAATAACTAGATATATAACAAAAAGAAGAGATTTTACATATTTCTGAAGGTTGTACATGTAATAAACCTATTTTTATCCATCTATAAGAACCGTGTATTGAATGGCCTATGAGTAATACTACAACAAGTAATGCAATCGAAATAATCAGTATAATATTACTGTTGTTTTTCCAAAAAACAATTGGTGTACGTAAAAAAATAAAAGATAAAAAAAATATTAAAAAAAAATAAAATATTTCTCTTTTTACAAAAAAAAATGGATCATGATATAAACTTTGACCTACAGGAATGGACGAAGAAATAACCATTACTAATCCAATAGAAGATAAACTTAAACTTAACCATAATAATATACGATCATATAATAAAATATGATTAATTTGTGTACTAGGTTTTTCTTCAATATTTTTTTTTTCTAAGTTTGTCAAGTTATATCCTTTATTAATTTTATAAAAAAATTGCCTCGTTCTTCAAAGTTGGAAAATTGATCTAAACTGCTGCATCCAGGAGATAAAAGAACTGTATCACCTGATATTACTTTTTTTGATATTAATATTATTGCTTGTTGTAAAGTTTCTATAACAACAGATTTTTTTTTACATATTCGTGAAAGATAAAAACGATCTTGTCCGAAACAATAGATTTTTATTTTCATTTTGTTAAAATAATCTTTTAATATATAAAAATCTGCAAATTTTCTATCTCCTCCTAGTAACAAATGTATTGTTCCTTTAGATGTAATCGAATCTAAAGCAACTTTAGTACTATTTACATTTGTAGATTTAGAATCATTAATCCAACATATTCCTTTATTATTATTTATTATTTGAAATCGATGAGGTAAAGTAGAAAATTTTTTAAGAGTGTCTATGATTGAATTTATAGGAAATTGCATTGCATTACAAATAGCTAAAGAAACTAACGCGTTATTGTAATTATGATAGCCATGTAAAAAAGTTTCAGACATATTAAGAATTTTTTTGTTTCTATAGTATAAAAAAGCATTATTTTTATCAAAATTAATTTGATATTGGCTTTTTTTTGATTCTAAATTTATCCATTTTTGCGAATGATTAATATAATCTTTTACATTTTGATAAGAGTTAATTATGCAAATTTCTGCTTTATCATAAATAGATAATTTAATTTTTTTATACTGTTCAAATCCCTTTGGATATCGATTAATATGATCTTCGCTAATGTTAAGAACTACAGCTATTTTTGATTTTAAAGTAAATGTATTTTCTAGTTGAAAACTAGATATTTCTATTATGTATAAATCGGCCTTTTGATTAAGCATGTCTAAAACGGGAAAACCAATATTGCCACCTAAACAAGCTTTATAACCTGCATTTTTTGCAATTTTTGTAACCATTGTTGCTACCGTACTTTTTCCATTAGTTCCTGTAATAGAAATAATTGGAAGTAGCGCTTCTCTAGAAAATAATTCTATATCACTAATAATTTCAACTCCTAACAGTCTAGCTTTAATTAAAATAGGTTTAAAAGAAGAAATTCCTGGACTAATTATTATTAAATCTGATTCTAAAATCCATTTTGGTTCTAAAATTCCAATTTTATATTTAATTATTTTAGGTATTTTATGTAAATAAAGAGGAGAGGTAGATTCATCAATAATTTTTGGTATTATTCCTTTTTTTAAAAAAAAATTAATACATGATATTCCTGTTAAACCCATACCTAAAATTAATATTTTTTTTCTAGAATAATTATGTAACATTAACGTACCTTTAAAGAAATAAGGCTAATTAAAAGTAATATAAGTGCAGCAATCCAAAATCGTACAATAATCACAGGTTCAGGTAATCCTTTTATTTCATAATGGTGATGAATTGGTGACATTTTAAAAATTCTTTTTTTTCTAATTTTAAATGATAAAATTTGTAAAATAACTGATATTGTTTCAAAAACAAAGATGCCTCCCATGATGATTAATAATAATTCTTGATGTAAGAGTATTGCTATTGTTCCTAAACATCCACCTAATGACAACGATCCAACGTCTCCCATAAATATTTTAGCTGGATAACTATTAAACCATAAAAAACCTAATCCTGATCCAATAATTGATGAACATAATATTACTAATTCACTGGAATATTTTATATAAGAAACATTTAAACAACTAGAGCTGCTTATGTTTTCACTGAAAAAAGATATTAATAAAAAACCACATGTTAAGAAAATCACAGGCATAATAGCTAAACCATCTAATCCATCTGTTAAATTAACTGCGTTGCTAGTTCCTACAATCGCTAAATAAGATAGAAATATATATATATAATTTATTTCAAAAGTTTTATTTTTGTAAAAAGGAATAATTAATTCAGTATAAAAAATATTTTTATTATTACTTTGTATTATAAAAATAAGACTTAATGCAAAGACAGATAATAAAAAATATTTTGATATTAAACTTAATCCCTTAGAATTTTTATATTTTATTTTTTTATAATCGTCTATAAAACCGATACAACCATATCCTAGTAAAATACTAATAACATACCAAACATATATATTATATAGATCACAGTACATTATAGTTGAAATTATTATAGAAGTGATAATAAATAATCCACCCATAGTAGGTGTTTTTTTTTTTAAATAATGAGTTTTTGGTCCGTTTGTACGTATTATTTGATAATTTTGTATTTTTTTCATATAATATATAAAATATGATCCAAAATATAAATTAATACAAAAAGAAGTTAGTAAACTCAATATTGCACGATATGGAAGATATGTGATAAAATTCAAATAAGAATTAAAGTATTTATAAAATAATATTAACATTTTTTTTGTTTTCTCTGATTAGATATTCTACTATTTTTTCCATTTTAGTATTACGAGAACCTTTTACTAATATTGAAATTTTATTTTTTTCTAAAAAAATCTTCATTAAATAATTATTTAATTTTTTTTTATCACAAAAATGTTGTCCATTGTGAAAAATTTGACTGATCTTATTACTCATACTACCAATGCTAAAAATTTTATGAATTTTAGACAAATTAGCAATATTACCAATCATTTTGTGGTATAAAATACTTTTCTCTCCTAATTCAGCCATATCTCCAGTGACTAATATTTTATAGCCTGGCATTTCTTCTAATACTTTTATTGCTGTAATCATAGACGAAACGTTTGCATTATAAGTATCATTAATTAAAATTTTATTGGTTTTTAATCGAATAATTTCTAATCGTCCTGGTAAAATAGGGGTTTTTAACAGTCCATTTTTTATTTTTTTTAAAGGTATTTTAAGAGAAAATGAAAGAGCACTAGCTGCTAATGCATTGGATACGTTTTGATAACCTAGAAGAGGCAAAGAAATATTTGTTTTACCACATGGTGTATGCATTGTAAAAGATGTACCATATGTATTAATTTTAATATTGCTAGAAAAAAAATTGCTATATTTTTTTTTTTTTATAGAGAAATATAAAATATTTTTTTTTTGTATGTTTTTTTTCCATTGTGATAAATGATGACTATCTAAATTAATTATTACTGTGCCATTTGACTTAATACCGGAAAATATTTCTGATTTTGCTTTAGAGACTCCTAATAATGATTTAAATCCTGTCAAATGAGCATGATAAATGTTATTAATTAAGATAACTTCTGGTTGACTCATATTACTAGTATAAGAAATTTCGCCAGGTTGACTAGCACCTAATTCAATTACACCATATTTATGTTTTTTGGTTAACTGTAATAATGTTAGAGGTACACCAATATGATTATTTAAATTATCAATGGTTGATACTGTATTTCCTTTTGTCCTTAATATTGATGCTGTCATTTCCTTTACTGAAGTTTTTCCACAAGAACCAGTAATAGCTAATATTTTAGGGTTTGTTATTTTACGTACATAAGAAGCAATTAGTCCTAAAGAAATAGAAGTATTTTTAACTAAAATATAAGAAACGTTGCAAGATTCTATATTTTTTTGGCTGATAATTGCAGAACAACCTTTTTTAATGGCATCTTTTATAAAGATATGAGCATCGAACTTGTGTCCTATTAAAGCAATAAAGAGACAACCTGGGATAATTTTTTTAGTATCAATAATAATTGTATCTATTACTAAATCTATTCCATATAATTGTCCATTAGTAATAGTGGCAATTTTTTTTAAGGACAAAGAAATCATATCTTTTTTTCCAATAAGTGTAAGACTATTATTTTATCTGAATAGTTAATGTTTTTATTTTTAATAATTTGTTGCTCTTCATGACCTTTTCCAGCTATAAAAATGATATGATCAGATTTTGATTGAAAAAAAGCATAAGATATTGCATCTTGTCTATTTTTGATAATTAATATTTTTTTTTTTCTTTGCAACCTTTTAAAATATCATTAATAATATTAATTTCTTTTTCATTGCGTGGGTTATCGTTAGTAATAATAACTTTATCTGCCATTCTTTCCGCAATAGATCCCATAATAGAACGTTTTTGTAGATCTCTTTCACCTCCACATCCAAATATACACCATATATATTTTTGATAATGTAAACGAATTTCTGTAAGTGTCTGATTTAATGCGTCAGGAGTATGAGCATAATCAATAATAAATGTAGGTCTTTTAGGGGTATTAAAAATTTGCATTCGACCATCAATCGGTTTTATTTTATCAGATGTACTTATTAAATCAGATAAATTATAATTTAATTCAAGCAGACAAGCTAATGATAACAAAAGATTAATAACATTAAATCTTCCGATTAACGAAGATAACAACTTTCCTGTTCCCCAACTAGATTCGAATTTAATATGAAGAAAATTATTAGAGAATTGAATATCAGTAGCATTAATCCATTTCGTGGAATATTTTTTTTGCGTAGAGTCGTTAATAGTAACTGCTATTGTATAGTAATTAAATAGTTTTTTTAGCCATTTTTTACCATATTTGTCATCAGCATTTAAAATAATTTTTTTTACTTTATGTGTGCTAAATAACAACCATTTTGCTTTTTCATATTGTTCCATATTTTCATGATAATCTAAGTGATCTTGTGTTAAATTAGTAAATATTCCAATATAAAAAGGGACAGCTTTTACGCGATTTTGTATTAAACCATGGGAAGACACTTCCATAGTAACTATTTTAGTTTTTTTTTCTAATACTTTTTTTAAAAAGGATTGAATAAAAATAGGTGCAGAAGTTGTATTTTTTGTTTTCTGTAAAGAATTATAAAAACCATTTCCTAAGGTACCCATTGTAGCAATATTATCACCTAAAATTTTACTCCATTGATTAATTAATTGTGTTACAGTAGTTTTTCCATTAGTGCCAGTGATACCTACTATTTTTAATTTTTTTCCTGGCTCTTTATAAAAACGACTAGCTAATATTGATATATTTTCAGATAGTTGAAAAAAATACACTATAAGAACATTATTAATATATTTAAATATTCCATGAATTTCTATTTGATTGGTTTCGTATAAAATAGCCGCTACTTGTTTAGTAATAGCTTCAAAAATAAAATTGCGTCCATCTTTTTTTTTTCCTGGAATAGCTATAAATAAATCTCCTTTATTTAATATTCTACTATCTATTTTTAAATTTAAAATTTTTTTTCTTGGGATGTTTTTTATCCATGGTGATAATAAATATTTTAAGCAATTGTTATTCATTGAGCACCTTTTAATGCAATAAGTATCAAATTTTTTACTTAGATATATTATCTGGTTTTATATTCATTTTTTTTAATGTTGACTGCATTATACTACTAAAAACTGGAGCGGAGACTGCACCTCCATAGTATTTTTTTCCTTGAGGATTATCTATTATAATGATTAAAGAAAATTTTGGATTACTAGCTGGTGCAATACCCGCAGTATAAGCTATATATTTTTTAATATAGTATCCATGAATACCAACTTTTTTTACAGTACCTGTTTTGACTGCAACACGATATCCTTTAACGGCTGCTTGTATACCACCACCTCCAGGTTTAGCGACACTTTCCATCATGTTAATTACATTTTTTACATATTTTTCAGGAAAAATTCTTTTTCCTTGTATTGGGGTATTAACTTTAATAATTGAAAGAGGACGATATATACCATAACTTCCGATAGTTGCATATAATCGAGCTAATTGTAGAGGAGTAATCATTAATCCATATCCAAATGAAAAAGTGGCTTTATCTAAATTAGACCAATTTTTTTTTCGAGGAAACAAGCCATTTTTTTCTCCAATTAATCCTAGTTTTGTTGGTTTTCCTAATCCGAATTTAATATAGCTATTAACTAATTTTGAAATTGGCATAGATAATGCAAGTCTTGATACTCCTACATTACTTGATTTTTGTAATATTCCAGTTATGCTTAATTGATCATGATATGAAACATCTTTTATTTTATGTTTTGTAATTAAATAAGGTTTTGTATTAATAATTGAATGTATATTTATAATTCCAAGTCTTAATGCTTCCATAATTACTATTGGTTTTACTGTTGAACCAGGTTCAAACATATCTGTAATTGCTCTATTTCTAATATTTTTTTTAATAATATATTGTGTATTGTTAGGATTATATGCTGGACTAGTTGCCATCGCTAATACTTCTCCAGTTTGAACATCAATTAAAATTGCGGTTCCCGAATCCGCTTTGTTTTTTTGCACTGCTTGTTGTAATTTATGATAGACAATGTTTTGTAGATTTTTATCGATACTAAGTGTTAAATTATTAGAAGCAGATCTATTGATTAAAGATGTGTTTTCAATAATGTGTCCATTTTTGTCTTTTCTTATCTTTCTTTTACCAGGTTTACCTGTTAATAGTTCGTTAAAACTTTTTTCTACACCTTCGATTCCTACTCCATCTATATCAGTGATTCCTATCAGTTGAGAAGAAACTTTTCCTGAAGGATAATATCTTTTTGATTTTTCTATTAAAAAAATTCCAGGTAATTTTAATTGTTTAATATATTGTCCAATTTCAGGAGTAATTTGACGTGCTAAATAAATGAATTTCGATTTTTTGTGATAATTGATATGAAAAATTATTTTTTTTAAAGGTATGGAAATTGCTTCTGATAAGGCTTTCCATCGTGGATTATTTGTAATATTTTTTTGATTGGTAATTATTGTAGGATCTGCACAAACTGCATTAACTAGAACAGTAACAGCAAGAGGATATCCCGATCGGTCATTAATAATTCCTCTTGTACTAAGTAAAGACTGTATTCTTAACGTTCTAAGATCTCCTTCATATATAAGTTTATCAGGATTGATTACTTGTAAAAAAAATATTCGTAATACTAAAATAAATAAAGATAATAAAATAAAACTACATAATACAAAAAAACGCCAATTTATATAAATATTTTTTTTTTCTTTAAAAAAGTTGTTCTTTTTTATTCTGTACATTTTTTAGATAACATCCATTAATTTCTATTTATTTGGTTAAATAAAATTTTTTAATAATAGATTATTATTTCGTGCTTTTAATAAATAGAAAATATTTTTTAAATTGTGGAATTAATAGATAAAGAATTCTTTTCAATAATTAAATTTCTCCATTCATCATTTTTTTTTTTTTTCGATAATAAGATATTCTTCTTGAGCAATTAATAGACGAGTTTCATAAACTGTAACAACAACACAACTAGCAGATAGAGTGATAATCATTAATAAAATTAGATGAATTTTGCCATGTAAAAGAAAATCTTTTTTAATTATTTTAGGTAAATCATAACGTTTGATTTTCATATTTATCCTTGTAATTCTGCTATGCGTAATATAGAGCTTCGAGCTCTAGGGTTATTTTTTATCTCATTTTGAGTAGGCAATACACGATCAATAATTTTTAATTTACATATTTTTAAGGTTTGTATTTGCTTTTCTGTAATAGCCATTCCATAGGGTACTATTGCTTTTGTGCTATGTTTTATCATAAATCTTTTAACTATTCTATCTTCTAGAGAATGAAAGCTAATAATTGATAATCTTCCCCCAGGTTTTAATATTTTTAATGTATCTTCTAAAACTTTTTTAATTTCTTCCAATTCTTGATTAATATAAATTCGAATCGCTTGAAAACTTCTTCGTGCTGGATGTTTTTTAAATTGATTTCTTATTGGTGTAGCTTTTTTTATAATATCAACTAATTCTAAAGTACTTGTTATTTTTTTGATTTTATTATTATTTTTAATTGCACTAGCTATTTTTTTTGAAAAACGTTCTTCTCCAAAATTTTTTAAAACAGAAGAAATTTCATTAACATTGCTTTTAAACAGCCAATCTGCAGCAGAAATTCCACAATTAGGATTCATACGCATATCTAAAGGACCATCATTTTTAAACGAAAAGCCTCTATTACAATCGTCAATTTGAAATGAAGACACTCCTAAATCAAATATAATTCCATTTACTTTTCCTATTATTTTTTTATTTTTCGCATAATTAAATAATTGAGAAAAATTTTCATTAATAATGCTGAAACGAGAATCTTGAATATTATTACCTATACGAACTGAATTGGGATCTCTATCAATAGAATACAGTTTTCCATTTTTTCCTAATCGTTTCAAAATTTCATTTGAATGCCCACCAAATCCAAATGTCGCATCAATATAAATGCCACTTTTTTCTATTTGTAAAGAGTCAATTAATTCTTTTTTCATTACTGGAATATGTTTGAGTTTATAGTTCATAATAGAATATATATGATATAAAATAAGAAGATAAGATTCATGGTCATTTTTATTAAAAATGGCCATGTTTTTTGAACGTTTTTATAAAAAATTATTAAGATAAATTTAAATTTTTTTGAATATTTTTATTACATATTCAAAAAATTTGTAATAAAAATGTTTTAGTAGATACATTTGATTAATATATTTTTTTTAAATATTTTATGGATTTTAATAATCTTAAATGTTTTAAATTATAATATTTTTTTTATCCGCGAGAAATGCCAACAATTCCAGAACGAGTCACTTCAATAACTTCTGACATATTACGTATTATTTTTAAAAAAGAGTCTAATTTTTTTGTTTTACCAGATAGTTGAAGTATATATGATGTAGATGTAATATCTACAATTTGTCCTCGGAATACTTCTGTAATATGTTTGACATCATCTTTTTTATAGTTATTTATTTGAACTTTTAATAACATAATTTCGCGTTCTATATAAGAAGATTGACCAATTTGTGCTACTCTTAACACATCTATTAATTTGTGTAGTTGTTTTTCAATTTGTTCAATTGCTTTTTCGTCTCCTACAGTTTGTATAGTCATTTTCGACAAAGTAGGATCCTCAGTTGGTGCTAGTGTAATAGTTTCTATATTATATCCTCTTTGTGAAAAGAGTCCTATTACTCGTGATAATGCACCTGATTCATTTTCTAATAAAATAGATAAAATTCTTCGCATATTTTTAGGAGACCTCTTTTGTCCTTAACCACATTTCATTCATGCCACCACCTTGAATTTGCATGGGATAAACATGCTCAGAATTATCTATATCAATATCCACAAAAACTAAATTACCATTAGATAATTTATTCAATGCTAGTGTTAATTTTTCTTCTAGTTCAAAAGGATGATTTATTTTCACGCCAATATGTCCGTAAGACTCAGATAATTTTACAAAGTCTGGAAGTGAATCCATATAAGAATGAGAGTGTCGTCCAGAATAAATCATGTCTTGCCATTGTTTAACCATACCTAAAGAAGAATTATTAAGATTTAATATTAACACTGCTAAATTGTATTGTCGTGCTGTAGATAGTTCTTGAATATTCATTTGAATACTACCGTCTCCAGTAACGCAAATAACAGTTTCTTTAGGTAAAGCTAATTTAACACCTAGTGCTGCAGGTAACCCAAATCCCATTGTACCTAATCCGCCTGAATTAATCCAACGTCTAGGTTGATTAAATTGATAATATAATGCAGTGAACATCTGATGTTGTCCAACATCAGAAGTAATATACGCTGTACCTTTTGTTAATTTAAAGAGTGTTTTAATAACTGTCTGAGGTTTAATTTTTTTACTTTTTTTATTATATCTTAAACTTTTAACTTGTTTCCATTCTTCAATATTGTTCCACCAATCTTTTAAACATGGAATTTTTTTTTCTTTGTTTAGCAATTCTATCATTTTTTGCAAAATATGTTTTGCATCTCCAACAATTGGTATATTTGCCGAAACAGTTTTAGAAATAGAAGTGGGATCGACATCAATATGTAAAATAACAGCGTGTGGACAATATTTATTCAAGTTATTAGTTGTTCGATCGTCAAATCTTACACCAATAGCGAAAATTACATCTGCATGATGCATTGTCATATTGGCTTCATAGGTTCCATGCATGCCTAACATAGAAATATTTTGAGGATGATTGCCTGGAAATGCTCCTAATCCCATTAAAGAAGTGGTAACAGGACAATTTATTTTTTCTGCAAATATACGTAATTCTTGGCTACTTTCCGAGCTAATAATTCCTCCACCGGCATAAATAACTGGTTTTTTAGCTTTTAATAATGTATTAAGAGCTTTTTTAATTTGTCCTTTATGGCCTTTGGTTGTTGGATTATATGAACGTATATAAACATTTTCTGGCCATTGATAAGAGCGTTTATTATCTTTTTTTAAAATGTCTTTTGGTAAATCAATTACTACTGGTCCTGGGCGTCCACTTGATGCTAACCAAAAAGCTTTTTTAAAAACAACGGGTATATCTTCAGTTTTTTTGACTAAAAAACTATGTTTTACTATTGGACGGGAAATACCAATCATATCACATTCTTGAAAAGCATCATAACCAATTAAGGAAGAAGCAACTTGACCAGATATTACAACCATGGGAATAGAATCCATATATGCTGTTGCGATACCAGTAATAGCATTAGTTGCTCCTGGTCCAGAAGTAACTAAAACTACTCCTGTTTTTCCTGTAGAACGAGCATATCCATCAGCCATATGAGTCGCTGCTTGTTCATGCCTTACTAAAATATGTTCGACTCCACCAATAGTTTTTAGAGCATCATATATGTCTAGTACTGCACCACCAGGATATCCAAATATATGCTGTATTCCCTGATTAATTAATGATTGAACAACCATTTCAGCGCCTGATAATATTTCCATTTTTCCTCCAGGATACTAGTTTATTTGTTTGGATGTTCTAGTTTTGTAATTTATTATTTTATCCTGTAGTTGATCTTGATAAAATTAAGCATTATTTAATGTATTTTTTTAAAATTTTTTTAAATTATTATAAACTTATTAAAAATAAATAAACAATTAATGACAATATTTATTATTACAAAAATATCAGATTTTATCAAATAGAACATATTAAATATAATATGTATTATTATTTTTTTTTTAAATATTTTTTAATAATTTTTTTATTAATGTATTAAAAATCTTTGAAATTTAGGAGAAGTCCATGTTGAAAACACATTATTTTTTTCAGTAATAAGGCAAACAGCTAATTTTTCTTTTAAAGCTAATTTTTTAGCTTCTTTAAATCCTAATATTAATAGTCCTGTATCCCAACTATCTGCTTCTAAAGCTGTTGAAGAAATTACACTAACTGATACTAAGTTATGAGTAATAGGTTGTCCAGTATTAGCATCAATTAAATGCGAAATACGACGTCCTTGAAGATAATAGTAATTACGATAAGTGCCTGCTGTACTAATTGAACAGTTTGTTAAATGCACAAGCAAATGGATTGACTGTTTTTGATCTATTGGTTTTTGAATAGCAATAATTTTAGGTTTTTTTTCATATTTTCCTGATTTGACTAAAACTGTGCCACCAACTGAGATAATATAATTTTTGATGCCATTTTGTTTTAGCATATATGATATATGATCTGTAGCAAAACCCTCTCCAAAAGTAGAAAGGTTGATTTCTATATCATCTACATCTTTTGTTAGATAAATACCAAAATAGTTCTTAATAATTTTTAGGTGTTGACTACCTAATAAATGAATATTTTTTTTTATTTTTTCCGAAGAAGGAAAATGATTTGGTTTTTTTTTTATACCAAATCCCCATATATCAATTAATCGACTAATGGTAATATCTAATTTTCCATGAGTTTTTTTATTAATCTTAAATGCTGATAAGATAAGGTGATAAAAATTTTTATTAATAATTTGAAGTTGATTTTTTTTTAGTTTGTTAAATTTAGATACTAGAGAATCTTTTTCCCAAGAAGATAGCATCTTTTCAT
The DNA here is from genome assembly GCF_964059175.1 of Buchnera aphidicola (Brachycaudus tragopogonis). Classification (NCBI taxonomy): domain Bacteria; kingdom Pseudomonadati; phylum Pseudomonadota; class Gammaproteobacteria; order Enterobacterales; family Erwiniaceae; genus Buchnera; species Buchnera aphidicola. The sequence continues at coordinate 252,979 of NZ_OZ060418.1, forward strand.
CTTGAAACAAGCATTTTTTTATTAAATTTTTGATATATATTTTATTTTTTAAATTAGGAATTTTTACTTGCCAGTATGTTCCCATAGTTTTACCTGTGAAGATTGTAACTATTTCTTTTTCATCTAAATATTTATTATGAAAGTTATTTAATATATATATTATAGAAATAACAATTTTACAAATAATGTTGGAATACATAACTAATATATTTCTCCTGATTGATAAAAAATATTTGAATCATAAAACAAAAATATTTTAAATGTAGATATATTTATAGTCTATTTCTTAGATTTCACTGCTGATTTAAAATTTTTTTCTAATATAAACAAGAAATGGAGTTAAAAGACGATGAAGTGTATAATAAAAAAAATAGTATTGTAATAATCACGTATTATAATAATAGTTTTATTTACAGATTAGATTGTAATTATGAGAAAGAAATAATGAAAAGAACAGCTATATTATTAAGTGAAGCAATGTTAGTTTTAACGATATTACTAAATCTTGGAATGTCTTGCAGTGATGTTACTCCAATTAACAATAAAAATTTTTTTAGAGAATCAGCTCCTAGTCTAGCACCAATGCTAGAAAAAGTTATGCCTGCAGTAATTAGTATTAATATTGAAGGGAGCACCGTGGTGCGTACTTCTCGATTGCCTAATCAATTTCAACCATTTTTTGGTGACAATTCTCCTTTTTGTCAAGGTAATTCACCATTTAGAAATTCTCCTTTTTGTCGTTCAAATCCAAATTCTGACGACACAAATGAAAAATTTCGCGCACTAGGTTCAGGTGTTATCATTAATGCTGATAAAGGTTATGCAGTAACTAACAATCATGTTGTAGAACATGCAAATAAGATTCAGGCACAACTCAGTGATGGACGAAGATATGAAGCTGAAATAATTGGAAAAGATCCACGTTCTGATATTGCTTTAATAAAATTAAAAAATGCAAACAATTTATGTGCAATAAAGATTGCTGATTCTGATTCTTTGCGAGTAGGAGATTATACTGTAGCTATTGGTAATCCATATGGTCTTGGAGAAACTGTTACCTCAGGTATTATTTCTGCTTTAGGGAGAAGTGGATTAAACATTGAGCATTATGAAAATTTTATTCAAACTGATGCGGCAATTAATCGAGGTAATTCTGGTGGGGCGTTAGTGAATCTAAATGGTGAACTAATAGGTATTAACACTGCTATTTTAGCTCCAGATGGTGGAAATATTGGAATAGGATTTGCAATTCCTGGAAATATGGTGAAAAACCTAACTGCACAAATGGTTCAATTTGGACAAGTAAGAAGAGGAGAATTAGGTATAATAGGTATGGAGTTAAATTCAGATTTAGCTCAAATTATGAAAATAAACGCACAAAAAGGTGCATTTGTAAGTCAAGTTTTACCTAATTCTTCTGCATTTGAAGCTGGAATAAGAGCTGGTGACATTATTGTGTCTTTAAATAAAAAACCTATTAATAGTTTTTCAGCTTTACGTGCTGAAGTCAGTTCTTTACCAGTGAGTACTAAAATGGAATTAGGAATATTTCGAGAAGGAAAAATTCAACATGTTATTGTTGAATTAAAAAATTCCTTAAAACATAATTTAAATGCAGAAAATCACTATGCAGGAATTGAGGGTGTGGATTTAAGTAATTATACATTGAATGGTAAACAAGGTATAAAAGTAGAAAATGTAAAAATGAATACTTTAGGATCAAAAATTGGTTTTAAAAAAGATGATATTATTATAGGAATTAATCAAAAATTAGTAATTAATATAGAAGAATTAAAAAAGATTTTAGATACTAAACCTAAAATACTGGTTTTTAGTGTTAAAAGAGGAAATAACAATATATATTTGGTTAGTGAATAATTGTTTTTATTTTTTTTATATAGTCCCGCCCGAAAAATACGGGCGGATTTTTTATTCTTTTATGATATACTTCTTAATAATTGATTAATTTCTACTTTTCCTAATGTTTTCGAATCTACTTGTTTTACAATAATTGCAGCATAAAGATTGTATTTTCCATTTTTTGCCGGTAAACTTCCAGATACTACTACAGAATTAGCTGGAACTTTTCCGTATGAAATTTCACCAGTTTCTCGATTATATATTTTAGTACTTTGACCAATAAAAACACCCATAGAAATTACGGATCCTTCTTCAACAATAACTCCTTCAACTATTTCTGAACGTGCACCAATAAAACAATTATCTTCAATAATAGTAGGGTTATTTTGTAAAGGTTCTAGTACACCTCCTATACCAACTCCACCAGATAAATGTACATTTTTACCAATTTGAGCACAAGAACCTACAGTTGCCCAAGTATCAACCATAGTTCCCTGATCAATATATGCACCAATATTGACATAAGAAGGCATAACCACTGTGTTAGAATTAATAAATGAACCATATCTTATTGTAGCTGGTGGCACTATTCGAATTTTTTCTTTTTGAAATTTTTTTTCATCATATTTTTCATATTTTAATGGAATTTTATCGTAGTAATTGGTATAATTTCCTGACATAAGATTATTTTTTTTTAAATAAATATATAATAAAACTGCTTTTTTTAACCATTCATGTGTAATCCATCTACTATCTTTTTTTTCTGCAATTCTAATATTTCCATTATTTAATAATTCAATGATATCTTCAATAGCTTTAAGTACATCTTGATTAATATTATTAATATTTATTTCATTTTTTTTTGCATAAGCTTCTTCAACAATTTTTTTTAATAATTCCATTTTTTTTAATTTAACCTAATTGTTTTGATGAATAAAAATATTTTTTAAATATATGATTTTAATAAAAAATTTATTTTTTATTAACTAGTTTTGGCGAAATTTTTTCGTTTTTCTGATATGTTAAAATATCGCATCCATATTCTGTTACTAATATAGTATGTTCATATTGTGCTGATAAAGAACGATCTTTGGTTTTTACAGTCCATCCATCTTTCATGCACTTGACTTGAGGACTTCCAGCATTAATCATTGGTTCAATAGTAAAAATCATTCCTTTTTTTAAAATAATGTTATTTTCTTTGTTTTTGTAGTGTAAAACATGCGGCTCTTCATGAAAATTACGTCCAATTCCATGTCCACAATATTCTTTTACAACAGAAAAATCATTTTCTTCAACGTAATTTTGAATAGTTTCTCCAATTGTATATAAAGGTATACCTGGTTGAACTATTTTTAAAGCTCTATAAAGACTTTCTTGAGCTACTTTACATAAACGTTGAGATAAAATGCTTTTCTTCCCTATAAAAAACATTTTTGAAGTATCACCATGATAGTTATTTTTAATGATTGTAATATCAACATTAATAATATCTCCTTCTTGTAAAATTTGTTTTTTATTGGGAATTCCATGACATACTACATCGTTTACAGAAGTGCAAATTGATTTTGGAAATCCATGATATCCTAGACATGCTGAGAGTGCTTTTTTCTCATGCACAATAAAATCATGACAAATTTGATTGATATCTTCTGTACTCATATTAGGTTTAATATATTTTTCGATCATTTCTAGAACTTCAGCTGCTAATCTGCCAGATGTTCTCATTTTTTTTATTTCTGAATCTGTTTTGATACAATTCATAATATTTTAGCCGTTTTTTTATATCAATTTGTCAAATTTAATATATATTTAAATTATACTTAAAAATACATTTTTTTTAAATTTAATTGTTCATTTTGTATAAAATATAAAATATATCAATTATTATTAATATTTGTAACAAAAAAGTATGATATATATATATTTTATACAGTGAAAAAATATATAAAAAAATAATATATTGATCTTTATTTTTATTTAATATAATACTTATATATTATTTAATATTTTTAGACATTTAAACTTACAAGTTCTTTTTATAAAATTAAGAGGTGGTTATGGAAATAGTATCAATGCGAGATATGTTAAAAGCAGGAGTTCATTTTGGTCATCAAACACGATATTGGAATCCTAAAATGAAGCCTTTTATTTTTGGCACTCGTAATAGAGTTCATATTATTAATTTAGAAAAAACTCTTCCTATGTTTCAGTTTGCTCTGAATGAATTGAAAAAAATTGCTTATAGAAAAGGTAGAATACTGTTTGTTGGAACAAAGAGAGCCGCTAGTAAAGGCATAAAAGAAGTTGCCATTAATTGTGATCAGTTTTATGTTAATCATCGTTGGTTAGGTGGAATGCTAACTAATTGGAAGACTGTACGACAGTCTATAAAACGCTTAAAAGATTTAGAAATAGAATCTAAAGATGGTACTTTTTCTAAGCTGACTAAAAAAGAAGCTTTAATAAGATCACGAGAATTATCTAAATTAGAGAATAGTTTAGGTGGTATTAAAAATATGGGAGGATTACCTGATTGTTTATTTGTTATTGATGCTTCTCATGAGCATATTGCGATAAGAGAAGCTAACAATTTAGGTATTCCTGTTTTTTCTATAGTGGATACTAATTCTAATCCTGATGGTGTAGATTATTTGATACCTGGTAATGACGATGCTATTAGATCAGTGAATTTGTATTTGAAATTAGTATCACTCAGTATTTTAAAAACAAATAGTCAAGTTTCATCAGAAGCTGTTTTAATAAATTCTAAAGAAAGTATAGATTTATAATAAATCATCATGATTCTTGTCTTTGTAAAATAAAAAACTATATTATTAACATAATAGTCTTTCTTAAAAAAAGGGAAATTAATGACCATTAATATTATTACTGCTAGTCTAATTAAAACACTGAGATCTCGTACAGGAGCAGGTTTTTTAGAATGTAAACGAGCATTACTTGAAGAAAATGGCGATATAGAATTATCAATTGATAATTTGCGAAAATCGGGAAAAATGCATGCTGAAAAAAAAATAAAAAATACTACAAATCAAGGTATGATTTTTTCAAAAATAAAAAATAATATTGGTGTTATGCTCGAACTAAATTGTGAAACTGATTTTGTTTCTAAAGATGAATTATTTATATCATTAGGAAAAGATATTATCTTAACAACATTAAAAAATGAAATAAAAGATATAAATGAATTAAAAAACATTTTTGAAGAAAAAAGAATAGATTTAGTTTCGAAAGTAAGGGAAAATATTAATATACGTCGTTTCCATTTTATGCAAGGTGAAAATATTGTTTCATATGTTCATGGTAATAGAATTGGCGTATTAGTTGATGCTAATTTTTTTAATGCAATTATACTAAAAAATATTGCTATGCATATCGCTGCAAGTAAACCAAAATATGTGCATCCCAAACATGTATCTGATTCTGTTTTTAAACGTGAATATGAAATCCAATTAGCATTAGCAAAAAATCTAAATAAACCTTCTGTTGTATTAAATAAAATTTTAGAAGGAAGAATGAATAAATTTATTAATAATATTTCTCTTACAGGTCAAAATTTTATTATAGATTCTACTAAAACAGTAGGAGATATACTAAAAGAGCATAATGGATATATTAAATCATTTATTAGATTTGAATTAGGAGAAGTTATTTTTTAAAAAATTCTTTAAGTTTTAAAAATGTTTCAATTATTTTTTTAAAGATAGAAAATTTTATTTGATATTTTGATGTTAATGCAAAAATATATTTAGGTTGAGAAATATGTCTACGAATGAAAAATTTATATATCGACGTATTTTATTGAAAATAAGTGGGGAAGTATTACAAGGAATTAATAAATTTGGTATTGATATAGAATCTTTAAAAAGAATTGCAAAAGAAATTAAATCTATAGTACAGATTGGTGTTCAAGTCGGATTAGTTATTGGAAGTGGTAATTTATTCCGAGGTGCTCGATTGTCTAAAATGGGTTTAAATCGTGTAGCTTCTGATCATATTGGCATATTATCAACAGTCATTAATAGTTTAGCAATGAGAGATACCATCAAGTCTGTTTCTTCTATTAAAACTTGCTTGATGTCTGCAATACCATTAAATGGTATTTGCGAAATATATAGTTATGAACGAGCAATGAGTTTATTATCTAATAGATGTATAATTATTTTTGCCGCTGGTACCGGGAATCCTTTTTTTACAACTGATTCAGCTGCTTGTTTGCGTGGAATTGAAACAGAATCTGATATTATATTAAAAGGCACTAAAGTTAATGGAGTATATTCAACAGATCCAAAAAAAGATTCTAATGCTATTCTTTATAAAAAACTAAGTTATAAAGACGTTTTAAAAAAAGAACTTAAGGTAATGGATTTAGCTGCTTTTACGCTTGCCAGAGATTATGAGTTACCAATTCGAGTTTTTAATATTAACAAACCTGGATCTTTATATCGTATTGTTATAGGAAATGATGAAGGAACACTTATTACTAAATAAAGGATTAAATTAAAATATTTAATCTATAAAGTAATTTTATACTAAATTTAGCTATATATTGTATAGGTGATTATGTGATTAATGAAATAAATATAAAGAGTCATGCACGAATGGAAGCATGTATTCAAACATTTCAAAGTAATGTAAACAATATTAGAACTGGTCGAGCATCACCAACTTTGTTGAATAGTATTTATATTGAATATTTTGGTTCTAAAACTTCTTTACGTCAAGTTTCTAATATAGTAGTTGAAGATGCACATACTCTAAAAATTAATGTTTTTGATAGTTCTATTACATCTTTAATTAGAAAAGCTATTATAAATTCAAATTTAGATTTAAATCCTGTTGTACATGGTAAAGATATATTGATACCCATACCATCATTAACAGAAGAAAGAAGGACAAAATTAGTTAAAATAATTCGCAATGATGCAGAAAACAGTCGTATTTGTATTCGTAACATTCGTAGAGATTCTAATGATAAAGTTAAGAGACTTCTAAAAGATAAAATTATCAGTGAAGATGAAGAACGTAATTCACAAGTAAAAATACAAACAATGACAGATCATTACATAAAAAAAATAGAATCTATTGTATTAAAAAAAGAAAAAGAACTAATGAAGTTTTAAAAAATTTTGTTTTGTAATATATATTCATTTTATATTCAAAACGAATGATTTTTTTATAATAAGAATATTTATGAAAAAAATAACCATTTTAGGATCAACTGGTTCTATCGGTATTCACGCATTATCTATTGTTCAAAAACATCCGAATTTATTTAAGGTCATCGCATTAGTGGCTGATAAAAATACTACTACTATGCTTAAGCAGTGTGAGTTATTTTCTCCTAATTGGGTAGCAATGAATGATGAAAAATCTGCTAATATATTAAGAGAAAAATTAAAAAAAAGAAAAATAAAAACTCAAGTTGTATCTGGGCAAAAAAGTATTTGTGAATTAGCTGCATTACCAGAAACTGATCAAGTAATAGCAGCTATTGTTGGAATGGCAGGTTTATTACCTATATTATCTGCTATACATGCTGGAAAAACCATATTATTAGCTAATAAAGAATCTTTAATTACATCTGGTTATTTATTCATGAAAGCATTGTCTTCTAGTGGAGCTAAAATTTTTCCCATTGATAGTGAACATAATGCTATTTTTCAACTTTTACCTTTAAATATGCAAAAAAATATAGGTTTGGCCAATTTTAAAGAAAATGGTGTGAAAAACATTATTTTAACTGCTTCTGGAGGACCTTTTTACAATTTTTCTTCGCATGATTTATCTAATGTAACTCCTATACAAGCGTGTACTCATCCGAACTGGTCTATGGGAAAAAAAATATCTGTAGATTCTGCAACGATGATGAATAAGGGTTTAGAATATGTTGAAGCTAGATGGTTGTTTAACGCTTTAGAATCAGAAATTAAAATTTTAATTCATCCTGAATCAATAATTCATTCTATGGTTCAGTATTCTGATGGAGCGTTATTGGCACAATTATCAGTTCCTGATATAAGAATTGCTATTTCTTATTCTATGTCTTGGCCTAATCGTATTGATTCAGGAGTAGATGTTTTAAATTTTTCGAAAATAAAAAAATTATCTTTTTTTGAGCCTAATTTAATTAAATTTCCATGTTTAAAGTTAGCTATTGATGCTTTTAATCAAGGTCAAGCTGCTATGACTGTATTAAATGCTGCTAATGAAATTGCTGTATCTGCTTTTCTTAAATCTAAAATTTCTTTTAATAAAATTTTTGAAGTAAATGTGGAAACGTTAACGTCTTCTTGTTTTTCAGAACCCGAATCAATTGAAGATGTTTTAGAAATTGATAGAATATCAAGAATATTAGCCAAAAAAATAGTTTTATCATTAGCATTTTAAAGATATATGATTAAATCATGTTATTTATTATATTTAGAGTTTATAATATAATTCTATTTTCAAAGAGAACTGTATACGTATTATGTCTTATCACTCTTCATTGAATTATAAAAAAATTGAAGAAAAAAATCTTCATCACGTAGCAATTATTATGGATGGTAACGGACGCTGGGCTAAAAAAAAAGGTAAAATGCGTATTATAGGTCACAAACAAGGTTTTAAAGCAGTAAAAGAAGCAGTTAAATTTGCTATTTTAAATAATTTAAAAGTATTAACATTATATGCTTTTAGCAGTGAAAATTGGAGCCGTCCATTATTTGAAATAAAATATTTAATAAAATTGTTTTCGTTTGCATTAGAAAGTGAAATTGCAAATTTAAAAAAATATAACATTCGATTAAAGATTATTGGAGACATAACATATTTTGATAAAAAATTACAAAATGATATTAATACAGTAGAAAAAATTACTTTTCAAAACAAGGGTTTAATTTTAAATATAGCTCTTAATTATGGTGGACGATGGGATATAATTCAAAGCGTAAAAAAAATTGTTGATCAAGTTCAAAAAGGATTTTTAAATATAGAACAAATTAGAGAGCATACTCTTTCTCAATTTTTATCTACTAGTGAACTTCTTCCCGTAGATTTAGTTATTAGAACTGGAGGAGAGAAAAGAATTAGTAATTTTTTGTTATGGCAAATAGCTTATTCTGAATTATATTTTACTGATGTTCTGTGGCCTGATTTTAATCGATATGTTTTTCAAGATGCTGTAGATTTTTTTATATCTCGTGAACGTCGTTTTGGTGGATTAAAAAAATATTAGAAATAATATTTCTAAAATAAATAAAATGTAAATACATATTAAAAATTATTTTTTAAATTATTAGTTAATTGTATTTGACTTTATAATTTCTTCTAAACTGTCATAATTTTAAAAAAAATTTTACAAAAGATGAAATATATTGCAGGAAAAATAGTGATAATGTTCATAAAAAAATTTTTTATCTCTTTTTTAATTTTTTTTAGTATTTCTGTTTATGCACAAAATACCTGGACAGTACAGGATATTAAATTTCAAGGATTAAAAAATGTTTCAAAAAATGAAACATTAAAAAATGTTTTTTTTAGTATTGGAAGTAAAATCTCTCAATATGATATAAAAAATAGTATTAACGCTTTATTTAAAACTGGACGATTTGAAGACATTAAAGTGATTTATTCAGGCACAACTATTACCTTTGATCTTAAAGAGAGACCGATTATTTCTAAAGTTATTATATCTGGCAACAAGATTATTACGAATTCTATATTAGAAAAATATTTAGAAAAATTGAATATTAAAAAAGATGGTGTGCTAAATCCTTTTATAATGAAAAATTTTATTAAAACAATAGAAGATTTTTATCATGATATTGGAAGATACAAAGCACGTATTAAAATATTAAAAATTTTTTCAAAAGAAAATACTGTTGATTTAAAAATACTTATTGATGAAGGTGTTTTAACAAAAATTAATAGTATTAAAATAATAGGCAATAAAGATTTTTCCGAAGAAAAAATCATGTCATTATTTAAATTAAAAGATCACCACACTTGGTGGAATTTTTTAGATAAAAACACTTATTCTCCTCAAGAGTTTCAGAATGATTTAGATCGTCTTAGTAATTTTTATTTAAATCAGGGGTATTTTTATTTTAATATAGATGATAAAGAAGTAAAATTTCTTCAAGATAAAGATTATGTAGATATTAATCTTAATATATTTGAAGGTAAAAAATATAAAATTGATAATTTTTTTATAAATGGTAATTTATTTGAATATCAAAAAAGCATTAAAAATATAATTAATATTAATCATAATGAGTTATATAATAAAGAAAAAATTAATTTTATTTTAAAAAAAATTTCAATGTTTTTATCTGAACACGGATATATTAATGCTAAAATTTTAGTAGATCCAAAAATTAATCATAATAAGAAAATAATAACATTAAATTTTAATATAGATATTAAAAACCGTTATTTTGTAAAAAGAATTAATTTTAAAGGAAATTATTTTACTCAAGATAAGGTTTTACGTCGTGAAATTAAGCAAATAGAAGGCGAATACTTTAATTCTAAATTAATAGATTCTAGTAAAGATTCATTAGAAAAAACAAAATATTTTAGTGAGGTTCAAGTAATAAAAAATATACTATCTGATAATTCTAATCAAGTTGATGTTACTTATATAGTAAAAGAAAAACCTACTGGATCTATAAATTTTGGTTTAGGATACGGAATGGATAACGGAATAAGCTTTAATACTTCTTTTTCTCAAGAAAACATATTTGGTTCCGGAAATTCTTTAAAAGTTAGTGCTATTAAAAACAATAATCAAAAATATACTGATTTATCAATTAGCTATCCGTATTTAATGACTAATCATACAGATTTAAATACTAGATTTTTTTATAATGATTTTAAATATAATTTTAATAGTATTTCAAATTTAAAAAAAAATACTTATGGTTTCGAAAGTAATTTAGGATTTTTAATTAATGATAATAATCGAGTAAATTTTGGATTAGGATACAGTCATAATGGTATTTTTAATACAAAAAATCAAGTAATAGATTATAAAATAAAAGAGAAAACAAATTTTGATATAAATTTTGTAGAAGATAGTTTAGTTAATGATTTTACTTTAAATTATTCTTGGATTTATGACAGTTTAAAATATTTTTATTTTCCTTTTTCTGGAAATCAAACATATATAAGCGGAAAAAATACTATTCCTGGTTCTGATAATAGTTTTTATAAAATAGTACTAGATAGCGAGCAATATATTCCATTAGAAAAAACAAACAATTTTATATTTTTAAGTCACATTCATATGGGTATAGGAAATAGTTTTAAACAAGAACAATTACCTTTTTACGAAAATTTTTATGCTAATAGTGCAAATAATATTCGTGGATTTCGTACTAACACTATTGGTCCTAAAAAAAATTATTCTAACTCTGATTTAGAGAACTGTATTGGATATCAAAATAATAATTTATGTGAATCTATTGATTCTATTGGTGGAAATACTACTGCAATAGTAAATTTAGAGTTGATTACACCTATTCCATTTATTCAATATGAACAATATTCTCAATTTCTTCGATCTGCTTTTTTTATAGATGTTGGCAATATTTGGAATACGACATCAAATGATATATCGAGTTTAAATTCACTAAAATTTCTAAAAAATAATGCTTTAAATAATATTTATGCATCATTTGGTCTTTCATTACAATGGTTTTCTCCCATTGGTCCATTAGTTTTTTCTTATGCACTTCCTATTCAAAAAAATAAAAACCATCAATTAGAAGCATTTCAATTTAATTTTGGTAAAAATTGGTAATTATTAAACAGCTTTATAAAAAAATATTTTTTTCTGTGAAGAAAAACAATTAGTATATTTTTCTAGGTAAAAAAATATAACACTTATACGTGTAAAAATATTTAGAATAAGGTTAGAATTTTGAATGTTATGAATCAAACTTTAAATATTGAAGAAATTTTAAAAATTTTACCGCATCGCTATCCTTTTTTACTTGTTGATAAGATTATAAGTTTTAAAAATTTTAAATATTTGCGCGCAGTAAAAAATTGTACATTTAATGAACCATACTTCCAAGGTCATTTTATTAAAAAACCTATTTTTCCAGGTGTATTAATTATAGAAGCTATGGCACAAGCTTCTGGTATTTTAATATATAATAGTACAGGTGAACTGAATATCAATAAATTATATTATTTTGTAGGTGTAGATAATACTCGATTTAAAAAAAATGCCATTCCTGGTGATCAAATATTTATAGAGGTAATTTTTTTGAAACAATATAAAAATATTTTAAAATTTAAAAATATTGCTATGGTTGATGATAATATTATCTGTAAATCTACAATTATTTTTGCTAAGAAATATTTTGTGTAATTTAAACATATATTTATATAAATTTCGGGAAGTTTATGAATGAAGCAAAATTTTTTCACCTGAATGTGCATAGTGATTACTCTATTATTGATGGATTGTCTAAACCTGAAGATTTAGTTAAAAAAGCAGTATCTTTAGGGATGTCTGCTCTTGCAATAACAGATTACAACAATTTATATGGTGTAATTAAATTTTATAATACTGCTCATGAATTGGGTTTAAAACCAATTATTGGAGTTACAGTAAAGTTTTTTTCTAATCTACTTAATAATGAGTTAACAAAATTAACTTTGTTAGCTTCTAATGAAGAAGGGTATAAAAATTTAATCCTGTTAATTTCTAAAGCATATCAAAAGGGATATACTAATAATTATGATGTAACTATTGAAAAAAAATGGTTATTAGAAATAAATAAAGGATTAATTTTACTTTCGGGTGGTTGTCAAGGTGAACTTGGAAAAGTTTTACTTCGTGGTGAATTATCTTTAATATCTACTTGTTTATCTTTTTATCAGAAAAACTTTACCAATTCTTATTATTTAGAATTATTTCGCACAAATAGAAAAAATGAAGAGAAATATTTAAATTTAGCAGTAGATTTATCTTTTTCAAAAAATATTCCAGTTGTTGCTACCAATGATGTTTGTTTTTTAAATAAAGAAGATTTTAAAGTTCATAAAATTAGAATTGCTATTAACGAAGGTGAAATACTACAAGAATCAAAAATTCAAAATAATTATAGTAATCAACAGTTTTTAAAAAGTGAACAAGAAATGTGTCAACTTTTTCATGATATTCCAGAAGCTCTTGTTAATAGTGTAGAAATTGTAAAACGCTGTAATGTTTTTATATATTCTGGTAAATATTTTTTACCACAATTTCCTACTGGAAAAATAAGTGTTGAAAATTATTTAATAGTACAAGCATATAAAGGTATGGAAGAGCGTTTAAGTTTATATAATTTGAATAATAAAAAATATTCAATTGTTTATGATCAATATAAAAATCGTTTGGATATGGAACTTGATGTAATTAATAAAATGGGTTTTCCTGGATATTTTTTAATTGTTATGGAATTTATACAATGGGCAAAAGATAATGGTATACCAGTAGGTCCGGGACGTGGCTCTGGTGCAGGTTCTCTTGTAGCTTATGTATTAAATATTACAGAAGTAGATCCTTTATTTTTTAATCTTTTATTCGAACGTTTTTTGAATCCAGAACGTATTTCATTACCTGATTTTGACATTGATTTTTGTATGGAAAAACGGGATAAAGTAATTGATCATGTTGCAGATATATATGGAAGAAATGCAGTGGCGCAGATTATCACTTTTGGAACAATGACTGCTAAAGCTGTTATTAGAGATGTTGGGCGGGTTTTAGGTTACCCATATGGATTTATTAATAAATTATCTAAATTAGTACCTTTAGATCCTGGAATAACATTAAAACAAGCTTTTTCTAAAGAATCAGAATTATATTATCTTTATAATAACAATGAAGATGTGAAAATTTTGATTGATGTTGCTAAAAAACTAGAAGGCACAAATAGGAATGTAGGTAAACATGCAGGAGGTGTAGTTATTTCACCTACTAAAATTACTGATTTTTGCCCGCTATATTGTGATGAACATGGAGCTAATCCAGTTACTCAATTCGATAAAAACGATATAGAATATATAGGATTAGTTAAATTTGATTTTCTTGGTTTGCGTACATTAACTATTATTAATTATGCAGTAGAAATGATTAATTTACAATTACGATTGAATAAAGAAAAAAAAATCAATATTAATTCTATTCCTCTCGATGATAGTAAATGTTTTAATGTATTGAAAAAATCTGAAACTATTGCTATATTTCAATTAGAATCTTATGGTATGAAGGATCTAATTAAACGATTACAACCTGATTGTTTTGAAGATATCATTGCTTTAGTAGCACTTTTTAGACCGGGTCCCTTGCAATCTGGCATGGTTGATAATTTTATTAATAGAAAGCACGGACGTGAAAAAATTTCATATCCTGACCATAAGTGGCAGCATGTATTATTAAAACCGATATTAGAATCAACGTATGGTATTATTCTATATCAAGAACAGGTAATGCAAATAGCGCAAGTTTTAGCAGGTTATACTCTAGGGCATGCAGATATTTTAAGACGTGCAATGAGTAAAAAAAACTTAAAAGATATGGTAAAACAACGAGCTATATTTGAGATAGGAGCTTTAAAAAATGGTATTAATAGAAAATTAGCAATTAAAATTTTTGACTTGTTAGAAAAATTTGCAGGATATGGATTTAATAAATCTCATTCTGTAGCTTATGCTTTAGTTTCTTATCAAACGTTATGGTTAAAAACGCATTATCCTGCTGAATTTATGGCTGCGGCTATGACATCTGATATAGATAATACAGAAAAAATTGTTATTTTAGTTAATGAAACTCTTCGTATGGGAGTCAAAATAATACCTCCAAATATAAATTTTAGTAAATATGAATTTTATGTTGATGAAAAAAGAAATGTAGTTTATGGATTAGGAGCGATTAAAGGAATAGGAGAAAATTCAGTACAATATCTTGTGAAAGAACGAAAGAAAAATGGAATTTTTATAGATTTATTTGATCTTTGTATGCGTATTGATTCTAATAAGATAACACATAGAGTATTAGAAAAATTAATAATGTCTGGAAGTTGTGATTGTTTTAATAAACCTCGAAATTATTTGCTTAAATCAATTGATGATGCTATAAAAGCATCAAAAGAATCAGTTAAGATTAGATATTTTAAACAAGACAGTCTTTTCGGTTTATTTAAAGATGAATTACAACAAGTAAAAAAAAATAATTTTATTAATTTAACATATTCTGAAAAAAATGAATTAGACAATGAATATCAAGTATTAGGATTTTATTTAACAGGTCAT
Organism: Buchnera aphidicola (Brachycaudus tragopogonis); assembly: GCF_964059175.1. Taxonomy (NCBI): domain Bacteria; kingdom Pseudomonadati; phylum Pseudomonadota; class Gammaproteobacteria; order Enterobacterales; family Erwiniaceae; genus Buchnera; species Buchnera aphidicola. The sequence goes on from NZ_OZ060418.1 coordinate 268,153, forward strand.
CCTATTGATCAGTATGCAATAGAATTAAAACATTATGTTAACAACATTACTTTATCAAAATTAAAAAATATAGAAAAAAATGAAAAAATTTTAGTAGCAGGGGTTGTAGTTTCTATTAAAATAAAAATAACGAAAAATAAAAATCGTATAGCTATTTTAACATTAGATGATAATACTAGTCGTTTAGAAGTGATAATTTTTAAAGATTTATTGAAATTACATGAATCTTTATTAAAATTAAATAAAATATTAATAATAGAAGGAGTTTTAAATATTAGTTTTATTAATAAAAGCATTAAAATGACTGCTTCTAACATTATGAATTTAAATATGGCACGAAAAAAGTATATAAAAAAATTAATAATTATGTTAAAAGAGGAAAAAACAGATATTTTATTTTTAAAAAAACTATATAAGTGTTTAGAAAAACAACCTAAAGGTAATATTCCTATTTGTATTGCTTATTGTAAAAAAAATATTTGCTTAAATTTAAAATTAAATAATAAATGGTTTATCAGTATTACTGATAATTTTTTAAACGAATTAAAAAAAATAGTAGGATTAAAAAAAATACTACTAAAATAGTATTTGTACCATGATCTATTTTATTTAAAAACAATTAATTTTTAATTTAAAAATTAAATATATAATAACTATATTGTGTAATATAACTCGCAAAAATATTAGTTAGTATAAAAATACTGCGAGTTATTTTTTTATAGTTTTTTCAAAACATTTTTTATGTTATAAGTATAGTATTTAAAGAAGTTAAAATTTATTTATAAATTTTGTATTTTGATGTATTAATTTTTGTAACTATAAAATTAATTATTTCTTGAATGCTAATCAAAATAGTTTTTTTACTTTTCCGTTCTCGATATTCGACATTATTATTAATAATAGAACGTGTGCCAATTATAATTTGATGAGGAATACCAATTAAATCAATTTCGTTAAACATAATTCCCGGTTGTTCGTTTCGATCATCTAAGATAACATCTATTTCTTTTTTTTGTAGTTCTTGATATAAAAGATTTGCTATTTTTTGTACTTTATCGACATTATTCATATTTATAGGCATGATGACTACTTGAAAAGGTGCAATAGAAATTGGCCAAATAATACCATTTTTATCATGATTTTGTTCAATAACAGCTGCTACAATTCTAGTTATTCCTATACCATAACATCCCATGTGTAAATTTTTTTGACTTCCATTACTAACTGGAATGCATGTTTTCATTTTTTGAGAATATTTTTGACCTAGTTGAAATATATGTCCTAATTCGATACTTTTTTGAACGTTTAAATGTCCTTTTCCGTTAGGGTTTAAATCATGTTTTGTTACTTTTCGAATATCTTGAATAATTGGAAGAGGCAAATCTATTTTCCAATTTACGTTAATAAAAAATTTATTTTCAACGTTTGCACCAATAGAAAAATTTTCCATTGTATAAGTAGATATATCTGCAATAATAGGAATTTTTAATCCTAAAGGACCTAAAAATTTTTTTGTAACACCTATTAAAGAAAGTATTTCTGTATCATTAAGAAATACTAATGGTGTTTCAATAAAATCAATTTTTTGTGCTTTAAATATATTTAATTCATGATCTCCTCGTATTAATAATGCAGCTATTGGATGAATATAATTTTTTTTAGTCCGAACTAAAATAGTTTTAATTTGATTTTTTAAAGGAATATTTAATTGATTGGAAATCATAATAGATTTTTTAGTTACAATTTTTTTTATGGTATTCAGTGACAGATTTTTATTTTTTAAAAAATCTTTTGTTTCCATAGATTCGGCCATGTTCATGTTTGAAGCATATGATGAATCTTCAGAAAATACTATTTCGTCTTCTCCGTTATTAGATAAAGCTTGGAATTCGTGAGAAAGATTTCCTCCCATAGAACCTGAATCAGCTTTTACAATTCGAAAATTTAACTGTATTTTTTTGAATATATTTATATAACTATTGTAAAATTGATCATAAGTTTTTTCTAAGCATTGTTGGTTAATATGGAAAGAATAAGCGTCTTTCATAGTAAATTCACGTGTTCTAATAATCCCAAAACGCGGTCGAATTTCATCTCTAAATTTCGTTTGTATTTGATATAAAATTAATGGTAATTTTTTATATGAATGAATTTCAGTTTTAATAAAGCTAGTTACCAGTTCTTCGTTAGTTGGTCCTAAAATAAATTTATTTTTTCGACGGTCATAAAAATTGAATAATTCTTCTCCATATATTTTTACTCGCCCACTTTCTTGCCATAAAGATTCAGGTTGCATAATAGGCATTGATATTTCTAATGCGCCTATTTTTTTCATCTCTTCGTGAATAATATTTTGTATTTTTTTTAGTACTCTGATTCCAGTAGGAAGCCAAACATATAAACCTGAAGATATTTTTCTAATCATACCACTTCTTAGCATAAGTTGATGACTGATTATTTTTGCATCATAAGGTACTTCTTTTAAAGTTGATAATAGATATTGACTTGTACGCATATATTGATATCTCAAAAAATAAAAAATTTCTTTTTAAATGAAAAATATTACTACATTATATAATAAAATATTATATTAAATAATATATTTAAATATTCGATTTTAATATAACTACTATTAGTATAGTGATTTTTTTTATTGAGATTAAAAAATGTTTTAATATATATAATTATATTATTTTAAAAGAAATTAAATATAAAAATTTTAGTATTATTTTTTTAAATAGAAATTTTCTCTTGAAAATGTTAAAAAAATTAACTTGTTTTTTTTATAATAGAGAGGTTTAATAAATTTTTTATAGACAAATCGTGGTTAACAGTATTTAAAATGAATCATAATATGAATGAAGAAAAAACAGAAAATCCTACTGAATATCGTATTAAAAAGTTTCGTAAAAAAGGAAAAACAAGATATTCTCGTGAATTAAGTTCCTTATTAGTTCTGTTAGTTGGGTTTATAAGTTTATGGTGCTATAGAGATTCGATTGTTGTTCTTTTTAGTAAAATAATGTTTCATAGTTTTTCTTTTAATAAAAATGTTATAAATGATAATAATATTTTTTTAGAAATATTATTTTTTTTTAAAAATATATTATTTATTTTTTTTCCATTTTTAATATTTTTATTTACTATAATTATAGTTCCTGCAATTAGTTTAAGTGGTATAAAATTAAATTTTAAATCGTTAGAATTTAATTTAAAAAAATTAAATTTATTTAACGGGTTGAAAAGAATATTTTCTTTTCAAATAATAATAGAATTTTTTAAAATAGTATTAAAGTTATTGATTGTTAGTTGTATATCTTTTTTTTATTTATATGTTTCTTTTACTGAAATATTATTTTTAGTTCATGAATATTCTATATCTTCATTATTACATGGATGCCATATAATTGCTACGTGTTGTATTTTAGTTATATTAGGTTTGATTCCTATTGTTTTCTTTGATATTTTTTTTCAACAATTTAATTACTATAAAAAATTAAAAATGACTTATCAGGAAATAAAAGATGAATTAAGAGAAAAAGAAGGAAATCCAAGTATTAAAATAAGAATTCGTCAAGAAATGAAAGCAGCTATACGTAGAAGAATGATTTCAGATATCCCTAAAGCTGACGTAATTATAACTAATCCGATACATTATTCAATTGCTCTTAAATACGATGAGAAAAATATGAATGCACCTAAAGTTATAGCTAAAGGAATAGGTGAAATAGCTATTAAAATACAAAAATTAGCTTTAGAAAATAATATCTCTATTATTGCTGCGCCATCATTGGCTCGTGCATTATATCGTTATTCTGAAATAGGACAATATATTCCAGGAGCTCTTTATCAAGCGGTTGCAGAAGTTTTAGCATGGGTTTGGAAAGTACGTAAATGGAAAAAAGAAGGTGGTCTTTTTCCTGAAAAACCTAAAAATATACTGGTTCCGTCCGAATTTACTTTTACAGGAGAACATAAACAATAATGATTAATTTTTCTTATTTTTCTCGCATTTTGAAAATTTTTAAAACGACTCAATGGCAAATACTTGCAGGTCCAATACTTATTTTAATGATTTTATCGATGATGGTTTTGCCATTAGCTCCTTTTGTTTTAGATGTTTTTTTTACTTTTAATATTGCTTTATCAATAGTAATTTTACTTGTTTCTATGTTTACTCGTCATACTTTAGAATTTACTGCTTTTCCAACAATTTTGCTTTTTTCAACATTATTGCGTTTAGCATTAAATGTAGCTTCTACTCGTGTTATTTTTTTAAATGGTCATAGTGGAGCTAATGCAGCAGGACGAGTAATTGAATCTTTCGGTCATTTTTTAGTAGGTGGAAATTTTGCTATTGGAATAGTTGTATTTATCATTTTAGTTATTATTAATTTTATCGTTATTACAAAAGGAGCTAGCCGAATAGCAGAAGTAGGTGCAAGATTTATATTAGATGCTATGCCAGGAAAACAAATGGCAATTGATGCTGATTTAAATGCAGGTTTAATTGGAGAAGAACAAGCAAAAAAACGTCGTATAAAAATCACGCAAGAAGCTGATTTTTATGGTTCTATGGATGGTGCTAGTAAATTTGTACGAGGTGATGCAATTGCTGGAATTTTAATAATGATTCTTAATATATTTGGAGGTTTAATTATTGGTTTAATACAGCATCATATGCCTTTAAATAAAGCTGCAGAAGTTTATACATTATTGACTATTGGAGACGGTTTAGTTGCTCAAATTCCAGCTTTAGTTATTTCTACTGCAGCAGGTGTAATTGTGACGCGAGTCAGTACTAATCAAAATGTTGGTGAACAAATGATTAGTCAACTTTTCTATAATCCTCAAGTAATTTTATTAAGTGCTATAGTATTGGGTGTTCTTGGATTAGTTCCTGGTATGCCAAACATTATATTTTTGATTTTTACTATTTTATTATTTGTTCTTTCTTGGTGGTTATATGAAAAAAAACATGTTTTAGAAAATGATTTTTCTAAATCTGATAAAAAATATCAATTGATACAAGATTCTATTTCAGAAGCATCTTGGAATGATGTTACATTAGAAGATCCTATAAGAGTAGAAATAGGTTATAATTTAGCACCAATGATTGATGCAAATAAAAAAGATAATTTATTAGACAAAATTCGTATAGTTCGTAAAAAAATTACTCAAGAAATTGGATTTTTACCTCCATTAGTACGTATAAAAAACAATATTCATTTATTAGAAAATAATTATCGTATTTTAATTAAAGGTGTAGAAGTAGGTCAAGGAACATGTTTTTATGATAAATTTATGGCTATTCATTCAGGTAGAGAAACAGAACCTTTGCCTTTTGATAAAGTATATGAACCTACTTTTGGTCTATCAGGTTATTGGGTCGATAAAGAATTCAAAAATAAGGCTCAAGAAAAAGGTTATTCTGTTATAGAATCTAGCACGGTTATTTCTACACATTTAAATTTTTTAATTACTAATAATATTAATGAATTGTTCGGTCGTCAAGAAGCTCAAAAATTACTTGAACATGTTGCTATAGAAATGCCAAAATTAACCGAAGATTTAATTCCAAATATAATTAATTTAACAGTTTTACATAAAGTTCTTAAAAATTTATTATTAGAAAATGTTCCAATACGCGATATGAGAACTATTTTAGAAACATTATCAGAATATGCAGATTCTCAAAAAGATCCCAATGAATTAACGAGTATTGTTCGTATTGCATTGAGTAAGATTATTGTACAAAAATTATTTTATAAGAAAAATATTATCGAAGTAATAGGATTAGAATCTAATTTAGAAAAATTATTATTAAATGGTTTAAAAGGAGAAACGAATTCTATAGAACCAACGTTATGTGAAACTTTACTAATAAAAACAAAAGAAGCTATTACACAACAATTATCAATAAAAGCTCCTCTTGTATTATTAGTTAGTCATCCTCTTCGACATTTTTTATCTAAATTTTTACGACAGAGTTTTCCAGAATTAACTGTTTTATCTCAATTTGAGATTTCCGATATAAAAAAAATAAAAATGAGTAGTATAATTGGAAATTAATTTATTTATTTTTTTAAATGCAGGTTGGTGTGGTTGTAAGTAGTACATTTTTCAGTACTACATTATTTCCTCACCTTGCTGGTTTTTTCGTGTTAAAGAAATAAATAGTATAAATATTTTTTTTACATTTTTTTTACTATTTTAATACCTAACATATTAAGTCCTTTTTTCAATGTTTTTGCTGTTAAAATAGATAATTTAAGTCTACTTTTACAAATTTTTATTTTTTTAGCAAAAAGTATAGAACAATTTTCATAAAAACTAGAAAAATATGTTGCAAGTTGATAAAGATATTTGCACATAATATGAGGGGTTCCTTTTTTAGAAATCAACAGAACAATTTCTTCAAATTCTAATATTTTTATAGCTAGATGAATTTCACTTTCTTTTTGTAAAATGACTTTTTCTTTTAATTTTTTGATAGGGATGTTAGATTTTTCTATTATAGAAATAATTCTTGTATAAGCATATTGTATATAAGGAGCTGTATTACCTTCAAAACTAAGCATTTTATCCCAATCAAATATATAATTAGTATTTCTACTCTTAGATAAATCAGCATATTTTACTGCACTGATTCCTATAACTTCGGCTAAATGAATAAGTTTTTTTTTGTGTAGATATCGTTTTTTATTTTTAATTAAATGGATGGCTCGTTCTGTTGCTTCATTAAGAAGTTGAGAAAGTTTTATAGTATTTCCATCACGAGTTTTAAATGGACGTTTATTTTTTGATAACATCATGCCAAATACATGATGTTCTAATAATAAGTTTTCTGGTATATAGTTAGCTTTTTTAGCTATAGTCCATGCTTGTATCAGATGTTGATTTTGACGAGAATCAGTATAATATATAATACGATCGGCATGTAGTATTTGATATCTATATTTAAAACAAGCAATATCAGTAGTAGAATATAAAAATCCTTTGTCTTTTTTTTGAATAACAACTCCCATGGATTGTCCTAACCTATTTTTAAATTCTTTTAAAAAAACAATTATAGAACCATTTTTTTCAATTGCTATTTTTTTGTTTTTTAAGTCTTCAATTATGCTAGGAAGCATTTTGTTATAAAAACTTTCTCCTATAGTGTCATCTGGTCTCAATGTGACGTTAAGTCTTGTATATATTTTTTGATTTTCAACCATGGTAATAGAAACTAATTTTTTCCAAATTTTATGACAACGTTGATCTCCGTTTTGCAATTTGACTACATATTCTCTAGATTTTTTTGCAAATAATTGATCTGAATCATATTTTTTTTTTGCTTTACAGTAAAATTTTTCTATTTTTTCTAGTGAAAAATAATTGTCTTGTAATGCAGTTATTGATTTTTTATTTTCTAAATATGCAATTAACATACCAAATTGTGTTCCCCAGTCACCAATATGATTTGCTCTAATTACATTATGTCCTAAAAAATGCAATATTCTTGCCGTGACATCACCAATTATTGTTGATCTTAAATGTCCAATATGCATTTCTTTTGCAATGTTTGGAGAAGAGTAATCTATTACAATATTTTTTGGTTTGATGCGCTTTATACCAAGACGAGGTGAGGTAAAAATATTTTCTAATTCTGTGGATAACCAATCGTTTTTAATAAAAAAATTAATAAATCCTGGTTGAGAAAATGTTATCTTTTGATATATATATTTTTTTTTGATACCACCAATAATGATTTCAGACAATTTGCATGGTTCTAATTTTAATATACTAGCTATTTTTATCAGATTATTGAGTTGATAATGACCTAACTGTACTCTTTTATTTAATATGATAATAGGATTGTAGTTTTTTATAGGATTTATTTGTGATAGAATATTTTCTATGTCTTTTTTTATTATGTTTTTTAAATTCATTTTTAAAACCTTTTTAATAATATATCAAAATATTATATATTATGAATAATAACTTATAACTCTGTATTATATTTTTTTTGGTTGTTTAATAAATATTATTTTTTAAACTTGTGTATAAAATTTATAACTTATACTTTTATCAATAGTATAAAACTACTTAATAAAAATATTTTATAAAAAAGAGTTGACAAGAGAAACAAAAAAATGTAACCTTTATTTTAAAGTTTTAAATATAAAAATTGCTCTTTAAAAAAATATTAGATAATCTGTGTGGGCACAGACAATTAAGTACAAAAATTATTTTTTGTTATTTGATAATCTCTTAAAGAATTTATTTTCTTTAAGAAAAGCTTTTTCAATTGAAGAGTTTGATCATGGCTCAGATTGAACGCTGGCGGCAAGCCTAACACATGCAAGTCGAGCGGCAGCGAAAGAAAGCTTGCTTTCTTGTCGGCGAGCGGCAAACGGGTGAGTAATATCTGGGGATCTGCCCAAAAGAGGGGGATAACTACTAGAAATGGTAGCTAATACCGCATAATGTTGAAAAACCAAAGTGGGGGACCTTTTTGGCCTCATGCTTTTGGATGAACCCAGACGAGATTAGCTTGTTGGTAAGGTAATGGCTTACCAAGGCAACGATCTCTAGCTGGTCTGAGAGGATAACCAGCCACACTGGAACTGAGACACGGTCCAGACTCCTACGGGAGGCAGCAGTGGGGAATATTGCACAATGGGCGAAAGCCTGATGCAGCTATGCCGCGTGTATGAAGAAGGCCTTAGGGTTGTAAAGTACTTTCAGCAGGGAGGAAAGAAATAAAACTAATAATTTTATTTTGTGACGTTACCTGCAGAAGAAGCACCGGCTAACTCCGTGCCAGCAGCCGCGGTAATACGGAGGGTGCAAGCGTTAATCAGAATTACTGGGCGTAAAGAGCGCGTAGGTGGTTTTTTAAGTCAGATGTGAAATCCCTAGGCTCAACCTAGGAACTGCATTTGAAACTGAAAATGCTAGAGTCTCGTAGAGGGAGGTAGAATTCTAGGTGTAGCGGTGAAATGCGTAGATATCTGGAGGAATACCTGTGGCGAAAGCGGCCTCCTAAACGAATACTGACACTGAGGCGCGAAAGCGTGGGGAGCAAACAGGATTAGATACCCTGGTAGTCCATGCCGTAAACGATGTCGACTTGGAGGTTGTTTCCAAGAGAAGTGACTTCCGAAGCTAACGCATTAAGTCGACCGCCTGGGGAGTACGGCCGCAAGGCTAAAACTCAAATGAATTGACGGGGGCCCGCACAAGCGGTGGAGCATGTGGTTTAATTCGATGCAACGCGAAAAACCTTACCTGGTCTTGACATCCACAGAATTTTTTAGAAATAAAAAAGTGCCTTCGGGAACTGTGAGACAGGTGCTGCATGGCTGTCGTCAGCTCGTGTTGTGAAATGTTGGGTTAAGTCCCGCAACGAGCGCAACCCTTATCCCCTGTTGCCAGCGGTTAGGCCGGGAACTCAGAGGAGACTGCCGGTTATAAACCGGAGGAAGGTGGGGACGACGTCAAGTCATCATGGCCCTTACGACCAGGGCTACACACGTGCTACAATGGTTTATACAAAGAGAAGCAAATCTGCAAAGACAAGCAAACCTCATAAAGTAAATCGTAGTCCGGACTGGAGTCTGCAACTCGACTCCACGAAGTCGGAATCGCTAGTAATCGTGGATCAGAATGCCACGGTGAATACGTTCCCGGGCCTTGTACACACCGCCCGTCACACCATGGGAGTGGGTTGCAAAAGAAGCAGGTATCCTAACCCCTTAAAAGGAAGGCGCCTACCACTTTGTGATTCATGACTGGGGTGAAGTCGTAACAAGGTAACCGTAGGGGAACCTGCGGTTGGATCACCTCCTTAAAAATATATACTTTATTTGAAAGTGCCCACACAAATTATCTAATAAAAAATTAGAAGGCTTGTAGCTCAGATGGTTAGAGCGCACCCCTGATAAGGGTGAGGTCGGTGGTTCAATTCCACTCAGGCCTACCATAAAAAATCATCTGGGGCTATAGCTCAGCTGGGAGAGCGCCTGCCTTGCACGCAGGAGGTCAGCGGTTCAATCCCGCTTAGCTCCAACAAAACAATCTTTCTCTAATCTTAACTTCATAAAAACTTCAAAATTAGTACAATTCATTTTTAATCCAAAATATTTTTTTAAAAATGTATCATTTGTTCTTAAAAACAAATTAATTTTTTTTTCAAAAATAATATAAGAAGGTAAACTTGATTTACCTGAATCTATTATTTTTTTTATTTTTTTATAATAAACTTGAATTTTCTTGTCTTCTGGAAAAATAAATGTAGAAAAATATAAATTAGATAAAGTATATTCATGAGAACAACATAACATAGTGAAATCAGGAAAAAAAGAAATAAAATTTATCGAATTAAACATGTTTAAATAATCATCTTTATACACACGACCACAACCACCTGAAAAAAGAGTATCTCCGCAAAAAAGATATGGTTTACTGTAATACGAAATATGACCTGGAGTGTGACCAGGAGTAAAATAAACATAGAATTTTCTATTTAATAAAAAAATTTCATCACCACCAGATACAGGATTATTACAACCATTTTTTATTGTTTCTTTAGGTCCAAATACAGTTATATTAGGATAATATTGAACAATTTTTTTTACACCTCCTACATGATCAATATGATTATGAGTTAGTAAAATAGCCGTAGGAAACCATTTATTTTCCTGTATTTTTTGTATTACTTCTTTAGATGAACCAGGATCTATAATTATGCAAAATTTATTTTGATTACAAAGAATCCAAACATAGTTAGTATCTAATATAGGTATTTTTTTTAGAATTATCATATTTTTTTTATATATAAATTTAATTTTTTATCAATCAAAAAAATATTTATAATTTACTATTCTCGTAGTAAATATCTTTAATTGAAGGATTTCGAGCAGATTGACGTGCTATCATATCACATCTTTCATTTTCTTTATGACCTATATGCGCTTTAATCCAAAACCAAGTAACTATATGATTTTTTAAGGCATCGTTTACGCGCAACCATAAATCTATATTTTTTATAAGTTTTTTTTTATTATTTTTCCATTCCTTTTTTTTCCAAATGGGCATCCAATCAACAATTCCGTTTTTGACATACAAACTATCAGTTGTAATTTCTACTATACAAGATTGATTAAGAAATTCTAACCCTGAAATTACAGCCATTAATTCCATTCTATTATTAGTAGTTAAATAAAAACCTGAAGTTAATATTTTTTCATGTAATTTATAACGTAAAATTGTACTATAGCCTCCGGCACCAGGATTTCCTAAGCAAGAACCATCCGTAAACATTTTAACTATTTTTAACATGATAATAGAAATCTCACAATTATTTTAATTATTTTTAAAAATTATGATTAATAAAAAAAGAACAGTTATATTAGATACTGAAACAACTGGTATCAGTTCTATAGGTCTTCCTCATACGAATCATAGAATTATAGAAATTGGTGCTGTTGAAATGATTAACCGTCGTTTTACAGGAAATAATTTTCATGTTTATCTTAAACCTAATAGATCAATAGAATCTGGAGCATTAAAAGTACATGGTATCACAAATGATTTTTTATCGGATAAACCTATTTTTAAAGATATAGCTATTGAATTTTTTAATTATATTAAAAATTCTGAAATAGTTATTCATAATGCTTCATTTGATTTAGGATTTATAAATCAAGAATTTCAAATGTTAAATCAAAATATAAAAAAAATAGATGTTGTATGTTCTATAATTGATACATTAAAAATTGCTCGCACATTATTTCCTGGTAAAAAAAACACCTTAGATGCTCTTTGTACACGCTACAAAATAAATAAATCTCATAGAAATGTACATAGTGCTATTATTGATGCTAAACTTTTAGGTAAATTATATCTTTTAATGACTAGTCGTCAAGAATCTCTATTTTTTTATGATTCATTTAATAATGAAAAGTCATTTAAAAAATCAGATTGTTTGGTCAAATCAAAAAAATATTCTTTAAAAATATTATATGCTTCACAAGAAGAGTTGAAATTACACAAACAATATTTAGAGTATATAAAAAATAAAAATATATGTTAATAGAATTAACTTTTTAATAAATATATAAAAAAGATTATTGACTGATTTTTTAAAATATGTACAATAGGAAACATACTAACAAGGTGCGGTAGTTCAGTTGGTTAGAATACCGGCCTGTCACGCCGGGGGTCGCGGGTTCGAGTCCCGTCCGCACCGTAAAAATTTAACGTTATAATTATAAAAAATATATGTTTTTATCTAAAAACATAAATTTTTTTTAAAAAATCCAAATACTTAAGATTATGTATAAAAAAACAATTTGTTCTGAACTAAATTCTGCATTAAAAATATTACAAACTTTTTTAAAAGATAAAATACAAATATATAATATTCAAAAGTCTGCTATTTTAATTGCAGATGCATTCAAAAATGGTAAAAAAGTAATATCATGTGGTAATGGAGGATCAAATTGTGATGCAGTACATTTTGCAGAAGAGCTTACGAGTCTATATAGAGAAAAAAGATCTGGATATCCTGCAATATCCGTTTCAGATGCCAGCTATATTTCTGCAGTAGGAAATGATTTTGGATACGATCAAGTATTTTCTCGATATATTGAAAGTATTGGATACTCAGGTGATGTTTTACTAGCAATTTCTACTTCTGGAAATTCTTTAAATATCATAAAAGCAATCAAAACAGCTCATAAAAAAAATATAAAAGTTGTCGCTTTAACAGGCAACAATGGCGGTAGGATTCAAGGTTTATCCGATGTAGAAATTTGTATTCCTTACCATGGATATTCAGATCGAATACAAGAAATGCATATTAAAATTATTCATATATTAATATTAATTATTGAAAAAGAAATGCATATTTTAAAAAAATAATATTTTTCTTAAATAAAATTTACTTTACTCACAATCCTATAATAATTACAACTTATTTCCACTTTTCTAATAAATACTATTTTATAGTTTCGGAATTTTTATGAGTGAGAAATACATTGTCACCTGGGATATGCTTCAAATTCATACAAGAAAATTGGCTAATCGATTAATTAAAAAAAAATCTTGGAATGGAATAATTGCGGTAAGTCGAGGAGGTCTTGTTCCATCAGCTTTATTGGCAAGAGAGCTGGGAATTCGGTGTGTTGATACTGTATGTATTTCAAGTTATAATTATGATTACTTAAAGAAAAAAAGAAAAATAATTAAAAAAGCAGAAGGTAATGGAGAACAAATCATTGTAATTGATGATTTAGTCGATACTGGTGGAACTGCAAAAATTATTAGGAATTTATACCCCAAAGCATATTTTGTAACTATTTTTGCTAAACCTATGGGTCGTTTATTAGTAGATGATTACGTTATAGATATACCTCAAAATGTATGGATAGAACAACCGTGGGATATGTCAATATCTTACATTTCCCCTCTGGTTCAGACCTATAAAATCAGAAAAACATCTTAATTAAAAAAATAATGTTTTATTTATTAATAAAATTTTTATTTAATTAATTCAAAAAAAAATAAAAATGAGAAAATATTTTTTTATAAAATAAAAAAGTACTAAAAAGGATATTTTTATGATAAATAAAGATGAAGAAGTAAAAGATGAAAAAATAATAAAACAAGAGATAAATAAAAGTGAAAAATATGAAAATAATGAATTAATTAAGAAAAATTTAATTGAATCTTTAGAAAATAAGTTAAAAGAATCTGAAAAAGAAATATTTGAAAAAGAAGTAATTATTGAAAAAGAAATAATGACTGTCTTTAAGCGATCTTATAATGAAATTGAAAAATGTAGAAAATTTTCTTTGGAAAAATTACTTACAGATCTTCTTCCTATTTCAGACAGCATCGAACGTGCATTAGATTTAATAGACAATGATGAATTGAATAAAATTTTTATAGATATTAAAAATAAAATAATATCTGTTAATAATCTATTAAAGGAATTTTTTCTTTTATTTCATGTTAAGAAAATTAATACTTTAAATGTACCATTTGATCCATCTATTCATCAAGCCATGTCTATTCAGTACAGCAATGAAATAGAACCTAATCACATAGTAACAGTCATGCAACCTGGTTATATTCTTTATGAATGTCGTTTATTAAGACCAGCTATGGTTATAGTTTCTCATAAAAAAATATAAAAAAAAATACTTTTTTTTTTAGATTTAATAATATTTTTTTCAAAAAAAATTTTAATTATTAAATCTAAAACCAAAATTTTAGTTTTTGTGAAAAAATATTTTTTTTCGTCTTCTTTCTTTTGGATCAATTATTAAATTTCTATAAATTTCAATACGATCTCCATCTTGTGTAATCGTGTTTAAATGTACTAATTTGTTGTAAATTCCTACATTTATATTATGTAATGAAATATTTTTTACTATATGTAATATATTTGATGCTAGAATAACATTTTTTACAGTAGCACCTAATTGAACATTAATTTCATAAATATACTGTTTGTTTGGTAACGCATATACTACCGTATTTTGAATAATTTTCATGTTTTTTATTTTTAATAAATATTTCAACTTATTTTTACAATGAGTTTCATTATGTTACATAAAAAAAAGTCTCATATAGGATCATCAAAAATTGTTATTAATAAAAAAGTATATCATAATTATTTTATAGAAAAAGTATTTCAATCAGGTCTTGTTTTAGAAGGTTGGGAAGTAAAATCTCTTAGACAAGGTAAAGTAAATATTTCTGAAAGTTATATTGTAACTGATATGAATGAAATGTATCTTTATAATTCTCTGATTCAACCTTTACACGTATCCTCTAATAATAGTTTTTGCAATCCTACTAGAAAAAGAAAGTTATTATTACATAAAAATGAAATTAATTTTTTATCTACACAAAAAAAAAATATAGGATACACATTAATTTCATTATCTTTATTTTGGAAAAAATCTTGGTGTAAATTAGAATTTGGATTAGCAAAAGGTAAAAGTGTAAAAGATAAAAGAATAGATGTAAAAAATAAAGAATGGAAAAAAGAGAAATTAAAAATACTTAAAAAAACAAATATGAAAATATAAAAATATTCTATGATAGATAAAAAAGATAAAAAATGGATGAATGTTGCTTTAAAATATGCATGCTATGCTGAAAAAAAAGGTGAAGTTCCTATAGGTGCAGTATTAATTTTTGAAGAACGCATTATTGGAGTAGGATGGAATAGCTCTATTAGAAAAAATGACCCTACTGCGCATGCAGAAATTATGGCTTTACGCGCTGCAGGAAAAAAAACAAAAAATTACCGGTTGATTGAGAGTACACTATACGTTACCCTGCAACCATGTATTATGTGTTGCGGAGCGATTATAAATAGTCGTATTAAACGTTTGGTATTTGGTGCTCAATATAAAAAATCAGATAATAAGTGTTCTCTAAAAGATATTTTCTTAAATTCTGAAAAAGATTATAAATTAAGTATACACAAAAACGTTATGGAAAGTGAGTGTTCTAATATTTTAGTTGAATTTTTTCAAAAAAAAAGACGTTCTAGTTTAGAACATTAATATGTATTTAAGATTCTAAAATTACTAAAGCATATGCATATAATCTTTGATCAGATATACTTACATGTATAGATTTACATTTTATTTCTTTAGCTTTTCTTAACGATTTTTTTAAAAATCGTAATTTGGGTTTTCCAAATTTGTTATTATAAAATTCTAATTGATTGAATGTTATTCCGCAATTGATTCCTGTTCCTAATGCTTTAGATGCTGCCTCTTTACCTGCAAATTTTTTTGCTAAAAAATGAATTGGATTTTTGCTGATAATATATTTTTTCCATTCTATTTTAGATAAAATTCTTTTAGCAAATCGATTTCCATAATGAGAAAAAATATTTTTAATGCGTACAATTTCTATAATATCTGTTCCTATACCTATAATAGACATAATATAAAAAAACCTTTTCTTGAAATATTATTTTTTTTAAAATTAGTTAAATGTTTTCACTATTAACTAATTTTAAAAAATTAGTAAACATTGTAGAAAAATATATATTTTTTATCTAGAAATATTTTTTTTGACCCATAAAAGAAGATGAGTTTTCTTATGTAATTCTTTTTCTATATTATATCGTGATATCATACTAATTTTTTTTATTTTTTCTCCATTATTTCCAATAATAATTTTTTTTTGTCTTGTATATTTTATTAAAATCAATGCTTTTATATGTAATTGATCTTTTTTTATAGTTTTTAATTCTTCAATTTCCACTTTAACAATAGAAGGTAATTCGGCACCTAAAAATAATATTAATTGCTCTCGAATAATTTCAGATATTGTAAAAATTTGAGAGTTTGTTGTAATATAATTTTTGGGATAAAAATGAGAATTTTTTGGTAAATAATGTTTTATTATATCATGTAAAAACATCATATTTTCTGTTTTTTTTGCAGAAATAGGAATGATTTCTATAGCATCAGTTTTATTTTTAATAAAATCAATGAAAGGTAATAAAACATTTTTATTAAGAATTTTGTCAATTTTATTGATAATAATAATTATTGGTATTTTATTTTTCTTTATTTTATTAAAAACAATATTGTCTTTTTCTGTCCAAAAAATATGATCTATAACAAACATTATTAATGTTGAATTCTTTAAAATGTTAAAAAAAATATTTTCTTTATATGTAATTTCATGATTCTTTTCATTAAATATAAATCCAGGTGTATCTGTATAAATATATTGATAATGTTTTTTTGTTTGAATACCTGTAATATGATTTTGAGTTGTATTTTTTTTTCTTGATACAATAGAAATTTTTTTACCAATTATTTGATTTAATAATGTAGATTTTCCAACATTAGATTTTCCAATAATTGTTATCCAACCACAATGTTTCTGTTTTATATTCACTCTACACCTAGTTTTATTAATGCTTTTTGTGCTGCATCTTGTTCAGCTTTTCTTCTGCTGGAACCAGTACCAATTAAATATTCTGAAATAATGCTAACTTTGCAATGAATAGTGAATAATTGATTATGGGCTTCACCATATATTTCTACTATAAAATACATAGGTAAAGAAAGATGCTTTGATTGTAAATATTCTTGTAATCGTGTTTTAGGATCTTTTTGAGTGTCTCCAGGACTTATTTTTTCTAAACGTTTTTCATACCATTTTAATATTAATTCTTCTACTGTTTGAATATTACTATCTAAATAAATACTGCCAATCAATGCTTCTACAGTGTTTGCTAAAATAGATTCACGACGGAAACCTCCACTTTTTAATTCACCTTGTCCTAGTTTTAAATATTCTCCTAAATCAAATTCATATGCAATTTCTGCTAACGTATTGCCACGCACTAAAGTTGCTCTCATACGACTCATGTCGCCTTCATCAATATATGGAAAATGTTGATATAAAGCATTAGCAATTACAAAACTTAAAATAGAATCACCTAAAAATTCTAATCGTTCATTATGTTTACTACTTGCACTACGATGTGTTAATGCTTGTCTTAAAAGATCTTTATGAGTAAAAGTATATCCCAGTACTTTTTGTATTTTTTTTGTTACCATATAGTTCATGTTATACCAATGTCAATGATATTTTAATTGATTGTATATATAACAGGAAAAACAGAAAAAATTTGATAAAATTAAAGATATACGTCAATATATTATACTAATAACATTACGTTATGTTAATTTCTTTTAATATATATTGCCAATTCTATTTACACGTATACCAGTAGGCCATTCATTTTCATTTTTATCAAAGCTCATCCATATTTTAATAGCTTTTCCTACTAAATTTTGCTCAGGTACAAAGCCCCAATAACGACTATCTAAACTATTATCACGATTATCTCCCATCATGAAATATTTACCTTTAGGTACAATCCAAGTTAATTTCGGCATATTTTTTTGTTGATAGTAATTTTCATTTTTATTTTTAACACCATTTAATAGTAATATATTATGTTTAACGTTATTGATATCTTCTTCAACAATATTAAAATACAGAGAATTATATACTTCTTTTTCTTGTATGAAATTATTTTTATTTAAAAAATATATTTTTTGAAAAAAATTACTTTTTGTAGATTTAGAATATTTAATCATTATTTTTTTTTTACAGTGATGTGTATCAAGATAATGAGTACATATTTTTATATTTTTTTTGTTTGTATCATATTTAATCTTGTCTCCAGGTAATCCTATAACACGCTTAATGTAATCTACATTATAATCATTTGGATGTTTAAAAACTACAACATCACCACGTTTAGGTTGATTAGTTTTAATTAACGTTTTTTGCGTTATGGGTTCTTTAATTCCATATGAAAACTTTTCGACTAAAATAAAGTCACCTATTAAAAGAGTAGGCATCATAGATCCTGAAGGAATTTGAAAAGGTTCATAAATAAATGAACGTATAATCAATATTATTAAAAAAATTGGAAAAAATGATGCTAAAGATTCAAAAAAATATATTTTATTTTTTATGTGTAATACACTTTTTTTATTTAAGTTGTTATCTTTTAAGATTGTTTTTTTTAAAAAATATTTTTTAATACTTTTTATGCGATAAAAACACCAAAAAAATCCAGTAAAAAATGTACTAATTAATAAAAAAATAGTTAATGTATTAGCCATATAAATTGCCTTATATTAATTTTTATTAATATTTAAAATTGAAATAAATGCTTCTTTTGGCAAATTTACATTACCTATTTTTTTCATTCTTTTTTTTCCATCTTTTTGTTTTTGAAGTAATTTCTTTTTTCTACTAACGTCACCACCATAACATTTAGATAATACGTTTTTTCTGAGTTGTTTTATAGTTGCTCGTGCTACAATAGAATTGTTAATAGAAGCTTGAATGGCAATATCAAATTGATGTCGAGGTATTAATTCTTTCATTTTGTTAACTATTTCACGGGCACGATATTGTGCATTTTTGTAATAAGAAAGTATTGTTAATGCATCAACTTTTTCTGAATTAATTAAAATCTCTATTTTTTCTATTTTTACAGTCTGAAAATGTTTAAAATCATACTCTAGTGAAGCATATCCACTAGATATCGATTTTAATTCATCAAAAAAATTTAATACCACTTCATTCATTGGAATGTTATATTTTAATGATACTTGATGCGTATGATAAATCATGTTAGTTTGAAAACCTCTTTTTTCTACACATAATTTAATTACTGGACCAAGAAATTGAGGAGGTAATAAAATGTTGCATTCAACTATAGGTTCTCTGATTGTTTTTATCTTGTTTATACTAGGAAAATCAGAAGGACTATCTAAGTAAATAACTTTTCCATCATTAAGTTCAATTTCATAAATTACTGTGGGTGCAGTTGAAATTAAATCAATAGAATATTCTCTTTCTAGACGTGCTTGAATAATTTCCATATGTAATAAACCTAAAAATCCACATCTAAATCCAAATCCCAAGGCATTAGAATTTTCTGGTTCATAAAATAATGAAGAGTCATTTAAACTAAGTTTACCTAATGCATCTCTAAATGTTTCATATTGATCTGATTTTATAGGAAATAAACCAGCATATATTTGTGGTTTAACTTTTTTAAATCCAGTTAATCTATTTTTTGCTGGATTTTGTGCTGTTGTTAATGTATCGCCAACTGGAGCAGCAGTAATACTTTTAATACCACAAATAATCCAACCGACTTCTCCACATGTTAGTTTATTTTTATTTAATTTTTTAGGAGTAAAAATACCTATTTGATCAACACAATAATTTTTTCCAGTACTCATTACTTGAATTTTGTCTTTTTCAAATAAAGTTCCATTTTTAATTCTTATTAAAGATACTACACCTAGATAATTATCAAACCAAGAATCAATAATTAATGCTTGAAGAGGAGCATCTATTTTACCTTGTGGAGAAGGAATATGGGTTATAATGCTTTCTAAAAGTTTTTTTATACCAAAACCTGTTTTAGAAGAACATCTAATCGCATCATATGAAGATATTCCTATAATATCTTCAATTTCTTTGGCAACTTTTTCTGGATTTGCATTAGGTAAATCTATTTTATTTAGTACTGGAATTATTTCTAAATTCATTTCTAATGCAGTATAACAATTAGCTAAAGTTTGAGCTTCTACACCTTGGGTAGCGTCAACAACTAATAGTGCCCCTTCACATGCTGCTAATGATCGAGAGACCTCGTAAGAAAAATCTACATGACCTGGTGTATCAATAAAATTCAAATTAAAAATATTATTTTCTCTGTTTTTATAATTAATCATCACACTTTGAGCTTTTATTGTTATACCTCTCTCTCTTTCTAAATCCATAGAATCTAGCACTTGATTAGACATTTCTCGTTCAGATAATCCACCACATATTTGTATTAATCGATCGGATAAAGTTGATTTTCCATGATCAATATGAGCTATAATAGAAAAATTTCTTATATTTTTCATGTGTACTTTTTTTATACCATATTTATTATTAACATTTATTTTAACATGCACTAAAAATATTTTTTATTGTTTTTATTAATTTTTAATTTAAATATTTTTTCAAGAAATTAGTTTAATATGTTTTAAAGATGTATATATAATATATAATACAATATAAAATATTTGGAAAATATATCTATAAAATGTTAGATAACAATATTATTTATGATACTAAAAAAAAATAAAAAAGTAATTGTTGCAATGTCAGGAGGTGTAGACTCATCTGTTGCTGCATGGATTCTAAAAAAAAAATACCAAGTAGAAGGTTTATTTATGAAAAATTGGGAGGAAGATGATAAAGAAAAATATTGTAATGCTAAGAAAGATTTATGTGATGCTGAAAATGTCTGTAAAAAATTAAATATTCATCTTCATAAAATGAATTTTTCTGAAGAATATTGGGAAAAAGTTTTTAAAAATTTTTTAAATGAACATAAAAAAGGAAAAACACCTAATCCAGATATATTATGTAATAAAGAAATTAAATTTAATATCTTATTAAACTACTCTACTCAAGAATTACAAGCAGACTATATTGCAACAGGTCATTATGCTCGTATAAAAATAATCAATGGAAAGCATTTATTATTAAAATCTACAGATCTTAAGAAAGATCAAAGTTATTTTTTATATACTTTAAATGATATGCAACTTAAAAAAATTTTATTTCCTATTGGACACTTTAAAAAACATGAAGTAAGAACTATTGCTAAAAAAATCAATTTAGAAGTTGCTGAAAAAAAAGATTCTACTGGAATTTGCTTTATAGGACCAAAGAAATTAAAAAATTTTCTCAGTCTTTATATTAATAAAAAAATAGGCAATATCACTACAACTAGTGGAAAAATTATAGGACAACATGATGGTGTTTTCTATTACACTTTAGGACAAAGGAAAGGACTAGGTGTTGGTGGAATAAAAGGAACATGTAATATTCCATGGTATGTAGTTGATAAAAATATAGAAAAAAATATATTAGTTGTTGCGCAAGGTTCGTGCAATAGAGATCTTATGTCCATAGGTTTAATCGCTAAAAATATTAATTGGGTTAACGGAAAAAATAAAATAATTTTTCCACTATTTTGTCAAGTAAAAACAAGATATCGTCAAGAAGATGTGAATTGTAATATAGAATATATAAATAATGCCTATATTAGAATTTTATTTTACACCCCAGTCATTGCAGTTACACCTGGACAATCAGTGGTATTTTATCTATCAAAAATATGTATAGGTGGTGGTATTATTGAATCCAGATTACCATTATAATAGTTTTTTTATTAAAAAAGTGAGTAAGGAGATAGCTGTTATTAAAGAAATATATTCAATTACGTTATCATTTGCAGGTATATGTCAATCAGCTTATTTAGTACAACAATTAGCTTATTCAGGAAAATGTGATCATAATGCATTTCAAATATGTTTAGAAAGTGTTTTAGAAATAAAACCAAAATCTTTAATTACAATATATGGTAATAATGAAAAAAATTTACATCTAGGGTTAAAAACATTAATATCTATACTAAAATTTTCTAATTTTTCTTATTTATATGTTGAATTGATGAAATATATTTTGGATATGATTTTCATTGAAAATAAACTAAAAAAAAATCGCGAACATATTGATTTAATCAAGAAAAGTTTAGAAAACATATGCAATGAATATCATCAAAATAACAATTTTAGTACCTTAATTAATAAAATAGCAAATGTATATATCCACAAAATAAGTTCTTTAGGTTCGCAAGTTTTAGTAAAAGGAACAAAGAGTTTTCTAGAAGATATAGAAATACAAAAAAAAATTAGATGTTTATTATTTTCAGGCATTCGTTCTATAGTTTTATGGAGACAATTTGGTGGCAATCGATTAAAATTAATATTTTTTAGGTATCATATTATTCAAAAAGCAAAAAAAATATTATTTGATTTAAAAAACTAGGATTTTAGAATATGAAATTAACTTCATTAACAGCTATTTCTCCTATTGATGGTAGATACAATAATTCCACTGTTTTTTTAAGAAACATTTTTAGTGAATTTGGTTTTTTTAAATATCGTCTGAATATAGAAATTCAGTGGCTAAAAAAAATAATCAACATGGCTGAAGTATTAAAAATAAAGAATATCGATGATAAAAAAATATTTTTACTAGATGATATTCTTAATAATTTCAATGAAAAAGATGCGCTGCATATTAAAAAAATAGAAAAAACAACTAATCATGATGTAAAAGCTTTAGAATATTTTTTAAAAGAGAAAATTTCTAAATTCAACAATTTTTCATCAATTGTAGAATTTGTACATTTTGGTTGTACTTCAGAAGATATTAATAATATAGCATATGCTTTAATGCTTAAAGATACTCGTAATACAATAATTTTACCATTGTGGAAAAAAATTATTAATGTTTTAAAAAAAATCGTTTTTCAGTATCAGAACAATCCTGTATTATCTTTAACTCATGGTCAACCAGCCACTCCGTCAACTATAGGAAAAGAAATTGCTAATTTTTATTTCCGTATGAAACGTCAATATACACGGTTGAAGAGTATAGAAATATTGGGTAAAATTAATGGAAGCACAGGAAATTATAATGCACACTTAGCCGCATATCCTGAAATCAACTGGCATAAAATTAGTGAAGAATTTATTACATCATTAGGAATCAATTGGAACCCATATACTACTCAAATTGAACCGCATGATTATATTGCAGAGTTATTTAGTTGTATATCATTATTTAATACAATATTAATTGACTTCAATCGTGATATTTGGGGTTATATTTCTCTTAATTACTTCAAACAAAAACTAGTAGATTTTGAAATTGGTTCTTCAATAATGCCACATAAAGTGAATCCGATAGATTTTGAAAATTCTGAAGGAAATTTAGGACTATCTAATGCTTTGATGCATCATATGATAACAAAACTACCCATTTCTCGATGGCAACGTGATTTAAGTGATTCTACGGTACTGCGTAATTTAGGTGTTGCTATTTCTTATTCCACAATTGCATATAATTCTGTATTATTAGGTATTAATAAATTAGAAATAAATGAGATTCAATTGTTAAAAAATTTAAATAAAAATTGGTCTGTTTTATCTGAACCCATACAAACAGTCATGCGCCGTTATGGAATTAAGAATGCATATGAAAAATTAAAAGATTTAACACGAGGCAAAGAGATAAATAAAAATATTATACATGTATTTATTTCTAGTTTAGATATTCCCAATGAAGAAAAAAAACGTTTAAAAGAACTGACTCCTGCTAATTATATTGGTTATGCTAGTCAGATTATCAATGAAATTGAATAAAAATAGTTTTTTTATATAATCAATATATTAAGGAAACTTTCTTGTGACATTAGCAATTTTAATTATTTCACTAGTCTTATTGACTGGATGTAATAAATTTTCAAATAAAAAAATATATACAAAAAAAAATTATTTTTTAAATAAACATAGTATAGAAAATACAATTCATAATTGGAGTTATCTTATTAAAATTTCTGCAAATCAATATAATATTGATGAAAAATTAATTAAAGCTATTATTTATACTGAGTCTTCTGGAAATCCTTATGCTAAAAGTCATTCAAATGCAATTGGATTAATGCAAATTAAACCCTCTTCTGCAGGAGCAGAAATATACCGTATGAATGGTAAAAAAGGTCAGCCTTCTATTCAATCATTATATAATCCAAAAATTAATATAAATATAGGAACTGCTTACATTAGTTTGTTACAAAAAAAAAACTATTTGGCATACGAAATAAAGATGTAATGAGATGTGCAACTATAGTTGCATATGTTAATGGAACTAATGCACTTCTTAAAATATTTTCTAAAAATAGACATGAATCAATAAGAATCATTAACACTATGACAATGGAGTCTTTTTGTAAGTATATAAAAAAAAACATCCAGCAAAGCAAGCATCTCTTTATTTGAAAAAAGTAATGATGGTATACAATTTAATTTAAACAATTTATATTAATAATTAAAAAATCTCTAATATCAAAGAATTATTATAAAAATAATACAATTGAGATTTCAAAAATGGAACTGTTAAAGGGTAAAAAAATTTTAATAACTGGAATTTCTAGTACTAGATCTATTGCTTTTGGTATTGCAAAATCTATGTATTATCAGAAAGCAGAATTAGGATTTGTATGTCAAAATGAAAAAATAAGAAAAAAAATTAAAAAAATAGCAGCATCAATGAAATCTGACATTGTACTATCATGCGATGTGTCAAGTGACAAAAATATAAAAAAGTTATTTTTGAATTTAATTAAGGTATGGAAAAAATTTGATGGATTAGTACATTCTATTGCGTATTGTCCTAAAGAGCATTTAAATGGAGATTTTATTAATAATGTTACTAGAAAAGGATTTAATATTTCTCATGAAATTAGTTCATATAGTTTTCTAGGATTAGTAAAAGAATGTAGGAATATGTTAAATAATTCTTCTTCTTTATTAACTTTATCTTATTTAGGTGCACAACGTGTAGTACCAAATTATAATATTATGGGTTTAGCTAAAGCTTCATTAGAAGCAAGTGTGCGTTATATGGCATACACATTAGGTAGAAACAATATTCGAGTTAATGCGATCTCATGCAATCCTATAAAAACCGTCTCATCTTTTCAAATTAAAAACTTTAATCAAATAAATAATTTTCATCGTAAATCTTCTTTGATAAAAAATTCTATTACTACTGAAAATATAGGAAATGTAGCATCTTTTCTATTGTCTAACTTATCTACTGGTATTACTGGTTCAGTTATTTATGTTGATAATGGTTGTAATGTTAGTTATATAAATAATTTTTCATAATATTTTATATAACAATATTATTTATTATTATAAATAATAATAGTATTTTTTTAATAAAACATATAAAATTTTATTTTTAAAAAATAAGTTATATATTTAAATTAATTTTAAATTTATAAGATTATTAATTTTCTACTATGACAATTAGGTTGTACTATTATGTTCCAAAATAATCCATTACTTGCACAGTTAAAAAAAAATCTACATGCTCAAACACCACGAGTTGAAGGCATAGTAAAAAGCACTGAAAGAGGATTTGGATTTTTAGAAATTGATCCACAAAAAAGTTATTTCATCCCTCCCAAAAATATGAAAAAAGTTATGCATGGAGATAAAGTCATTGCATTATTAAAAATAGAAAAAGACAGAGAAATTGTAGAACCTGAAAAGTTAATTGAACCTTTTTTAAATAGGTTTGTTGGGAAAATAGAAAAAAAAGATGACAGATTATTTATTATACCCGATTATCCTTTTTTAAAAGATCTTATAATATGTAAACCTAATAAAAATTGTACAAATATTTTTCAAAGTGGAGACTGGGCAGTAGCTAAACTAATAAAGCATAAACTTAAAGGAGACAATTTTTTTTATGCAGAGTTAATTGAAAAAATTGTACAAAAAGATCATCCATTAACACCATGGTGGGTAACTTTATCACGTCATAATCTTGATAAAAATGAACCTTTAGTAGAAAAAAAAGATCTTTTAATAAAAGAGAATTATCCTAGAAAAGATTTAACAGATTTAGATTTTATTACTATAGATAATGTAAATACTAAAGATATTGATGACGCACTATTTATTAAAGATTTATCTAATGGTGAACTTTGTTTAACTGTAGCTATTGCTGATCCTACTGCATATATAAAACATGGTAGTAAATTAGATATTGTAGCCTCTAAAAGAGGTTTCACAAATTATTTACCAGGTTTTAACATTCCTATGTTACCTAGAATTTTATCAGAAGATATATGTTCATTAAATCCTAATGAACGTCGTCCAGTATTAGCATGTCAGATCACTATTTTAAAAGATGGTAACATTTCTAAAAAAATTCATTTCTTTTTAGCATGGATAAAATCAAAATCAAAACTATCTTACGAAAATGTTTCAGATTGGCTTGAAAAATCTGGTACATGGAAGCCAAAAAAAAAGTCTATTGAAGAACAGATATTACTTTTATATCGCTTATGTTTATTACGCATAAAATGGCGTGAAAAAAATGCAGTATTGTTTAAAGATAGTTTGGAATATCGATTTCATTTATCCGATGCTGGGAAAGTTATAGATGTATTTATTGAAAAACGTCGTATTGCGCATAAGATTATTGAAGAAGCAATGATTATTTCTAATATGTCTGCAGCTAGTTTTTTATCTAGTAATATTGGTTTTGGCATATATAATGTACATACTGGGTTTGATCTTATTAATGCTGAAAATGTAGTTGCATTTTTAAAAAATTATAATTTAAATTTTACTGTACAAGAAATCACTACACTGAGAGGTTTTTGTAATCTTAGACGTGTTTTAAATATATTATCAAATAATTATATTGATAGCCGTATTCGTCGTTTTCAATCTTTTGGAGATTTTAGTATTGTACCAGGTCCTCATTTTGCATTAGGTTTTGCAGAGTACGCAACTTGGACTTCTCCTATTAGAAAATATAGTGACATGATTAATCATCGTTTATTAAAAGCTATTATAAACAATGAAAAACCAATTAAACCTAGTGAAGATATTAAATTAAAAATAAGTGAACAAAGAAGGCGTAATCGTATGTCTGAAAGAGATGTTTCAGATTGGTTATACACCATACTTTTACAGAAAAAACAATATAGAAACAATAAATTTAAAGCTGAAATAATTGATATTTCTAGAAGTGGTCTAAGAGCTCGATTAGTTGAAAATGGTGCTAATGTTTTTATTCCTGGAACATTCTTACATCCAATAAGAGAGCAATTAATATTTAATCAAGATATAGGGAAAGTTTTTGTAAAAGGAGTTGTACAATATCAAGTATCTGATTTAATCGAAGTGACTTTATATGATATTCGATTAGAAACAAGAAGTATTATTGCTAAACCTGAACACTAAATAGAAATGGAAATAAAAAAATAAAAATATTTTGTATGTTAATATGATAAAAAAATATATTATCCTAAATAGGATAAAAGATTTTAAATAATCAAGTTATTAAAATTCAATATAAATTGGGAGCATAGTATGAATATTTCAATTTTTGATTTATCTATATATATAAAATTTTTTATAGGTTTGTGTGCTTTGGTTAATCCGATTGGTATGATTCCCATTTTTACAACTATGACAAATAATCAGTCAATTATAGAAAGAAACAAAACTAATTTAGTAGCTAATTTTTCAGCTGCTTTAATTTTAATAATATCATTATTTTTTGGTAGTAGTGTTTTAAACATTTTTGGCATCTCTATTAATTCTTTTCGTATCGCTGGTGGAATACTAATTATTAGTATAGCTTTTTCTATGATTACTGGTGAATTTATTAAAAATATTCAAAAAAATAAAGATCAAAAAAAAGAAATAATTGATAACATTAGTGTAGTTCCTTTAGCAATGCCTTTAATTGCAGGACCGGGAGCAATTAGTTCAACTATTGTATGGAGTACTTACTATTCTACTTGGTCTAATTTATTTGGATGTAGTTTAGTAATTTTTTTATTTTCATTTGTGTGTTGGTTATGTTTTCAAGCTGCTCCATATTTTGTTCAAATATTAGGACAAACAGGTATTAATATTATTACTCGTATTATGGGTTTATTATTAATGTCTCTTGGAATAGAATTTATTGGAGCTGGTATAAGTGCTATTTTTCCTGGATTATTAAATTAACTTTTTTAACTCGTATTAAATAACTATTTATTGGATAGTGCTTTTGAAAAACAAAATTATTTTTTTTCGTTTGTTAGGTTTAGAAAACTGGTTAACAACTTTTAATAAAATGAATAATTTTACAATATTACGTAATGTAGATACATTTGATGAAATTTGGTTTGTTGAGCATTATCCAATTTTTACTCAAGGACAAATGAAAAAAAAAGAAAATATAAATTTTATTCATAATATCCCAATAGTAAATTCTGATAGAGGTGGTCAAATTACGTATCATGGTCCTGGACAACAAATATTATATTTTTTAATTAATTTAAAACGTCGTAAAATTAATATTCGTCAATTAATAGATATAATGGAAAAAACAGTCATAGAAACTTTAAAAAATTTTTCTATTAAAGGACATGTTCGAAAAAAATTACCAGGTGTTTATGTTAATAAAAAAAAAATATGTTCTTTAGGATTAAGAATCAAAAAAGGATCTACTTTACATGGTTTAGCGCTTAATGTAAACATGGATTTAACACCATTTAATTATATTAATCCTTGTGGAGATATTAATATAAAAATGACACAAATAAAATGTTTTCATCCAAATATTCAATTAAAAGATATACGTATTGTTTTAATTGAAAAATTATCTAAAATTTTAGACGTAGTCATGATTAATGGTGAGTATTATCAAAATAATTAAACATATACTTTTTAATAAGGTATAAAATTCATATGAAATATAAAATTTTTTTGAGCAACTTTTTTTAGTTTTATTGTTAATTTAATATATAGTATATATTTTAATATTTGTAATTGAGATAATAAATTTCATGAATAAACCTAAAAATGTTTTTATGGGAAAAAAAACATCAAAAAAATTAAATATAATTCCCACTAAAAAAATTGTTCAATATGAAAAAAAAATGAAAAAACCTGATTGGATAAAAATCAAAATTCCTATTAACACATCTCGTATAAATCAAATAAAAAATGCTTTACGTAAAAATAATTTACATTCTGTTTGTGAAGAAGCTCATTGTCCTAATTTATCAGAATGTTTTAATAATGGAACTGCAACGTTCATGATTCTTGGATCAATATGTACACGAAATTGTCCTTTTTGCGCAGTATCTCATGGCAAACCTAATCCTGTAAATATAGAAGAACCTGAAAAATTATCTAGTACGATATTTGATATGGGAATTGACTATGTAGTTATCACATCAGTTGTACGTGATGATTTATATGATGGTGGCGCTCAGCATTTTGTTAATTGCATGAAATCTATCCGCAATAGAAATAAAGTAAAAATTGAAATATTGGTTCCTGATTTTCGAGGGAAAATAGAATTAGTTTTAACAATATTTAATACTGAATTACCTGATGTTTTTAATCATAATATAGAAAACATTCCTAGAATGTATAAAAAAATTCGACCTGGAGCTAATTATCAAAGATCATTATTCTTGTTAGAATCATTTAAAAAGAAATATTTTCATATTCCTACAAAATCAGGTTTGATGCTAGGGCTAGGGGAAAAAGATTCAGAAATTATTCAAGTAATGAAAGATTTATATTCTAGCGGAGTTACATTATTGACAATAGGACAATATCTTCAACCTAGCATTCATCATCTCCCAGTACATCGTTATATATCACCCTTAGAATTTGATGACATTCAAAAAGAAGCCTTATCTATTGGTTTTACTAATGCTTTTTGCGGTCCTTTTGTACGTTCATCATATCATGCTAGTTTTCAATCGTGTTTACCTATTAAGAAATAATATTTGATAATTTTTTTAAAAATTTACTTTTGATAAATATTTTTACATATCATGCCATGAACATATTTTACATCAAAAAAATGTATAGAAAACAATATTTTTTATTGATGTATGTTGTTTTATACTAGAGGTTACATAGTGTTAAATCCTAATTTATTTAATATACCCAAAATTATTATTGCATTAGATTTTTGTGATAAAAAATCAGCTATGAAATTAGTAAATCTTCTTAATCCATCTATTTATTATCTAAAAATTGGAAAAGAAATGTTTACAATTTTAGGTTATAAGTTTATAAAAGAATTACATCAACTGGGATTTAACATATTTCTTGATTTAAAATTTCATGATATCCCTAATACTGTCTTTAATGCTACAAAAGCAGCTGCAGATTTAGGAATATGGATGTTAAGTGTACATGCTGCTGGTGGTAAAAAAATGTTAATTTCGGCAAAAAAAGCTTTAAAATCTTTTAAAACAGCACCTTTATTAATAGCTATTACAGCTTTAACTAGTTTAAAAGAAGAAGAATTAAAAGAAATAGGTATTCAGATTTCATTAGCTGAGTACATTTTAACTTTATCTAAGTTATCTAATGATTGTGGTTTAGATGGAATTGTATGCCCAGGAAAAGAAGCAAAAAAAATAAAATTTTTATTTGGCAATAAATACAAAATTGTTACGCCAGGAATTCGAGTTGCTGAAGATTTATTGTATGATCAAAATAACATTATTACTCCTCAAGAAGCAAAAGAATGCAAAATAGATTATATAGTAATAGGACGTTCGATTACTATGTCAAAAGATCCCATTAAAAAATTAGAATCAATTATGAAATCCATGCAATAAAATTTCATATCAAAAAATATATTTGATTTTAAATTAGGAGGATTTATGCAATTAATAAAAACAGAGAAAGCGTTGTTACCAACACCTTGGGGGAATTTTTCTATATTTGGTTTTGAAGAAAAGAAAAGTGGAAAAAATCATATTGCTCTTGTATATGGTGATATTAAAAAAGATGTCCCTATTCTTTCTCGAGTACATTCAGAATGTCTTACAGGAGATGCTCTATTTAGTTTGAGATGTGATTGTGGTAATCAATTAGAAATGGCATTAGAAAGAATTTCTCAAGAAGGAAGTGGTGTGTTAATTTATCACCGTCAAGAAGGAAGAAACATTGGTCTGCTAAATAAAATAAAAGCTTATGCTTTACAAGATAAAGGATTAGACACAGTAGAAGCTAATCATAAACTTGGTTTTTCTGCTGATGAAAGAGATTTTTCATTATGTGCTGATATATTTAATATTTTAAATATTAAAAAAATTCGTTTATTAACAAATAATCCATTCAAAGTAGAAATGTTAAGCAATGCTGGAATTAACATTGTAGAAATAGTTCCTATAATTACAAAAAAAAATGTTCAAAACTCTTATTATTTAAACACTAAAGCTAAAAAAATGGGGCATTTATTACCTGAATAATTTAAAAAAATAAAAAAATGCTTTACTATGATAAATAGTAGGGGTTTTTTTTAATGAACCCCCAAAAAAATTATTTTAAATATTTTTATCTTATAAAAAATATACTGTAAAGCACTTTAAAAGTGTTTTTAGTTGTAAATTTATTACAATTTTATTTTTAGAATGTTGTATGTGAAGAAAGTAAATAATTTTTATATCATAACAATGGACTTAAAAAATAAAATATTTTTTCGAGAATACGGGTCCAATATGCACGCATATACCAAACCTTTTTGTCTAATAATTGTGAATCTAAAATATATTGATTTTGTATATAAAATAAATTTCGACCAAAATTACTATCATCGATTACTAAAGTAATTTCGAAATTTAACCAAAGACTCCTCATGTCTAAATTTGCAGTTCCAATTAAACTCAGCTGTTGATCTACTAATATACTTTTACTATGTAATAAACCCTTTTTAAATTGATAAATTTTTACACCTGCTTCTAATAATTCACTAAAAAAAACTCGGCTAGCCCATTTTACTAAAATAGAATCATGATATAAAGGAATAATAATACTCACTTTCACTCCTCTTTGAGCAGCAGTGCAAATAGCATGCAATAAATCTTCACTAGGAACTAAGTAAGGTGTAGTCATAATTAATTCATTTCTGGCTGCATAAATAGCAGTTAATAATGCTTGATGAATCATATTTTCTGGAAAACCTGGTCCAGATGCAATAACTTGAATGCTAGAATCTTGATTGTATTTATTTTCTAAAATTTTTTTATGTGGTAATTGAGGTAAAATTTTAAAACCAGTCTCAATTTCCCAATCACATGAATAAATTATTCCTATTGTTGCAGCTATAGGACCTTCTATTCGTGTCATTAAATCGATCCATTGACCGATTCCAGAAGATTTTTTAAATAAATATGGATCAACAAGATTCATACTTCCAGAATATGCAATATAATTGTCAATTAATACAATTTTTCTATGTTGTCTAACATCTAATCGTCTTAAAAAAATTCGGAACAAACTAACTTTGAGTGCTTCTACAACTTGAATACCAGATTTTCTCATCATATCAACCCAAGGGCTTCTAAAAAACTCTATACTTCCTGCAGAGTCAAGCATTAATCTGCAATGTATTCCTCGTTTTGCGGATGCAATGAGAGCCATTGCCACATCGTCTGCTATTCCACCTGGCTTCCAAATATAAAAAACCATCTCAATGTTTTTACGTGCTAAATAAATGTCACGTATTAACGTTTGGATTGTTTTTTTTGTATTAGTTAAAAGTTTTAAGTCATTATTTTTAATTCCTGGCATACCTTGCCTATGCTTACATAATTGAAACAAAGAAGTTGCTACTTCACTATTTTTTATTTGAAAAATATATTTACAAGACTTGAGTTCGTTTAGCCATTTATTGGATATAGACCAAATTCTATTAGCAATTTTTTTTTGTCTTTGTCCTAAGTATAATTCACCGAAAAAAAACCAAATAAAAATACCAATAAACGGAATAATATAAATTATTAAAAGCCAAGACATAGAAGAAGGTATACTACGACGTTTAATTAAAATTCGAAAAGTAATATTAGCTATTAGTAACCAATATATTAAAAAAACTAGACATTTTAACAAATTATAGAAAACATCCATCTATTAAAGCTCCTATTTATTATTTTTTTTAAAAACGTTTTATTTTTATGAAATATTGTTTGAATTTAAAAAAAATATTATATTTCAAACATATAATATGCAGAATATTTAAGATAATAGGATACTCAATTAAGTAGTATAAATTTATTTTTTATATTTTTTTAAATAATACTCATGGGTAACAATTCACGAGGTTTTCCTATTTTATTAATGGCTACGTAAATAAATTCTGCTGCGGCAGCACAGTAATATTGACCTAATGGTTTAGAATGAGCTTTTTTAACCCATATTTCCACATTTATTTTAATAGAGCTTTTCCCAATTTTTATACAATTTGCATAGCAAGTTACAATGTCACCTACTGATACAGATTGTAAAAAATTAATTCCATTTACTCGTACGGTTACCACTTTTCCTCCTGCTATTTCTTTTGCTAATATCGCTCCTCCCATATCCATTTGAGACATAATCCAACCGCCAAATATATCACCATTAGCATTAGTATTATCAGGCATAGCAAGAGTTTTTAATACTATTGTTCCCTGTGGTAATTTATTTTTTTCTGACATTGTTAAAATATTCACTCTATTATGTTATAAAAAAATTATTTTTTTTTTGGTGTTTTACAATTTATATAAATACCAGTTATTAAAATCAAAAAAAACGTTAATATCGTAAATCCGAAAACTTTAAAATGCACCCAAGTTTTTTCTGAACACCAAAATGCGATATAAATGTTTAAAAGGCTACAAAATAAAAAAAATAAAGACCATAAAAAGTTAATTTTACGCCAGTAAATATTAGAAATATTGATATCTTTTTCTAAAAATCTTTGTATTATTGGTTTTTTTGTTAAAAATTGACTAACTAATAATATTATAGAAAAAATTATATAAATTATTGTTATTTTCCATTTAATAAATTGACTGTTATGAAAAAATATTGTAAGAGAGCCTAAAATAGAAATAACAAAAAAACTAAATAAATTAATTTTATCTATTTCATGATAAAGAAACCAATAAAGAATGCATATTAAACCTGATACTATAATTAAAGCACCAGACGCTATAAAAATATCGTAAAATTGATAAAATATAAAAAATGTAAGCATTGGTAATATATTTAATATTTGTTTCATCATATAAATCCAAACAAACTTTTAATTTTTAAGAACGCAAAAATATCATATAAAATCGAAATAAGTATATAACTAAAACAGAGAATAGTATATTTGTACTGATGTTTAATACTAAAAAAGTAACATTGTGATTAATAAAATAAATATTAGAAAGTATTGCCGTTAAAATAAATTTTCCAGATATCCAAAATAGTACACCTGGTCCTATTATTTTTATATTTTTCCAAGAAATATTTATACTAAGACGTATAGAATCTATAAAGCTATATTGTTTAAAAGAAAGAATAATTGGTGCTAACGATAACAATATTGATAATAATATACCTGGTATAATAAATAATATAAAACCTAATTGTGTGATAAAAGTAACCATGCAGTTTAGTATAAACAAACTAGGTAAAGATGCAAATAAGGAAGATATTGAATATATAATAGATTTTTTTTTATTATTAGACAAATGAGAAATTAAAGCAATCATGCTGCCTAACAATAATGTTTTACTCATTAATAATTCAACAATTTTAAAAATAGAATATTTCAACAATTCATGTTTTTCATCTAAATTCATATTATTAATTAATTCTAATAATGAATTAAAATTCATAAATTTGTTGTTTTCTATTATAGATATAATATGCATATCTGGTTTAATTAACATATTTACTAATATGCTAATAAAAGTAATAGAAATAGATATAAAAAAAATACTACCGATTTGTTTAGAGAAAAAACAATTTGTATCATGACGTAATTCACTAACTGTCATTGGCATATGTATAACTCCTTGTAAAGACTTTATATAATGTAAAGATTATACATATAATTTTAGACAACGATATTTTTTTAAAATAAAAAAAAAATATTTTTTATAAAAATGCTATACTAATTTAGTAGAAAGTTTCAATTTTTTAGTAAAATTTTTTATTTCTTTAATCATTTCATCTTCTTGAGTTAAATGTTTTTCAATAATATTTATAATTGCTGAGCCACATATAACACCAGAAACTCCTAATGAAAGAGATTTTTTGATTTGTTCAGAATCTGAAATTCCAAAACCTTGCAATAAGGGAACAGAATTATATTTTTTTATTTTTCTTATAAAATCAGTGGACAATGATAATTTTTTATTTTCGATTCCTGTTACTCCTGAACGCGATAATAAATAAATATATCCTTGTGCATATAAGGAAATTTTAGATATAAAATTATCATCAGAATCTGGAGGGCATATGAAAATAGAATTAATTTTATATTTATTTGCAGTTTCATAAAAAATTTTTGATTCTTCAATAGGCACATCTGCTATCAGAACAGAATCTAAACCAGAATTAAAACATTGAAAATAAAAATTATCAATACCTTGATTATATATAAGATTAGCATATATTAAAAGACCAATAGGTATCTGTGGGTTCTTTTCACGTAATGTTTTAAGTGCTTGAAAATATTGAAAAAAAGTATTTTTTTTATACAAAGCTCGTAAATTGGCTTTTTGAATCGTTGGTCCATCAGCTAGTGGATCAGAAAAAGGAATTCCAATTTCTAAAGAATCTGCTCCATTTTTTATTAAAACATCAACAATTTTCAATGAAATATCTAAAGAAGGATCTCCTAAAACTATAAAAGGAACTAAACATCCTTCTTGTAAGAAGGATAATCGTTTAAACATTTTTTTATATCGACTCATTATTGATTACCTTTTTTTAAAATATCATGAACGGTAAAAATATCTTTATCACCCCGACCAGAAAGATTTACAATTAAAATTTGTTCTTTTTTAGGATTTAAATGCATTAATTTTAAAGCATAAGCTATCGCATGTGAAGATTCTAAAGCAGGTATAATTCCTTCTTTTTTACATAGAGTTTGAAATGCATCAATAGCTTCTTTATCAGTGATAGATACATATTCAGCACGATTTATACTATTCAACCAAGCATGTTCAGGGCCAACAGATGGGAAATCTAATCCTGCAGAAATTGACCAAGATTCTTTAATCTGACCTTCTTTATTTTGCATTAAATGAGATTTCATGCCAAAAAATATACCAGTTCTGCCATATTTTAATGGTGCTCCATGTTTTCCTGTGTTGATTCCCTTTCCTCCTGGTTCTACACCAATTAAATTCACTTCATTATCATTGATAAAATCTGAAAAAATACCAATAGCATTAGAACCTCCTCCTATACAAGCAATGATTGAATCTGGAAGTCTTTTTTCTTGTTCTAAAATTTGTCTTTTTGTTTCTTTTCCAATAATTCTTTGAAATTCACGAACCATAGTGGGATAAGGATGAGGTCCAGCTACGGTACCGATCATATAATGTGATGTTTTATAATTGGTAGACCAATCACGTAAAGCTTCATTACATGCATCTTTCAATGTACCAGAACCATTTTTTACTGATATCACTTCTGCACCCATTAATTTCATGCGAAAAACATTAGGATTTTGTCTTTTTATATCTTTTATACCCATATAAATTCTACATTTTAAATTTAACAGTGCACAAGCAATTGCTGTAGCCACACCATGTTGTCCAGCACCAGTTTCAGCAATAATTTCTTTTTTTTTCATTCTAAGTGCTAACATAGCTTGTCCTAAAACTTGATTAGTTTTATGTGCACCACCATGTAATAAATCTTCTCTTTTAAGATAAATACGTGTTTTTGTACCTTTAGTTAAATTATTACACAATGTTAGAGCAGTAGGTCTTCCTGCATAATTTTTTAATAAATTATGTAATTTTTTTTGAAAATTTTCATCTTCTTGTGCATCAACAAAATGTTTTTCTAATTCAAACAAAGCTGGCATTAATATTTGAGGAACGTACATGCCGCCAAATTCACCAAAATAAGGGTTTAGTAAAGTCATCTAATTATTTCCTATCGTGTATTAAATAAAAAAATTTAATAATATCTTAATTTTTGAAAAACTAATTTTATTTTTTTATGATCTTTAATACCAGGCGATATTTCTACACCAGAATTAAGATCTAATCCTGAACAATTTAATGTAGAAGCTTCTATACAATTATCTGGGTTAATACCTCCGGCTAAAATAACTTTGTCTAATATGCAATGTTTAAGTATAGACCAATTAAAAGTTGTATTACTTCCTCCAAATGAGGAATCAAACAAATAATTATTTACATAATCCCAATTAAGACTTGGCAATGTTGATTGAATAGCAAAAGCTTTCCAAATTTTAATATTTTGAGGTAGTATTTTTCTTAGTTTATTAATATATTTTGCATCTTCTTGACCATGCAATTGAACTGCATATAAATCAATTTCTTCAGAAATATTGACAATAATATTAATATCTTCATTTTGAAATACTCCTACATGCCTTAATTTACTATCGATTATAATATTTTTTGCTATTTTTTTAGTAATGTTTCGAAATGAATTTTTTATAAAAATGAATCCACCATAAATTGCTCCATATTTTTCAACTATTTTAATGTCATCATTTCGAGTTAGTCCGCATACTTTGTTATTACCTATAATTATCGAACGTACAGCTACATCTAAATTTTTTTTAGACATCAAATGAGATCCAATTAAAAAACCATGAACAAATTTACTTAATTCTCTTATTTGGCGATATTTTGTTATACCTGATTCACTAATTATTGTTATATTTTTTTTAATTAAGGGAGATAATATGCGAGTACGATTCAAATTAATTGACAAATCGTGTAAATTACGATTATTAATACCAATAATATCAACATTTAAACGAATAGCTCTTTTTAACTCCGTAAGATTATTTACTTCAGTTAATATACCCATATTTAATTCTTTTGCTATGTCGTATAAATTTTTATATTGAGTATCATTTAAAACAGATAACATTAATAAAATAGCATCTGCATTATAATATCTAGCTAAATATACTTGATAAGGATCAATAAAAAAATCTTTACATAAAATAGGTTGAGATACACATTCTCGAACTATTTTTATAAACTTTAAATTGCCATCAAAATATTTTTCGTCTGTTAACACTGAAATAGCAGAAGCATATTTTTTATAAACATTAGCAATTTTAACTAAATTAAAATCATTTCTAATTGTTCCTAAGGAAGGAGATTTTTTTTTACATTCTAATATAAAACAAGGTTTTTTTTTCTTTAATGCATTATTAAAATTACGCGTATTAGTATTAATATTTTTTTTAAAATTAATTAAAGGTTGCTTTTTTTTTCTAATATTAATCCAATTAAATTTTTCTTTTATAATTTTTTTAAGTATTGTTTCTTCCATATTTTTCTTCTTTTAGCATATCAACAATATTAATTATATGTTTATAAACATCTCCACTACGAATTGCATTTAATGCCAATTGAGTGTTTTCTTTTAAATCTTCGTATCCAAATATTTTTAATAATATTGCTACGTTTGCTGCTATTAATTCTTCATGTAATTTACTACCTTTTCCTTGCATTGTTTGATTAATGATATGATAATTTTCTTCTAATGAACTTTCTAAAAACATCTTTTCAGAATGATTTGTTAAACCAAAATCTTGAGGTTGTAATTGATATGAAAAAATGTTTTCATTACAGAGTTCGGAAACATATGTCGTTCCATGTAGTGTTACTTCATCAGTATCATTACCATGCAAAACAATAC
This sequence comes from Buchnera aphidicola (Brachycaudus tragopogonis), assembly GCF_964059175.1. Classification (NCBI taxonomy): domain Bacteria; kingdom Pseudomonadati; phylum Pseudomonadota; class Gammaproteobacteria; order Enterobacterales; family Erwiniaceae; genus Buchnera; species Buchnera aphidicola. The sequence continues at coordinate 307,095 of NZ_OZ060418.1, forward strand.
CTCTTTTATATTTGAGATTTTTTAGTATATTAATTACAGGATTGATAAGTTTTTTATGATAAACACCAATAACAGATAAAGGAGGTTTTGCAGGATTAAGAAAAGGTCCTAATAAATTAAAAATAGTTTTAGTTTTTAATATTTTACGAACATTATTAGAATATTTAAAACCATTATGATATTTAGGTGCAAATAAAAAACAAATATTTAATTGATCTAGACTTTGACGAGATTTTTCTGAAGATATGTTTAAATTAATGTTAAATCTTTTTAAAAGGTCAGATGAACCAGATTTACTAGAAATTCCTTGATTACAATGCTTTGCAATTTTAAAACCACAGGTTGCAGCAACAAAAGCGCTTGCAGTTGAGATATTAATAGTATTTTTAATATCTCCACCTGTACCTACTATATCAGAAAAAATATATTCAGGTCTTGGAAAAAATTGCATTTTTTCTGAAAATGCATAAATTGCTCCTGTTATTTCTTCTATTGATTCACCTCGTACTCGCATTGCCGTCAATATCGATGATAGTTGTATATCTGTAATTTTTCCAGAAGCGATTAATTTAAATAATTTATAACTTTCTTTTTCACTTAAAAATTTTGACTCATAAATTTTATTTAAAAGATTTTGCATTTATTACCTTCATTTTTTTTACAAAAAACATTTATTTTATATAAAATATTTATATATTTATTGTTTTTTTAATTTCACAATAATCTATTGATATAAATAATTCAATTTAAATTTAATAAACTTTTTATGATTTTAAATCAGTTTAAAACTAAAAAATAATATGCAACTATTATTTTAATATTTTACATACAATACTTCTTTTAGGATTATAATAAAAAATGAATAAACTAATAATAATTACATTATTTTCTTTGGTATCTATTACTTGGGGAACAACCTGGATTGCTATGAAAATTGCAACAGAAACTATTCCTCCATTTTTTGCTACGGGTATGCGTTTTTTAATCGCTTCTCCTTTATTAATTATACTTGCTTACTATACAAAAACTCCTCTTCTATTTCCGCACGGACAACGATTATTTCAATTAATGATTGCAATTTTTTATTTTTCTATACCGTTTACATTAATGCTTTATGGAGGTATCTATGTTAGTTCTTCTATTGCATCTATTATTTTTTCAAATATGCCCGTAGCTGTATTAACAGTATCGTTTTTATATTTTAAGCAAAAACTATTTTTTACTCAAAAAATTGGAGTAATAATTTCTTTAATTACATTATTAATTGTTTTATTAATAGAATTAGAATCAAATTGTTTTCTTCAATGGAAGGGAATTTTAGCTTTACTTTTTGCTTTATTTAGTCATGCTATGATTTATTCTGTATGTCAAAAAACATGTTGTAATGTATCTATAATTACATTCAATGCTTTACCATCATTATTTTCTGGCATACTACTATCAACTATATCCTGGTTTTTAGAAAATCCTAATATTAATGGTTTTTCTAATAGATCTATATTAGCTATAATTTATCTTGGAGATTTTTCTGGTATTTTTGGAATTTTGTCTTATTTTTATTTACAACAAAAAGTAAGTGCATTTTATGCATCTACTGTTTTTTTGATTTTTCCACTGATTGCAGGGTTTTTAGAAAGATATATTTATAAAAATACAATTCTATTATGTGAAGTATGGTTTATTATTCCTTTAATTATAGGAATATTATTAACTTTAATTCCAGTCAAAAAAGATTTAAAAATACAAAAGGAATTTAAACATGGCTGAAAAAATACAAAAAATATTATCTCATCTTGGTTGCGGTTCACGTCGCAGTATTGAAAAAATGATTAAATCTGGAAGTATATTAATTAATGAGAAAAAAGCAGAAATTGGTCAACGCGTAGATAAAAAAATCATTAGAAACATTAAAATTCTAGGAAAAGAAATATCTATAAAAAAAATAAAATTTCAAACTAGAGTTTTAATTTATAATAAACCTGAAGGAGAAATTTGTACTAGAAATGATTTTCAAAAACGTTCAACTGTTTTTGATAAATTGCCATTGTTAAGCACGAATAGATGGATTAGCATTGGAAGATTAGATCTTAATACCCAGGGGTTGTTATTGTTTACAAATAACGGAAATTTAGCGCATCAACTGATGCATCCTCAAAATCAAATAGAACGAGAATATTACATGCGTATTTTTGGAAAAATTAATAAAAATACAATGAATATTTTAAAAAATGGAGTTAGAATTAAACATGGTTATGCCTCATTTAAAAAAATAGAGCGCTTTTCTAATAAAGAATCAGGAAAAAATATATGGTTTAAAGGTGTTGTGTGTGAAGGGAAGAATCGTGAAATTAGATCTATCTGGCAAAAAATGAAATGTCAAGTAAGTAGATTAATTAGAATACGATATGGAAATATTCTTTTACCAAAAGATTTAAAATTAGGAAATTGGATTGAGTTAAATTCTATATTACTAGATAATTTATATAATTTAATCTCTTTTAAAGAAAACTAAAAAATATAATTTTTTTAATAAAAAAATTATTGATATATTTATATAATAAAAATCATTATTACATATTTTAAAAAGGTTAATTGTGTGAATTTACTTGTAAATTATGAATTATTTTTAGCTAAAATTATTACCATACTTATTTTCATTGCTTCTATAATAATATTTTTTTGTTTAATAATAAAAAGAAAAAGAAATATTAAAAATACATTTAAAATTACTGTATTAAATGATCATTATAAGGATATAAAAAATAATGTTTTTTTGTCCACAATGAACAGTTTCGAAAAAAAAATATGGTTAAAAAAAGAAAAAGAAAAAAACAAAAAAAACAATAAAGAAGAAAAAAAGAAAATATTACAAAATCAAGCGCAATATTTTCGAAACAAAAAAAAAGTATTATATGTATTAGATTTCAAAGGTGGCGTTTATGCTAATGAAGTTATAGGATTACGAGAAGAAATATCTGCTATACTTTCCGTAGCGAATCAAAAAGATGAAGTTTTATTACGTTTAGAAAGTTCTGGAGGTGTGATTCATGGATACGGATTAGCTGCTTCTCAGTTAAATAGATTACGTGAAAAAGGAATACGATTAATTGTATCAGTAGATAAAATCGCAGCCAGTGGGGGTTACATGATGGCTTGTGTAGCAGATTATATTGTATCTGCCCCGTTTGCTATAATCGGTTCAATTGGTGTAGTAGGACAAATACCTAATTTCAATAAATTATTAAAAAAATGTAATATAGATGTTGAGCTTCATACCGCAGGAGATTACAAACGTACTTTAACAATGTTTGGAAATAATACTGATTCAACACGTAAAAAATTCTGTGAAGAATTAAATAGTACACATCAACTTTTTAAAAATTTTATTCAAGAAATGAGACCATCTTTAGATATTGAGAGTGTATCTAACGGAGAGTATTGGTTTGGAACAATGGCATTAAAAAAAAAACTAGTAGATGAAATTAGTACAAGTGATGATATTTTAATTTCTAAAATGGAAGAATACACTGTATTAAATATTCAGTATATTTATACTAAAAAAATCTTAGAGCGCTTTACATTTTCTGTATTAAATAATATTAGAAAAATGTTAATAAAAGCATTTTTTTATAAAAATTATTTGTTGTAAAATAATTTTTAATTTTTTTAAAAAAATCATCTTAATTTAAAAAATTTTATTTTTTAAAGAATATAAAATATTATTGACCGGATAAAAATATGCAAAAATCTCTTGTTATAGTTGAGTCTCCAGCAAAAGCAAAAACTATAAGTCAATATTTAGGTCATGAATATATAGTTAAATCTAGTATAGGACACGTACGAGATTTACCAACTAATAATTCAAAAAATAAAGATAAGATTAAAGATTCTATATTAATTCCTAAAAAATCTAATAAAAAAAATATTTTGATACAAAAAATGGGAATTGATCCTTATCAAAATTGGAAAGCTGAATATTGTATTTTACCTGGTAAAGAAAAAATAATATCTGAATTAAAAAATCTTGCTAATCAAGTTCATTATATATATCTTGCTACAGATTTAGATAGAGAAGGAGAAGCAATAGCATGGCACTTAAAAGAAGTAATTGGTGGAGATTTATCTAAATTTAGACGAGTTGTGTTTAATGAAATTACAAAACGTTCAATAGAAAAAGCTTTTAAAAATATAGGTCATATAAACATGAATCGAGTACGTGCACAACAAGCGCGTCGTTTTATGGATCGAATTGTAGGTTATATGATATCTCCTTTATTATGGACAAAAATTTCAAGAGGTTTATCTGCAGGACGTGTTCAATCTGTAGCAGTTCGTATTATATCAGAGCGTGAACATGTAATAAAAAATTTTATACCAGAAGAATATTGGCAGTTAAATGTTTCTGTTTTTTCAAAAAAGAAAGAATTTATTACTATAAACGTAACTCATTTCCAAAATAAAAAGTTTTGTCCAATTAAAAAAAGTGAAGTAGATTGCGCTATAAAAAAAATTAAAAATTCATTTTTAATTGTTCAAAAGTATGAAAAAAAAACATGTTTTAAAACAGCACCAGCTCCCTTTATTACTTCTACTTTACAACAATATTCTAGTCTTGTTTTGGGTTTTAGTGTAAAAAAAACAATGTTTTTAGCACAAAAATTATATGAAGCAGGTTATATTACTTATATAAGAACCGATTCAAATTATATAAGTAAGCGTGCTGTTAAAAAAGTTCGGATGTACATTCAGAATCATTACGGAAATGATTATTTACCTGAACAGCCTAACTTATATTCTAATAAAAAATATTCTCAAGAATCTCATGAAGCTATTCGCCCTTCTGATATTCAGATAAAAAAAATAAATTTAGACAACTTAAATTCCGATGCTCAAAAACTATATACATTAATTTGGAATCAATTTATAGCCTCTCAAATGACACCAATGAAATACGAATCTATAATTATAACAGTAATAGCTAACAAATTTAAATTGCAAAAAAGTGAGCGAATAATAATATTTAAAGGTTGGACTGAAATTGTAAAAGAAGAAAAAAACGTTACTTCATATTGTCCTAATTTAGTTATAGGGAGTTTATTATTTATAGATAAATTTTTACCTGTTCAAAAATTTACTAAACCTCCACCACGTTTTAGTGAAGCATCCTTAGTTCGTGAATTAGAAAAAAAAGGAATAGGAAGACCTTCTACATACGCTGCTATTACATCAAAAATACAGGAACGAGGATATGTTAACATTAAAAAAAATAAGTTTTATGCTGAAAAAATGGGAGAAATTTTAACTATTCGATTAAAAAAAAGTTTTAGCGAATTAATTGATTATAATTTTACTGCATCCATGGAGCATAAATTAGATAAAATTGCTAAAAATGAAATTTCATGGAAAAATGTTTTAAATTCTTTTTTTTACGATTTTTCTAAAAATTTAGAACAAGCAAAACAAACACCAGAAGAAGGAGGTATGGAACCAAATATTATGGTCATGACTTCTATAGATTGTCCAATCTGTTGTAAAAAAATGGGCATAAAAACAGCAGTTACCGGTGTTTTTCTGAGTTGTTCAGGATATAATTCCGAACCAAAAAAAAGATGCAAAAAAACTATAAATCTTGTATCATTAAATGAATTGAATAGAAATAAAAAAGATAAAGAAGATATATTTCTAACAACAATCAATCGATGTAAAAAATGTAATATGGCTATGGATAGTTACTTTATAAACAATAAAATTAAGCTACATATTTGTGGTAATAATCCTAGTTGTATTGGTTATGAAATTGAAAAAGGAATATTTAATAGTCCTTCTTATTTATCTCAAATTATTCAATGTGAAAAATGTTCTGCAGAAATGACTTTTAAAACAGGTCGATTTGGGAAATTTTTTATATGTATAAATCAAAATTGCAAAAACACAAGAAAAATTTTATCGAATGGTGAAATATCAGAACCTAAATTAGAACCAATTTCTTTTCCAAATTTATTATGTAAGGAATCTAATGCATGGTTTGTTTTACGAGAAGGAGTTTCTGGTATCTTTTTTGCTGCAAATACTTTTCCGAAATCGCGAGAAACTAGATCTCCATTAGTAGAAGAGCTTGCTCAATTTCAGCATTTACTACCAGAAAAAATACGTTATTTATCTAATGCCCCCCACATTGATAATGAAGGAAATAAAACTATAGTATGTTTTAATAGAAAAACTAAAGAACATTATATCGGTTCTAAAAAAGAAGGAAAATTTACAAATTGGTCAGCTTTATTTTTTAATGGAAAATGGTGTGTTAATAGTAAATAAAAAAATTTTAATAAATTAAATTAAAAAAATAAAATTATAATAAAGAACATTCTCGAATTTTTTCTGTAATTAATCTGACAAATTTTGGACTACTAGTTAAATTTCCTGAATGACAATTATTATTTTCATGACCTCCTGTAAAATCACTAATTAAACAGCCGGATTCTCTTGCTTGTAATTTTCCTGCTATAAAGTTACTAGGTTCCAAATTAAAATCGAAAAAACAATCGATTCTTCCAGCTGCAACGTAAGCTAAATCAAGTACAGTAGAACCAGTACATCTAAAAAACATTCCATATGAAATTAATTTTTTATATAGTTCAAAATAGGATGATGATTTTTCATGAATGTATTTAGGTAAATTTACCGCTACTGTAGTATATTGTAAAGTATTAATATTACTACATCTAGTTCGATAACCATTTAATTGTGAACCTTGTCCTTTTACAGCTGTAAATAAGTCATTTCTTATAGGATCATATATAACAGAAATTTCTGTATTATTTTTTACAATAACCGCAATTGATATGCAAAAATGAGGAAAATGTTTAATAAAATTGTTCTTCCCATCTAGTTCATTAACTATCCAAATAGTATTGTTTTTATTTTTAATAAGTAAGCATTGTTCTTTTTTATTTAAAATAACATGATTAGGATATGATTTATGAATAATTTCACTAATTGTTTTATAAGTTTTATACATAATGTTTCTAATAAATATTTTATTTTTTTCTATGTCTTCTTTAACAAATTTTTGTGAATCATAATTTTGAATAATAATGTTCCCTCCTTTTCGTACTGCACGAATAGCAATATTTAACATGGGATGCATGAAAATCTCCTCAATTTTTTAAATTTATTAAAATCATAACATAATTTAAATATCTTTAATATTTATTAATAATGCAAAAATTTTTATATGTAATAAAAAAATGGATTAATTTCTCATGTAATATAATAATTAAATTTCAACGAAAATAATATTTTAATTATTTATACTATAAGGTAAAAATTTTTAATGAAAAAATATTGTACTGATTTATCAGGAATTTAATATGCATAATATTGATGTATTAAAAATTTCACAACATAAAATTAATTTATTAGATTTAAATCGTCAAGACTTATATCTTTTCCTTGCTTCTTTAGGTGCAAAGAAATTTTCTACAGAACAAATTATGAATTGGATTTACAATCATTATTGCAATGATTTTGATAAAATGCTGAATATTAGCAAGAAAATTAGGACTAAATTACAAGAAAGATCTTATATATTTGCATCTCAATTTATAGAAGAAAGAACTTCTTGTGATGGGACAATAAAATGGATAACATTAATTGATCATCAAAAAATTGAAACAGTTTATATACCAGAAAGAAAACGTTCTACGCTTTGTGTTTCTTCACAAATAGGATGTGCTTTAAAATGTGATTTTTGCGCTACTGGTAAACAAGGTTTTAATAGAAATTTAAAAGTTTCTGAAATTATTGCTCAAATTTGGCAGGCCAATAAAAAATTAAAACAAAAAAATATCACAAATAGTATTAGAAATATAGTTTTTATGGGTATGGGTGAACCTTTATTAAATTTAAATAATGTTGTTTCTGCGTTAAAAATTATTTTAGATGAACATGGTTTTGGTTTATCAAAACGTCGTATTACTTTATCGACTTCAGGAATAGTACCAGCACTCAATAAGTTAAGCAAAATGATTGATGTTTGTTTAGCAATTTCTTTACATGCTTCTAATGATTCTACTAGAGATATTCTTATGCCAATTAATAAAAAATATAATATTGCATCTCTTTTAAGTTCAGTATTAAAATATTTAAAATACTCTAATGCTAACAGAGGAGGAGTTACGATAGAATATGTCATGCTAAAAGGAATTAACGATTCCAATAAAAATGCTGAACAATTAGCCAATCTATTAAATAATATACCTAGTAAAATCAATCTTATTCCCTGGAATTCTTTTTTAGGTTCACCTTTTGTATGCAGTGATGCTAAAAGAATTAATATTTTTGCAGAAATTTTAAGAAATAAAGGCTTTACTACAGTGATTAGAAAAAATAGAGGACAAGATATTAATGCTGCATGTGGTCAACTAACTGGAAAAATAATTAATCGTTTTAAAAGTCTCTCATAATTGTATAAAAAATAATCTTATATGTTCTATTATATATTGATTAGTAATATAATTTGTCATCTAATGTTTTTTAGATAATATGAAAATATATAAAAAATATGAATAAATACAAAAAAATTAATAGAAGAAAATCTGATCGTATTTATGTTGGTGCAATTCCTATTGGTAATAATGCACCTATTGCGGTTCAATCTATGACTAATACTCGTACAACAAATACCTTCAAAACTATTCAACAAATTTTAGAATTACAAAAAGTAGGTGCAGATATTGTTCGTGTTTCTATACCAACTTTAGAAGCTGCAGAATCATTTAAACTCATTAAAAGAAAAGTAACGGTTCCATTAATAGCAGATATACACTTTGATTATAGATTAGCTTTGAAAGCAATAGAATATGGAGCAGATTGTTTAAGAATTAATCCTGGAAACATTGGAAATAAAAAAAGAGTATCAGAAATTATAAAATGTGTAAAAGACAAAAATATACCAATTCGCATTGGTGTTAACTCAGGATCACTAGAAAAAGATATATTAAAAAAATATAATGTTCCTACCCCACAAGCTTTAGTAGAATCAGCTATGAGACATATTGAATATTTTGATGCTTTAAATTTTAATCAATTTAAAGTTAGTGTTAAAGCATCTAATGTATTTTTAGCTGTAGAAGCTTATCAAATATTAGGAAAAAAAATTACACAACCTTTACATATTGGAATAACAGAAGCAGGAAGCTTAAGAAACGGAACAGTAAAATCGTCGATTGGGATAGCTTTTTTATTATTAGAAGGAATTGGAGATACACTAAGAATTTCATTAGCCGCTAATCCTATTGAAGAAGTAAAAGTAGGTTATGATATTTTACAAACTTTAGGTATACGGTCTAGAGGTGTTAACTTTATTGCTTGTCCTACTTGTTCTAGACAAGAGTTTGATGTAATCAATACAGTTAATCAATTAGAAAAAAAATTAGAAGATATATCTACTCCTATCGATATATCTATAATTGGTTGTGTCGTCAACGGGATTGGTGAAGCCAAAATAGCAACGTTAGGATTAACAGGAGGTTGTAAAAAAAGTGCATTTTATGAAGATGGAATACGTCAAAAAAATAAATTAAAAAATGAAGAAATTATCGAGCAAATGGAAATTAAAATAAGAGAAAAAGTAAAAAAAATAAATAAAATAAAGAACTAAAAAATAATACTTAATTTATCTTCATTAGTTATTGTGAACACACAAGAGAAAATAGTGAACAAAGAAATTAAATCAATCCGAGGCATGCATGATTATCTTCCAGAAGAATTAAAAATTTGGAATTATGTAGAGACTATCTTAAAAGAAGTTCTAGCTAGCTATTGTTATTTAGAAATTAGATTACCTTTATTAGAAAAAACAGAGATATTTAAAAGAGCTATTGGTTATATTACTGACGTAGTTGAAAAAGAAATGTATTCTTTTAATGATCGAAAAGGTAATAGTTTAACTTTACGTCCAGAAGGCACCGTAGGTTGTGTACGTGCTATAATACAAAATCATTTATTACATAAAAAAAATAATAAATTTTGGTACTTAGGTCCTATGTTTCGATATGAAAGACCACAAAAGGGACGATATCGTCAATTTTATCAGTTAGGTGCTGAAGCATTCGGATTAGATACAGAAGACATTGATTTCGAAATGATTTTATTAACAAATCGGTTGTGGAAAAAAATTGGTATTGATTTACATATTAACTTAGAAATAAATTCTATTGGTTCTCAAAAAGATCGATTAAAATATAAAAAAGAATTAGTATCTTTTCTTAAAAAAAATGAACATTTATTAGATTTAGATTCTAAAAGACGATTATATACTAATCCTTTAAGGATTTTAGATTCTAAAAATGAAACAATGCAAAAAATACTACAAGAAGCACCATTATTAAGTGAATATATTGATATTCATTCAACTAATCATTTTAAAAATTTATGTAGTATGATTACTGATCACGAAATAAAATACATATATAATAAGAACTTAGTAAGAGGATTAGATTATTATAATAGCACTGTATTTGAATGGAAAAGTGATTATTTAGGTGCACAAAACACGATTTGTGCGGGAGGAAGATACGATTCTTTAATTGAAGAAATGGGAGGCAAAAAAACATCTGCTATAGGTTTTGCAATAGGTATAGAACGTTTAGTATTGTTAATCAAATCACTAAATATTTTTTCTAAAAAAATAGAAGATATTAATATATATATTATATTTATAGGAAAAGAAAATAAATACCATGCTATAAACTTGTCTGAAGAAATAAGGAATTTATATCCAAAATTAAAAATATTTATTAATTTTTTAAATCAAAATCTTCAAAAAAAAATCAAAAATGCTATTTGTTCTTCAGCGAAAATCGCTATTATTATCAATCGATATCATATTAAAGAAAAATATTTTGTAATAAAAGATTTAAAAAATAAAAAAGAGTTTTATCTTTTAAAACATGAACTAATGATAAAAATTCAAGAATTTTTTAAATAAATGTAATACATTATTTTTTTATAATATTTTTAATTGTTTTAGGGGAAATATGTTTAATTCTAAAATAGAATTCAAAAAATATGATCCAGAATTATGGACCGCTATAGAAAAAGAAAATAAAAGACAAGAATTACATATAGAATTAATTGCATCTGAAAATTATACAAGTCATTATGTTATGCAAGCTCAGGGGTCACAGTTAACAAATAAATATGCAGAAGGTTATCCTGGAAAAAGATATTATGGTGGTTGTAAATATGTAGATATCATTGAAGAATTAGCAATTAATAGAGCAAAAAAACTATTTGATGCTGATTATGTTAACGTTCAACCGCATTCCGGATCTCAAGCTAATTTTGCTGTTTATACAGCGCTATTAAATCCTGGTGATACTATATTAGGTATGAAGTTATCTCATGGAGGTCATTTAACTCATGGTTCTCCTGTCAATTTTTCAGGTAAAATGTATAATGTTATTTCATATGGAGTAGATCTTAACGGTGATATTAATTATGAAGAACTATTATCTTTAACTAAAAAATATAAACCAAAAATGATTATTGGTGGTTTTTCAGCATATTCTGGTATCTGTGATTGGAAAAAAATGCGTCAAATTGCAGATGAAGTAAATGCATATTTTGTTGTTGATATAGCTCATATTGCTGGTCTAGTTGCAGCCAAAATTTATCCTAATCCAATTAGTTATGCACATATTGTCACTAGTACAACTCATAAAACATTAGCAGGACCGCGAGGTGGGTTGATTCTTGCTAAAAATGGAAATGAAAATTTATATAAAAAATTAAATTTATCAGTTTTTCCTGGCGCACAAGGAGGTCCTCTGATGCATATTATTGCAGGAAAAGCAGTTGCATTTAAAGAAGCTTTAGAACCAGAATTCAGAAAATATCAAATACAAATAGTTAAAAACGCAAAAAAAATGGCTCAAAATTTCTTAATAAAGGGATATAAAATAATATCTGGTGGTACTTATAATCATTTATTTTTAATTGATTTAACAAATAAAAAATTAACAGGAAAAGATGCTGATATAGCTTTAAGCAAAGCTAATATTACTGTTAATAAAAATACTATACCTAATGATGTACAAAGTCCTTTTGTCACTTCAGGCATTCGTATTGGCACATCTGCTGTAACTAGAAGAGGATTTAAAGAAAAAGAGGTTGTTACAGTATCAAACTGGATAGCTAATATTTTAGACGATGTGAATGATAATAATAATATTATTAATATTAAAAATCAAGTATTAGAGATTTGTAAAGAATATCCAGTTTATTTTTAATGAAAAAAAATAAGATATATCCATCTTTGTTAAAAAAAATATATTAACAAATAATTAAATATAATACTTTTAATAAAATTTATTTAAAACTGGTATTAAGGTAATCTAATTTTTATTTTTTCAATATTAATTTTATTTTTATTATTGAAATAAGGAATTATACCTAATAATGGAGATTTAATATAATTTAACAAAGTTTGGATATAATGTATATTATATCTATTATTTGGTAATATATAATTAGCAATCCAACCACCGCATTTGATTTCTTCTGAAAGAATAGCTTTTTCTGTTAAAATAGCATGATTTATACATCCTAATTTAATTCCAACAACAATAATGACAGTTAATTGTTCTTTTTTAACCCAATCAGAAAAAGTATTTGTATAAGATAAAGGAGTGTACCATCCACCAGCACCTTCTATTAAAACCCAATTACTTTTTGCAGTGATTTTTTTTAAACCTAAAGATAAATCTTCAATTTTAATAGTTTTTTTTTGAAATTTACTTAACATATGAGGAGGAGCATTTTCTAAAAATGAAATAGGGTTTACTTCTGTATAACTTAAAGTTATTGAACTATTCATTTTAAGAATCATTGCATCATGATTTATGATGCCGTATGATTTTTTTTTAGATCCAGAAGAAACAGGTTTATATCCTGCTGTATCATACCCTGCTTTTGTTGCTTTTTTTAATAGAATACTGCTTGTAAAAGTTTTACCAACATTGGTATCAGTACCAGTAATAAAAAATTTTTTAATCATAATTTTATCTTATTTTAACAATTAATTGAACTTTAATAAAGTTAATTCCCTATAAAGTTATTAACAATATTTAGTATATTTCTATAATTGAGTAACTCGATAAATTTAATTGTGTGCAATTTATAAAAATAACACAATAATTATAATATTGAGTTACTCTAGATTATAAAATATAAAATTTTTTAAAAAAAATATATAAGATTTATATAAAAAATGTTTATTAAAAATTCTTTAACATAACATGTTTTATATTATTATGTTGCTGCATTATAATATTTATCTTCTTTAATTTTTGATGATTTCATAATAGAATTATATTTATTTTCTTTTGGTATAGTTTGTTTCTTATATTCACGATTTAAATTTAATTTTTTCAATAATTTTAAATCACTTTCTTCTTCTGGATTGCTTGCAGTAAGTAATTTACATCCATAAAAAATAGAATTTGCTCCAGCCATAAAACACATTGCTTGAGTTTGATCATTCATATTTTGACGTCCAGCAGATAATCTAATATAAGATTGTGGCATCATGATACGAGCAGCAGCCACTACTCTAATAAATTCAAATGGTTCTATATTTTGATTATTCTCCAAAGGCGTTCCTGCAATTTTTACTAACATATTAATAGGTACACTTTCTGGTGGAACAGATAAATTAGATAGTTCCATTAATAATTCCATACGATCTTGTGTTTTTTCTCCTAAACCCATGATGCCGCCAGAACAAATTTTCATACCAGCATCTCGAACTATATTTAAAGTATCTAATCGTTCTTGATACGTACGTGTAGTAATAACGTTACTATAAAAATTACGCGATGTATCTAAATTATGATTATAAAAATCTAAACCTGCGCTAGCTAATTTTTTTGCTTGTAAACTATTTAAAGTTCCTAAAGTCATACAAGTTTCCATACCCATCAATTTAATTTCTTTAATAATTTTTTCTAAATAAGGAATATCTTTTTCTTTTGGATTTTTCCAGGCTGCACCCATACAAAATCGACTAGAACCTGAAGATTTTGCTTTTTTTGCAGCACTTATAATTTTTTCCATTTCTAATAACGGTTCTTTTTTTAAGCCTGTTTTATATCTAGAGCTCTGGGGACAATATTTACAATCTTCTGGACAAGAACCTGTTTTTATTGAAAGTAATGTACTAATTTGTATTTTATTTGGATTAAAATACTTCCTGTGTTTTTTTTGAGCTTCAAACATAAGATCAAAAAATGGTTTTTTAAAGAGTATTTTTGTTTCTTCTAGAGTCCATTTTTTTTTCATATTATCTCCAAAAAAATTATGATTTTGTTTTATTAAAGGTTTATACTAGATTATTGAATATTTTTATATATAAATAATAATGAGTCAATCTGATACACTTTTTGATTATAAACATATTTGGCATCCTTATTCATCTATGATTAATCCTATTCCGTGTTATTCTGTTGTATCAGCTAAAGGGGTATATTTAAAACTTACAAATAAAAAAAATATAATAGATGGTATGTCTTCATGGTGGTCTGCAATACATGGTTACAATCATCCTGTTTTAAATCGAGCTTTAAAGAAACAGATAAAAAAAATGTCTCATGTTATGTTTGGAGGGATTACGCATCCTCCAGCTATAGCACTTTGTCGTCAATTAATTGAATTAACACCAAAAAAACTAGATTGTGTATTTCTTTCTGATTCCGGTTCAGTTGCGATTGAAGTAGCAATAAAAATGTTAATTCAATATTGGCAATCATTAGGTCAAAAAAGAAAACAATTCCTCACTATTCGCAATGGATATCATGGTGATACTTTTGCTGCAATGTCAATTTCTGATCCCGACAATTCTATTCATCAAATATACAATAATTTATTACCAAATAATTTATTTGCAGATGCACCAGTTTCTTCTTTTCATAAAAAATGGCAAAAAAGTGATCTTATATCTTTTAAAAAAATAATAGAAGAAAACTCATTAAAAATAGCAGGAGTGATATTAGAACCTATAGTACAAGGTGTAGGAGGAATGAATTTTTATCATCCTGCATATTTAAAAAAAATAAAAAAATTGTGTGATAATTATTCTATTCCGATAATTTTTGATGAAATTGCAACAGGTTTTGGTCGTACCGGAAGACTTTTTGCTTTTGAACATGCTGGTGTTATACCAGACATATTATGTTTAGGAAAAGCTATTACTGGCGGTACAATTACTTTGGCTGCTACTTTAACATCGCGACATATTGCAGATACTATTAGTATAAGTCAAGCTGGTTGCTTTATGCACGGTCCCACTTATATGGCGAATCCTTTAGCATGTGCTGTTGCAAATGCAAATATAAAAATATTAAAAACTAATAAATGGAAAATACAGGTGTCTAATATTGAAAAACAATTATCTAAAAATTTGTTGCCTTTAATCCATTATCCATATGTTGTTGATGTACGTGTATTAGGTGCTATTGGTGTAGTTGAGTGTTCTCATTTAGCGAATGTATTCTTAATGCAAAAATTTTTTGTTGAAAATGGAGTCTGGATTCGGCCATTTAAAAAGTTAATTTATATTGTTCCGCCTTATACCATTAGTGTTGCTCAATTAAATAAACTAACTAATGTTATCACTCAAGCTGTCAACAATAGATCATTATTTATATAAAAATGTAAAAAAATATATTAATATTTATTTAGTTTGTGTATAAGAACCCATATCGGATTTTTACTAGTATTATAGATATGGATTTTTTTTAATTCTCCATTTAACTTAGAAATACTATATACAACAAATGTATTAGATTTTTCTCCAGCTACTACTAAAAAAGTATTATTAGAATTGATACAAAAAGATCTAGGTTGTTCTTCTGTTTCATAGCTTCTAAAAAAAATAATTTTGTAGTTATTTTGATCGATGTGAAATAAAGAAATAATATTTAATAATCGATCGGAAGCGTATAAAAAACGACCACAAGTTGTGACATGAATATCAGAAGACCAATAATGTTCTGAAGATAAATTATTTAATAGATTAATATTTTGTATGTTTTCTATTTTTATTATATTGTTTTTTTGATATATTTTCCATACATCAATAGTGCCATTAAGTTCATTAATAGTGTAAATAAAATCTTGATTAGGATGGAATACAATATGACGTGGTCCTGATTTTTTTTTAGTATGAAGTAATTTTTGATCAATATTTTTTAATATACCAAAATTTGTTAAATAATATAGATAAATAGCATCTTCTTTTAAAGACATAACAAATAAAATATTATATTTATGATTTATTTTTGCAGCATGACAACCTTCTATGTCATAAATAATTTGTATTGGATTTTGAGGGACGCCATGTTTATTTAAAGGACTTACACTAATACAATTTGAATGATATGAGCTACAAAACAAAAATTTTTCTGTACAATTTAGTGAAAGATAATTTGGATGTCCTGGAATGAAACTTTCATTTTTTTTTTTCAAGAAACCATTATCATCTATGTCATATGTAATAATTTTATTACTCGGACGAACACCAGCATATAATAATTTTTTGCTTGCAATAATTGTAAGCGGTTGTACTTGACCTTCTGTTATAACTGTTTGTATAAGATTCATGTGTCCATTTTTATATAAATTCCATACTTCTATATTTTCACTAACTGAATTTGAAATATATACGATTTCTTTCATACAATTCCTTTAATATTTTTTTTATAATTATGTCATAGAAATTATTTTGATAATAATTAAAATAACAAAAAAGTTTTTATTAAAATATTTTTTTTAATCCTCTTTTTTATTTAAATTTTTTAATATGCCTTTTATCCATTTTAGACGTAAATAATCCTCATTATTATGCCAAATAAATTTTAATTTTGTTGAATTTTCCATTTTCCAAGTATTAGGTTCATTTTTAAATATTTTTAACAAATCTTGAGTATCCACTGAATTTTTATAATTGAATTTTATCACACCTATTTTTTTGTTAGCTTTAATATATTTTATACCTATTTTATATGCTATTAATCTAATTTTGGCAATTATAATTAAATTTTTAGAAAAATCTGGCAATGGCCCAAATTGATAAGTTAATTCATTTTTTATTTTTTCTATTTTTTTTTCATTTTCAGCATTAAAAATTTTTTTATAAAAAAATAATCTAGTATTCACGTCTGTAATATAATCTTCTGGTAATAAAGAAGATACATATAATTCAATTTCTAATGGTTTTTTAAATAACTTGTCAATAGATAAGTTTTCTCCATTTTTTAATACATTAATAGCATTTCCTAACAATTTCATATATAAAGAAAATCCGATATTTTTTATATGCCCACTTTGTTCTTTACCTAATATCTTACCTACTCCTCTAATTTCAAGATCTTGATTAGATAAAGAAAAACCACCTCCAAAATTATCAACTGATGAAATAGCTTCTAGTCTTTTTTTGGCATGTACAGTCATTTTATTAAAACTATTGACAAGAAACAAAGCATATGCCTGGTAATGTGATCTACCAATGCGACCACGTAGTTGATGAAGTTGAGATAATCCAAAGTGATCAGAATTTTCAATAATGATTGTATTAGCTCTGGGTATATCAATGCCACTTTCTATTATTGTAGTACAAATTAAAACATCAAATTTTTTATTATAAAAATCATTCATTACTTTCTTTAAATCAATATTGCTCATTTGTCCATGACCTATTTTAATATGAGCTTCAGGAACTAATTTTGATAATCTTTCAGCAATATTCATAATGTTTTGAACTTTGTTATATACGTAATAAATCTGACCACCTCGCAATATTTCTCGTAAAATGGTTTTTCTAACTAATGTTGGGTTATACTCTTCGATATAAGTTTTTACTGCTAATCTTTGAGCTGGTGGTTTTTCTATAATTGATAAATCTTTTATACCAGTCATAGCCATATTTAAAGTACGAGGAATAGGTGTAGCTGTTAAAGTTAATATATCAATATTAGAATATTTTTTTTTAATAATTTCTTTGTGATTTACACCAAATCGGTGTTCTTCATCAATAATTAACAATCCAAGATTGTGCCAAGCTATTTCTTTTAATAAAAGTTTATGAGTTCCTATTAAAATATTAATTTTTCCGTTTTTAGTATTTTCAAGAAGTAAGGTTTGTTGTTTTTGGTTTTGAAATCTAGATAATAGATCAATACAAAAAGACCAATTAGAAAAACGTTTTTTAAAATTTTCGTAATGTTGTTGAGCTAATAAAGTAGTTGGAACTAAAACAGCTACTTGTTTGTTATTAGAAACAGATAAAAAAGCAGCTCGCATTGCAATTTCTGTTTTTCCAAAACCTACATCACCACAAATCAAACGATCCATAGGAGTAGATTTTTGCATATCTTTTAACACAGATTTAATTACTTTATCTTGATCTGGTGTAATTTGGAACAAACAATCTTTAGAAAATATTTGATATTGTTCTTCATCTTTTTTAAATGAAAATCCCAATATTGATGCTCTATTAGAATAAATATCTAATAATTGTGCGGCATGATCATATAAAGTTTTACTGATTTTTTCTTTTTGTTTATTCCATTCATCACCTCCTAATTTATGAAGCGGTGCATTTTCTACTGATGTTTCTGTATAAGGTGAAATAAGATGGAGATATGAAACCGGCAAATATAATTTATCTCCTTCTGCATATAAAATAATTAAATATTCAGATTTTATACTTAAAGTTTTTATTGTTGTTAATCCAAGATATCGCCCGACTCCATGTTGAATATGTATAATAGGATGATTTAAAATTAATTTAGATAAATGATTTTTTTTAACTGTAGTATAATTTTTAGATGATAAAAAAGATCTATTTTGAGTAACTATTGGTAATAAATCTTCTGTAAAGATAAATAAAATATTATTTTTTTTATAAAAAAAATCATTTTTTAGAGTACTTGTCATGTAAAAAAACTTAATTTTTTTATCAAAATTAATAATTTTTTCTATATATTGAGGATAAATTTTATTTTCTTTTAAAAAATTTAAGATTTTTTCTAAAGATTCTTTTTTAGTTAAAAAAAATATTATTTTTCCCGAAAATGAATGCATAAAAGATAATAATTTTTTTGTTTTTTCTTGATTATCAATATTTTGAAAGATATGCGATAATTTTTTGTATTGCCAATTAATAATTTTTTTGTTTTTTAAAATTCTATCATTTGTAATTTTCATGCAAGCATCTTTCTTTAAAGAAAGTAATATATCTTTATTTTTCATTAATATGTTTTAGGTTTAAATATAACATTATATCTATTTTATTTTTTTAAAAAAAGTTATTTAGTTTTCACTAAAAGTTTTTATTGAAAAACATTATATCGTAAGGAAAAAAATAATTTATTAATTATAAAAAATATTACTGCATAATAAAAAAAATGTTTTTTTTTAATTTCGTATGCAAATAAAACGAATTTCATTATTCTAACAATGATAATATAAAGTTAACAATAAATAATAATTTTATTTTTATAAAATATTGTTATGTTTTTAAAAAATAAAATATCTTCAAAATATTTTATTATAAATCTTTCAATGTAAGACAAAATTTATGTATCATCCTATATATATTTTTATCGGTTTGCGTTATCTATGGAATTCTCATTTACCCAGATTTAAAAAATTTCTTACTCTTTTATCTGTTATAGGTATTAGTATTAGTGTTACTGCACTTATTATTATTATGTCTATAATGAATGGATGCGAAGAAAATTTTAAAAAAAATGTTTTATCTTTCATTCCACATTTAATTATTACTAATAATATGAAATATATCAATAAATCAGAATTTCCTAAAAATATTTTAAAGTTAAATAATATTGAAAAAATTTCTGATGTTATTAAAAAAGATGTTTTAGTAGAAAATAAAAACAATATAACTATAGGAGAAATAGTTGGCATCGATAATGATAAAAACATAGTTAATTACAATATAAAATATATTTCAGATTTATTAAAACCAAATAAATATCATGCAATTATAGGAAAAGAATTATCTAAAAAACTACATGTAAAAATTGGTGATAAAATTAAACTTATTCTTCTATCAAATAATATCAAACAAAAAACATTTAAAATTGTTAATTTTTTTTCTACTCAAAATGAAATCGATTATTATCAAATATTAATTAATAAACAAGATAGTATGAATTTTTTAAACTATGCTAAAAACTATATTACCGGTTGGAGGATATGGTTAAAAGAACCACTATCTTTTAATTTCGAAGAAATACAAAAAACAGTCTATCCCTTGATATTATACGATTGGACATCACAAAAAGGTGAGTTGTTTAAAGCTATAAAAATTGAAAAATATATGATGATATTTTTATTTTTATTAGTCTTAATAGTATCTGTTTTTAATATTTTTATAACTTTTTCTATATATATAATAGAAAAAAAGAATACGATTGCTATTTTAAAATCTCAAGGATTACCGGATTGGAAAATTATGTTAATATTTATTACACTAGGATCCAGTACTTCTATTTTTGGCAGTTTATTAGGTACAATTATCAGTATTGTATTGATCATAGAAAATAGTTTTTTGCAAAATTTTATTCAAGTCTTATTTGATAGTACAAATATTCCAATAATTATTGTTCCATATCAAATTTTATTTATTAATATCATATCAATATTTATTACAATGTTTTCAACATTATATCCATCTTGGAAGGCTATAAAAACATCACCATCTAGGACTTTATCTAATGAATAATATTATCATACAATGCATTAATTTAACAAAATCTTATCAAGATGGAGACCTTACTGTTAATATTTTAAAAAAAATATCATTTGAATTATACAAGGGGGAAATAGCAGCTATTATTGGAAGATCTGGATCAGGTAAAACTACATTATTACATTTAATTGCGGGTTTAGATAATCCTACTTCTGGATCTATCTTGTTTGATGGAAAAACATTAAGATCTATGACATCTAATGAAATATCAAAATTGAGAAATCAAAAAATAGGTTTCATTTATCAATTTCATCATTTAATGTTAGATTTTAATGTATTAGAAAATGTTGCAATACCTCTTCTAATTGATCATAAAAATAAGCAAGAATCTAAAGAAATTGCATTTGAAATGTTAAAAAAAGTTCATTTACAAGATAAAATAAAAAAATATCCATCTGAATTATCTGGTGGTGAAAGACAGCGTGTTGCTATTGCTCGAGCTTTTGTCAATAATCCTTGTTTAATCATAGCAGATGAACCCACTGGAAACCTAGATCAATATAATACTAATGTTGTATTTGATTTAATATTAAAATTAAACAATGATTTTAATACTACTTTTTTGATTGTAACACATGATACTATTCTCACAAAAAAAATACCCATTTTATTTAAAATGAAAAATGGTCAATTATTCAATTACGAAAATTAACATAAAAAGAAATGTTCAATGAATTTTTTACCTTTCTTGATTGCAAAACGATTAGATGCAAAACAAAAAAAAAACTGTATGATATTATTTATTTCTATTTTATCTAAGATAGGAATATTTATTAGTGTGTTTGCATTAATTATAAGTTTTAGTGCATTTAACGGTTTTCAAGTATTTTTAAATAAAAAAATGTTATCTACCTTGCCCCATGGAATTATTCAATTAACTAATCAATCATTATTCAAGTATCAAGATATAATGAAAAAATTATTTTTATTTCCAGAAATTACTTATTGTGAACCTTATATTGTACATACTGGATTTTTAATAAAAAACAATGAAGTTAAACTCATTGAAGTTAAAAGCTTTAGTGATATAAAATATTTAAAAAAAAAATTTCTTTAAACAATAAAAGAATTAATTCTTTGCAAATCAATCATTTTAACCGTAAAAATGATCATCAAATTATTATTTCATCTCATTTAGCAAAAGATTTATTAATTAACAAGAACGATTTAATTGAATTACTTTTTTTCAATTCACATTTACAGCGTTTTTCTTTTACAATCAAAGATACATTCGAATCTAATGGACTTTTAGATGCAAATATAGCATATATACCCTTTATTTTTTTTAAAAATTTTTTTAATGAAAACAATCATATCAATGCAATTGAATTACATATGTTTCATCCTTTTGATGCTGATCAGATTCTGAAAAAAGTAGTAAAAAAAATAGGTGTTCCTCTTATTACATATAGTTGGATTGATAGTTATCATTATATATATAATGACATAAAAAAAATGAAGGCAATAATATATTTTATACTATTATTACTAGTGATTATTTCATCTTTTAGCATTACATCTCTTTCAATCATGACGATATCTAAAAAAACACAAGAAATTGCTATTTTACGAACTATCGGTGCTAATAATTGTTTAATTCAAATAATTTTTTTATATTATGGATTACGTTCTGTAATGATTGGAACTTTTTTGGGTTTAATTACAGGTATAATAATAGTTTTAAACTTTAAAGGAATAGTATTTTTTTTAGACAAATCCTTTAAGGATAATATATTATTAGATAATATTTATTATCATCATTTTTTATTGTTAAAAATAAATATATCAGATGTAATAACAATATTAATAAGTACTATAATCATAGGAATTATAGCAAATTGGTATCCAGCATATTATGCTTCAAAAATTAATCCTAGCAAAATACTAAAAGAGTATTAACATTGAATATATTTTTTATATAAAATTAATAACAATACATATATTAATTATTTTTTAAATTCAGAAACACTATATTTTTAAAATGGAGAAAAAAATGACTATTAAAGTAGGAATTAATGGATTTGGTCGTATTGGACGTGTATTATTTCGATTAGCTCAAAAACGTTCTAACATTGAAATTGTAGCTATTAATGATTTATTAAGTCCTGAATATATAGCTTATATGTTAAAATATGATTCTACTCATGGAACTTTTAAAAAAAATATTAAAGTTAATAAGGAATCTATCATTATAGATGATAAAAAAATTAGAATTACTGCAATAAAAGATCCTGAAAAATTAATGTGGAATAATGTATCAGTTGATGTAGTCATTGAATCAACAGGTCTTTTTTTAACAAAAGAAACAGCTTATAAACATATTTTAGCCGGATCAAAAAAAGTAGTTATAACAGGACCTTCTAAAGACGATATTCCAATGTTCGTTAGAGGTGCTAATTTTAATCAATATAAAGGAGAAGATATTGTTTCGAATGCTTCGTGTACTACTAATTGTTTAGCCCCTTTATCTAAAATTATAGATGATGAATTAGGTATCATAGAAGGTTTAATGACAACTGTTCATGCTAGTACTGCTACTCAAAAAATTGTCGATGGTCCATCTCATAAAGATTGGAGAGGTGGACGAGGAGCATTACAAAATATTATCCCATCTTCTACTGGAGCCGCTATTGCTGTAGGTAAAGTATTACCTAATCTGAATGGTAAATTAACTGGTATAGCATTCAGAGTTCCTGTATCTAATATATCTGTAGTAGATCTAACGGTACGATATCAAAAACCAGCTACATATCAAGAAATATGTGAGATAATTAAAATTGCATCTGAAGAGGAAATGAAGGGAATTATAGGATATACAGAAGATGAAGTAGTATCTTCAGATTTTAATGGTCAAGAATTAACTTCTATATTTGATGCTAAAGCAGGTTTGTCTTTAAATAAAAATTTTGTTAAATTAGTTTCTTGGTATGATAATGAAACAGGTTATTCTAGCAAAGTTCTTGACTTAGTATCTCTAGTAGCTGGAATATAGATATAAAATATAATATTTTTTTATACCTTAATTATATAATAAGAACGTGTTTTATTTTTTATCTAAAATAAATAGCAGTATTAAGTATGCTACTTAATACTGCTACTTATATTTTGAAATATTTTATCTTTTTTATTGCCTAGCCATTCTAATAAGACATGGAGAGAAAGTAGTATTACTGCGCCATGGATTAATATCAATGCCACCTCTACGTGTGTATCTTGCATATACAGTAAGTTTTTCAGGTTTGCAAACATTTTCAATATCATTAAAAATTCTTTCAATACATTCTTCATGAAATTCATTGCAACTACGAAAAGAAATTAAATAACATAATAGTGCTGTATGATCGATCTTTTGACCAGAATATATAATTTGTATTGATGCCCAGTCTGGTTGTTGAGTAATTGGACAATTTGTTTTTAACAAATGACTATATAAAGATTCTTCTATAATTGAGTGATTAGAAGAACAAGTCAATAATGATGGATTGTATTTATAAGATGTAACTTGAACATCTTGTTTATCTATACATATACCATAAAATTCTGATATGTTTTGTTTTTTAATCTCATTTAAATTAAATAATGTTATAGAAACTTTTCCACAAACGCATTTTGTAAGATCTAACTCTAAAATTTTAATGAATGTTGTATAATGATCAAATTTAATTTGATTAAAACTATTTATATAAATTTTAAAACTTTTAGATTCAATAATATTGATACTAGTTATATTAACTTCTATTCTGGCAATAGCAATTTGTGGTAATCCATTGTTATTGAGCCATGATAATTCATATAATGTCCAAATATCTTTTCCAATAAAAGGTAAATGAATACAATTTAATTGAATAATTTCACGATGTTTTTTACGGGGTATGCTTTTTAATAAAGCAAAATGATCTATTTTAAAACTCATATTTTTTCTTTTGATTTGTTTTTTTAATAACTAATATAAAATATTATTTTATGTTTATTTAAAATAATATAATAGTATAAGTATTTTAAAAAATATTATTAATAATAATATTAATATATGGTAAATTTAATTAAGAAGTAGGAAGTATTTGTTTAATCCATTCAGCTACTCTCAATTTAGTTTTATCTGATTGTCGATCTTCATCTAAAACTAATCCCACAAAATAATCTTTGTTTAATAAAGCTTTAGAATGTTCAAAACTATATTTTTTAGTAGACCATTTTCCAACTATATTAGCTTTATTTTTTTTAATAACATTATATATGATTCCTAATGCATCACAAAAATATTCACCATAATCTTCTTGATCTCCGCATCCAAATAATGCTACAGTTTTATTTGAAAAATCAATTTTTTTTAAAATAGGTAAAAAATCATCCCAATCACATTGAACCTCTCCATAATACCAAGTAGGTACTCCTAATATTAAAAAATCAAAATGTTCAATATCTTTTTTAGAACTATTACTAATGTCATGTAATATAGAGATATCTTTTCCTATAAATTTTTGAATTAATCTCGCTATTTTCTCTGTATTTCCAGTATCACTGCCAAAAAAAATACCTATTTTTTTCATTATAACCATCCATAATAAATATATTATTAAAAAATAAATAATATGTTAATGTATAAGCATCTATATTCACTCATGTATAGAAAAAAAATAACGCTTTTGAAAAATTTATTATATTAATAAAAAATTAGTAAAAATATTTTTTTAATATTCATTAAAAAAAAATAGTCCAACTTTCTTATAAAAATATAAATATTATGCAAAAAAATTTGATTTGGTTTCGAAATGATTTTCGTTTATATGATCATACAGCTTTACATCAAGCATGTAAATCTGATGAAGATAAAGTCATAGCTTTATTCATAGCGACTCCTGAACAATGGAATAATCACTCTATGTCTAGTAAAAAAATGTCTTTTATTTACTCTCATTTAATATCTTTAAAAAAAGAATTATTAAAATTAAACATTGTTTTACACTATCATGAGTCTACTAATTTTTTAAATTCCATTGAATATTTAATGTATTTTTGCTTTAAACATAAAATAAATAATTTATTTTATCATTATCAATATGAAAGTGATGAACGTCATCGTGATGTTTTAGTAAAAAAAAAATTATCTCAACAAGGCATTTGTGTAAAAGGTTTTCACGATAATCTTTTAGTTTCATATCAATGTATCAAAAATAAAAAAAATGAAACTTATAAAGTCTTTTCTTTCTTTAAAAAAAAAATTATAAAACATTTAAATAATAATATACCTATATGTTTTCCTATTCCTTCTAAAAGAAAACTTGATAAAAATTTCTTTTCTAATACTTTTTTGTCTAAAAAAATAAATATTAACTTTGATAAGAAAAAATTCCCTATTGGAGAAAAATCAGCCGTTAATAGATTAAAAAATTTTTGCAAGCATAAGATGAATAATTATTTATTAAATAGAAATTTTCCTTATTCAGATAGTACGAGTATGTTATCTCCTTATTTATCTTCAGGTATAATATCATCTCGACAATGTCTTTCAATATTTTTAAAAGAACAAAAAAATATTTTTTCAAATATTTTTTTTCCTGCATCCTGGTTTGATCAAATATTATGGCGTGAATTTTATTATCATTTATTAATTTCTTTTCCAAAAATCAGTCAGTCTCAATCATTATCATTATGGGAAAAAAAAATTGATTGGAATGATAATATAAAACATTTAAATGCTTGGAAAGAAGGATGTACTGGTTTTCCTATAGTAGATGCTGGAATGAGACAACTAAATAGATTAGGTTGGATGCATAATCGATTAAGAATGATTACTGCTAATTTTTTAGTAAAAAATCTTTTGATTAATTGGCGAGAAGGTGAAAAATATTTTATATCTCGTTTAATTGATGGCGATTTAGCACTAAATAATGGGGGGTGGCAGTGGTGTGCATCAGTTGGATGTGATTCTGTTCCTTACATACGTATTTTTAATCCATTAAATCAATCGAAAACTTTTGACGAATCTGGTTTTTTTATAAAAAAATTTATTCCAGAATTAAAACATGTGCCTAATCAGTATATCCATCAACCACATGAATGGTCACATAAAACAAATTATAAAATAGACTATCCTGATCCAATTATAGATTATAATGATAGCAGAAAAAAATGTCTATTAATATTTAGTAAAGCAAAATTGTCTTTAAAAAAATAGGTATATAAAATTTATGAATAATTTTATTTTAGAAGACATTATTAACAAAAAACTATTATCTAACAAATATAATGACATAGTTCCTAATGGCTTACAAATTGAAGGAACGAGAATAGTAAAAAAAATTATTACTGGAGTAACAGCTTGTCAAGATTTGATAGATAAAGCATTGCTTTATAATGCTAATGCTATAATAGTACATCATGGTTATTTCTGGAAAAATGAATCTCAATATATACATAATATGAAAAGGAATAGACTAAAATCTATACTATCTAATAATATTAATTTATATAGTTGGCACTTACCTTTAGATATTCATTCTGAATTAGGTAATAATGCACAAATAGCTAAACAATTAAATATTTGTATTCAAGGTCGTATTACACCTTATGTATTTTGGGGTATAATAAAAGATAAAATAACTGGTGTACAGTTTGCAAAAAAAATAGAAAAAAAATATAAAAAATATCCCATCCATATATATAAAAATGCTCCTCTTTATATTAAACGCATTGCTTGGTGTAGCGGAAAAGGGCAAAGCTTTATTAAAGAAGCGCATGCATTTGGAGTAGATGCTTTTTTAACAGGTGAAATTTCAGAAGAAACTACTCATATTGCTAAAGAATTAGGTATACATTTTTTTTCTTTAGGTCATCATGCTACTGAAAAAGATGGAATTAAATCCTTAGGGAATTGGTTATATAATAAATATCATTTAGATGTTACTTTTATTGATATTTACAATCCAGCATAATTACTAAAAATAAAATTGTAATATAAGTATTTCAAAATTTGTAATATTTAAGGTGATAATATTTTAAAAAATAAAATTATGAATAAAAATAAAATGAAATATTGGTTAAGTTCTTCTTGGTTATCTGTAAATAATCAAGATTATATAGAAAAAATATATAAAAAATTTTTAAAAAATCCTCAATCTGTTGATATGATTTGGCATAATGCATTTTTAGATATCTCTAAAAATGAAACGAATACATACAGTGTAAATAATATAAAAAAAAATAGTTTTCAACTAATTCATACAATTAATTATATTATTAATGCATTTCGTACACAAGGTTATAAAAAATCTTTAATCGATCCGCTTCAATTATCAGAACAACAAATAATTCAAGATTTAGAACTTTCATATTATAGTTTTACTGAAAAACAAATAAAAAAAAATCTCAAAATAAACTTTAAAAGTTGCGATCAATTTGAAACAAATATTTTAGATTTACATAAAACGTTATCTAAAAAATATTGTAGTTCTATTGGTTTTGAATATATGTATATAGACAACTTATTAGAAAAAAAATGCATTACAGAATACATAGAATCTTTTTTTCAAGAAGGATCTATAGAAACAGAAAAAAAAATAAATTTTTTAAAAGAAATCACCTATGCTGAAACTTTAGAAAAACATTTAGGAAAAAAATTTCCTGGTGCTAAGCGTTTTTCTTTAGAAGGAGCAGAAGCATTAATTCCTATGTTACATGAAATAATAAGATATTCAAAAAAAAATAATATTTCTGAAATAATATTAGGCATGGCTCATAGAGGCAGATTAAATGTATTAGTAAACGTTTTAAATAAAAGCCCAAAGACTTTATTTAAAGAATTTTCTGGTTTTAATAATATACCGAAAAATTGTAGTGGTGATGTTAAATATCATTTAGGAGGTATTTCAGAAATAAATCATGAAAAAAAAATATTATTTAAAATGGCATGTAATCCTTCTCACTTAGAAATAATTAGTCCAGTTATTTTAGGAATGGCTCGATCTTCAATCGATCAGTTAGGTAAATCTACAAGTGAAATATTACCTATTAATATTCACGGAGATGCTGCTGTTATTGGTCAAGGTGTAATTCAAGAAACATTAAATATGTCTCAAACAGAAGGATACCAAGTAGGCGGGACAATTCATATAGTTATTAATAATCAAATTGGATTTACCACTTCTGATTCAAAAACACTTCGTTCTAGTAAATATTGCACTGATATTGCTAAAATGATTCAAGCACCAATATTTCATGTTAATGCAGACGATATAGAATCGTGTATTTTTACTATTCAATTAGCTCTTTATTTTAGAACAAAATTTAAAAAAGATGTTTTTATAGACCTTGTGTGTTATAGACGTCATGGACATAATGAAGTAGATGAACCTTCTGTAACACAACCTATTATGTACAAAAAAATAAAAATTCACCCTACTGTAAGAGAAATATATTCTAATTTATTAATCGTTAATAAAATAATTACATCTCAACAAAATGAAGAAATTATAAATCAATATTTTAATAAGTTAAAAACAGGTCAGCATATTTTTTCTAAAACAAAAGAAATAAATTTTCAATATGAAAAATATAAAAGACCTTTAAAAGAAAAAATAACAAAAAATATAATAAAAAAAATAAATCAATCTAATATAAAAACACTATCTTCTTTAATTAATAATATTCCTAGTTCAATTAACATTCATTATCGAGTAAAAAATATTTATGAAGATAGATGTAAAATGGCTCAAGAATTAAAATTGTTTGATTGGGGTGCAGCAGAAACATTGGCTTATGCAACAATTGTTAATGAAGGTATTTCTTGTAGATTTTCAGGGGAAGATGTAAGTAGGGGTACATTTTTTCATCGTCATGCATTTATTCATGATCAAATAGATGGTTCTGTTTATATACCTTTAAAGAATATTAGTAAAAAACAAGGAAAGTTTGAAATTTGGAATTCTGTATTATCAGAAGAAGCAGTATTGGCTTTTGAATATGGTTATTCTTTATTTCCATCTAAAAAATTAACTATTTGGGAAGCACAATTTGGAGATTTTGTTAATGGTGCTCAAATAGTTATTGATCAGTTTATCGCTTCAAGTGAACAAAAATGGAATCAAAACTGTAATTTAGTGATCTTGTTACCTCACGGATATGAAGGGCAAGGTCCTGAGCATTCCTCATCAAGAATTGAAAGATTTTTACAACTTTGTGCTGAAGAAAATATACAAATATGTATACCTACCACATCATCACAAATTTTTCATCTTTTACAACGACAAATATTTTATAAAATTTATAAACCACTAATCATATTTACTCCAAAATCTCTTTTAAGAAATCCGATAGCAGGTTCTTCTTTAAATTCTCTTATTAATGGAGAGTTTCAAAAAATAATAGATGAAATAGATAATTTTAATGAACAAGCCACACGTCTTATTTTTTGTTCTGGAAAAATTTATTATGATTTATTAGAAAAACGTCGTAAAAGTAATATTTTTAATATTATTTTAATACGTATTGAACAATTATATCCATTTCCTAAAAATGAAATATTGAAAACATTAAAAAAGTATTTTTACATAAAAGATTTTATTTGGTGTCAAGAAGAACCTTATAATCAAGGTGCATGGTTTTATATTAAAAACTATTTAGATGATATTCTTCCGACACATAGTTCATTAAAATACATTGGTCGCCTTTCCTCTGCTTCACCTGCTGTTGGTTGTATGTCTCTTCATAAAGAACAACAAGAAAAAATAGTTTATGATGCATTAAATATTAATTAAAATAGGGCAAGGAATGAAAAAAATAAATATTATTGTTCCAGATTTACCAGAATCTATTAGTGATGCAACAATTGTAAAATGGTATAAAAAAATAGGAGATATAGTTTATTGTGATGATAACATAGTTGATATTGAAACAGATAAAGTAATGTTAGAAGTTTCATCTCCATGTGATGGAGAATTGGAATCAATTTTAGAAGAGTCAGGAAAAATAGTTAAATCTCGACAAATTATAGGTTATATAAATCATTTAGATTATGTTAAAAAAAATATTACTAATAATACTATCATAGAAAAAAAAGAAGATCAATTACATGAAAAAAATTTAATTACACACTATACA
This sequence comes from Buchnera aphidicola (Brachycaudus tragopogonis), assembly GCF_964059175.1. Classification (NCBI taxonomy): domain Bacteria; kingdom Pseudomonadati; phylum Pseudomonadota; class Gammaproteobacteria; order Enterobacterales; family Erwiniaceae; genus Buchnera; species Buchnera aphidicola. The sequence continues at coordinate 338,029 of NZ_OZ060418.1, forward strand.
CCTTCCACAAGACGCTTAATGAAAATTAATAAAATTAACAATGATCTTCAAAATATAAAAACAAAATCAGAAATTAAAAATAATCATGAAAAAATTACAGAAAAAAAATTAAATACAAATATTGCCAATAAAAATACTATTGATCTATCAGAAAATAACAATTGTCAAACAAGAGTTACAATGAGTCGATTACGACAAAGAATTGCAGAAAGATTATTGTATAGCATTCAAAATACAGCAATGCTAACAACTTTCAATGAAGTAAATATGAAACCAATCATTCTGTTACGTAAAAAATATGGTGAAGATTTTGAAAAAAAACATGGTATCCGAATTGGATTTATGTCTTTTTTTGTAAAAGCAGTAATACAATCCTTAAAAAAATTTCCAGAAATAAATGCTTCTATAGACCAAAAAGATATAATATATTATAAAAATTTTGATATTAGTATTGCTATTTCAACCCCAAGAGGATTAATAACACCAGTATTAAGAAATGCTGAAACAATGACAATGTCAGAAATAGAGAAAAAAATCAAGGAATTTTCTATTAAGGGATGTGAAAATAAAATTGATATAAAAGATCTTACAGGAGGTAATTTTACTATTACTAATGGCGGTATTTTTGGATCTTTAATGTCGACACCAATTATCAATCCTCCTCAAACAGCTATATTAGGCATGCATACTATTCAAGATCGACCAATGGTAATTAATGGAAAAATAAAAATTCTTCCAATGATGTATTTAGCTTTATCATATGATCATCGTTTAATAGATGGCAAAGAATCAGTAGGATTTCTAGTATCTATAAAAAATATATTAGAAGATTTTACTCGTATTTTAATTAATATTTGAAACTATATTTATTCTCTAGAATATTTTTATATAGTTTAAAAGTACAGTTATTAAATTTGATATCAACTGTACTTTTATTATCAAAGAAATATAAGTTTAAATAATAAAACAGCTTATTATAATTCAATTAAACGAGAAAAATATGACAAATAAAAAAGTAGTTTTAATTAGACATGGTCAAAGTGTATGGAATGAATTAAATCAGTTTACTGGATGGCATGATGTAGAATTAACTAAAAAAGGAAAAAATGAAGCCAAATTAGCAGCTTTATTATTAAAAAAAAATAATTTTTATTTTGATTATGCCTATACATCTGTACTAAAAAGAGCAATACATACTTTACATTATATTTTAGATGAACTAAATCAATCTTGGCTATCAGTAAAAAAAACTTGGCGTTTAAACGAAAGACATTATGGTGCCTTAGAAGGATTAAATAAAAATCAAGTTGTTGAAAAATACGGAGAGCAGCAAGTGATGTTATGGAGAAGAAGTTTTAACATTAGTCCTCCTCCAATTAATATGAATGATAAAAGGTTTCCTGGATATGATAGACGTTATTCTCAGTTAGATTTTAATAAAATTCCTTTAGGAGAGAGTTTAGAAACGACTGGAATAAGAGTCATTCCTTACTGGAATAAAATTATTTACCCTGAATTAAAAAAGAACAAAAAAATAATTATTGTAGCACATGGAAATTCTTTACGTGCTTTAATACAATATCTAAATAAAATAGATAATCAAGAAATTATAGAATTAAACATCCCAACTGCTAAACCTATTATTTTAGAATTTAACGAAAAATACATGCCTATAAAATGGTATTATTTAAAATAGTTCTGTTCAAAACATTTTTGTCATTCTTAAAAATTTACACTTAAGTAATATACTTATACTTAAAATACTATTAATGTTCTAGATATATAAAGTATATTTTTTACAGAAGTTTTCAATAGAGGTTGTAATGATTAAAAAAATTGGAGTCTTGACCAGTGGTGGAGATGCTCCAGGTATGAATGCTGCAATTCGAGGAGTAGTAAGAACAGCACTTAGTGAAAAACTAGAAGTATTTGGAATTTATGATGGATATTTAGGTTTATACGAAAATCGTATGACACAACTTGATAGATATAGTGTGTCTGATATGATAAATAAAGGTGGAACATTTTTAGGATCAGCAAGATTTTCTAATTTTTATAAAAAAACAATACGTTCTATTGCTGCTAAAAATGTAAAAAAAAGAAAAATTGATGGTCTTGTTGTTATTGGAGGTGATGGATCGTATATAGGAGCTCAAAAATTAACGGAAATAGGTGTTCCATGTATTAGTATTCCTGGTACTATAGATAATGATGTTGCAGGCACTGACTATACAATAGGTTATTTCACAGCTTTACAAACAGTTGTTGAAGCTATTGATCGATTACGTGATACCTCTTCTTCTCATCAACGTATTTCTATTGTAGAAGTAATGGGAAGGTATTGTGGAGATTTAACATTAGCTGCAGCAATTGCCGGAGGATGTGAATTTATTGTATTACCCGAAATTCATTATACAAAAGAAGAATTAGTTATTGAAATAGAAGCAGGTATAGCTAAAGGTAAAAAACATGCTATTGTTGCAATTACAGAATATATTTGTGATGTAGAAAAATTAGCGCAATACATTGAAAAGAAAACAAATCGAGAAACTAGAGCTACAATTTTAGGTCACATTCAAAGAGGTGGTGCACCAGTTGTATATGATCGTATTCTAGCTTCTAGAATGGGTGCATACGCTGTTGAATTGTTAATAAAAGGCTATCAAGGTAAATGCGTAGGAATACAAAATGAAAAAATGGTATTTAACGATATAACAGACGCATTAAAAAATATGAAACGTACTTTTAAAAAAGATTGGTTGATTACCGCTAAAAAGTTATACTAATATAAAAAATTAGTGCCGGTTTTTCCGGCGCTCTCTCATTTTTAAAATGTTTTTGTATTATAGTAAGATTATATAGGTTATTGAGCAATGAATTTTTTTAGAAAAAATCTTATCCAACAATGTGTTATTGAATTTTTTGGAACGGGCTTAATAATATTTTTTGGAACGAGTTGTTTGGCGGCTTCAAAATTAACACATGTTCATTTTAATCCATTTGAAATAAGTTGTATTTGGGGTTTAGCAGTATCTATGTCAATTTATTTCAGTGCTTCAACATCAGGAGCTCATTTAAATCCAGCTATTACTATTTTTTTTTGGTTATCTTCTAAAGATTTTAATAAGAAAAAAGTACTTCCATATATTATTTCTCAAATTTTTGGTTCTTTTTTTTTTAGCATGTTAACATATTTTCTTTATTATCATGCATTTATTTCATTTAAAAATCAAAATAATATTATTTTAGGTACTCAAGAAAGCCTAAAATTAGCTTCTATTTTTTGTGTATATCCTAACTTTAATCATAGTTTTATTCGTAATTCTACAATAGAAATATTGACAACTGCTCTTTTTATGATAATTTTGTTGCAGTTAAATAATAAAAAAAATAATAAAATATTTTATTATAAATCTATTGCACCATTCCTAATAGGAGTATTGATTTTTATGATTAATATATCTATTACTCCTTTAAATAATATTAGTTTAAATCCAGCTCGAGATTTAGGACCTAAAATTTTTCTAAGTCTAACTGGATGGGGTATTTTTTCTTTCACAGGAGGCAATAATTCTCTATATTTTTTAATTCCTATAATAGGTCCAATTTTAGGTGTTAATTTAGGCGGTTGGATTCATAAAATACTTATCGATAATTACTTTTTTAAAAAATGAAAATTACTTTATTTTAAGTATAATAATTAGCTATTTCTATAATTTTTAAAAATTCTTTAGCATCTAAAGATGCACTTCCAATTAATAAACCATCTATATCGGGTTGTTGAATAAACTCTTCTGTGTTAACAGAATTAATAGAACCTCCATACTGAATAATTGTACTTTTTATACTAATAGGATCATATTCTTGAATATAATTTCTAATAAATTTATGTATATATTGTACATGTTTTGGATCAGCTGATAAACCTGTACCAATTGCCCAAATAGGTTCATATGCAATTACTGTGTTTCTAAATGCTTCTTTACCTAATACTTTAAATATGCAATTAAGTTGTTCTTCAATAATTTTTTTTGTTTGACTATAATTATTATTTTGTATTTCACCTATACACAAAATAGGTATTAAATTTAAATTTTTAATTAAATTAAATTTTTTTATAATAATATTATTAGTTTCATTATGAAATAAACGTCTTTCAGAATGTCCAACAATAACATATTTTACACCTATATCTTTTAGCATTAGAACAGAAGTTTCACCTGTAAAAGCTCCTTTCAGATTAATATCAACATTTTGTGCACCAAGAAAAATATCAATATTATTTATATCTTTGTAGACTTGACTCAGATATATAGTAGGAGGAGCAATAACAATAATATTTTTTTTTGAATAAACTGATGCCAATGATTTTAAACTAGATAAATAGTCAGAAATCATTTTTTTACTTCCATTTAATTTCCAGTTTGCTACTAATAAAAATTTTTTCATTTTTTTACCTAAATATTTTTGCATAAAATTATAGAAACTAAGTTTTTTTATAAAAAATTATATAGACTTAGTTTCTATTGTAGAATTTTAAAATATGCTATTTATATACATTGGTACGATTACGTAATTCTTTTCCTGGTTTAAAATAAGGAACATATCTTGCATTCAATTTTACTGTTTTTCCAGTTTTTGGATTTCGACCAATACGAGAAGGGCGATAGTGTAAAGAAAAACTCCCAAATCCTCTAATTTCAATTCTTTTACCCTTTGCTAATGACATTGCCATGTGTTCCAACATTTCTTTTATAGCACATTCTATTATTTTATTTGAGATATTATTTTTTTTTTCTGAGATTCTTTCAAATAATTCTGACTTTGTCATAAAACCTCTACATTTGTATACCTTAAAAATTTATTTTTTTATAGAAAAAACATGTTTTACAATAAAAAATTATTCAGTATTTTTAGCGGCTTTAAATGCTTCTGCCATTACATTAGAAAATGCATCATCATTTATTTTTTTACTTGATAAAACGGTTAAGTCTTTTTTTTCAATTTCATCTAAAACATGAATAGCAAGATAAACTATTCTATTTTTACGATCGAAACTAGATAATTTAACTAAAATTTCACTATCTATTTTATATCTTTTTATAAATTCTTCATAATGTAAACGGGAAACATCGGAAAATTTTAAAATTCCTTCTATGTCTTCTGATAGTTTGATTATTGCATTTTTTTTATCAATAAATTTAATTTTACCAGTAATTATTGATCCTTTTTTATGATTTGAAATATATATATTAAAAGGGTCTTCTTCTAATTGTTTAATTCCTAAAGATATGCGCTCTCTTTCAGCGTCTACTTGAAGAACTACAGCAGAAATTTCATCACCTTTTCTATATTTTTTTACTGCTTCTTCACCAGATGTTTTCCAAGAAATGTCAGATAAATGAACTAGTCCGTCAATTCCTCCATTTAAACCAATAAAAATACCAAAATCTGTAATAGATTTTATTTTTCCAGCTACATGAATACCTTTTTTATGAGTTTCAGAAAATTGTTGCCATGGGTTAATTTTACATTGTTTTAAACCAAGTGAAATACGACGACGATCTTCGTCAATGTCTAAAACCATAACTTCGACTACATCATTTACAGAAACTACCTTAGATGGATGAATATTTTTATTAGTCCAATCCATTTCAGAAACGTGCACAAGACCTTCTACACCTTCTTCAATTTCTACAAAACAACCATAATCTGTTAAATTCGTAACACGTCCACTTAATTTAGTATTTTCTGGATAACGTTTAGAAATAGCTATCCATGGATCCTCACCTAATTGTTTTAATCCCAATGATACACGTGTTCTTTCTCTATCAAATTTTAAAATTTTAATGTTAATTTCATCACCTACATTAACTATTTCACTAGGATGTTTAACTCTTTTCCAAGCCATGTCAGTAATATGCAAAAGACCATCTACTCCGCCTAAATCTACAAAAGCTCCATAATCTGTTAAGTTTTTTACAATACCCTTAACATGCATACCTTCTTGTAAACTTTCTAGCAATTGATCTCTTTCAGCACTATTTTCTGATTCAATAACCGCTCGACGCGAAACAACAACGTTATTGCGTTTTTGATCTAATTTAATCACTTTAAATTCTAATTCTTTTCCTTCAAGATGAATTGTTTCTCGAACAGGTCGAATATCTACCAAAGAACCCGGTAAAAATGCACGTATATCGTTTAATTCAACAGTAAAACCACCTTTAACTTTACCATTAATAATACCTGTTACTGTTTCTGATTTTTCATGAGCTTGCTCTAATATCAACCATGCTTCATGACGTTTTGCTTTTTCACGAGATAATAATGTCTCGCCAAATCCATCTTCAATAGCATCTAAAGCAACATCTACTTGATCGCCGACATTAACATCTATTAAACCTTGAGAATTTTTAAATTGTTCAGCAGGAATTGCAGACTCTGATTTAAGACCTGCATCTACTAGAATTATATCTTTTTCTATAGAAATGATGGTTCCACGAATAATTGAACCTGGACGAGTTTTAATCTCTTTTAGTGATTCTTCAAATAATTGAGCAAAAGATTCATTCATATTAATAGTATTAAGAAATTTTTATGTGATGTTCATTTTAACTTCATGCTAAAATGAGCTTATTTTATATATCTTATAATAGTCCCTATTAAAGAGTGTTATATTTAAAAATAAAATTATTTTCTATGATATTGATATTTTTTTTAAAATATATTCCATTAAAGTTGCAATCACCTCTGATAAACTCATATTAGTAGAATCTAATATTATAGCATTTTTTGGAATGCATAAAGGAGAAATTAAACGATTTTCATCTCGTTTATCACGATTTTTCATCTGTATGAATAAATTTTTAAAACTTATGTCATAACCATTTTTATTTAATTCTAACATTCTTCTTTTTGCTCGTGTTTCTAAGCAAGCTTGTAAAAAAAATTTAAGTATGGCATCTGGAAATACTACAGTACCCATATCACGTCCTTCAGCTATTAGACCAGGAAAGCATCTTAGTGATCTTTGTTTTTCTAATAAAATTTTTCTAACATTGGGATAAGATGCTAATTGCGAAGATATTTCACTAACTTTGTTAAAATCAAACGATTTATAATAATACTTTATGTTTTTTTTTTTAATTAATGAAAAATCTATTTTATTTGCAAGTGAAATTATATTTTTTTCAACAATAGTAATATTTTTATTTAACGCAAACGAAGCAAGTAATCGATATATTTTACCTGATTCTAATAGAGACCAATTTAATTGATGTGCTATCATGTTAGCTAAAGTGCTTTTTCCAGCACCACTAGGACCATCAATAGTAATAACAGGAATTTTATTTATCATGTGTTGTATTTAAAATTATCAAAAAAATTTTTCTATTAAAAATAATATTATTTACTAATGGATAAAAAATCTTTGAAATAAGATGGAAAAGTTTTAGTAGTACAACCTGGATTTAGTATATTTACACCAATGTTAGACAAAGATATCAGTGAAAAACACATAGCCATACGATGGTCGTTATAAGTGTTAATATTAGAATATTTAAAAAAAATAGGTGGAGTGATAGATAAAAAATCTTTTCCTTCTTCAACTATAGCGCCAACCTTTCTTAACTCTATAGACATTGCAGATAAGCGATCAGTTTCTTTTACACGCCAATTATATATATTTCTTATAATAGTAGTACCTTTAGAAAAAAGAGCTACTATTGCAATAGTCATTGCTGCATCAGGAATATGATTCATATCTAAATCTATTGCATTTAATGTATTACGAGTACAAGTAATAAAATTATCTCCCCAAAAAATGATTGCACCCATTTTTTCAAGGATATTTGCAAATTTCACATCACCTTGTATACTTTTCTTTCCAACACCAATCACTTTAATTGAACCACCTTTAATAGCAGCAGCAGCTAAAAAATACGAGGCTGATGAAGCATCTCCTTCAATTATAAACTTGCCGGGTGTTTTATATTTTTGTTGACCTTTTATATAAAAAACATTATAAGAATCATGTTTCACATTTATAGAAAAAGATTTCATTAAATTAATTGTAATATCAATATAAGGTTTAGAAACTAGATGTCCTTTTATAATAATAGTAGTATCTTTAAAAGCAAGGGGTGCAATCATTAATAATGATGTTAAAAATTGACTAGAAATATTTCCATTTAAAAAAATGGATCCTCCAATAAAACCACCTCTTGTACGTACAGGCGGAAAACCTTTATTTTTTTCATATTCTATAATAGCTCCACCTTGTTTTAAAGCATCAACTAGATCTTCAATAGGTCTTTCGTGCATTCTATCATCTCCGCTTAATACAACATTATTTTTATGCAAAGATAATGCAGATAAAAGAGGTCTCATAGCAGTACCTGCATTACCTAAAAATAATGAAATTGGTTGAGACAATTGAAAAGCTTGACCAATACCTTGAACATAACATTCCTTTTTATTATCAGACAAAATATACTTAACACCTATTTTTTTTAAAGCTTTTAACATATATGTAATATCATCACTATCTAACAAATTAGTTAAACATGTTGTACCATTAGCCATAGAAGATAACAATAAAGCTCTGTTTGAAATGCTTTTAGAACCAGGTAAATAAATAGTTCCATTAACGTAAGATATTGGTTTTAAATTCAAAGAATCTTTCATAATAAATATGCACTCTATTTTATTAAGGTGATCAATTGTCAATACTTATATATTTATCCATATCGATTTTCAAAATATGACATAAATTTTATTAAAGATGCAATACCTTCTAATGGCATAGCATTATAAATAGATGCACGAATTCCACCTATTGCACGATGTCCTCTTAAAGCAATTAAACCTGATTGAAAAGCTTCTTTTAAAAACAGTTCATTTAAATTAGAATCAAATAAATTAAATATAACATTCATTTTAGATCTATTTTTATGATCTATGGTATTAATATAAAAATCACTATTATCTATTTTTTCATATAATAAATTGGATTTAATTTTATTTAATTCTTCAATTTTTTTTAAACCACCTTGTTTTTTTAACCATTTAAAAACTAATCCTGATAAATACCAAGAAAATGTAGGTGGCGTATTAAACATAGAATTATGTTCTGATATTATTTTATAATCTAAAATAGAAGGAGACATCTTAGAAGCATATCCTATTAAATTTTCTCGAATAATAATTATTGTTATACCTGCTGGACCAATATTTTTTTGAGCACCTGCATAAATAAGATCATAATTTTCAATATTAATTAAACGAGATAAAATACACGATGAAAAATCTCCAATTATTATTTTATCTTTAAATTTTGGTTCTTCATCGATAGATAATCCATCTATAGTTTCATTAGGACAATAATGAACATATGCTGAATTCTTACTAATCTCCCATGTTGAAATGGGTGCAAGAGATGTTTTTCCATTAATTGTTTTCTTAATTAATATAGAACGAGGAATACAATATTTCTTGGCTTCTATAAATGCACATTTTGACCAGTATCCGCTATTGATATAATCAGCTGTTTTTAAATTACCTAATAAATTCATAGGAATAGCAGAAAATTGTCCTCTCGCGCCACCTTGACAAAATAATACCTTATAAAAATCAGGTATATTTAGTAAATCTCTTAAATCTTTTTCTGCTTCTGCAGCAACTCGCATAAAATCTTCACTACGATGACTAATCTCCATAACAGAAAAACCTAATTTTTTCCAGTTTTGCAGTTCTTTTTTAGCTTTCTGAAGTACATCTTTTGGAATCATAGCTGGCCCAGCACTAAAATTATAAATTATATTCATATTTTCACCAAACGTATTGATTGCAGCAATATATTTATAATTAATTTATAAATTTTAAGCCCTGCATATATTTTTTTTGAAGGATTTTCGGAATTTCTACACGACCATCAGCATGCTGGTAGTTTTCTAATATAGCTGCTAATGTTCTTCCTATTGCTAATCCTGAACCGTTTAATGTGTGTACTAAAGAAATCTTTTTTTCACATTTTTTTCTATAACGCGCTTTCATACGACGTGCTTGAAAATCGGTCATATTAGAACAGGAAGAAATCTCTCTATATTTTTTTTGGGAAGGAAACCAGACTTCTAAATCATATGTTTTAGATGAAGAAAAACCCATTTCTCCTGTACATAAAAGTACCTTTCTATATGGTAACTGTAACAGTTGTAAAACTTTTTCAGCATGATTGGTTAATTTTTCTAATGCCTCCATAGATTTTTCCGGTTTTACAATTTGAACTAACTCAACTTTATCAAATTGATGTAATCTAATTAATCCTCTTGTATCACGTCCGTAAGAAGAAGCTTCTGATCGGAAGCAAGGAGTATGTGCAGTTAACATAATAGGCAAATCTTTTTCATCTATAATTTTATTATAAAAAAAATTAGTTAATGGTACTTCTGCTGTTGGAATTAATATATAATTATTTTTATCTGTAAAATTTATATGAAATAAATCATCACTAAATTTGGGTAATTGCCCAGTTCCATATAAAGCTTTAGGATGAACTAAATAAGGCACATAAGCTTCTATATAACCATGTTCTATAGTATGTAAATCTAACATAAACTGACCAAGTGCTCTATGTAAAAGAGCAATATTACCTTTCATTATAACAAATCTTGATCCTGACATGTTTGCTGAAGATGTCCAATCTAAATCATCGAATTTTTTTCCTATTGCCACATGATCTTGAACTGTAAAATCATATTTTCTTTTTTGACCCCAGTATGTTATTTCGTGATTACTAATGGATGTATGACCTTCTGGAACGTTATCATCAGGAATATTTGGTATACATAGTGAAAAATTCTGAATTTTTTCTTTTAAAATATTTAATTGAATTTTAGAATCTTGTAATTCTTTTCCAGATTTTATAATCTTATTTTTTAAAATTTTACTGTCTGTTTTTAGATTTTTTGTATCTTTAAATAAACGTGATAAAAAATTGTGATGACATTGTAAATTTTCAGTTTTAACTTGTAATTTTTTACGTTCTTCTTCCATACGGGAAATTTCACATATGTTTAATTTATAACCTTTTTTTAATAATTTTTTAGCTGTTAAATGTAATTCATGTCTTAATAAATAAGGATTTAACATAATATGTTTTGCTTCTTTTTTTAATTATCAATAAATATCGTTGTTGAAAAGCAATATTATTGAAGTAGTAAATATTATTAATTCAAATAAAAAATGTTTTTATATTCATTTTTTTAAATAAATACTTAATATATGAAAGTAAATTGTTGTAAATTTTAAATAAATGTAAAACATTTTTTCACAACATGCATTAAAAAATAATAATTTATTTTATTTAGTAAGATTCTAATCTTATATATTAATTGTATCTATTAACAATAATAATTTATAATATTTTACTAATAAAATATTTTTTCTTTAGATTATATATAACAATTTCTATAACTAGGATAATACACATGAATAACTTTATTAAACATAGTAAAATAATTATTTTAGGTTCTGGACCAGCAGGATATACTGCTGGTATATATGCTTCTAGAGCAAATTTAAATCCTTTATTAATTACTGGAATTAATAAAGGAGGACAATTAATGAATACTGATGAAATTGAAAATTGGCCTGGAGACATTAATAAAATTACTGGCTCAGAATTAATGCATCGTATGCATAAACATGCTCTTAAATTTAATACTGAAATTATATCTGATAATATACATTCAGTCGATTTTAAAAAAAAACCTTTTTATCTAATAGGAGAAAAATATCAATATACTGCTGATTCTGTAATTATTGCTACTGGAGCGAATCCTCGTTATTTAGGATTAAAATCAGAAAGCATTTTTAAAGGAAAAGGTGTATCAACATGCGCAATATGTGATGGTTTTTTTTATAAAAATAAAGAAGTAGCAGTTGTAGGAGGAGGCAACACAGCTATAGAAGAAACATTATATTTATCTAATTTTGTTAAAAAAGTACATTTAATTCATCGTAGAATGAATTTTAGTGCAGAAAAAATTTTACTTGATAGATTAAGAAAAAAAATAGAAAATAAAGAAGTAATTCTATATTTAAATGCTACTGTTAAGGATATATTAGGCAATTCTTCTGGTGTTACCAATGTATTAATTATAAAAAAAAAATCACAGGAACAAAAAGAAATAAAAATACAGATTTCTGGAATATTTATAGCAATTGGATACACTCCCAACACTAGTATTTTTGTTGATCAATTAAAAATGGATGAAGGTTATATTGAAATAATGAAAGGAATGCATGGTGGAAATTACACTCAAACAAGCGTTCCTGGTATTTTTGCAGCAGGAGACGTTGTAGATCACGTATACAGACAAGCAATTACATCATCTGCCAGCGGATGTATGGCAGCATTAGACTGTGAACGTTATCTAAGTACACTAGAATAAAAAAATATTATAAAATATTTTTTCAATTTCTAAAACATACTAGTCAAAATGACTAGTATCTGATATATTCATACCATGAGTAATTGTATAATGAGAATAAAATGCCTAAAGAAGACAACATTGAAATGCAAGGAATAGTAATAGATACATTACCCAATACTATGTTTCGTGTTGAATTAGATAATAAACATGTTATTACAGCACATATTTCAGGAAAAATGAGAAAAAACTACATTAGAATATTAACAGGAGATAAAGTTACTGTAGAATTAACACCCTATGATTTAACTAAGGGAAGAATTATTTTTAGAAGTCGTTAATTTTCAATCAGATACTTTTAAAAAACTACTCAATATACTAATACAAAAAATGTTTGAAATAAAAAAATCAAATTTTTTATATAAAAATTCACTTCTTAAATAAAATGTAATTATCATTTGATAATCAAAACTATTTTAAAAAAATCAACTAATTAAAATTAATTCTATTATTTTATCTTACACAAATAAAAATAAATTTTAAAGAGAATTTATGCGTACTAAATATTGCGGAAAGATACAAATAATTGATGTACATAAAACTGTTCAATTGTGTGGTTGGGTGCATAAAATAAGAAATTTTGGTCAATTTATTTTTATTGATATGAGAGATTACACTGGTCTTGTTCAAGTAATTTTTGAATTAAAAAATATTATAGTTTTCAAAAAAGCTATCAAACTAAAAAATGAATTTTGCATTCAAATTTCTGGTATAGTTAGAAAAAGAGAACAGAAAAATAAAAATTTAAAAATAACTACGGGTGAAATAGAAATATTAGCGAATACATTAAATATCTTAAATACTTCAAAATCGCTGCCATTAAATTATACGAATCATAATTATGATGATTCCCGATTAAAATATCGATATTTAGATCTACGTCGTTTTGATATTCTAGAAAATCTTAAAATAAGAAATCACGTAACTTATTTAATAAGAATATTTATGAAGAAGAAAAATTTCTTAGATATTGAAACTCCTATTCTTACAAAATCTACACCAGAAGGTGCTAGAGATTATTTAGTTCCTAGTCGTAATTATCATGGAAAATTTTATGCATTACCTCAATCTCCTCAACTATTTAAACAATTATTGATGATTTCTGGCATTGATAGATACTATCAAATAGTAAAATGTTTTCGTGATGAAGATTTACGTTCAGATCGACAACCAGAATTTACTCAAATTGATATTGAAGTATCATTTATGAATTCTAAAAAAGTGATCAAGTTAACAGAAAATCTTATAAAACATATTTGGTTAAAAGTCATTAATATTGATTTAGGTAAAATCCCTAAAATATCATATCATGAATCAATAAAACGATATGGATCAGATAAACCTGATTTACGGAATCCAATAGAAATTATTGATGTATCTAATATATTTAAAGAGAAAGAGTTTATATTATTTTTTGATGTAAATTGTTTGAAACATTATCGAATTGCATTATTATGTATTTCTCAAGGTGCTCATTTAAGTAGAAAAAAAATTGATACATATAGTCAATATGTAAAAAAATACAATGCAAAAAAATTATTTTATATAAAAATAAGACAATTAAATCTTGGATTAGAAGGTATCGAAAGTTCGATAAAAAAAATTCTAGATGAAAATATTTTAAACCAAATACTTTATAAAACTAATGCAAAAAATGGAGATATATTATTCTTAATTGCTGATGAAGAAATTATTGTTAATAAATCTCTTGGCATGTTACGTTTAAAATTAGGAAACGATCTGAATATTACTAAAAAAAATATCTGGAAGCCTGTTTGGATCTTAAATTTTCCAATGTTCCATAAAGATTTTAAAGGAAATCTATCTTCTGTACATCATCCTTTTACTGCTATAAAAAATATGGATATAAAAAAATTAAAAAATTCACCGGATAATGCTATTTCAGATAGTTATGATCTTGTCATGAACGGTTATGAAATTGGTGGTGGTTCAGTTCGTATTCATGATGTCAATATGCAAAAAACAGTACTTGATATTATTGGAATAAAAAAAGAAATGCAAAATAAAAAATTTGGTTTTTTAATAGAAGCATTACAATATGGTGCTCCTCCACATGCTGGAATAGCTTTAGGATTAGATAGAATTGTGATGTTACTTACTAATAGTACCAATATAAGAGACGTTATTGCTTTTCCAAAAACCACATCAGCAACTTGTTTAATGACTAATTCTCCTAGTATATTAGATAATGTAATGCTAAAGGAGTTAGGCATTAAAATATTAAAAAAATAAGATTTAGTTATATATTTAAAAAAAATATTTCTTAAAATTACTAAGTAAATAAAGAAATGAAGCAAATAAAACAATAGATGGACTAGCTGGTGTATTATAAAAAACAGATAAAAACATTCCTCCTGTAACAGATATAATACTTACTATTATGGCAATTACGACCATTTTTTCAGGTGATCTAGAAAAATGTTGTGCAGTTGCAGGTGGGATAATTAATAAAGATGTGATTAATAGTGCACCTACGAATTTAATAGATATAGAAATAGTTAAAGCAGTCATCAACATTATAGTCAAACGAGCATAAAATATATTTATACCGTCTATCTGAGCTAATTCTTCATTAATAGTTGCTAATAAAACAGAATTCCAACGATAAAATAAAATACTAAGTATTATTATACTACTTATTATAATTATAATTAAGTCAGATTTTGTAACAGCCAATAAATCACCAAATAAGTAATTTGTAATATCTATTTGTTGAGAATTAGAAGCTATTAAACTGATAAATACTATTCCTAGAGATAATGAACTATGTGATATTATACTTAATATGGTTTCTAGAGCACAAGGTAATAATTTTTCTAACCAGGCTAAAATAATTGCAAGTAAACTTATAAAAAAAAATACTATATAAATAGAGTTAACGTCTAAAGCAACAGATATAGATAAAGCTAATAAAGAGGAATGTGATAAAGTATCACCGAAAGATGACATACGACGCCAAACTATAAATGAACCTAATGGACCAGTTGTTAAAGATAATATAATACCTGCTAGCCATCCTGGTAAAATTAGTTCAAACATAAAAAATCACTCTATTCTATAATAACATATTATTGTTTAAAAATAGTGAACATGATTATGATCGTGATGATAAATTGCTAATTCTTTTCTACTTTTAATACCAAAAATAGAAGTAAATTCTGCGTTTTGACAAACAGATTCAGGTGTTCCAGAACAACAAATATGATTGTTTAAACAAATCACTTCATCCGTTTTAGCCATAACAAAATTTAAGTCATGAGACACCATTAATACAGAACATTTTAATTCGTTCCTAATTGTATTGATTAATTCATATAAAGCAAGTTGTCCTATTACATCTACTCCTTGTGTCGGTTCATCTAAAACAAGCAAATTTGGATCATTTAATAAAGCTCGTGCTAAAAGAACACGTTGCATTTCTCCACCAGATAATTTTTGCAATTGAAAATTTTTTAATGATTCTGCTTTTACACGCTTTAATATTTCTGATATTTTTATATCATTTTGGGTTTTTTGAGATAACTTCATAAATCTTGCTACTGTCATAGGTAAGAGAGTGTTAAGGTATAATTTTTGTGGTACATATCCAATAGATAAATTATATGCTCGAAAAATTGATCCTGAATCAGGTTTTATTAATCCTAAAACAATACGTACTAATGTAGATTTACCGGCACCGTTAGGCCCAATAAGAGTAAGTATACGATTAGGAATTAAAGATAATGATATATTAGAAAGAATTGAACGATTAGAAAAATTCACATAAATATTTTTTAATTTAATAAATTCTAACATAATTTTGTAAATAATATTTTTTATATAGTTTTTAATATAAATATTATAAGATATATTTTTTAATATGAATATAAATATTATGTTAAACAAAAATAAAAAAAAAAATATTATACTGATAATTTTATTATATTGTATACCTAATCTTTGTGATGCTTCTATAGTTACAATATCAAAACCATTAGGATTTATTGCAGCAGCAATTGCAGATGGGATAACTTCAGTAGAAGTCATTACACCTAATAGTGCTACTATGCACAATTATTTTTTACGTCCTTTAGATATTATGAAAATAAGAAATTCTGATTTTGTAATTTCAATTGGCAATAATTTTGAACCACCTTTTTTAAAAAAAATTATACATCATTTTAAAAAAAAAAATATCGAACTTAGTTCGATAAAAAACATTCAATTATATTTAATATATAATTCTAAACATTTCACAAGTAAAAAAAAACAAAAAAATACTTTACAAAACAATCATGAAATTAATAATATATTATATGATATGCATATATGGTTATCACCAAAAATTGCTCTATTATCTGCAATTGTTATACATAACATGTTAATTAAGATTATACCGCAAAAAAAAATACTCATAGAAAAAAATTTAAAACAATTTAAGATTAATTTATTACAATTAGATAAAAATATAAAAAATAGACTTTTATCAGTTAAAAATAAAAAATATTTCATTTTTCATGATGCTTATAAATATTTTGAAAAACATTATAAATTACATCCAACAGGATATTTTAAAAAATATTCCGGAATACAAACAGGAGCTCGCAGTTTATATGAAATTAAAAATCAATTATTGAAAAAAAAAGCAATATGTATTTTTACAGAACCGCAGTTTAATACAAAAATTATAGACGTTATGATACGTGGAACAAATGTTCGAAAAGGTCTTCTTGATCCTATGGGCGTAACGATACCATTGAGTAAAGATAGTTATTTAAAGTTTCTTTTGCAATTGTCTAATCAATATATTCGCTGCTTAAAAATACCTTAAGGAATAAAATAAAGTGCAGCAGATTTATAAAATATTTTCTTTATACTCTTATTGTACATCTTACTTTTATAAGATTGTGCAGATATTAATGAATAACATAATAATTCTTTCTTGTTTATCAGGTTGCGATATTTTATATCATAATCCAGTGAATCAATCTGAAATAAAAACACAACAAATACCCAATAATACAAAAACAAAAAAATATTTAAATGAAATCGATAATATTAAAAAATATTTTCATCGAATTGAAAAAGGAGATAAAATTGTCACATTATTAAATGAATCTAAAGTTCGTTGGAACGACATTTCAAAATTAATTGAAATAGATTTCAATTTAAATAATTTAGAAAATGGTCAAACATTATCCTGGAAAGTTGATTCATTGGGTAAATTGTTAGAATTAAAATGGCAAATATCTAATTTTCAAAAAAACATATATAAAAATGTTAATAATTATTTTTTAGTTTCTAAAAAAAATTTACAAGAAAAACTCATAAATAAAAGAATTTTAATTAAAAAAAATTCAAATTTTTTTCAAAGTGCGCTTCAATCAGGTTTAAATTATTCTGAAATAAATAATGTTATTCAAGCTCTTCAATTACAAGTAAATTTTAAAAAATTAAATACAGGAAGTAATTTTAATTTAGTTTTTTCACACGATTTGTCTAAAAATAAAAACATATTATTAGGCATTAAATTAAATAACTTTGGAAAGAAATATTATTTTATACGTGCATTTAATGGTATATTTTACAATATTGATAATCTAAAAAAAGAAAAATGTCTTATAAATGTGTCCTTTTTGAAAAAATATCGAATCTCTTCTCATTTCAATTTACAACGTTTAAATCCAGTAACACATCGTATTACTCGTCATTTAGGAGTCGATTTAGCCATGCCTCAAGGAACACCTGTTTTAGCAACTATTGATGGCAAAGTGACAAAAATACGATTTAATAAAATAGCTGGTTTTTACATTGTATTAAAAAATAAAAATTATTATACTACTCGATATATGCATCTTAAAAAAATTCTAGTTAAATTAGGTGATAACATCAAAATGGGCCAAAAAATTGCTTTATCGGGTAACACTGGTAGAACTACTGGACCACATTTACATTATGAAGTTTGGTTAAATAACCATGCAGTTGATCCTATAAAGCTAAAATGTATATTATCTGAAACATTAACAAAAAAAGAAAAAAAAATATATCTAGAAGAATCAAAAAAAATATTAAAATATTTGCAATGACAGTTTTTTATTTCATAAAAAACTATCTTACTTTTAAAATTCTACTAGTATTAGTTTTTCCTTTTTTACGCATAATGTCACCTTGAGTAATTATAACTAAGTCTCCAAGAGATAAAAAACCTTTTCTACGTAAAAGAATAATTGCTTCATTAGCTGCTTTAAAACCATCATATTTACTATCAAAATATATTGGAGTGACACCTCTATAAAGCGCTGCTAAATTTAAAGTTTTTTTATGTTTTGATAAAGCAAAAATAGGTAGTCCAGATGTAATTCTGGATGTCATTAATGCAGTTTTACCTGATTCAGTCATTGTAATAATTGCAGTAATGCCTTTTAAATGATTAGCAGCATACATAGCTGACATAGCTATAGTTTCTTCAATATCATTGAATTCAGCATTGAGACGATGCCTGGAAACATTAATACTAGGTACTTTTTCTGCTCCCTGACAAATTTTTGCCATTTTTATAACAGTTTCAGATGGATAATTACCAGATGCGGTTTCTGCTGAAAGCATTACTGCATCACTACCATCTAAAACAGCATTTGCTACATCCATAACTTCTGCACGAGTAGGTGATGGATTAATAATCATAGATTCCATCATCTGTGTTGCAGTAATAACGACTCTATTTAATTGTCTAGCAGCTCTAATTAATTTTTTTTGAATACCTGCTAATTCATAATCACCAATTTCTACACCTAAATCTCCTCTAGCAATCATGATTGCATCAGATGCCAATATTATATCTTCTATAGTTTTTTGATTCAATACAGCTTCAGCGCGTTCTATTTTTGCGATAATTTTAGCGTCACTACCAGATTTTTCAGCTAATCTTCTTGCTTTTTTTAAATCGTCACTACATCTTGGAAATGATATCGCTAAATAATCTACATCAATTTCAGAAGCAAGTATGATGTCTTGTCTATCTTTTTTAGTTAATGAGTTCGCTGATAAACCACCACCTAATTTATTAATACCTTTATTATTAGATAGAATGCCACCTATAATAACTTTTGTAAATATTTCATGATTTATCACTTGTGTGACTTTTAATTGTATTCTTCCATCGTCTAATAATAAAATATCATTTATTTTTAAATCTAATGGTAATTGTTTATAATCGATACCAACTCTTTCTTGATTTCCCTGATCTGGACCTAACAATGAATCTAGTATGAAAATATCACCAATATTTAAAAAAATATTATTTTTTTTAAATTTAGAAATTCTAATTTTAGGGCCTTGTAAATCACCCAGTAACGCAACGTGACAATTGAATCTTGTCATAATTTCTTTTGCTTTTTTTGCTCTTAATTTATGCTCGTTTGCTGAACCATGAGAAAAATTTAATCGCAAAACATTAACTCCAGAAAAAATCATTTTTTCAAGATTATTGTCAATATCTGTAGAAGGTCCTAAAGTAGCTACAATTTTTGTTCTTCTTAAACGCTTTAACATAAAATACCTTTTCATTAAATGTTTTTAAAATCTATGTTGTATAAATTAGTTCGTTTTCTTATTTCTCATACAAAATTGTCAACATTAAATATATATTTATATTTATGAAGTTATTTAGTAAAATCAAAAAAAATATTTCTAATAATAAAAAATAATATTTTATAAAATATAATTATTGATACACGAAAAAAAATTAAATTTTTTTATAAAAACGCTTATTTAAATAATACTGTTTAAATTATTACATTAAAATTTTAAATTTTATATGTAAATTTTAAAAAAAAAGAGAAAATTATGATTATTAAAATAAATCAAGCTTGTGATTTAGTAATTTTTGGTGCAAAAGGAGACCTAGCAAAAAGAAAACTATTACCTTCTTTATACAAATTAGAAAAATCTAAAAAAATACACGAAAATACACGTATTATTGGAGCAGGACGAGCTAACTGGAACACACAAGAATATATAAGCATGGTAAAAACAGCAATCAAAACTTTTTTAAATGAAGAAATTAAAGATGTGGTTTGGAAAAAGTTTAGTTCTCGTTTATATTTTTGCAATATTGATGTTTGTGAAGGTTTGCATTTTTTAAGATTAAAAAAAATATTAGAACAAAAAAAAAATATAGTAATTTACTATTGTGCTGTTCCTCCTAATACATTAAACGCTATTTTTAAAGGTTTAGGTGATACAAATTTAAACGTTCTTCCAGCACGCATAGTATTAGAAAAACCATTAGGAATTTGCTTAAAAACATCTAAAAAAATAAATAATCAAATTTCCAAATATTTTTTAGAATCACAAATTTTTAGAATTGATCATTATCTTGGAAAAGAATCTATACTTAATCTTATTGCTTTACGGTTTGCTAATTCATTTTTTTTTAACAACTGGAACAATCAAACTATTGATCATATTCAAATTACTGTATCTGAAGAAGTAGGTATTGAAGGTAGATGGAATTACTTTGATGAAATGGGACAAATGAGAGATATGGTACAAAACCATCTTTTACAAATATTGACAATTATCGCCATGGACCAACCTGACAGTATTACGTCTGAAAACATTCGACATAAAAAATTAAATATATTGCGTGCATTAAGCCGAATTGATGTTAATAACATTAACGTTAAAACTGTAAGAGGACAATATGATTCTGGAATAATTAAAGGGAAAAAGGTACCAGCTTATATAGAAGAACAAGGTGCAAACAAAAACAGTCAAACTGAAACATTTGTTGCTATTCAAGCAAATATTAATAATAAAAAATGGTTAGGTGTTCCTTTTTATTTAAGAACAGGAAAACGCTTGGCATATAAATATTCTGAAATAGTAATTGTTTTTAAAAAAATACCTACAAACTTATTTCAAAATTCACATTTAGAAATGTTTCAAAATAAATTAATTATACGCTTAGAACCTAATGAAAGTATTAAATTTAATTTTTTTAATAAAATACCAGGATTAGATCAAGAATATAAATTAGAAAGCTCTGAACTAAAATACAACTATTTTGATAGAAAAAAACCAAAAAAATCGATTGATGCTTATGAAAGATTATTACTTGAAAGTATGAGAGGTATACAATCTTTATTTGTATGTCGTGATGAGGTCGAAGAAGCATGGAGATGGATAGATCCAATTATAAATGCATGGAAACAAAACGATAGTAGTACTATTCAATTATATATGTCTGGAACTTGGGGACCACAAAGTTCAAATTTATTGCTAACTCGAGATAATCGTGTTTGGCATAAATATAATTAAAAAAAATTATCTATCTTGACTTAATTAAGATAACTATGTTAGCTTTAAAAATCAATTTTTTAAAATTGGCACAAGTAAAACATTTTTATAATGCTTATCTTTAAATATATTTAATGTTATGTTTTTATAAATATTTCTTTTGCTAATGGAGGAAAATAATATCCTATGAT
The DNA here is from genome assembly GCF_964059175.1 of Buchnera aphidicola (Brachycaudus tragopogonis). Taxonomy (NCBI): domain Bacteria; kingdom Pseudomonadati; phylum Pseudomonadota; class Gammaproteobacteria; order Enterobacterales; family Erwiniaceae; genus Buchnera; species Buchnera aphidicola. Next base: position 360,014 of record NZ_OZ060418.1, read on the forward strand.
ACGCATGATTCTTTTCTTATGTACTAATTTAGCGGTTATGTTAATATTTAGTTTGATTCTTAGCTTAACAGGCATTCAATCAAATACTTTTTATGGTTTGTTAGTTATGTCATTTTTATTTGGTTTTAGTGGTTCTATCTTATCTTTAATTTTATCAAAATGGATAGCATTACGATCTGTTAATGGTAGAATTATCACCCATCCTAAAAACGAAATAGAAAGTTGGTTAATAGATACAATTCGCGAACAATCTATAAAAAAAGGTATAATTATGCCTCAAATAGCAGTATATGATGCTGCTGATATTAATGCATTTGCGACCGGCGCTCGTCGAAATTCCGCTCTAATTGCTATTTCTACAGGATTATTAGAAAATATGACTCGTAATGAAGCTGAAGCTGTCATTGCTCACGAAATCAGTCATATTTCTAATGGTGATATGATCACAATGACATTAGTACAAGGAGTTGTTAATACCTTTGTAATTTTTATATCTCGAATTCTTTCTCAAATAATAAGTAATATTTTGTCAAATAACAAAAATGAAAACGAAGAAAAAAATCCATTTGTGTATTTTTTAATTTCTACATTTCTAGAATTAATTTTTGGTGTTTTAGCCAGTGTTATTACAATGTGGTTTTCTAGACATCGTGAATTTTATGCAGACGCTAGTTCTGCAAAATTAGTAGGTCGTGAAAAAATGATTTCTGCATTAAATCGTTTAAAAACTAGTCATGAACCTCAAGAATCTGATAGTATGATTGCATTCTGTATTAATGGAAAAACTAATTCTTTTTTACAATTATTTGCATCTCATCCTTCTTTAGAAAAAAGAATAGAAGCACTATATAATAAAGAATATATGTAATCAAAAAAAATGTCTCTCTTAATAGAAAGATAAAAAGATTTCTATTAAGAGAAATAAACATATTTAAACTTGTTTTTTTAATATAAGAACATTATAATATAAAAATATTATACATTTTAAAATTTAATTTTTAATTAAATTCTTTAAATAAAAAAACATAAAATTATGCTTATTTATTAAATATTTTTTTAAAAAAATTCAAGTGAAGACAGTAATATAACTTCTTTTACCCAATCTTAAATTCATACCGTATACAAAAATTTTTGTCTTGCTATAATTTTATGGCATCGAGACAAAATAAATATCGTTAAGGAACCCAAAATATGACTAAGATAAAAGATCAAATTAAGTAGTTTAATAAATTTAAAAAAAATTTTTTTATTCTTTTATTTTAAGAAAAAAATAAAATAGCTCTCTGTTCTAAAAAATTAGAAAACTTTTTTAAGCGTAACTTGAGTAAAATATTATTTAAATCAAAAAATATTTTTTATTAACCATTTTTGGTTTTAAAATTCTAAAAATATATTAGTATTAAAAGTCTTTAAAGTATTTTTTAAAAATATTTACTATGATTATCAAAAATAACTCATTAAAACATAATAAATATTCACTGCATAGATGAATTCTCTTAAAATCTTTTCATTCATACGACCTATTTTTATCTAAAACGATATTAAGCTTATAAATATATGATATATTTATAAATTCTATATCTTAGATAAATTGAATATTATGCTGTCCTATTTTTTTTTATGGAGTCTTTCTGATGGAGTTTTTTCTAGACCCGTCAACTTGGGCAGGATTATTAACACTAGTTATTCTAGAAGTAGTATTAGGAATTGATAATTTAATATTTGTAGCTATTTTATCAGAAAAACTACCTCCTAATCAAAGAGATAAAGCACGTTTAATTGGTTTAGGATTAGCTTTAATAATGCGATTAGCATTATTATCATTAATATCTTGGGTTGTAACACTTACTTCTCCTATTATTCAAAATAATTTTTTTTCTTTATCAATACGTGATGTAATTCTTTTATTTGGTGGTTTGTTCTTATTATTTAAAACCACCATGGAGTTACATGAAAGATTAGAAAATAATCATCATGAAAACTCAGAAAATAAAAATTATGCTGGGTTTTGGGCTGTAGTAATTCAAATAGTCATATTAGATGCAGTATTTTCTTTAGATGCTATTATCACAGCTGTTGGTATGGTGAATCAGTTATTAATTATGATGATTGCAGTTATATTGGCAACTATTTTAATGTTATTAGCATCGAAAGCGTTAACTAATTTTATTAATCTTCATCAAACAGTAGTAGTACTATGTCTTAGTTTTTTATTAATGATTGGTTTTAGTTTAGTTACAGAAGCATTAAGATTTTACATTCCTAAAGGATATTTATATGCTGCAATAGGATTTTCTATTTTAATAGAAATTTTTAATCAAATAGCACGTCATAATTTTATGAAAAATCAGTCTAGAAGACCTATGCGACAAAGAGCAGCTGAAGCTATTTTACGTTTAATGGTCGGAGAAAATGACAAAAAAAAACAAGCAATAAACACAGAATTAGATAATAAAAAAACAACATCTATTCCATCTTCACCAGAAACGGAAACATTTAAAGAAGAAGAGCGATATATGATTAATGGTGTTCTTACTTTAGCTGGACGTTCTATTAGAAGTATTATGACTCCTAGAAGAAATATTTCCTGGGTTAACACCGAGAAAAATACTGATGAAATTCGCATGCAATTATTGGATACACCGCATAGTTTATTTCCAGTATGTAAAGGAGAATTAGACGAAATAATAGGAATTGTACGTGCTAAAGAATTGTTAGTTGCTATCGAAAAAAGAATAGATGTATCCACGTTTGCAAGTAAAATATTACCTATTGTTATACCTGATACCTTAGATCCTATTAATCTTCTTGGTGTACTGCGTCGTGCACAAGGTAGTTTTGTAATTGTGAGTAATGAATTTGGAGTAGTTCAAGGGTTAATTACTCCCTTAGATGTTTTAGAAGCAATAGCAGGAGAATTTCCAGATGCTGATGAAACACCAGATATTATAAAAGAAAATAACAGTTGGCTAGTAAAAGGCGAAACAGATTTGCATTCATTACAACAATTATTAAATACCGAAGAACTGATTAAAGAAAATAATTATGCTTCTTTAGGAGGACTTTTAATTGCTCAAAAAGGTCAATTACCCCTTCCTGGAGAAATAATTGATATTTATCCTTTTCATTTTCATATTGTTAAAGCAACTGAATATCGTATTGATTTAGTAAGAATTATTAAAAATCAAGATAAAAATGAATAAATAAAGAAAAAAATTTTTTCATTAATGTTAAAACTTATAGTTTTTTTAAAAATATTTAATTAATCTTTTGAGAAAAGTATGTCTAATATAATTTTGGCAATTGACACATCAATTGATTGTTGTTCTATTGCTATATATAAAAAAAAAATATTTATTTTATATCAGAGAAATGTCAAAAAAAACATACCTCTAAAGTATTACCCATGATTCAAAAATTATTGTTAGAGAGCCAGACAACATTAAAAGAATTAAATTACATTGGTTTTTCAAAAGGACCTGGCAATTTTACTAGTATACGAATTGCAGAAAGTATTGCACAAAGTTTTTTTTTAAGTTTAAAAATTCCTGTAATTGGTATTTCTACTTTAAAAATAATGGCTGAACAAGCGTGGCGAAAATATAAAAAAAAACAAGTAATAGTTGCAATAAAGGCACAATCAACACACGTATATTGGGCTAAATATACTAGAAATGAAAAATCTATTTGGATAGGAGAGCATACAGAATCTTTAGTAAAAAAAGAATTAATTCAAAAAAAAATTAATCATTTGAAAAAACAATGGACTCTTGTTGGTAATGGATGGAAAATAATTGAATATAAAAAATTTTCCAATATTAATAATGTTAATGTTTTTTTTCCTAATGCACGAGATATAATTCCATTTATTTTATTAAAAATTAAAACTGGGATGGTCTTGTATTCTGTTGAAGATGGTCCAAATTATTTATATAATAATTTTTAGAATAAATTATTAATAGTATTATATAAAAAACAATCAATTCTGAAATATTAATATACTTCAGCATTGATTGTATAAAATTAGTATATTTTAAAATAAAAAGATATATTAAAGTATTTAATTAAGTACTTTAATCAGGCAAACTAATATTTAGTTCTAATATAGAAATATCTTCTCTTTTTTGTTCTAATTGAACACTTATCATATTTGGATCTATATTTACATATTTACAAATTACGGAGAGTATTTCACGTTTTAATTGCGGAAAATAATCAGGTTCATTATTATATTTTCTTTGTTCTGCAATAATTATTTGCAATCTCTCTTTTGCAATATTGGCATTTGTAATATTAGCAGTATTTTTGTTCCGGGATAAAAAAAAATCTAATAAAGCCATATCTATCTCCCGAATAAACGTTGTAAAAAACTTTTTTTTTCTTCTTTAACAAAACGAAAACGATGTTTTTCACCTAATAATCTATTAACAGTATCAAAATAAGCACATCCTGCATTAGAATTAACATCTAATATAATTGATTCTCCTTGATTGGACGCACGAAGAATAGATGGATCTTCTGGTATTATACCTATAATAGGTATTTGAAGAATGTCTACAACGTCTGTCATACTTAACATTTCACCTTTTTTAACACGCGTAGGGTTATAACGTGTTAATAAGAGATATTCCTTTATAGGAGTTCTGTTCTGTTCAGCTCTTTTTGATTTTGATGAAATAATCCCTAATATTCGATCTGCGTCTCTTACTGAAGAGACTTCTGGATTAGTAGTAACAATAGCTTCATCTGCAAAATAAATTGCTAGAACTGCACCAGTTTCAATTCCTGCTGGTGAATCGCAAATAATAAAATCAAATGCCATATTTATAAGTTCAGATAAAACTTTTTCTACTCCTGAACGTGTTAAAGAATCTTTGTCTCGAGTTTGTGATGCTGGAAGAATAAATAAGTTATTTATTTTTTTATCTTTAATTAAAGCTTGATTTAGTGTTGCGTCACCTTGAATAACATTAATAAAATCATATACTACTCTGCGTTCGCATCCCATTATTAAATCTAAATTTCTTAATCCTATATCAAAGTCTATAACAATGGTTTTTTTCCCTTTTTTTGCTAAACCTGTTGCAATAGCTGCACTTGAAGTAGTTTTACCTACACCTCCCTTCCCTGAAGTTACTACAATAATCCGTGTCATATAAAAATGTCCTTAAAACAACATGCTTAACTAAGAGAATTTATAGTTAAAAATTTATTTTTCAAGTAAATTTGAACTGGTTTTCCAATAAATTCTGATGGTATTTGATCTGACAACCAATATTCACCAGATATAGAAACTAGTTCAGCAAATAACCCTGTACAAAATATTTTTCTTGTTATATCGCCATTAGCACCTGCAAGAACTCTTCCACGAACTATACCATAAATATGAATATTTCCATCTGCTACTAATTCTGCTCCAGCACTAACATTATTTATAATAATTAAATCGGCATCTTTCGCGTAAATTTTTTGACCGGATCGTACTGGTATATCTACAATATGAGTTTTTTCTATTTTTTGTGTTATACTTTTTTGGTTTTTTTTTAAAGAAGCAATACAAGGATTATAAATAACATTGATGTTATTATTTTTACTTTCTGATAAAATCGGTAATCCTGAATCAATGATATTTTTTTTTAATATATTGTCTTTACAACCACTAACCCCCACAACAGACAAACCATGAGAAACAATAATTTCTTGTATTCTTTTCCAATTTGCTTTATTACACAAAGCTGAAATATTAACAATAATAGGTGCATTTTTAAAAAAATATGGATATTCTTGAATTTTTTTATGTAATGATTGATTTATTAGATCTATATCATGATTATTTATATATAGTACTAACAATGTAAAATTACTACCTTTAATTTCAATAGGTGTTTTTTGCATATTTATTGCTCAATAATATTTACATAAAACATATAATTTTTATTTTTAATAATAAAAATAAAAATTTATACTATGTAGATTATAGTATAAATATTAATTGATAACAATTTCTATTTTTTAATAAAAAAATATGTCATATTATCAATTAAAATAAGTGTTAACTTGAATGAAAAAAAATTTTTTATAAATTGTTACATTAAATAAATTTTTACTTCTTTTATAATCATATATATTTGAAATATAAGGAATATATTTATTTTGTTATTTTCTAAAAGCAGTCAACTTATGTTGCGTCATAGTAAAAAATTTAAAAGAAAAAGAGTTTTTTTTTCAGGAAACATACAAGATAGTTTTCCTATCTATTTATCTACACTAAAAACAAAAATAAATTTTCAAAAATATAGTGATTACATTAATTTTAAAAAAAATAATGTAAAAAATATTAATATTTATAACAATTTATTAGTATCTGATGACATGGTGAAAAATTGCGATACTATAATTTATTATTGGCCTAAAAATAAATCTGAAGCACAATTTCAATTCATCAATTTAATATCTTGTTTACCAATCAACACTCAAATATTTATTGTAGGAGACAATTCCAGTGGAATAAAAAGTGCACCTTTAATACTAAAAAAATGGATTACTTTATATAAAATAGACAACGCTAAACATTCTATATTAATGACTGGTTTGCTTGAAAGAAAAAAAAAATTTATATTAGAAGATTTCTTTAAAACACATGTGTGGGAGAATTTTTCTATAAAATCTTTGCCTGGTGTTTTTGGTAATAAAAAAATAGATGAAGGTAGTAAATTACTTGTTTCTACTTTTTCGAAAAATATAACTGGAAAAATTTTAGATGTTGGTTGTGGAACAGGATTTTTATCAGTGTCTCTATTACATAGAGCACCAAATGTTATGATTACACTAATTGATAATAACATAGTTGCATTAAAATGCAGTGAAGCTACGCTAGATATTAATAAATTAAGCGGAAGAGTTTTATGTAGTGATTTTTATTCAAATATATCTGAAAAATTTGATTTAATTATTTCAAATCCACCTTTTCATGATGATTTAAAAGTTAATTTTGATATAGTAAAAAAAATAGTATGTGACTCAGTAAAACATTTAAATTTTAGAGGAGAATTAAGATTTGTTACTAATAGTTGCTTTAACTATCATTTTTTATTAAAAAAAATGTTTAAAAAATATTTTATAATAACTAGAACCAATAAATATAAAATATATCAAGCTTTTTTAAATTAATTGAATAATATATTTTTGGTACCCGGAGCGGGACTTGAACCCGCAAAGCTATAAAGCCGAGGGATTTTAAGTCCCTTGTGTTTACCAATTTCACCATCCGGGCTTAAATATTTTTAGAGGCGTATCCCGGAATCGAACCGGGTTATACGGATTTGCAGTCCGCTACATCTCCAATCTGTCAATACGCCTATATAACTATTATAGAAAAAAAAAATAAAAATTACAAATAAAAAAATATTTTTTTAAAAAAAAAATAATTTATATGATATATATAAAATTATCTTTACAAAAAGTAAGATAATGATTTATTATTACTTTAATATATAAAAAATTTTTTACTATCGGAGAGGTGGCCGAGTGGTTTAAGGCAGCGGTCTTGAAAACCGCCGACGAGCAATCGTCCGAGAGTTCGAATCTCTCTCTCTCCGAAAAAAAACATTAAAAAATACATATTTAGTAAAAATCATTTTTTATAAAATATTTATCCAATAAAGAAATTTAATAGTAAACATACTTATTGAGTATCAGTAGACAAAATTTCAATTTCTACACGACGATCAGGAGCTAAACAACTAATTAATAAAGGTTTGTTTTCTATATCATTACATACCTGATTAGTTAATGAATATGACTTCCCCATTCCTTGAATAGTTATTTGATTTCTAGAAAACCCTTTAGATGTTAAATAATTTTTAACACTGTAGGCTCGATCTTCAGATAATTTTTGATTATATTCATCATCTCCTAGCCTATCAGAATATCCCGAAAGAACAATTGAGATATTATTTAAATTCTTTTTTTTAATATTTTGATCTAATTGAGCAAGTTTGTCATAAGCAATAGGTTTTAATTCTGTACTATTGAAAGGAAAATTAATATTTTCATTAAATACGGTATAAGGTTTATTTAAAAATTCATCATCCTCAGATGAAAACACATCATTTATATGAGATTCTCCAAATTTCCATCCGAAAGATAAAACTGCGTCTCCTAAAGAAGGTTTAATAGATGATTCTGTTATATTTTTTATACTATTTTTCCAGGTATAATCTAATCTAGTAATAAATTTTTCATTAAAAATATATTCTGCCCCTAAAGAAAGACTAGGAAATAACGGACTTTCTTTATTAAACATGTTTTTTAAATCTTTTTTAGAAGTAAGATTGTCCCAAAAAACTATTCCTCCTAATCGCGTATAAAGATGAAAATCATCTGTTATTGGAAAAGACAATTTTGTGGCAAGTTGAACACTATTGATCTGTACATGTTTTGGTTGTTTTTTTTGAAATATTTTATAAGGGAAAAAACCATTAGTATCATTTTCTATTTCAAAAGAAAAATATGGATTAAATTCATAACCTAAAAAAATCCCAATAATTGGAGCACTTAAATTTTCCTGTAATACATCAACATCACTTTCAGGATCTTTAGAATCATTAATAATATTATATTTTAAAGGATGCAAATGCGACCATCCAATTTTTGTACCTAAATACCATCCATTTTTTTCTTCGGCTTGAACAGACGTCACTAAGCTTGCTAATAAAAATGCGATAGCAAAAGCTCGTTTTTTCATTTGAAACTCCATTGTTTATAGATTAAATGTAAATTAAAAAAAGTTTATAATATATTTTTATAAAAAATAATTAACTTTAAATCTGGCAAGATTTTAAAAATATTATATAGTAAATGTAACGTTAATCATATATCAATAACAATATATCATTAATATATAATTAACATTATCTTACTCTAATTGAGAAAAATTACAGGAAAAACTTAACAAACGTATTCCTAAAAAATGTAACATAACTAAGTATCCGACTCCAGAAATAAAACATACAAAAATTAAACGAATTATTTTATTGAAAAAAGAACCTACATTCCAAAGAGGCATAAAGTGCAATATAAAAAATAAAATTACAAGCATGACTAATATGGATAATATTAAACGAAAAATAAAAACAAAATCATTATATTTTAAAAAAATCATTTTTTTTTGATATAATTTCCAATAAAGTAATAAAAAATTTATCCATCCAGATATACTAACAGATAAAGCAAGACCTGCATGTTTAAAATAAAAAATCAAAATCGGATTCATTAACTGTGTTAAAAATAGCGTTAAAAATGAAATCTGCATAGGAATATTTATTTCTTCACAAGCATAAAAAGCAGAAGCTAATATTTTTACTAAGATAAAAGAAACTAGACCAAAAGAATATAATTCTAGTACTTTTTCAGTCATTAAAACATCAAAATTTGTAAATTTTCCGTATTGAAAAAGAACAACAATTATAGGTTTTGCAAGAAAAAAAAGTATGATAGCACTTGGTAACGATACTATTAGACCAATACGCAGTCCCCAATCAAGTAATTTTTTATATTCTGATTTTATATTATTTTTATATCTTTTAGTAAGAGATGTAAATAAAACAGTACTTAATGATACACCTAATATACCTACTGGAAACTCTATTAATCGATCAGCATAATATATCCAAGATATTGATCCTGAACATAATAATGAAGTAAAAATAGTATTAATGATTAAAGAAATTTGATTAGCAGAAGTACCTAAAATAGCAGGACCTATTTTTTTTAAAAATCTCAAAAGACCAATGTTATTCCAACTGATATTAGGCATAACTAACATATTTATTTTATATAAAAATGGAAATTGATAAAATAATTGAATAAAACCACCGATAATAACAGCCCATGCTAAAGAAATAATAGAAGGATTAAAAAAAGAACTAAAAAAAATAGAAAAAACAATAATACTTATATTTAAAAATACTGGAGATAAAGCAGGAACAGAAAAATAATTCCAACTATTTAAAATAGATGAAAAAAACGAAGATAAGGAAATTAATAAAATATAAGGAAGCATAATTGTTAACAAATGTTCAGATAATCTCAATTTTTCAGGTAATTCTAAAAAACCTGGAGCATTAATTAAAATTAAAAATCTAGAATAAAACATTCCTAATATGATTAAAAAAAACATAAAAAAAATCATAAAACCAAACATAGAAGAAATAAAATTTTGAACATATTTTTCATTTTTACAACTTTTATATTCCATTAATATAGGTACAAACGTTTGAGAAAATGAATTATCAGAAAAAATACGACATAATAAATTAGGAATTTTAAAAGATATAAAAAAAGCATCAGTAAACATAGAAGCGCCAAATGTACTAGCAATTAAAACATCTCGAATAAAACCTAATATACGAGATATTAGAGTCATAAAACTGACTGATATTAAAGATTTTAAAAGATTCATACTAAACTAACCTATAACTATAAAAATATCAGAATATTTAAAAAAAATAAATTAAATTAATTATATACCGAGTTAAACTATTCTAATTCTCTTTAATAAGAAAATAAAAATGACAGAATATGAAAAAAAAATAACTATTATAAAACCTGATGATTGGCATGTTCATTTAAGAGACAATAAAATTTTAAAAAAAGTAATTAACTATACTGGTAAATTTTATGCAAGAGCATTAATTATGCCAAATCTTGACGATCCTATTACAAATTGTTTTAAAAGTATTTCTTATCGTAATAGAATTTTAAAATCAATGAATTGGAATTATAAATTTCAACCATTAATGACTTGTTATTTAACTGATCGTACTATTCCTGAAGAATTAGAAATTGGTTTTTTAAAAAAAATATTTATAGCGGCTAAATTATATCCTTATTGTTCTACAACTAATTCAAAAAAAGGTGTAAAAAAAATTAGTCATATTACTCATATTTTAGAACGTATGGAAAAAATAGGGATGCCATTGTTAATTCATGGTGAAGAGGTTAATAAGAGTATTGATATCTATGATAGAGAAGCAGAATTTATTAAAAATACTTTAGATCCTTTGCGTAATTGTTTTCCAAAATTAAAAATAGTATTAGAACATATTACAACAAAAGAATCTGTAGAATACATTAAAAAATATGGTTCTAATTATTTATGTGCAACAATTACACCACATCATTTAATATTAAATCGAAATGATATGTTTTCTGGTGGAATTCAACCATATCTTTATTGTTTACCTATTTTAAAAAAAAACATACATCAAAAAGCATTGAGACAAGCTATCGCAAGTGGAAATAAACATTTTTTTTTAGGAAGTGATACAGCACCACACTTACATAAAGATAAAATTAATTTTTTTGGTTGTGCAGGAATATTTAATGCTCCCTCTTCTTTATTATCATATGTTACAATTTTTGAAGAAATGCAAGCTTTAAAGTATTTACAATCTTTTTGTTCAGAAAATGGTCCTAAATTTTATAATCTTCCTATTAATAAAGAAACTATTACATTAATTAAAAAACCATTAAAAATAAAAAAAAGAATTAGTGTTGGCAATAATATAATTATTCCATTTTTATCAGGTAAAATTTTAAATTGGTCACTTGAAAACTGATTTAAATAAATTATAATAGTTTTTTAGAATAATAAAAAATACTCAAATCTCTAAATTTCCATTAATATTATAAGTAATACATTTTTGATGTGGCGAAAACAATTCTAAAAAATATTGATTTAAATAAAACTTTTTGTTCAAAAGAATTTTATTTTGCAAATTTATTTTTTTTAAATACAAACATTTTTTAACGATTAAAGTCCAATATTTTTTTAATTTATAATGATTTTCATAAGGAGAAAATATATTAATTTTTTTTTCAAGAGATATTCTCTCTTTATTTAATTGTAAAAATAAATTAAAATAATGCTCCTTTTTTTTAAAAATTGTCTTTAATTCCTTTATAGTAGTATTTTTTAACAAATTTTTATGTTCTTGATCAAGTATATTATCTAAAGAAAGTAAAATATTTTCTATTTTTTTGATTATATTTATTAATATTTCCATGTAATAATTAAAAAAGTTTTTTGTAAATAGCATTATTTTTACATAAAGAGAGAGTTACATCAATAAAAAAATTATATAAAAATTATATTTTTTTATATTATATTAAAATTATTTTAAAAAATGACTTATACAGATATTATAACTTCTCTGTTTTTATTTACAATACCTGTAAGAATTTTTCCATTTTTTGTTTTAACACGTATTTCTTGATTTTCTGCTCCATTACTTAATGATATTGCTGTAGAAGAAATAGTAAAATTTTCTTCATGAATAATAATAACAACATTTTGATTTATGTGAACTAACCAAAACGGACGTGTCATAAAAGATGTTATTGGCTGTAATGGAAAAATATCACGTAGTGTGACTTTGTTAATAACATCTTCTTTCTTAAGATAGGTATTATTAGGTAATATATCTAAACGTCCTATGAGAATTTTTAAATCTGATTTTTGTATTTTAGTACCGCGGGGGATTTTTCTATTTGCTACAATGTATTCCCCTTTTGTTTGAAGTTCTACTTGTAAATAATAATGTCTTTTATCACAAGTTAAAAGAACATCAACTAAACCTAAATAACGAAAATTACTTGGAACTGAAAAAAAAGGTTTTTTACAATATATATTTTTTTTTAATCGAGTACGTAATATAACATTTATGTTTATACTATTTTTTTCAAAAGGATATTCTTTTTTAAAGAAATTACTTAACTGATCAGTTAAACTACTAGAATTAACTTTAAAAGATAAAAAAAACAAAAAAAAACAAAGCATTATTTTTTTTAATATCATTCTTGTCCTTAATTTTATAATACTGACTTGTACTTATGATTTTTTTAAAATTATTTTCTTGATACAAAATGTTTAATAAATGTTTAATAATATAAATATATTATTTTTCAAATATTCCTGAAAATTATATTAAAAATAATAGATGTTATAAGAAACAAAAATAATATTTTTATGTCACTTCCTCAAATAAATTTGTATACTAAATTTTAAGGATAAAATATGTTTAATAACATTAATAAAGTTTTTAACTTTGGTCAACAAGCATTAAATCTATATGCTCAAAGACAAGAAATTTTAGCTTCTAATATTGCTAATGCTGATACACCTGGATATCAATCAAAAGATATGAATTTTGAAAAAGAACTGAATAAAATATTAAAAAATAGAGATATAAAAAACAAATATATTATTTTAAAAAAAACGTCTCCTAATCATTTGAATGCAAGATATAATAATATAATTTCATTAGAAATTAAACCTGTTATTAATAACGAAATTAAACCAGATGGAAATTCAGTTAATATGGATAGAGAAAGAATTGAATTTGTAAATAATAGTTTAAAATATCAATCAAGTTTAACATTTATAAAAAACGAAATTAAAAACATGAAACATGTTATACAAGGATAATATACATCATGTCTCTTTTAAATATATTTAATATTGCAGGTTCAGCAATGACAGCGCAATCACAAAAAATAAATATTATTGCGAGTAACTTAGCAAATATAGATAGCGTAATACAAAAAAATGGCAAGTTTTATCCATATATTGCAAAAAAAGTTGTTTTTGAATTTGATCCTTTAAACAATTCAGAAGTAGGCGGCGTAAAAATATCTGCTATAATCGACGATCCTAGTCCTATGAAATTGATATATAATCCAAATCATCCTATGGCTAATAAAAAAGGTTATATTTTGACATCTAATGTCAATCCTATTTCAGAAACAGTAAATAATCTTGCAGCGGCAAGAAGTTATCAAGCAAATATAGAAGTATTTAAAGCAGCTAAATCTATGATAAATAAGACATTAACGATCAACGAATAATGGAGAATAAATGAGTACTATTTATACTAATTCATCTATAGATAATAAGTTTATTGAAAAAAATGGAAATGACTTACAAAACAATTTAAATCCATTAGATCTACAGAAAAACTTCTTAAACTTATTGATTGCACAAATTAAAAATCAAGATCCTACTGATCCGATTAAGAACACTGAATTAACATCACAATTGGCTCAAATTAATACAGCCACTGGAATTGGGAGATTGAATAATACTGTATCAGGTTTTTCAAATCAAATTAACAGAACTCAAAATCTTCAAATGTCTTCATTAATTGGACATCGTGTGATGATACCTGATACTAAAATTAATTATAATAAAGAAAATAAAGAATTTGGTATGAAATTAATTGGTAACGCAACTGAAGTTAAAATTCAAATTACCGATAAAAAAGGTAAAGTTTTACATGTACGAAAAATGAAAAATATAAAACCTGGTATATATAAATATGTCTGGGATGGTAAGGATTTAAATAAAAATAGTGTAAAATATGACAAGTATAATATTTCAGTTACAGCCCAAAATCAAGATCAAACTGTACCTGCAGAAATTTTAAGTGAAGCATCAGTAAATAGTATTATTACATCTTCTGAAGATCCTATTATAGATTTAGGCGATGCAGGAAATGTAACACTATCAAAAATTCGAGCAATTCTTAAATAAGAATTTTTTTATTCAATATAAATTAAAAGAGTTAAAATATGACCAGTACAGGAGCTATAAATGGTTTGCTTATCAATGATAATTATATAAAAATTATATCTAATAATATTGCTAACGCCTCTACTATAGGATACAAATCTAGTCAACCTGTTTTTTTTGATATCTTTTCACATTCAATTTATTCAAATAGTATTCAAGGATCAGGTGCTGGAATCTCACATATTATACAAAACTTTAATAATGGAATGCTTATTGAAACAAATAGAGATTTAGATTTAGGAATTATAAAAGACGGATTTTTCCGTGTTTTAGATGCTCGAGGCCATGTGTATTATACGCGAAATGGTCAATTTTTACTCGATAAAAATAAAAACATTATTAATATGCAAGGTATGTATCTCACTGGACAAAATAAATCTTTTTCAAAAAATACATTTAATAATTTATCTAATTTAGAAGTAATTAATTTAAGACATGCTGATATATTACAAGCAAAACCCACTTCGTCAATTACATTAAGTGCAATTTTAAATAGTAATATTAATTCGGTTACTACAGACGATCCTCAAAATAACTTATCCGAATCAGGAAACAATATTAGAAAAATTATTATTTATAATAAAGATGAAAAACCAGAAGAAATAACTATTTCTTTCAATAAAAAAGATGAACACACATGGAAAGTTCATGTCAAATCAAATAATGAAAAAGACACTTCTACAGAAAATAGTATAGATAATAGTTTCGAGTTACAATTCAACTCCGATGGTGAATTAATTTCTCATGAATTATTTAAAATTCGATCTCAAAACGCAAAATATGAAAATATTACTCTAAATTTAACTGACACTGTAGAACAATCAAATAGTGATAATTCTTTTAAAGAATTTTATCAAAACGGATATTTAGAAGGATCTTTAAAAACATTTAATATTCTTTCCAATGGAGAAATTATTGGAAGATATTCTAATGAACAAACGTTACCTATTGGTCAAATATTATTATCAAAATTTATTAATCCTGAAAAATTACGTCCTGAAAGTGGTAACGTATGGTCTGCTACTGAAGAGTCAGGTGAAGGAGATATAGGAATAGCAGGTAATTCTGGCTTTGGATTATTAGAAAAAGGAACTTTAGAAACTTCCAACGTAGATTTAAATAAAGAATTAATAAATATGATTGTAGCACAGCGTAACTATCAATCAAATGCTCAATCATTTAAAACAGAAGACAAAATTATTAACACTTTAATAAATTTGCGATAATCTATAGGATTAAATACTGTAATGGAGAATTCAATATATAACTCTATGCTTTCTGCTAATCAACTATTAGAAAAACAAACTATAATTTCTAATAATTTAGCAAATATTTCAACTTCTGGTTTTAAAGAAAAATTTAATTACATACTACAAGTACCAGATACAAACAATTTTTATAATAACTATAATAAAGTTATAAAAGAGTATTATAATTTGTATCCGGGAATACTACGTCATACAGAAAGAAATTTAGATGTATTTATTAAAGATGATGGTTGGTTAACAGTTAAAGATATGAATGGTCAAGAAGCATATACAAAAAATGGTCATTTAAAAATAAATTCAAAAAACAAACTAACGATTCAAAATAATGAAGTAATAGGACGTAACGGTAGTATCACTATACCTAACAATGTTAATTTAAAAATTTTGTCTGATGGAATCATTACTACGGTAGAAAAAAATAAAAATAAAATTTTTCAAACTCAATTAGATCAGTTAAAATTAGTACATCTTCCTTCACAACATTTAATACAAAAAGAAAATGGATTGTTTTATCTTAAAATAAATCATCAACTCAATCAAGATAGTAATAACATTAACAATATTAATAGAAATATACGTCTTCAATCTGGTATGTTAGAAGAAAGCAATGTCAATCCTTCTAAAAACATGATAGAAATGATATCAAATGCTAGACAATTTGAAATGCAAATGAAAATGATATCTGTATGTGATCAAAATTCTGAACGTGCTAATCAATTAATTGATATTAACAACTAGAAAAATAGGATATAATCATGATTCCTTCTTTATGGATTGCTAAAACTGGTCTTGATGCTCAACAAATTAACATGAATGTTATTTCTAACAATTTAGCTAATGTAAGTACTAACGGATTTAAGCGTTCTAGAGCAGTATTTGAAGATTTAATGTATCAAACAATACGACAAGCGGGGACAAATTCATCTGTTGATACAAATTTACCGTCAGGATTACAGATAGGAACCGGAGTACGACCTGTAGCTACTGAAAGAATTCATAGTCAAGGTAATCTTTCAAAAACAGATTCTATAAAAGATGTAGCTATTAATGGACCAGGTTTTTTCCAAGTACAATTACCAGATGGAAATATAGCATATACTAGAGATGGTTCTTTTCAATTCGATCAAAATGGTCAACTAGTAACTAATAGTGGTTTTCCTATTATACCTGAAATTAATGTTCCTCCCAATACTTTAAACATGAATATAGCAAGAGATGGTATTGTTAGTGTTTCAATACAAGGCCAAACACAACCTGTTTTTCTCGGTCAATTGAATTTAATTAATTTTATCAATCACTCTGGATTAGAAAGTTTAGGAGAAAACTTATATCAAGAAACGCAAGCATCAGGAACACCAATTGATACCACTCCAGGATTAAATGGAACTGGTTTTTTATATCAAGGATATGTTGAAACTTCCAATGTGAATGTTGCTGAAGAACTTGTTAATATGATCCAAACTCAAAGAGCATATGAAATAAATAGTAAATCTATTAGTACATCAGATCAAATGTTACAAAAATTATCACAATTATAATGTTTAAATTTTATATTATATTTCATAAAAGGTAACTTGTTCGTGATAAAGTTATTTATTTTTCAAATTAAATATTTCTTCATTACTTTATTTTTGTTATTGCTTCAGAGTTGCGCCTCTGTACAATACAAACCTCTAGTAGAGGGTGTTACAACTGCTGTAGCACCTAATATTTTACCTAAAGTAGTAAATGGTTCTTTGTTTCAAGAAAATACACCTATAAAAACTGGTTATCAACCGTTATTTGAAGATCATCGTCCACATAATATTGGTGATATAATAACAGTTGTATTACAAGAGAATATAAGTGCCAGCAACAGCTCTGCTTCTGATATTAGTCGAGATGGAACAGCTAATCTAGGAATCGCAGTATCTCCTGGACAATTAAACCCTATGTTAGGTGTAGATTTAAAAGATAATCAAGCAGGATTAAATGGAATAGGAAAAAATGCTTTTTCTGGAAAAGGAAGTAATTCAGCTAAAAACAAGTTCACTGGACTGATTACTGTCACTGTTAAAAAAGTACTACCAAATGGAAATTTAAAAGTTGTTGGAGAAAAACAAGTTGCTATTAATGAAGGGGTAGAGTTTATTCGTTTTTCAGGTGTAATAAATCCTAATAATATTAATAAAAATAACTTAGTCGCATCTACACAAATATCTGATACACGTATTGAATATGTGAGTAATGGACGCATTAATGACATTCAAAGAATGGGATGGTTACAAAGATTTTTACTAAAATTTTCTCCTATATAGATATTTTGTATAAAATTATATATCTTCTAAATTAAATTAAAGATCATAAAGGATGTTACTTGTCCTTTATGACATACATATAAAATATGTAAAAAAAATAAAATACAAAAAATAAAAAATTTTTATATAATGAAAATATTTATTGAAAATAAAATATTTATATACTATAACACTTTTTGAAAAGTGCATTAATAAAGGTTTTTTATGTCTAAAATAATATCATTATTACAATTAATTATTTTTATTTTTATTAATCTGTGCATTCCTGCATATGCTGAAAAAATACGTGATTTAACTAGTATTCAAGGAATTCGAGACAATCAACTTATTGGTTATGGTTTAATAGTAGGTCTAGATGGAACAGGCGATCAATCGACACAAGCTCCATTTACCAATCAATCTTTGAATAATATGTTATCTCAATTAGGAGTTATTGTGCCTCCTGATGCTAATATGCATCTAAAAAACGTAGCAGCAGTAATAGTTACAGCAAATTTACCTCCATTTAGTCACACAGGTGAGCAAATAGATATTATAGTATCATCTATAGGAAATGCTAAAAGTCTTAAAGGAGGCACGCTATTAATGACGCCTCTGAAGGGTACTGATAATCAAATTTATGCTATTGCTCAAGGTAATGTACTAGTATCTGAAAAAAATAATACTCAAGAAAAATTTAATTATATTCATTTAAAACAAGCTAATTCGGGAATAATCCATAATGGTGCAACTATTGAACGTGAAATAAACACTAATTTTGGAAAACAAAAAACTATTAATCTTCAATTAAACAGAGAAGATTTTATTACAGCACAACGCATCAGTGATATGATTAATATAAAATATCCAGATACAGCAATACCGATTAATTCAAAAACAGTGCAATTAAATACTTCAGCTAATAATAATGTACAAGTACATATGCTTTCTAATATTCAGAATATTGATATTTCTTTACCATCTCAAGAAGCTAAAGTAGTAGTAAATTCTCGAACTGGTTCAGTTGTTGTCAATCAGGAAGTAAAATTAGGATCATGTGTAGTGTCAAATGGACCTATATCAATAATTGTTCATGAAATAATTAATCAAAAAAGTGAATTAAATGTTTTAAAATCATTAAAGAAAAATACAACAGAAAAATATTTTGAAGCAGATGCAATGAATAAAAATTATATAAATGATTTTCTTTTAAATAGAATTAATTTAAATAAAATAGTCCGTGTTTTAAATAAATTAGGTACAAAACCTTATGAATTAATGTCTATTTTACAGTCAATGAAAAGCGCTGGTTGTTTACATGCTAAATTGGAAATTGTTTAATGAAAGATAATTTATTATTTAATATATCAAATTATGGAACACAATTTATTCGTGAACTAAAATATCAAGTTCATAATGATTCAAAAAAATATTCCATTCAAACTGCTAAAGAAGTAGAAAGTCTATTTATTCAAATGTTACTAAAAAGTATGAGAAACTCTTTACCACAAGATGACTTATTAGGGAATAATCAAAGTCGTCTTTATACAGATATTTATGATCAAGAAATATCAAGATGTATGAGCCAAAAAGGAATAGGATTAACCGACATTATTTTAAAACAAATTCAACCAATACAAAATCTTACAGAACAATAAAAATGATCTAAAAGGGAATAAAAATGAGTTCTATATTAGATACCGCTATTTCTGGTATAAATGCAATGAGAATTTTGATTAACAATACTACTGATAAAATCAATCATCCCGCTGAAAAAAATATAGAAAACCGTATTTTTTTAGAAAATACTATGCAAGATTCTGACTTCAATACTACAGTAAAAGTCCAAGAAATATATGATAACTATAATGATTTTATTACAGAAGAAAAAAGAAAAACCAATGTACAAGTTCAAGATGAACAAACTAAAATTGAACAATTACTTAAATTAGAAGATTTACTATGCGAAAAATCAAATATTTTTAATGAATTAATCAATGCTCTATATGAACAAATAGATAATGATGTTATTAATAAAAATAATATAATCAATCATAATGTCAAAGAAAAATCAAACAAGATTATTTCTGCATTAAAAGATTTTGACAGAAAATTAAAATTTTTAGAAAAAGATATTAAAGAATCCGTCATTAACAATCTACAAAAAGTTAATACATTAATTGATGAAATTCATGATGCCACTATAGACATTCGTTATTTTCCTGTTTTGAAATTACCAAACAGAGTTCAAAGTTTCATTGATAAAAGAGATAATTTAGTAGATGAACTAAATGATTTAGTTGGAGTTAAAGTGGTTAAAGGTGAAGATAGTTATAAAGTTTATTTAAATAATGGAATATGTATTATAGATAACAATCAAAAACAAAACTTAATTCCTTTAACCTCTAAATCTGATGATAGATACATCAGTGTAGGATATATCGATAATAATGAAAAAAGAGTAAAAAAAATAGAGGATATGATACCAAGTGCTTCTTTAGGTGCTCTTCTTAAATTTAGAAAAGAAGAATTAACTCATGCAAGAAATAGAATTGGTCAACTAACAGTGAATTTTGCTGATAGTATCAATTCATACAATATCTTAGGACAAGATGTATTTGGTCATATTGGTAAACAATTTTTTAATATTAGCAATCCAGAAGTTATAGCTAGTTCTACTAATCACTCATCTCCTATAACATCTGCAAAATGGGTTTCTACTAGTAATTCTAAAGATACTGATTACGTTGTGTTTTTAAAAAATAATAATTGGTCAGTAAAAAGACTATCAGATGATTCTTTTGTACAACCTAATATACGTAAAGAAAACAATAATTTATTAATTACTTTTGATGGTATCGAATTTGCAATACAAGGTAAGAATGATGACGGTGATATTTACATGATTAAGCCATATTCTAAAACATTAGAAAAACTAGAATTATTAATCGATGACGATGAACCATTTTTATTTACCTCAAACAATAAAATTAATTATCAAAGTACTAATATTAATATGCCGATTAAAAACATTCACAAAGAAATTTTAGTAAACCATCAAGACACTCTTGATGAATCTTATCAAAAATTCTCTAAAGCAATAGCCTACAAATGTAATTTGCTTGAAGAAGAACTCCCTTTTAAAAAAAATATGATAGGAATACTACGTGATAAAAAAATTTCAATGTCTAATGATGCCAAAAAAGACTATCTAGATTTAAACTATGAACAAGAATGTTACCTTGCCAATGTAAAAGTTTTACAAACAGCAGAACGTATCTTTAATGAAATAATTGACTGCTATAGCTAAAAAACATAATATAATTATATTTTTAAAAAATAAAAACTTACTTTAAAGTAAGTTTTTATTTTTTACAAGTATAAAAATATTAATACATACTATTACAATTATATTTTAGGTTTAGCAGCAGGAGAATAAGAAAAATTTGTTGCAGAATGCGCCCCCGCAGATTTTTTTATCTTAATATTTAATCGCATTAAAAAAGAATTAGAATCAATATTTTTATTATTTTCTTTTAAGAACGTATCTTCAGAAATTTTTGTTACTGGAGCGCTTGATTGATTTTTTTTATTAGATATTAATACATCTTTTTCTTGAAAAAT
Source organism: Buchnera aphidicola (Brachycaudus tragopogonis) (assembly GCF_964059175.1). Classification (NCBI taxonomy): domain Bacteria; kingdom Pseudomonadati; phylum Pseudomonadota; class Gammaproteobacteria; order Enterobacterales; family Erwiniaceae; genus Buchnera; species Buchnera aphidicola. The sequence continues at coordinate 381,814 of NZ_OZ060418.1, forward strand.
CAGTTTATATTTATATTTTTTATTTTTTTTAATTGCATTCAAATTTTTATATTTTTTGTAGGGATGAATTATAGTTGTTGTTTTTTTGATTGTAGAATTACAATTATTGACTACTTTATTTTCCAATTTTTTTTCTAAAAATATTTGATTTTGAATAAAATGTTTTTTTTCTAAAATAGATGGTATATTCGATATTTTCCTAAAACTATTTTTTTTACTTTTTTTTGTTTTATTTAATAAAAAAATAGGATCTTGAATCCACAACTTACTTAAAGACAACTCTGATGAAAAAACTGAAGACATCACAAATATAGGAAATTGCATAGGATAAGTATTTAAAAAAATATTGTTGATAATCTCGTTTTTTAATATTTTAGGTTTTTCACAATCTCGATAAAATATACCATTATTAATGATATTTTTTCTATTCAATTCATTTAAAACATTTTTTTTTAAAATTTTTTTTTCGTTAATATTATTTTTTTTATTACAGTTATTAAATTTTTTTAAAGAAAAAGCATAATTATTTTTCATAATTTTTGAATTTAAATCTTTTAAATAAAAATTATTAAAGTTGTTACTAATAACATTTAATTTATTATATTTTTTTTCTCTAGCATTATCTAAAGATATATCTTTTTTTTCAAATGATTCTGATAATGTTCTTGTCTTTTTTTTATTACCAGCATGATGTTTTTTTTTTAAATAAATTTTATTTTTACTTTGAACACTATTTTTTTTAATAACTTTGCGTGTCATTAAAATATTTTTGATTAAAAAAGAACTTTTTATCCAGGATATTATTTTAAAAATAAAATTGTTATTAAATAATCTTACACTTTGATTATCACAATTATTTTTTTGAAAATTTTTTTCTTTTTTTATTTTTTTTACATGATGATTAAAAATATTCGAATTTTTTAAATGCAACGTTTTTTTTTCTTTTTTTTCAATTTCATTTTCTTTTAAAATATGTATAACTTTTCTTTTTCGAGTAGTAGAAAGAGCATAGCTCATTGAATTTATGTTTTCACCTTTTCTTATTCTAGAAACAGAATAATGTGGAGTTTTCATATTTTTACTAGGAACAATAATAGTTTTTCCTCCAGCTTGACGTTTTTCAATAGCATGTACTGCATCTCTTTTTTCATTCAATAAATAACAAGCTATTTCTATAGGAACAATAGCATGTACTTGATAAGTATTTTCTTTAAGAGCTTCTTCTTCAATCAGACGCAAAATCGATAAAGACAACGACTCATTATCTCTAATAGTCCCTGTTCCTGTACATCTTGGACAAATATGATGACTAGATTCACCTAAAGAAGAACTCAATCTTTGTCTAGACATTTCTAATAATCCAAATTTAGAAATCTGACCAATTTGAATACGTGCTCTATCTTCACGTGTAATTTCACGCAATCTATTTTCAACCGCTTTCTGATGACTGATAGGTGTCATATCTATAAAATCAATTACAATTAAGCCTCCTAAATCTCTTAAACGTAATTGACGAGAAATCTCATCCACTGCTTCGATATTAGTATTGAATGCTGTAGATTCAATATCCATACCACTTGTAGAACGAGCAGAGTTAATATCAATAGCAGTCAATGCTTCTGTAGTATCAACCATAATTGAACCACCAGAAGGCAATCTTACTTGTCTTTGAAAAGCAGAATTTATCTGTGTTTCAATTTGAAAATAACTAAAAAGTGGTATTTCTCCAGTATATAATTTAATTTTATTAATAAAATCTGGACGTCCTAAAAAAGTAATATGTTCACGAGCAATATCTAATATTTCAGGATTATCAATTAAAATTTCTCCAATATCTTGACGTAAATAATCTCTAAAAGCTCGTACAATGACATTGCTTTCTTGATGAATTAAAAATGGTGCTGTTCGATTTTTAGCTATTATTTGAATTGTTTCCCAATGTTGCAATCTCAGTGATAAATCCCATTTTAAAGATTCTATCGATTTTCCTGCACCAGCAGTTCGAATAATTAAGCTCATATCTTCAGGTAATTGTAAAGAAGATAATAATTCTTTTAAAAGTATTCTATCATTTCCTTCAATTCTTCTCGATATTCCACCAGATTTAGGGTTATTCGGCATAAGAACTAAATAACTTCCTGCCAAACTAATAAAGGTAGTTAAAGCTGCACCCTTTTTACCTCGTTCTTCTTTATTTATTTGAATAATAACTTCTTGACCCTCTTCTAAAACATCTTTAATATTTAAACGTGAATTATTGACATATTTTTCTGGAAAATAATTTTTAGAGATTTCCCTTAGTGGTAAAAAACCATGTTTTTCTTCACCATAATCTACAAATGCAGCTTCTAGACTAGGTTCAATTCGAGTAATTTTTCCTTTATATATATTTGATTTTTTTTGTTCTGATCCAGAATTTTCTATATCAAGATCATATAAACGTTGACCATCAACAAGAGCTACACGCAACTCTTCCTGTTGAGTCGCATTAATTAACATTCTTTTCATTATAACTTTTTCTCTCTTATTTTTATAAATAAGTAAATACATCAACAGGAAATATAAACTGTAAAAAAAATAATTTATTATCATATTATGACTTTTATTTGAAATACCTATAAAAATAAGTTTTTTATAAAAAATTTAAATAAAAAGAATTTCAAAATATAAATACATAAAAAATTAGTATATATACAAAATATATTTTTTAAAAAATTTTTAATACTATATTTTAATAGTAATAAATTTAATTAATATATTTATATCAATAATTATATTATAATAAATAAAAATTAAAAAAATTAACGAAAAATAGAGATTTTTTTAATGAAATACAAAATTCTACCGGTATCTATTATATATATTAACGAAAACATGATAAATCAACGATTAGATAACTTCATGCATAGTCGATTTAAAAATATACCTAAAAGCATGATTTATCGAATTATTAGAACAGGTAAAATTCGAATTAATAAAAAAAGAATATCACCACATTATAAGTTAAAAATTGGAGATATGCTGAGAATTCCACCGATAAGGTTATCATATTATTCAAAAAATACTTTTTTTCCCTTAGAACATGCTACAGTTTTATTAAATAGCATTTTATATGAAGATAACGATTTATTAATTATTAATAAACCTTCAGGAATAGCAGTACATGGAGGAAGTGGACTAAATTTTGGAGTTATAGAATATTTCCGAAAGTTGCGTCCACTAGATAAATTTCTTGAACTTGTTCATCGTATTGATCGTGAAACATCAGGTGTTTTAATATTAGCAAAAAAACGCGTATCTTTAACATTTCTACATGAACAATTAAGAGAAAAAAAAATTAAAAAAGAATATATAGCATTAGTACATGGTGCTTGGCCCTTTCAAATCAAAAAAATTACCGAACCTCTATTAAAAACAAAATTACACAATAAACAAAGAAAAGTTTTAGTAGACTCTATTGGTAAACCTTCACAAACTTATTTTACAATAAAAAAACGATTCTCTTCATCAACTTTACTTTCAATTGTACCAAAAACTGGTCGAACACATCAAATTCGTGTACATACTGCACATATCGGACACCCTATATTATTTGATAAACGTTATGGGGAAAATAGTTTAGATAATAATATAAAAAATAAAACTAATATTAACAGACTCTTACTACATTCATCTGTAATTCATTTTATTCATCCTAAAAATGGTAAAGAAATTTGTATAAAAGCACCTTTAGATTCAGATTTTAAAATGATCTTAAATACTATAATATAGTTTATCAAAAATATTTCTATTTAAAAAAAAATATTTTTTATATTCATTCTAATACATTAATTGTTTTAATACATTTAAAAGAGAAAAAATAATATGGCTGTTCAAAAAAATAAACCTACTCGTTCTAAAAGAGGAATGAGACGTGCTCATGATTCTTTAACAGAACCAACTCTATCTATAGATAAATTTTCTGGAGAAACTCATATCAGACATCATATTACTCTTAATGGTTATTATAAAGGCAAAAAAGTTATTTAAAAAAATTCAAAAAATAGTGCTTATTTAACAAGCACTATTTTTTATAAAAAACCACTTTTATTTTAAATTTAAATAATATTTTTTATATAATTAAATAAATCAATTTTGAAAATATACATATATTTTTATATTTTTAAAAACGTAAAAAAGATAAAAAAAATCTATAATGATATTGTCTTATCCTATATCGTTAAAATAAGGTAATTATAATGACCTTTTTTGCAATGTTATTTCCAGGACAAGGTGCGCAATATATAGGTATGTTATCTTCATTTTTGTACAAAAATAATAATATATTTAAATATACCTTTGACGAAGCATCTCATTATATTCGTTTTAATTTATTAAAATTGATAGAAGAAGGACCTCATAAAAAACTAAATCAAAGCAAATATGCTCAGGTAGCAATATTGACTTCATCTGTATCAATATATCGTCTCTGGCATAATAAAAATGGAAGACCTCCATCATTAATGTCTGGACATAGCCTTGGAGAATATTCTGCTCTTGTATGCTCTGATTCAATAAAATTTTCTGATGCATTAAAAATTGTTTTTCTGCGAGGTATATTGATGCAAAAAATAACTATAAACCGTCCAAGTTTAATGCAAGCAATTATTAATATAGACCAAAAAATAGTTAAAAAAGCATGTTTTATGGCTTCAAGCAAAAAAGTAGTATCTTTAGCAAGTGTAAATTCTTATAATCAAAGCGTTATTTCTGGTGACAAATCTGCTGTATATAAAGTTAGTGAATACTGTAAAAAGTTGGGTGCTCGACATGTATTTAATTTAAATATTAATATACCTGCACATTCTAAATTAATGCAACCAATAGCTGAAAAATTAAAAAATATATTAAAAGTTATTACTATAAAAAAACCAAAAATTCCAATAATTAATAATGTTGATGTAAAAATTGAAAAATCTAGTAATAAAATTAAAAATGCATTAATTAAGCAAATGTATAGTACAGTTAGATGGAAAGAAATTATAGATTTAATACAATTAAAACAAATTTTTACCATGATTGAAATAGGACCTAATAAAATATTAACTAACTTAAATAAAAAAAACAAAAAGATTATTTCATTAAGCACAAACAATTTAAAAAATTTTTTAATAACATTTCAAACAATTAACAAAGGAATTAATGAATAAAAACAAAAAAACTGCATTAATTACAGGTGCGAATCGTGGGATAGGAAAGGCCATCGCAAAAAAACTAATTACAAAAGGTATACAAATTATTGGTACATCTACTACACAAAATGGCGTCGATATAATTAATAATTATGCAAAAGAGAACGGATTTGGTTTTATTTTAAATTTAAAAAATAGCAACACAATTATAAAGATAATACAAAACATTTGTGAAGAAAAATATCCTATTGATATACTGATTAATAATGCAGGAATAAAAGAAGATAAATTATTAGTTAGTATGAATTCCACAGAATGGGAAAAAGTAATTCAAATAAATTTAACATCAATATTTTATCTTGTAAAATCAGTAATTCGTCCTATGATCAAGAAAAGAAAAGGACGAATTATTACTATTAGCTCTATCATTGCTTATACCGGAAATAAAGGACAAGTTAATTATAGTAGTTCAAAATCAGGACTTATAGGATTCCATAAATCGCTAGCATTAGAAGTAGCATCTAAAGGTATTACTGTCAATATTGTTGCACCAGGTTTTATTCAAACAGATTTCACAAGCACATTAAATACAACACAGTATCAAAAATATTTATCTCAAATACCTATGAAAAGACCAGGAAACACTGAAGAAGTAGCTCATGCTGTAGCATTTTTAGCTTCAGAAAAAGCATCTTATATTACAGGTCATACATTACATATAAATGGTGGTATGTATATGATATAATATTCTTATCTCTTATTAATTTATACAATCTTATATCAAAATAAAATGGAATATTTTAAATATGAACAATATCGAAAAACGTATAAAAAAAATAATTACTGAAAAATTAGATATAAAAGAAGAAGAAATTTTTAACACTGCTTCTTTTGTTAATGATCTTGGTGCCGATTCTCTTGATATAGTAGAGTTAATTATGTCTTTAGAAGAGGAATTTAATATTGAAATATCAGACGAAGAAGCAGAAACAATCAATACCATACAACAATCAATTGATTATGTTAAAAATCGTGTATCAAAATAAAAGAATAAATTATTCATCTATTTATTTTTATAAAAAATAATCTAGTACAAATTAGATATAATTGAAATTATATCAATAAATTGTTAAAAATAAAAAAATGAAAAATAATAAATTTATTGTAATCGAAGGATTAGAAGGCGCAGGTAAAACTAATGCTAGTATGTGTATTAAAAATACATTAAATCAAAAAAACATTAAAAACATAATATTAGTACGTCAACCAGGTAGTACACCTATTGCAGAAAAAATTAGAAAATTAATAAAAAATAAATTTGACTCAGACGAATTAACTAAAGAAACAGAATTATTATTAATATATGCGGCAAGAATACAATTAGTTAAAAAAATAATTAAACCAGCATTGAAAAATGGCATGTGGGTCATTTCTGATCGTCATGATTTATCTTCTTTAGCTTATCAAGGTGGTGGATTAGGTATTAAAAAAAAAATAATATCTCAATTAAAAAATTTATTTTTAAAAGATTTTGTTCCAGATTTAACTGTTTATTTAGATGTAGCTCCAAAAATTGGTCTAAAAAGAGCATTAAAAAGAAATACATTAGATCGTATTGAATGCAGAAGTTTAAACTTTTTTAAAAAAACTAGAAAGATTTATTTAAAAAACATATCATTAGATAAAAAAATAATTAAGATTAACGCTAATCTAAACATTGATACTGTTAATAAGAATATTGAAAAAAAAATATCAAATTGGCTTCAGAAAAAAAATATATGAAATTATATCCCTGGCTAATAAAACCATACAATAATATTGTTCAACAACATATAAAAAAAAAAGCTCATCATGCTGTTTTGATTAAAACACAACGAGGAATAGGAGTATCTTTATTAATTTGGTTTATTAGTAGATGGATTTTGTGTCTTAAACCTGTAGGAACAAAATTTTGCAATGAATGTCATGGATGTAAATTAATGTCTTTTAAAAGTCATCCAGATTGGTATTATTTTCAATCTGAAAAAAATAATTTTTTTAATATTGATTATATACGTATTATTAATGAAAAAATATTTACATGTTCACGACAGGGTGGATCTAAAATAATTTTTTTACCTGATACTGAAAAATTGACAGAATCAGCAGCTAATGCTTTTTTAAAAACATTAGAAGAGCCTCCAAAAAGAACTTGGTTTTTTCTAGTTGATTATAAAAATTTAAATTTACATTCCACATTGAATAGTCGTTGTCTAATATATCAATTATTTGCTCCAGATGAGAAAGATAGTTTAAATTGGTTAAAAAACAATACAGATAAAAAAAACAGATCATGTTTAACTGCATTACGAATTAATCAAGGCCTGCCTATATCTGCAAAAAAATTTATTAATGGAGAAATATGGATAGAAAGAATAAATTTTTATAAATGTTTGTTTAATGCTTTTAAAAATAAAAATCTATTAAATATTTTACCAAAACTAAATAAAAAAAATAGTACAATTCAAATTAATTGGATATGTTTTTTACTCTTAGATTCTATTAAATTTAATTTAAATCAAAAAAAACATTTAATAAATCTTGATCAAATAAAATTAATTCAATTTCTTTCTTTTAATTATACACATGTTATTTTAGATATTAGTATTCGTACTTGGATGAAATGTCAATACAGACTAATACAAATATCTGGAATTAATCATGAATTGTTATTATTAGAACAACTGCTAAAATGGGAAAAAATATTAAATATAGAATTTTTACAAACATAATAAAGTGATACAAATAAAAAAGAGATTAAATTATGTTCTTGATTGACTCACATTGTCATATTGATCGATTAAATTATAATTTATTACATAAAAATATAGAAGATGTATTAAATAAATCATTTAATAATAATGTAAAACAATTTTTAACTGTATCAACTTCTATAAATAATTTTTATAAAATCAAAAATTTATGTCAAAAATACATTTCAATTTTTTATTCTTGTGGAATTCATCCTTTAAATTGTGAAAAAGAATTGATTAATTTTTATACAATAAAAAGTATTTTTAAAAAAATAGAAGATTTGTCTTCTGATGAACGCGTAATAGCACTAGGGGAAACCGGGTTAGATTATTTCTATTCATCTGACAATAAAAATATTCAAAAAAAATTTTTTAGAGAACACATTCGAGCTGCAATAAGATTAAAAAAACCAATTATAGTACATTCTCGTCATGCCATCGATGATACTATAAAAATACTACAAGAAGAAAAAGCAGAAAAATGCCAGGGAATATTACATTCATTTACTGAAAATTATAATTCAGCACGTAAATTATTAGATATAGGTTTTTATATTTCTTTTTCTGGAATTATTACTTTTAAAAACTCTGGAGAGTTAGAAACTACATTAAAAAAAATACCATTAGAACGTTTATTAATAGAAACAGATTCACCATATTTATCACCTGTTCCCTATCGAGGAAAAGAAAATCAACCTTCATATTTATTTGAAATAGCAAAAAAAATTTCTATATTAAAAAAAGAAAACGTAGAAAAAATATCAAAAATTACAAGAAAAAACTTTTATACATTATTTAATGTACAAAAAATTTTATGATAACTTTGTAACAAACTTGTTGAATTTAAAAAAAAATTTTAATTTTAATTTCTTTTCTTTAAAGAAAGAAAACATTGAAATAAAAAACGTATTATATATACAATATATTTAGGAGTGTTTTAATATGTTTAAAAACACATTTGCCAATCTCCAAAAAATTGGCAAATCACTAATGTTGCCTGTTTCTGTACTACCTATTGCAGGAATATTGCTTGGCATAGGATCTGCTCACTTTAGTTTATTACCTGATATTATTTCTCAAATAATGGCTCAAACAGGAGGTTCTGTATTTAGTAATATGCCTTTAATTTTTGCAATTGGTGTAGCTCTTGGTTTTACTAACAATGATGGTGTTGCAGCTTTAGCTGCAGTGGTTGCTTATGGTATTTTAATACAAACATTATCTGTAGTCGAACCAATAATTTTGCATACTACTATTGATGTTATTCAAAATAAGCATCTTGCTGATACTGGTATACTAGGAGGTATTATTTCAGGTGCAATTGCAGCATATATGTTTAACAAATTTTATCGTATCCAATTACCTGAATACTTAGGTTTTTTTGCTGGAAAAAGATTCGTACCTATTATTTCAGGATTATTTGCAATATTTATCGGATTAATATTATCTATAATATGGCCTCCTATTGGACATAGTATTCAAATTTTTTCTCAATGGGCTGCTTATCAAAATCCCATTCTTGCTTTTGGACTTTATGGATTAGTAGAAAGAGCATTAGTACCATTTGGTTTACATCATATATGGAATGTACCATTCCAAATGCAAATTGGAGAATATACTAATGCCGCAGGACAAGTATTTCATGGAGACATTGCACGATATATGGCTGGAGACACTACAGCGGGAAATTTATCAGGAGGTTTCATTTTTAAAATGTATGGTTTACCTGGCGCTGCTTTAGCAATTTGGCATTCTGCTAAAAAAGAAAATAAAAGTAAAATAGGTAGTATTATGGTTTCGGCAGCATTAACTGCTTTTTTAACAGGTATTACTGAGCCAATTGAATTTTCATTTATTATTGTAGCACCAGTATTATATGTTATTCATTCTATTTTAGCTGGATTATCTTTTCCTTTATGCATTTTTTTAGACATGCGAGCAGGAACAAGCTTTTCACATGGATTTATAGATTTTATAGTATTAAGTGGAAATAGTCATCATATATTTTTCTTTCCAATTATTGGTATACTTTATGGATTACTATACTATAGTATTTTCTATTTATTAATAACTCGTTTTGATTTAAATACACCAGGGCGAGAAAAAAATAAAAATACTATCTTGTCAAAAAGCAATATTGAAATAGCACCATATATTGTTCAAGCTTTAGGTGGAAAAAATAACATTAAAAATTTAGATGCATGTATTACTAGACTGAGAATTACTGTTTTTGAAATCAAACAAGTGAATAAAGAAGATTTACACAATCTTGGCGCAGCAGGAATAATTATATCAGGATCAGGAATACAAGCTGTTTTTGGTACTAGATCTGAAAATATTAAAACTGCTATAGATATATATATAAAAAAAAACATTATATCTTAAAATAAAGGAATTTTTTATCATGAAACATGAATCACTTTTTCAAGACATCATTAATAAAAAAACACCAGAAAATATTATTTATCAAGATACAATAGTGACAGCATTTAAAGATATAAATCCTAAAGCTCCAGTGCATATATTAATTGTACCTAATATTTTTATTTCATCATTAAATGAGATTAATGAAAAAAACAAAGACATTTTAGCACATATGTTTTCTATTGCTATAAAAATTGCTAAACAAAAAAAAATTAGTAAAGAAGGATATAAAATAATTGTTAATTGTAATAAGAATGGAGGACAAGAAATAAATTATCTTCATATGCATTTATTAGGCGGAAAAAAATTAAATTCATTATATTAATAATTATTACTTAATAAAATATTTATATATGAAAAAAATTTCTCTATTTTAAATTAAAGGATGATATTTGAGTAAATATTTAATATGTATATTTTTGACTATAATTTTTATAACTGGTTGTTCATTTTCTAATCATCTAGAAAAAACTCTCGTAAAAATAAAAAGTTTAAATTTTTTTTCACAAAAATCAAAAAATATTTCATTGAATTTTAATTGTGCCTTAGAAAAAATTATTTTAAATTTATTATCATTAAATGATGTATCAGTTGATAATAAAATATTGTTTTTTGTAGATATATTAAAAAATAAATCTCACTCTACTATAGACACAAAAAAATTAACAAATTTAATAAAAAATGAAATTTCTAAACATACTAATCATGTTTATTTTTTTGACAACAAAACAATTAATGAAAATAAAAAAAAATTAGGAATTTTAAATATAAAAGATTCAATAAATACCAGCACTGCTATTTTATTATCTAGAAACAATAATGTGAAATATTATCTTTACAGTTGTCTTGATGAAGAAAAAAATTTTTTTTTATTAAAAATACAATTAACACTGGTTAAAACCGGAGAAATAGTATTTTCACAAATAGAAAGGTTTTACGAGTAATACTATTAAAAAAATTCAAAATAAAATGTTTTTTCATATCTACAACTATCATAGCATAAAGAAAATTCTACATCCTTCACGAATATATCTTATTTTTAATAAGAGCAGTTCTTTCTACTGAAATGTATATAGTTAAAACACTATATTATTTTTTAACATATAAAAAATAGATTGTGCTATTTATAACTCAGTAGAAAGTTCTAACTCTTAATGATTAAAAAAATTATATAATATTTTTAATATTAAAGAAAAAATATTATCTTTTATAAAGATATTAGAATTGATAAACTATTCCTGCACCAAGAACATTGTCTGTAGAAATATTATTTTTTTTAACATAATCATTATTACTCTTTAATAAATTAATTTTATAATTCATATAAGTAGAAATATTTTTATTAAATTCATAACGAGTAGAAATATTAATTTGTTTTGCTAATTCAAAAGCGTTATTATTAGATGTATTTACTATACTTGAATTTATTTGTCCTTTAGAATCTAAATAACTTAAAGAAGGATGAAATCCAGAGTGAAAATTATATTCTGCAATAGCTTCAATATTTTCTATTTTACCTACAGATTTTTCAGTAGATCCGTCTTGTTTTTCATGAAGATCAAATGGTGTTAAATTACTTCCTACACCATAAAAAGCTGCAATATATATATCATTTGCATCATACTTAAAACCTAATCCATATGCATCTACGGAATTGAGAGCTTCTTTTTTATCAGACTTTAATTTTTCGGAAGAGAAAAAAGAACCTACAGCAGTAAGTCCTACGTCAGTTTCATATTTTAAAGATGCACCCCAGGCAGAACTATTTTTTTGATTATCTTGTTTGTTTTTCACTTGATCTGCATATTGAAGTCCAATACTAATTCCATCTAATAAACCAAAAAAATTATTATTTCTATAAGTCAGTAAACTATTATTTCTTCCTAACATATAATTATCATTATAAGAAAAAATACTATCTTGAGTAATATATGGTATATGATTAGTTAATAATTGCGCGTCATGTAAAATTCCATAATTACGACCATAATCTATTGAACCCCAATTACCATACTTAAAACCAGCATATCCTAAACGCACAGCATTAGTTTTTTGTGTAGTTAAAAATTCTTCTGGAGCATTAACATACGTTTTATATTCAATATTTGCATAACTTAATAGTTCATCACTAATGTTTACTTCTCCTGATAAACCTAAAATAGCGTTTGTATTATCATGATGAGAGTTAATCGTTTTAGACAAAAAACCATGAGATAATTCATGATTAGGATTCATACTACCGTGCAACTCTAATTTATTACCATTTTTATTAAAAATTTCTAAAGCATTAACTCCATTACTAGCAGCTAATAATATTGGTATTACTATTGCTAAAGATTTACGATTTATCATAATTTTATGCTACCTTTTTAGTAAATTTAATTGCAATAAATATGAATTTAAATTCAGATAAAACAACTATTATTGTTATAGATTGAATATTCCTATTCAATTTTCAAAAACTGACTTAATGAATATTACAAAAAACAAAATTAAAAATGAGAATTTTTTACAGTACGTGGAAATGGAATAATATCTCGTATATTTGAAACTCCAGTAATATAAGATATTAGTCGTTCGAAACCCATCCCAAAACCTGAATGTGGAACTGTACCGTATCGACGAAGATCTCTATACCACCAATAGTCTTCTTTTTTTAATCCTAATTCTAACAAACGTTCATCTAAAATAGAAAGTCGTTCTTCTCGTTGTGAACCACCTATTAGTTCTCCAATATTTGGAACTAATAAATCTATTGCTGAAACAGTTTTTTTATCATCATTTAATCTCATATAAAAAGCTTTTAGTTCCTTAGGATAATTTTTAATAATTACAGGAACTTTAAAATGTTTTTCTACAAGAAAACGCTCATGTTCAGAAGCTAAATCAACACCAAAAAAAACAGATTTTTTAAATTTAATGTTAGAGTTTAACAAAATATTTATAGCATCTAAATAATTTATACGTACAAAATTTGTTTGTAAAAATTGTTTCAAACGAATAACAATATCATTATCAATATAACTTTTAAGAAAATTAATATCTGGCATACAATTTTGTAAAAGAGATTTGAAAACATATTTTAACATATGCTCAACAAAATCTGATATATCATTTAAACTTGTAAAAGCTGACTCTACTTCTAGCATCCAAAATTCTGCTAAATGACGACTCGTATTAGAATTTTCTGCACGAAATGTAGGACCAAAAGTATAAACTCTAGATAAGGCACAAGCATACGTTTCTATATTAAGTTGTCCCGAAACAGTTAAAAAAGATTCTTTACCAAAAAAATCTTTTTTAAAATCAACGGAACCATCTTTATTTTTAGGAATGTTGTTCATATCTAGTGTTGAAACACGAAACATTTCTCCAGCACCTTCAGTATTTAAACCAGTGATAATAGGTGTAGGAACCCAATAATAATTATTTTTTTGTAAAAAGCAATGTAATGCTTGTAATACATGATTTCTAATTCGTACTATTACACCAATTAAATTAGTTCTTGCTCGTAAATGAGCTACTTCTCTTAAGTATTCTACGCTATGTTTCTTAGCAGATATCGGATAAGTATCCGGATTTTCTATCCATCCTAAAATTTTAATTTGTGTCGCTTTAATTTCATATTTTTGTTGATTTCCAATTGATAATATTAATATTCCAGTAAGAATAACAGAACATCCAATTGTTAAATGTAATATTTCTTTATAATAATTAGATAAAGAATTATTCGCAACTACTTGTATCGAATAAAAACATGAACCATCATAAATTGTAATAAAAGAAAAGCCAGATTTTGAATTTCTGCGGTTTCGAACCCATCCACAGACAGTAATGGAAGTATTTACTATAATATCATCTTTATATATATCTGATATTGATACTGTATTCATAAAATCTTTCCTTTTATACTTATATTTAAAATAGTTTCTTATAAAAATAATTTTTCTAATAAAAAAATTGTTAATTTTTATTTAAAAAAATATCAGTGCTATTTTTTTTATAACAAAATTTTTATACAATCTAAATTAGATCTGTTTTCTTGATGGTATATCAAAAACATTATATAAAATTTTTAAAAAATTTTTATCTGAACAAAATGTTTTACCTGGACTATCAGATATTTTTGCAACAGGTTTTCCATTACATTCTGTTAATTTAATTACAATATTCAATGGTTTAACATAAGGAATATCACAGGTTAATTTTGTTCCTATTCCGAAAACAACGTTAATCCTACGACTAAATTTTTTATAAAGAGAAATAATTTTTTTGAAATTCAAGTTATCTGAAAATAATAATGTTTTAGTACCAGGATCTACTCCTAATTTTTCATAATGTTGTAAAGCCTTTTCACCCCATTTTACTGGATCGCCTGAATCATGTCTGATCCCTTTATAAGAAGAAGTAAAAAATAAATTAAAGTCACGTAAAAAGGCGTCCATAGTAATAGAATCTGTTAATGCAATACTTAAATGACTTCCGTACTGATCCAACCATTTTTGCAATGCTAAAGTTTGACTTTTTTTTAAATTAGAACTAATTTGTTGGTGTGCTTGAAACCATTCATGAGCTTGTGTTCCTACTGGTGATAAATTTAATATTCTTGCTATATGATAATTACTTGAACCAATTAGAAAAGGAAATTTTTCTTTTAACCTTTTAACAATAGAATATTGTACATCATAAGAAAATCTTCTTCTTGTACCAAAATCAACAATCTTTAAATGAGATAAATCTATATATTTAGTGTAATGAAAAAAATTTTTTAATTTTAAATCTAAATGTTCTATAGCATTTTTAGAACTTATTTTGGGAGAAAAGTTACTATGAAATACTTCACTAATTAATGCTAATATAGGAACTTCCCATAATATTACTTCTTTCCATAATCCACTTATACGAATGTGTAATTGTCCTTGATAATTATTTATTTTCACTTGTGAAATATTATAACGAAATTTTTTCAACCAATGTAAATATTCTTGTTTAAAAAATGGAAAAGAGTTCATATAAATATATTCTTCATGACTTAAAGATAAAGATCTCATCATGCTAATTTGTTCTAATAAAACATGAGAATAACAGCCTAAAAAATTATCTCCTCTACAAATAAACTCTGCGACTACATCTACATTCTTATAATTATAAAAAATAGCTTGTTGCATATGAAGTTTATATGCGTCAGTGTCAAGTAAAGTTTTTACTATTGGATAATCATATCGTTTCATAATATATTTTATATTTTTATTATACTCTTTTTTCATATATGATAACTAAAATATTATATAATTTTATATTTAAATTGTATAAAAAATTTTTTAATTTTTTATAAAAAACAACATAAATAAGAAAGTAATTAACTTTTCAAAAATAATCTTTCTATAAGATGTTTGATGTCAATTGTTATGGAATTTTACTTTATATTAAAAAGGAATTATAATGTTTTATTATTTAATTCGTAAACTGTTATTTTTAATAGACCCCGAAAAATCTCACATCTTTGTATTAAAATGTCTTAATTTTAAACAAGCTCAAATATTAAAAAAAATCTGCTTTTACAAGAACAAATCATCACAAAACATTAAATGTATGGGTTTAAATTTCAGTAACAAACTAGGAACAGCAGCAGGAATAGATAAAAATGGTGAATATATAAACTGTTTATCAGAAATGGGGTTTGGTTTTATTGAAGTAGGTACTGTTACCCCTTTACCTCAATATGGTCATCCTAAACCTAGGTTGTTCAGAATAACTCAAATGGAAGGAATAATTAACAGAATGGGATTTAACAATCTTGGAATAGATAATTTAATTAAAAATATAAAAAAATCTCATTTTAAAGGAATTTTAGGAGTTAATATTGGAAAAAATAGAGATACTAGTATTAAAAATTCAATAAATGATTACTTAGTATGTATAGAAAAAATTTATAACTATGCTAGTTACATTTCTATTAATATTTCATCACCTAATACTATTGATTTAAGAACTCTACAACATGGAACAATTCTAAATGAATTGCTATATAATATAAAAAATAAACAAGCAGAGTTACATAAAAAATATTTTAAATATGTTCCTATAGCAATTAAAATCTCACCAGATCTTTCAAAAAAAGAATTAAAATACATCTCAAAAAAATTAATTGAATATAAACTCGATGGAGTAATTGCTACCAATACAACATTAGACCGTTCGCTAATATCAGGATACAAACATAGTTTAGAAGAAGGAGGAATTAGCGGATTGCCTCTACAGAAAAAAAGCACTAATGTTATTTTATTATTATCAAAATATTTACAAAAAAAAATTCCTATTATTGGAGTTGGAGGCATTAATTCTATAGATTCAGCACAAGAAAAAATTCAATCAGGTGCTACCTTGATACAAATTTATTCTGGATTAGTATATCATGGACCGTATCTTATTAGAAAAATTATTGAAAATATATAAAAAATTGTATTAGTTTAAAATATAAAATTTTATAGATGCAATAAAAACAAATATTTTTCATATTAAATTTCACATTTAACTTAATTAAATTAATTATAAAAAAATGCACTATTTATTTGCAAGTACAAATTTTGGCACTGAAAAATTGTTAGAAAAAGAACTCCTATTTATAGGAGCAAAAAAATTAAATGTAATCAATGGAGGCATTTATTTTGAAGCAAATGAATTACTATTATATAAAAGTTTAATGTGGAGTCGCATAGCTTCTCGTATTTTTTTATGTATAAAAAAATTTAAAATATCTGACAAGGAAGAACTTTATTCTAATATATATAGCATCAATTGGACTAAAATATTTTGCGTAAAAAATACCTTTTTAATTAATTTTAAAGGAATTAATAATATTATTCGTAATAGTTTATTTGGAGCACTGATAATAAAAGATGCCATTGTTGATCAGTTTAATAAAACATACTCAGCACGTCCCAATATTAATCCTATCAATCCTGATATTCGTATTAAATCATTTTTATTTAATGATAATACAATACATATCATGTTGGATTTAAGTGGACCAGCTTTAAATAAAAGAGGATATAGAAAAAATTCCCATTCTACTCCTATTAAAGAAAACTTAGGAGCTGCAATTGTATTAAATTCAGAATGGAATAATAGTATTCCTATGATAGATCCAATGTGTGGATCAGGAACATTATTAATTGAAGCTGCCATGATAGCTTGCGATAGAGCACCTGGATTAAAAAGATTAAAATGGGGTTTTGAGTCATGGAAAAAATATAATAAAAATGTATGGATAAATGTTGTTAAAGAAGCAGAAAAAAGATTTAAAATAGGCATAAAAAAATGCTTAAAAAATCATTTTATAGGATATGATTATAATCCTACAGTTATAGAAAACGCTAAAATAAATGCATCGAATGCAGGTTTATCAAAAATAATAAAATTTTTTACACAAAATTTAAATGACTTAAAAAATGTTTATAGTATTGCAACAATTGGAATAATATTAAGTAATCCACCATATGGAGAAAGACAGCAAACTGAAAGTCAACTTGTAGGTTTATATATACAATTAGGAGTATCATCGAAAAGATATTTTCAAAATTGGAAATTATCTATTTTTAGTTCATCAAAATTTTTATTAAATTTTTTGCAAATGCAATCAGATAAAGAATATATTTTAAAAAATGGAGCATTAAATTGCATTCAAAAAAATTATACTATTTTCTCAAACAAATTAAATATAGAAGATAATGAATATAGCAATAGATTAAAGAAAAATTTTAATAAATTAAAAAAATGGACTATTCGGGAAAAAATAGAATGTTTTCGTGTATATAACGCTGATTTACCGAATTATAATATAATAGTTGATATTTATAGTAAATGGCTAGTTATTCAAGAATATAAAGCTCCTAAATTAATAAATTGTAAAAAATCACACAAAAGATTATGTCATGCTATTTATTACGCAAAAGAAATATTATCTATTGATATTAATAATATAATATTTAAAATTAGACAAAAAAATAAAAATAAAACACAATATAAAAAATTATTTGACAGCAATAGTTTTATTATAATTAAAGAATATAATGCAAAATTTCTAGTTAATTTAGTAGATTATTTAGATACTGGATTATTTTCAGATAAACGACTTATCAGAAAATTATTAGGAGTCATGTCACCAGGTAAGGATTTTTTAAATTTATTTTCATATACTGGAACTGCTAGCGTTTATGCTGGATTAGGAAAAGCTAACAGTACAACGAGTGTAGATATATCTAATACTTATATAGAATGGTCGATTCGAAATATGTCTATTAATAATTTAAATGGTTCTAATCATAATTTTATTAAAGCAGATTGCCTAAATTGGTTACAAAAAAATAATAAAAAATTTGATCTTATATTTATCAATCCACCAACTTTTTCCAATTCAAAAAATATGAAAAAATCTTTTGATTTAAAAAGAGATTATCTTATTCTAATGAGATATTTAAAAAGCACTTTGCGGTATAATGGTAATATTATTTTTTCAAGTTCTACGCGTAATTTTAACATTAATATTGATTCTCTTGAAAAAATAAAATTATATGCAAAAAATATTACGGAAAAAACACAATGTAAAGATCATTTAAATAATTCAAATATTTTTCATTCCTGGTTAATAAAACATGCCTAATAAATATAAGGACAGAAAAAATTTATGCCTCTAATTCAAATTAAAGATGCATGTTTATCATTTAGTAATTTAAATATTTTAAAAAATAGTACACTTCATATTAATCCACATGAAAGAATATGTTTAATTGGTAAAAATGGAACTGGAAAATCAACTATTTTAAAAATTATTAATAAAAAACAAGACTTAGACCATGGTCTTGTAATTTACCGAAAAAATATAAAAATATCTTATTTAAAACAAGAAAATCCTATAAATATTAATGTTTCTATATATGATTTTCTTAGTTCAGGATTTAACAATAGTCAAATAAAACAAGAAAAAAATTATAATATCTCTTTAATTAAAAAAAAATTAAATATAAATCAAATTATAGAAATAGAAAAAACAATTGAATTAATTCAATTAAAAAAAAATATTTTGTTATCTGAACTATCTGGAGGTTTATTAAGAAAGGTAGCATTAAGTCGTGCTCTAATAGGAAAACCCGATGTACTGTTACTTGATGAACCAACCAATCATTTAGATATGAAAACAGTTAAATGGCTTGAAAAATTTTTAAAACAATTTAATGGGAGTATATTATTTGTATCACATGATAGAAATTTTATTCAAAATGTATCTACACGTATTGTGGACCTAGATCGAGGAAAATTAATTTCTTGGCCAGGAGATTATAAAAATTTTATAAAATTAAAAAATGATAGTAATCGCATCGAAAAAATTCAAAAAAAAATATTCGATAAAAATCTTGAAAAAGAAGAAAAATGGATTAGAAAAGGTATTAAAGCACGTTCTACTAGAAATGAAGGTAGGGTGAAAAATTTAAAATTATTACGAAAAGAATATCATAATTATACACAAATAGAAAAATTAACTGATATAAAAATCAATCAATCTAATAATCATTTGGGAAAAATAATTTTTGAAATAGATAATATAACTTTTTTGATAAAAAATAAATTTATTGTAAAAAATTTTTCATCAATAATTCAACATGGTGATAAAATAGCATTGATTGGGAATAATGGATGTGGAAAAAGTACTATGATAAAAATTTTAATAGGAGAAAAAACCCCACAAAATGGACATATTTATAAAAGTACAGGATTAAAAATATCATATTTTGATCAAAATAGATCTATATTAGATCCAAATAAATCTATTATAGATAATATATCTTATGGAAAAGAAACGATCATTATTAACGGAAAGGAACAGCATTTAATAGGATATCTAAAAAATTTTCTTTTTAAACCTAATCAATTAAAATCTTTTGTAAAGACACTATCTGGTGGTGAATGTAATAGATTGCTTTTAGCAAAAATATTTTTACAACCTAGTAATGTTTTAATTCTAGATGAACCAACTAACGATCTAGATTTAGATACACTAGAATTATTAGAAAAAATTGTTATCGATTATAAAGGAACCGTTTTAATAGTTAGCCATGATGAAAAATTTGTTAATAATACAGTTAATAAATGTTGGTTATTTAAAAAAAATGGATCAATTACGACTCATATCGGTAATTATGACTCTCTAAAAAAAGAAAAAAATTATCTAATACAAGAAATAAAATATAAAAAAATAAAACAAAACAAATTAAATGTTAATAGTAAAAAAAATGCAAATAATAACAAAATTAAAAAAGAATTGCAGATTACATTAATCAAAATAGAAAAAATAGAATCTGATATTAAAAAATTGCAAAATACAATCAATCACCCATGTTTTTTTAAAAAAAAAATAGACGAGAAACTGCCAGTTTTAAAACAATTAATGCAAGAAGAAAAAAAACTAAAAGAAACATTAATATATTGGGAAAATTTAGAAAATATTAATATAAAAAACAAAACATAAAATATTTTTAGATTATTATATATGGTAATTTAAATTAAATTTTCTTCATGCAATTTAAAGAACAACAATTATTAAAAGCAATTGCACAATTTTTACATTGAATAAAAAGAAGATGACATGCATTATTTTTACAATTAATATAACTATCCGAAAGATTATTACACTGAGAACAAGATGATATTATTTCTTCTGAAACTTTTTCACTCATACGATAATCAAATACAAAATTTTTTCCTTTAAAAAGAACTGGTAGTCCATTTTTTCTAGCATCATGTACGTAACCAATAATACCTCCTTCTAAATGATATACAAATTTAAAACCATTAAAACGCATCCAAGCAGTCGCTTTTTCACAACGAATACCACCTGTGCAATACATTACAATTCTTTTATTTTTAGCATGTTCCATTAATCTAATTACATTTTTTAACTGTTCTCTAAAAGTTAAACTTTTAATTTCAATTGCTTTTTCAAAATGACCAATCGCATACTCATAAGAATTTCTCATATCAATAAATATTGTTTTTGTATCGTTTAACATCATATTAACTTGTCTTGATTTTATGTAAACACCAACATCATCAGGATTGAAATTAGGATCTGTAATTCCATCTTCTACAATTTTTTTTCTTACCTTAACGGAAAGCATCCAAAAAGATTTTTTGTTGTTTAATGATTTATTAATACGTAAATTATTTAACACAGAATGTAATTGATATAAAAATTGTTTTATAAAAAAATAATTTTTTACAGGAACGCTTATTTGAGCATTAATGCCTTCATAAGCTATATAAATTCTTCCTAAAACATCATTTTTATAAAAATTTCTATAAATTTTATCTCTATATTCTTGAGGATTTTTAATAGAAAAATATTTATAAAAAGACAATGTTAAACGAGGTTCTTTTTCATATAACATATTATTCTTTAATTTTTTTTTGCAAATAATATTATGTAAAATAGACATTAAAATACCTTTTATTTTTTAAAAAAATTATTTTTTTTCAGATAAATTAGTAAAAATTTTTATTTGTCGTGATATTTTTTGATATATTTTATTCAATTTTAATAATTTTATTTTCTCTTGCATAACTATTTTTTCTGGAGCATTAGATATAAAATTTTTATTTGATAGTTTATTTTTAATTTTTATTAAATTCATTTGTATTTTGTTAAACTCTTTTTTTAATCTATTTAATTCTATTGTTTTATCTACAAGATTTAATATAGGTAATATAATTTCTGCTCCATCAATTATTTCTTTAATACATAAATCTTGATTATATGCTTCAAATAATATTGTAATTTCATTTAAAAAAGATATTTTTTTTAGTAAAATAGCATTTTCCTTAATTATTCTTTCTTGTTCAGAAGTTATTTTATATAAAAACAATGGGATTAATTTAGTAGCATTAATATTCATATTAATTCTAATATTTCTTAAAAATATTATTATTTTTTTAATCCAATAAACATGTAATAATATTTTTTTATCAGATAATAAATAATTATACTTTGGAAATTTTTGCAACATAATTGTTTCAGCTTGAATATTTTTAACTATTTTTACACGTTGCCAAATTGTTTCAGTAATAAAAGGTATAATAGGATGAGCTAATCTTAAAATTGACTCTAAAACATATATTAAAACATTTTTAGTAAAATATACTTCTTCAGAAGTATTATTTTTAAAAATAATTTTTACAAATTCTAAATACCAATCACAAAAAATATTCCAAATAAAATCATATAAAATATTAGATGCAACATCAAAACGATAAGTATCTAATGATGCACGATATAATTTAATTGTATTATTTAATTCTATTAAAATCCATTTATTTACTATTAGCATTCGATCTGTTATATTAAATTTTACAAAAAAATGATTTTTTGTATTCATTAAAACAAAACGACTAGCATTCCAAATCTTATTACAAAAATTACGATATCCTTTTAATCGATTCATATCCCACTGTATATCACGTGTATTAGACGCTAATGCAGAAAAAGTAAAACGAAGTGCATCTGTACCAGTAGATTCAATACCTTGAGGAAATTGATGAATAGTACGCTGAACAATACTATTAAATACATTTGGTTGTAACAAATTACTTGTTCTTTTTTTAATTAATTCTGTTAAAGAAATGCCATCTATCATATCTAAAGGATCAAGTACATTTCCTTTTGATTTTGACATTTTCTTCCCCTCTTCATCGCGAATTAAACCTGTTATATAAACATTTTTAAAAGGAACTTCTGGTTTTCCATGTTCATCTTTAATGAAATACATAGTTAACATAATCATTCTAGCTATCCAAAAAAAAATGATATCAAATCCGCTAACTAAAATATCCGTGGAATGAAAAATTTTTAAAAATGATGTTTTTTCCGGCCATCCTAAAGTAGAAAATGTCCATAATCCAGAAGAAAACCAAGTATCTAATACATCATCATCTTGAATTAATAATATATCTTTTGATATAGAATATTTTTGACGTATTTCTTTTTCGTTTCTTCCAACATATGTATTTTTTTTATTATCATACCAAACTGGAATACGGTGACCCCACCATAGTTGACGAGAAATACACCAATCTTCAATATTGTTCATCCAAGATAAATACATACTTTTATACTGCTTTGGGATAAATGTAATTTTTTCATTTTTTACTGCATCAAGAGCTGTTTTTGACAATTCTGATATCTTTAAATACCATTGATTAGTAAGCATAGGTTCAATAATTGCACCACTTCGCTCACTATAAGGAGTAATAATCTCACATTCTTCAATCTTTTCTAGAAATCCTATTTTTTCAATTTCTTCCACAATTTTTCTTCGTCCAGATAAAATGTCTAAACTTTGAAATTGCAATGGAATATCTGTATTATATACATTAGATTTATGGCCATCATAGCTGTAAACTTCGGAAATACATCTAATTTTTCCATCAAAACTAAAAATATTAATCATAGGTAATTTATGATTAAAACCTACTTTATAATCATTAAAATCATGTGCTGGCGTGATTTTAACACAACCAGTTCCTTTTTCTATATCAGCATATTTATCTGAAATAATTGGAATAATTCTATTAATTAATGGGCATTTTACAAATTGACCAATAAATTTTTTATATTTATTATCCTTAGGATTTATAGCAATAGCTGTATCACCTAATAAAGTTTCAGGTCGAGTTGTCGATACAATTAAATACTTTATTTTACTATTTGAAACAATATTATTCTGAACAATAGGATATCGAATAAACCACTTTTTACCTTTTACTACACGATGTTCAACTTCTAAATCAGAGATTACAGTTTCTAATTTTGAATCCCAATGCACTAATCTTTTTTTCTTATAAATTAATTTTTTTTTGTATAATAAAATGAAAGCTTCTCGGACAGCAACAGAAATATCATCATCTAAAGTAAATTTTTCACGGTCCCAATCAACAGAAACACCTAAACGTCGCATTTGTTTAGTAACAATACTATTGTATTTTTTTTTCCAAATCCAAATTTTTTTAATAAAGTCATCTCTACTATAGTCTTTTTTAGTTTTTTTTTCTTCTAAAAATATTTGACGTTCAACTAACAATTGCGTTGCTATTCCAGCATGATCTGTTCCGACTTGCCATAATGTATTTTTTCCTTGCATTCGATGATAACGAACTAATATATCCATAATTGTTTGTTGAAATGCATGCCCCATATGCAAGCTTCCTGTAATATTAGGAGGAGGCATCATAATACAAAAAGCAGGTTTTTTTTGATTATTAGGTTTAAAATATCCATTTTTTTCCCAAAAATCATATAAAGATTCTTCAATATTCTTAGGATTATAAATTTTTTCCATTTTCTTCAACTATTTGTATTAATAAAAAGGCGATATTGCCATATTATGCAACATAATATCTAAATTTAAAATAAACTTATTTTCTGCAATTAAATAAACTTAATATAGTTTATATTCTTTAATTTGATTTAACAAAAATTGACATAAAAGTTCAACAGGACGACCTGTCGCTCCCTTACTACCAGATTTCCATGCAGTTCCGGCAATATCTAAATGGGCCCAATTATATTTTTTTGTAAAATAAGAAAGAAAACAGGCTGCAGTTATAGCTCCAGCTTTACTGCTTCCTATATTAGAAATATTTGCAATAGGAGAATGCAATCCTTTTTTATATTCTTCCAGTAATGGTAAACGCCATACTTTATCATCTGTTTCTTGGGAAGCATATTTTAATTCTCTTGAAAGATCTTCACTATTAGAAAAAAGACCACTGATGGATTCACCTAAAGCTGTAACGCATGCTCCAGTCAATGTAGCAACATCAATGACTATACTTGGAAAAAAACGTTCTACATACGTTAACGAATCACATAAAACTAAACGTCCCTCGGCATCAGTATTTAATATTTCTACGGTCTGTCCTGACATAGTAGTTACAACATCTCCAGGTCTAAAAGAATTACTTCCTAGCATATTTTCGCAACCAGATAAAACTCCTATTATTGTTAAAGGTAAATTTAATTGAGCAGCCATAATTAAAGTCCCATATACTGCCGCTGCACCACACATATCATATTTCATTTCATGCATATTAGAGGCAGGTTTTATAGATATTCCTCCTGAATCAAAAGTTAATCCTTTTCCCACTAAAGCAATAACTTTATTATTATTACTATTTCCAGTATATTTTATGACAGACATAAATGGTTTATTTTTTGCTCCACTTCCTACAGCTACATAAGCATTCATTCCTAATTTTTTCATTTTTTCTATATCAATTATTTCAACTTTAATATTATCTTGATATTTTTGAGCAAGTTTTTGTGCTTGATAAGATAAATACAAAGGATTGCAAATATTAGGTGGTAAATTACTTATATTTTTTGCAGACGTAATTCCAGAATCAATAGCTAATGCGTGTTTTAAAGCTATTTTTGCTGTAAATAAATCATTTTTTTCAAAAAAATTAAAACTAATAATATTTAAATTAATACTTTTTTTACATGAACTATTGATTTTAATAACTGTATGTAAAAATTTCTTTATCGCAAGTATTGTAAATCTAGTTATCCAATATATATTATTTTTGACGTTAATATTTAGTTCGGTAAAGGAATAAATGACATTTTTTATAGATATCTTTTTTAACATATTTATAGTTTTTTTCAATATCTTATTTACACTAGATCTAGTTATCTTATCTTTTTCCCCGCAACCAACTAATAATACTCTCTTTGCAGAAATATTAGGTACGTGGTATAACATTAGTAGTTCTCCTGTTTTACCTGTTATATCACCTAATTTTAATAAAGATGTTATATGTCCATTACTACATCGATCTAAATAGTGCAAAGCAGTAGAAAATCGACATGAGTCGAAAATATTTACTACTATACAATCAGTTTTTTCTTGATCCAAATGACAGTTTTTTATAAAAAATTTCATTATCTTTACTCTTTTAAAAAGATTGTTAACGAATATAATTCAAGTTTTTTTAGAATTATAAATACATTGACTGTATTTTTTATACTAATATTGCTTGTTTTTATTAATCATAAAAATGATTAATACAAAAAAATATTTTGTATAAATTTATTTTATTATTTAATTAAATCATTATAATTAATTTTAATATTACAATACAAAAAATATTATATACTATAATAATATTTATTATCTCATTTCAATTTAATTAAAAACATATTTTTTATTCAATACTGAGACTTTAATATATGAATGATCTTTATCAACGCGATTGTTTGAGACTATTAGATTTTAATTCTAAAGAATTAAAAAAAATTATTTTTTTAGCTCAAAAATTAAAACAAAATAAAAAAAATCATCAAGAAATCCCGCTTCTTAAAAGAAAAAATATTGCTTTAATTTTCGAAAAAGAATCTACTCGCACAAGATGCTCTTTTGAAGTGGCTGCATTTGATCAAGGAGCCAACGTTACGTATCTTGGACCAGGAAGTACACACTTGGGAAAAAAAGAATCAATTCAAGATACTGCAAAAGTTCTTGGACGTTTATACGACGGTATTCAATATCGGGGTCATTGTCATAAAACAATAGAAACTTTAGCAAAATATTCACAAGTACCAGTTTGGAATGGTTTAACTGAAAAATTCCATCCAACACAACTACTTGCGGATCTATTAACTATAAAAGAAATTTTTCCAAATAAAAAATTTCATGAAATAAAATGCGCATATGTTGGAGACACACGCAATAATATGGGAAATAGTTTATTAGAAGCAGCCTCATTAACAGGATTAGATCTACGATTAGTTTCTCCTAAAGAATGTTGGCCTGATAAAAAATTATTTAGACTCTGTCAAGAAAAATATAAAAACAAAAAAGGCAAAATTACTTGTACTGAAAATATTTTAACAGGTGTTAAAAACGTAGATTTTATCTATACAGATGTTTGGGTGTCGATGGGAGAACCTGAAGAAATATGGGAAAAAAGAATTGAATTACTTAGTGCTTATCAAGTAAATGCTTCTATGTTAAACCTCACTAATAATAATAAAGTAAAAGTATTACACTGCCTTCCTGCTTTACATGATCAAAAAACAATCATAGGACAATCTATATTAAAAAAATATGGATTTGAAAATGGCATGGAAATAACAGACGATATTTTTCAAAAGCATGAACAAATAATTTTTGAACAAGCAGAAAATAGGTTGCATACAATCAAAGCAATTCTTGTATCTAGTCTATTAAAAACCATTGATTTTTAAAACGCTTAAAATAAATATAAATATTTAGTATTTTTTTATAGAGTTTTCTATAATTCAGAGTGTCTTACTCTATCTTTTCTGATATTTTTAAGGAAAATCAAATTTGAGAAATTCTCTATATAGAAAACATATCATTTCGATTAATGATCTTCATCGTAATGAATTAGAATTAGTTTTAAAAAAATCTGCAATTCTCAAAAAAAAATCACGTTCTAATTTGTTAAAAGATAAAATTATAGCTAGTTGTTTTTTTGAAGCCTCCACTCGCACTCGCTTATCATTTGAAACTGCTATGTATCGATTAGGAGCTTCAATAGTCGGATTTTCTGATGGAAACAACATTTCTTTAGGAAAGAAAGGAGAAACATTAGCAGATACCATTTCAGTGATTAGTTCTTATGTAGATGCTATTATTATTCGACATCCAAAAGAAGGTTCTGCACGATTAGCATCAGAATTTTCTAATGGCGTACCAGTTTTTAATGCAGGAGACGGAGCTAATCAACATCCTACACAAACACTTTTAGATCTATTTACTATTCAAGAAACTCAAAATAGACTAACTCATTTAAATATTGCTATAGTCGGAGATCTTAAATATGGAAGAACAGTACATTCACTAACACAAGCATTGGCAAAATTTAAAAATAATAAATTTTTTTTTATTTCTCCTGATGCATTAAAAATGCCTAATTATATTAACGATATGCTTAATAAAAAAGAAATTTGTTGGAAAAGATATAAAAATATTGAAGAAATAATATCTGAAATAGATATTCTTTATATGACTCGCGTTCAAAAAGAAAGGTTAGATTCTACTGAATATGCAAATGCAAAAGCCAAATTTGTATTACATTCTTCAACTTTAAGAAATGCACGTAGTAATTTAAAAATATTACATCCTCTTCCTCGCATAGATGAAATAGATTATGATGTTGACCATACACCTTATGCTTGGTATTTTAAACAAGCAGAAAATGGAATTTATACACGTCAAGCAATTTTGTCCTTAGTATTAATAGAAAAACACTCACAATAAAAATGCAAATAAATAAACTTCAAGTGGAAGCTATTAGATCCGGTAGCGTCATTGATCACATACCTGCACATATTGGTTTTAAATTATTGTCTTTATTCAAATTCACAGAAACAGAAAAAAGAATTACTATAGGACTAAATTTACCTTCTCAAAAATTAGGAAAAAAAGATATTATAAAAATTGAAAATACTTTTCTAAGCGATGATCAAATTAATCAATTAGCAATTTATGCGCCACATGCAACTGTAAATTATATTAATGAGTATAATCTTGTAGGAAAAACTTTTCCAAAATTACCAAAAAAAATTGATCGAATTTTAATTTGTCCAAATAGTAATTGTATCAGTCATGATAATTTTATAACTTCTAGCTTTATTTTTCAAAAAGATAAATTGAATCATTTACGTTTAAAATGTAAATATTGTGAAAAAGAATTTTCTAAAAGAATAGTTTTATCATATTAATGATGATGCTAATCTAAATAAGATTAAACATAAAAAATGGTGATTCCGAATGAAAAATATAATTAACAGTAAAAATGCACCTAAACCTATTGGACCTTATTCACAAGCCATTCAGATTAACAATACTCTTGTATTATCAGGACAAATACCTATTGATGTTGCATCTAACAATATTCCAGAAAATATCTCCGAACAAACATATATTGTGTTAATGAATATAAAATCTATTTTAATATCTTCAAATTTTCAAGTAAGAGATATTATAAAAACTACGATTTTTACCACTAATTTAAAAGAAATTAACATTATTAATGAAATTTATATGAAATTTTTTATAGATAATAAATCAGAATTTCCTGCTAGATCTTGTATTGAAGTTCAAGCTTTACCTAAAAATGTAAAAATAGAAATTGAAGCTATAGCATGTAAAAAATAAAAAAATATATTTAAACTATTTATAAATAAAAGAATACTTTTATATCTTCTATAATCTTATTATAAGATATTAAATATAATTAATATGCCGCAAAGCGGCATAAAACTTAGACAAGTTAAACATTTCTACGACGAAAAAAAGATGTTTTAGATTCGTTTTTAGTAGTGCTGGATTTATTTAGACGATTTTCAGAAAAACGACGATTACTATTTTTATCCCTGTTAAATACTGCACGACTAGATGTTTTAGTCTCATAAATTTTAGAGTCACGTAATAATTGCATGTTAATAGGTTTACTTAAAATTCTAGTATTAGTAAAGTTTTGTAATAAATCTTTAGACATACTCTTAGGTAATTCAATCGTAGAATAAGAAGAAAATAGTCTAATATTGCCAATATTACGACTATTAATATTCCCTTCATTAGCAATAGCTCCTACTATATGACGAACTTCTACTCCATCATTACGACCTACTTCAATACGATATAAGTCTACATCTTTATTATCACGACGCTCACGACGTTGTCGAGTATGACGTATTTCTTCACGCCGACGTTCATCTTTAAAAAATACATCTTTTGATGAGCGATGGACTTTATCAGGTTTAATAATTAAAGGACGCTCTCCTTGAGCCATTTTTAATAAAGCAGCAGCCAAAGTTTTTATGTCTAAATCATCAGTAGAATACAGTTTATCTAATAGAGCACTATATTGTTCTAAATCTCGACTTTCTAATTGCTGCTGCACTTTTTTAGCAAATTTTTCAAGACGTCTTTGAGATAATAATTCAATTTTTGGTAACTGTACTTCTGGAATAGATTGTTTAATAGTGCGTTCTATATTGCGTAATAAACGACGTTCACGATTTTCAACAAATAATAATGCTCGACCTGCTCGACCTGCTCGACCCGTACGACCTATACGATGAACATAAGATTCAGAATCCATAGGAATGTCATAATTGATAACAAAACTAATGCGATCAACATCTAGACCTCGTGCTGCAACATCTGTGGCAATTAAAATATCTAATCGACCATTTTTTAATCTTTCCAAAGTTTGTTCTCGTAAAGCTTGATTCATATCTCCATTTAATGCAGCACTATTATATCCATTTCGTTCTAAAGCTTCTGATACTTCTAATGTTGCATTTTTTGTTCTAACAAAAATAATTGTAGCAGAAAAATCTTCTGCTTCTAAAAAACGAATCAATGCATCAGTTTTTCGACCATATACCATCCAGTAACTTTGTTTAATATCTGGACGTGTAGTAATATTAGATTGTATTTTTACTTCTTGTGGATTTTTCATAAATCTTTTAGAAATACGACGTATTGCCTCTGGCATTGTAGCAGAAAATAATGCAGTTTGATGTTCTTTAGGAATCTGTGCCATAATAGTTTCTACATCTTCAATAAACCCCATACGTAACATTTCGTCTGCTTCATCTAAAACTAATCCATGTAAGTTTGAAAGTTTAAGAGTTCCTCTTTTTAAATGATCTAATAAACGTCCTGGAGTTCCTACAACAATTTGAGGTCCTTGTCTTAACGCACGTAATTGTAGTTCATATCTTTGACCACCATATAAAGGTAATACATGTACGCCGATCATATATTTAGAAAAATCTGAAAAAGCTTCAGCTACTTGAACAGCTAACTCTCTTGTAGGAGCTAATACTAATATTTGAGGAGATTTTAAATTAATATTAAGATTATGTAATAATGGTAATGAAAAAGCAGCGGTTTTACCACTTCCAGTTTGTGCCATTCCCAATACATCACGTCCTTCTAAAAGTAAAGGAATACAGGCTGCTTGAATAGGAGAAGGTTTAACATATCCCATTTCAGTTAAAGATTGAATAATAAAAGGATTTAAACCAAGAAAAGAAAATGTGCTTTCAATATGAGTCATGCAGTAGATATGCCTTTTAAGTTACAGTGGCCAGTCTACATAGCTCATGATGAAAATATTGATTTATTCTCATTGAAAAGTGTGAACCGGCTCAAATTAAATGATTTAACAAATATAAAATTGAATTTTTATAACAATAAAATTATATTTGTTAGTTATTGCTAATGATTTTTTAAATATATATTTTTTATTAAAAAAAATAACATTAGCAAATGATTGAAGTTTATTTTTTTAAAAATCATAAATCTATTTTTTTAGATCAAGATAATTTTAAAAATAAAATGAATTAAGTTTTATATCATATCTATGGTACTATTTGAAAAGATATAAATCTATATTTTATTAAAAATGTTTCATTTTTTAGATAATAATAAAAAATTTATATTTCATTAATTTAAAACAATTATATCAGATAATATTATTATTTATTGAGAATAATATCATTATTCTATTTCTTTAATGCTTAATCTTAAACGACCTTGACGATCTATTTCTAAAACTTTTACAGATATTATCTGATCAATTTTTAAATAATCAGATACTTTATCTACTCTTTTATCCGCAATTTGCGAAATATGTACTAAACCTTCTTTTCCAAAACCAATTGAAACAAAAGCACCAAAATCAACAATGCGAGTTACTTTTCCTGAATAAATTCTCCCTACTTCAATTTCAGCTGTGATCTCCTCAATCCTACGAATAGCATGTCTGGCTTTTTCTCTAATAGTAGCTGAGATTTTCACTGTACCATCATCGTCAATTTCAATGATAGTTCCAGTCTCTTCAGTCAACATTCTAATTACAGAACCTCCTTTACCTATAACATCTTTTATTTTTTCAGGATTTATTTTAATAGTATGAATACGAGGAGCAAGATCAGAAATTTCACTTCTTGATTTACTTAAAGCTTGATTCATTACATTCAAAATATGTAGTCGAGCAGATCTTGCTGCATTTAAAGAAGCATGTATAATTTCATTTGTAATACCTTCTATTTTCATATCCATCTGTAACGCTGTAATACCTTGTTCTGTTCCAGAAACCTTAAAATCCATATCGCCTAAATGATCTTCATCTCCTAAAATGTCTGAAAGTAATACATATTTTTCTCCTTCTTTCACTAAACCCATAGATATTCCAGCAACAGCAGATTGAATAGGAACACCAGCATCCATTAAAGCTAAAGATGCACCACAAACAGAAGCCATAGAAGATGAACCATTAGATTCCGTAATTTCAGATACTATTCTAACAGTATAAGGAAAATCATCTATTTTCGGCATTACAGCTAGAAGACTTCTTTTAGCAAGACGACCATGCCCAATTTCTCGTCTTTTTGGTGAGCCTACCGCTCCTATTTCTCCAACAGAATAAGGAGGAAAATTATAATGAAATAAAAAGTTATCTGTTCTATCTCCTAATAATTCATCTAAATTTTGCGCATCTCGAGATGTCCCTAAAGTCACTGATACTAAAGATTGGGTTTCCCCTCTAGTAAACAAAGCAGAACCATGTGTACGCGGTAAAATTCCTGTACGAACGTCTAATGCACGAATCATATCTTTTTCACGCCCATCAATTCGTGTTTCATTATTTAATATACGTTTACGTACAATCTTTTTTTCAATTTTTTGAAAAATATCTTCTATTTCTGATACAGAAACATTAGAATTATCATCAGAGAATTTTTTTATTATCTCTTCTTTAATCATACTTAATTTTTCAAATCGTTCTTGTTTGTTAAAAATTAAATAAGCAAAACCAATCTCTTTTTCATATAATTCAATAATTTTAAGTTCTAATGCCTTATTGATATCTGGATAAGACATAATCCAAGGTAATTTACTAGCTTCATTTGATAAAGAACGAATATTATTAATTACTACTTGTTGTTGTTGATGACCAAAAATAATAGCTTCAAGCATTTTTTCTTCACTGAGTATTTTTGATTCTGCTTCTACCATAAGAACAGCGTTCTGAGTACCTGAAATTACTAAATCTAAAGAACTATTTTTCATATCTTCACTAGTAGGATTTAATATATACTGATCATTGATATAACCAACCCTAGCAGCACCTACTGGACCATAAAATGGAATCCCTGATAAACTCAATGCCGCTGATGCACCTATAATAGAAATAATATCAGGATTAATTTGAGGATTAACTGAGACTACTGTAGCAATAATTTGAATTTCATTTAAGAAATTTTTAGGAAATAAAGGACGAATAGGTCTATCAATTAATCTAGCTATTAATATTTCATTTTCACTAGGACGTCCTTCTCTTCTGAAAAAACCACCAGGTATTCGACCTGCAGCATATGTACGTTCTTGATAATTAACAGTAAGTGGAAAAAATTTTTGTCCTGGATATGTTTTTTTTTGTCCTACAACAGTTACAAAAACTGCTGTATCATCCATACTAGCCATAACAGCAGCTGTAGCTTGTCTAGCCATTATACCTGTCTCTAAGGTAATAGTATATTGGCCATATTGAAATTTACGTACAATGGGATTTAGCAAAATAATATCCTTAACATAAAACTACTTTTTTAAACTTTAATTTAATGAACAAACATTAATATTTAATCTATAAAATTTAAATAAAGATTGTAAAAAAAGGGCTAAAAAAGCCCTTTGCAAAAAAATATATTTTCATCAAAAAATTTTTTAATTTTTAAAATAAATATTTACCGTCTTAAATGCAAATCTTCAATCAGTATAGAATACCGAGAGATATTTTTTTTCTTTAAATAATCTAATAATTTACGGCGTTTAGAAACCATATTTAAAAGACCTCGACGACTACAATGATCTTTTTTATGTTTATAAAAATGCATTTGAAGGTGATTAATTTGAGTCGTTAATAATGCAATTTGAACCTCTGTTTTTCCACTATCTTTTATGTTTTGTCCGTATTTTAAAATAATTTCTTTTGTGTCTATTGCACACAGAGACATATAATACTCCATATATGAAAGTAATATTTAATTCATTACATAATTTAATTAACTTATCTAAAAATAATATCATGCTCATCTTAAATTTAATAGTATATAACTTAATTAGTACATAGTAGAAAGTAATCGATGTGGTATTAATAATTCTTCTGTAATCTTTCCTAATCCAATAAATTTTTTATGTTCTTGTTCTATTACACGTACTAAACTATTTTTAACTTTGGAATAAAAATTTAATGTCTGTCCTAATTTAAAATAGTATGATTGCTGAAAAGAAAGATATATTTTTGGCAAAAAAGATACAGGACTATCTATAGGCATTAACAAATGATCAATTTTTTTAAAAAGATTGATATCTTTATTTTTTTCTTTATTTAACAGTTCATACAAATGAGACATTTTCACTAATTTATCATAAGAATATGATGCTATCTGCAAACGCCGTAGAAAAATTACATGAGCCCCACAACCCAACTTTTCTCCTAAATCTTCAACAAGCGTTCGAATATATGTACCCTTTGAGCAAAGTACTTGAAATTCAATTAAATTATTTTCTTGAGAAATATGATCAATGTTATATATTGACACTTCTCTTATACTACGCTTAATATTTAAACCTTTTCGTGCATATTTATATAAAGGTATACCATTAAATTTAATTGCCGAATACATTGAAGGAATTTGATTGATGACACCAGTAAGTTCTTTTATAGATGCATCAAGATGAAAAGATGTGAATGAAACAGGACGTTTTTGTATTACAATACCATAAGAATCAGACGTAGACGTTTTTTCTCCTAATTTTGCAATTACATGGTATCGTTTTTTAGATTCTGTTAAATAACTGGAAAATTTTGTACATTCTCCAAAACAAATTGGCAACATTCCTGTTGCTAAAGGATCTAAAGTACCAACATATCCTGCTTTCTTTGCATTAAAAATAAACTTTACTTTTTGTAAAGCGTAATTAGAAGACATCCCTGGAGGTTTATCTAATAATAACAATCCATGAATATTGCGTTTTTTTTGAAAAAACATCTATCTATCCTCTTCATACTCTATTTTTTGTTCACAATATATAATGTATTTTCATTATTTTTTTTCTAAATTATTTAATAGCATTGATATATAATTACCTTTTAATAAAGAATCATCATGATAAAAAATAATATTTGGTATAATGCGCAATCTCATGTTTTTACATAATAATTTCCTAATATAACCTGAAGTTTGATTTAAAATTATTAAAAATTTTTTTATATTTAATTTTTCTTCAATATTGAAAAAACTAACAAATACTTGAGCATGAGATAAATCTTTAGACATTTGTACTTGAGAAACTGTTACAATTCCTTTAATACGAGGATCTTTTAGTGAATGTTGTATAATTATAGCAATTTTTTTTTGTAATTCTTGTGCAATACGTACAGATCGATTAAAAGTTTTATCCATTATTATATTACCAAATAAATTTTTTATAAAAAACATGTTTGTATTTATAAAATTCTTTTAATTTCTTTCATTTCAAAAACTTCTATAATATCTTTAACACGTATATCATTATAATTTTTTATTCCAATACCACATTCTAATCCGTTACGTATTTCATTAACATCTTCTTTAAAACGACGTAAAGATTCCAATTCACCTTCGTATATAACTATGTTATCTCTCAATACGTGAACTGGATTATTACGTTTAATTACACCTTCAATAACCATACAACCAGCAATTAAGCCAAATTTAGGAGATTTAAAAGTATTTCTAACTTCAGCTAATCCTATAATATTTTGTTTATATTCAGGTGATAAAAGACCTGTCATGGCAGATTTTACTTCATCAATTAAATCATAAATAACTGAATAGTAACGAAGATCTAAATGTTCTGTATTAATTATTTTTTTAGCAGAAGAATCAGCTCTAACATTAAATCCTAAAATAATAGCATTTGAAGCAACAGCTAAAGAAGCATCTGTTTCTGTAATTCCACCAATGCCTAATCCAATTATTTTCACTTTGACTTTATCATTAGATAATTTTAACAAAGCACCTGAAATTGCTTCTAAAGAACCTTGCACATCAGATTTAAGAATAATTTTAAGTTCTGAAATATCGTTTTTATTAATGTTATCAAACATATTATCTAGATTTATTTTATTTTGATTCATTAATTTTTTTTCACGAGATTTTTCTTTTCGATAAGATGCAACTTCTTTTGCTTTTTTTTCATCACGCACTACAGTCACTGTATCTCCGGAAAAAGGTACTTTTGATAATCCTAAAACTTCTACTGGAATTGATGGCCCTGCATTCAACACTTCTTCTCCAGATTGATTACGTAGAGCTTTAATACGACCATATTCACAACCACATAATATAATATCTCCTTTGTGTAAATTACCTTTTTGAACTAATACAGTGGCTATAGGTCCTCGACCTTTATCAAGAAAAGACTCAATTACGATACCTTCTGCCATACCAGTAGGTACTGCTTTTAATTCTAATATTTCTGCTTGTAATAAAATTATATTTAATAATGTATTAATACCTTTTCCCGTCTTTGCAGAAATAGGAACAAATATGTTATCACCACCCCATTCTTCTGAAAGAATATTATATTTCATTAAATCATTTTTTACTTTATCAATATCTGAATCTATTTTATCAATTTTATTAATAGCAACAATAACTGGTACATTAGCTTCTTGTGAATGATGAATAGCTTCAATAGTTTGTGGCATCACTCCATCATCTGCAGCTACAACTAAAACAACGATATCAGTTATTTTGACTCCACGAGATCGCATGGCAGTAAAAGCTGAATGCCCTGGAGTATCTAAAAAAGTGATAGATCCTAAATCAGTATTCACATGATAAGCACCAATATTTTGTGTAATACCTCCAGCTTCATAAAAAGCTGTTTTCGTTGAACGAATGTAATCTAATAACGATGTTTTTCCATGATCAACATGACCCATTATAGTTACTACTGGTGCTCTAATAGTAGAAATGCTATTTCCTATATCACGATCTTTCATAATCATTTCTTCTAACATATTTTCTCGATGCAGAATAACTTTATGACCCATTTCTTCAGCAATGAGCTGAGCTGTGTCTTGATCAAGAATATGATTAATATTTCCTATAATTCCAATATTCATCATGCTTTTAATTAACTCAGAACTTTTTATGGCCATTTTGTTCGCTAAATCAGACACAGAAATCATACCGCTAATTACAACATCTCTATTGATAATAGATTCGGGTTTTTTAAAAATTTGTTGTAATAAAATAGGTTTATTTTTTTGTTTGATATTTTTTTTCTGACGATTAGAAATTCGAATTTCTTCTTTATGATGTTTTCCATTATTAAAATTTTTATTATTTTTTTTCTGACGGTAATTTTTTGCAACTCGATTATAATTTCTTTTATCTTTTTCCATATCTCTATCATCATCGTCTTCAGCTTGACGAGCATGCAAAAATGTTGTCAAATGATAATCTTTTTTTTCTTCTTTATAAGATTTTCTAATATCTATAATTTCTTTTGTTCTTTTTTTTTCATTTACATTGCTAAAATTATATTCTGCATTTTTTATTTTTTTATTTTTTTCATCTTTACTAAAAACATTTAAATTTTTCGATTTATTTATTTTTTTTGAATTTAAAGGTTCTGTGTTAATTGGATTAAATGGTAGTATTTCAATCTTGTTTGTATATTTTTTTTCTGGAATATTATTTTCTATTAATGTTTTTAAAGTATTTTTTTGTTTATTTTTTAAAAACGCTTCCTTTTGAAGCGAAGATGTATTCGTACCGGAGATATTTGATAAAGTCGTAGTTTCAAATTTGTTATTTTTTATATAAGTTCTTTTTTTTCTAATTTCTACTTGTATAGATTTATTTTTTCCACTAATCGTTGATACACTTAAAGTGCTACGTGTTTTTCTTTGTAAAATTAAAGTATTTAAAGAAGATTTCTTTATAGATTCTAAATGTTTTAATAAAATATTTTTTTCAATTACACTAATTTGATCATTTTCATTTTTTACTATACCTATACTAGATAATTCTTTTATTAGTTCTTTAATTGATATTTTTATTTCATGAGATAAAACTTTTAAGCTTATATCTGTCATACTATTTCTTCCTATTATCAGACTTTACTACCAAACCAACAGATATTACGAGCAGTCATTATTAATAAACCAGCTTGTTCAGAATTTAAACTTTTAATATCAGTTAAATCATCTATCCCTTGATCAGCTAATTCTTCTAAAGTAAATATATTTTTTTCAGCTAATTGTAAAGCTAGCATTGAATTCATACCATTAATATTTAATAAATCTTGTTCTGTTTTTTTTTCTTGTATTTTATTTTTTTGATCTAATTCGATTAGACGCAATCTACTTTTTGCACCTTCACGTACTAATTTTGCTTCTTCTCTAGTCAAATTATCAATTTCTAACAACTCATTAAATGGTACATAAGCTAATTCTTCAAGAGAAGAAAAACCCTCTTTCACTAAAAGTTTAATAACATTTTCGCTAATATTTAGATTTTTTTTAAAAGTATTAAAAGCCGCATGAGCTTCTTCTTGATGTTTATAATGAAGATCTTCTGTAGTCATAACATTTAACTCCCAACCACTAATTTGAGAAGCTAAACGAACATTTTGACCATTTCGACCAATAGCTTGTGCTAAATTTCCAACATCTACAGCTATATCCATGGTGTGATGATCTTCATCTACAACAATTGACGCAACATCAGCAGGGGCCATAGCATTAATAACAAATTGAGCAGGATTATCATCCCATAAAATAATATCAATACGTTCACCACATAACTCACTTGATACTGCTTGTACACGGGCTCCTCTCATTCCTACACAAGCCCCTACTGGATCTATACGTTTATCATTAGTTTTTACTGCAATTTTTGCACGAGAGCCTGGATCACGTGCAGCAGCCTTTATTTCTATAACTTCTTCACCGATTTCTGGAACTTCTATTCGAAATAATTCAATTAGCATTTCTGTTTTTGAACGACTAATAAATAATTGAGCACCACGAGCTTCTGGATACACTCCATACAAAATACCACGAATACGATCACCAGGACGAAAATTTTCTCTAGGTAACATACCTTCTCGTAAAATTAATGCTTCAGCGTTATTACCTAAATCTAAAGTGAGATTGTCTCGATTAATTTTTTTTACTATACCAGTAATTATTTGACCTACATATTTGCGAAATTGGTCCACTAACATTGCTCTTTCTGCTTCACGTACTTTCTGTACAATTACTTGTTTTGCAGTTTGAGTAGTTATTCTATCAAAATTAACAGATTCCATTTGATCTTCTATATAATCATGTAACTGAATTTTTTCACCTTCAAAACAAGCTGCTTCTAAAGTGATTTCTCTAGTAGGTTGAGTTACCACGTCCACCACCATCCAACGTCTAAAAGTAGTAAAATCTCCAGTTTTTCGATTTATACTAACTCTAACATCAATT
Organism: Buchnera aphidicola (Brachycaudus tragopogonis); assembly: GCF_964059175.1. Classification (NCBI taxonomy): domain Bacteria; kingdom Pseudomonadati; phylum Pseudomonadota; class Gammaproteobacteria; order Enterobacterales; family Erwiniaceae; genus Buchnera; species Buchnera aphidicola. The sequence goes on from NZ_OZ060418.1 coordinate 421,832, forward strand.
TCTTGTTCATGTTTTTTCTTAGTTGCTGTTGCTAAAGCAATTTCCAAAGCTTCAAAAATTTTTTCGCGAGGGAGAGATTTTTCATTAGAAACAGCTTCTACAACAGCTAAGATTTCTTTATTCATATTAGAGCACCTCAAAATAAAAACTTTTAAAATGAGTAATAATTCATTTTGCATGTATTAATTACAAAAAAATAATTTTTAAATTAAATAATTAACACACTAATTTTTATGAAGTAAGAGTGTATATAATTAATTATTATTTAATATTTAAAGAATTGTTAATATTACATAAAATGACAATAATCCTTCTAATAAAAAACCCCGAAAGTTCGGGGTTTTAGGCAATATCACCCTGTATATTAAATTGTTAATCTAAAAATTTTAAATAAAAATAAGTAGTACCGAGGATGGGATTTGAACCCATATGCTTATTTAGCACTATCCCCTCAAGATAGCGTGTCTACCAGTTTCACCACCTCGGTATAGAAAATTTATTATTAAAATCAAGATACAGCATTATATATTTTATTAAAAATTAATGAGGTATATCAGAATTTGATAATTTTTTATCTAATATAATTTTATTATGTATATTATTTTTTGTACTATTTTCTAAAAAAAAATCTGGTTCCATTTTTCTATTATTAATATTACACAATATAACGCTTGTTAATAAAAACAAAAAAGAAAAGATACTAATAATATTAGTAATAAAACTATTAGAACTAATACCACTAAAAGATTTAGCATTATTTTTGTTATTCACATTGAATGTATTACTAAATCCTTTTCCCGGTTGTAATAAAATTAAAAAAATTAAAGATAAAGAAATAAAAATAAAAAAAATTAAAAAAAAACAATACATAAAAAATTATTTCCTTTTTCATAAAATATAAATTATTTATAAAATATTCATTTTGAATAAATAATTTATATATAAAATGATTACATATAAATTATCTATATTATTTTGTTTAAATAAATACAATTTTTCTATTATAATCTATAAACTATATTACTATAACATCGATGTATTCTGACTACTGAAATTTTTTTAAATAAACTTTAATTAATTTAACATCTAATAATTATAAATAATATTCAGATAATAAAATATACATTAAATTAATTTAATCTTTTCTGCAATATCGTGAGCTAATTTATGAACTTTTAAATAATTCTCACCTTCAACCATAATTCTAATACACGATTCTGTACCAGATTTACGAAGTAAAACTCGACTATTACGGCCTAAAATATTTTTATATTCAGAAAGAATTTTTTTTATTGTTGGTTCTTCTTCTAAATTGACATCTTTTTTAAAAAAAACATTTAATAATATTTGAGGAAAAAGTTTTATTTCCTTCAATAAATGATTTAAATTCATATTATTATTAATCATACTTGATAAAACTTGAAGACTAGCTATGATACCATCACCAGTAGAGTGCTTATCAGATAAAATAATATGTCCTGATTTTTCTGCTCCCAACATCCATTTTTTTTCTTGAATCTTTTCATATATATTACGGTCTCCTATTTGTGCTGAACAAAAAGGGATACCAATCTTTTTTAAACTTAAAACAACTCCCATATTAGTCATTAAAGTACCTACTACACCTCCATTTAACTGTTTTTTTCTTAAATATTCTTTAGCAATAATATAAATTATTTGATCACCGTCTATTTCATTACCTAGGTGATCAATCATAATAACACGATCTCCATCACCATCAAATGCCAAACCAATATCTGCTTTTTTTGATATAACTAATTCTTTTAATTTTAAAGTATTAGTAGATCCTGAATTTTTATTAATGTTTATTCCATTAGGCCGAATTGCACAAGTAATTATTTTTGCACCTAAATCTTGAAAAATCTTAGGCGCAACTCTATACGTTGATCCATTAGCACAATCTAAAGCAATAGTCAATTTAGATAAATTTAAATTTTTAGAAAAAGTATTTTTACAAAAATTAATATACTGATTTTCAGCATCAAAAATCTGATGAGAATAACCAAAATAAGTAAAATCAAGATCAAAATAAGTATGTAATATCTTTTTTTCTACAGAAAGTTCAATTTTTTTAGTTAACTTGATTCCATTTTTATCAAAAATTTTTATTCCATTATCATTAAAAAAATTATGAGAGCCAGAAATCATAACACCTGCAGAAGCATTGTAAAATCTTATTAAATAAGCTATTGCTGAAGTAGGTATGCAATCAGTTAATAAAGTAGATACTCCTGTTGATAAAATACCAAACTCTAAAGCAGACTCTAACATAGATCCGGAAATACGCGTATCTTTTCCTATAATAATCTTTTTAGTTTTATTTTTTCCTAAAACTGTTCCAATAGCACGTCCTAATTTTAATAAAAAATCTGGTTTAATCGGATTTTTTCCTACTTTTCCACGTATACCATCTGTTTTAAAATATTGCAAATCACTCATAATAATTTTATTCCTGTATTATTCAAATACGATTAAATTTGCAATAAATATAATAAAATTTATTTTTCTTAAAAAAATAAGATGAAGCTATAATCTTATTACTTCATCTTATTTTTATGCATATCAAATGAACTAATCTTAAAAAGAATAAATTAATATCTTTTATATTAAATTGTTTTCTAAACATATATAAAATATATTTATATTGCTAATTTTTTAAAAAAATTATTTATTTATATCTATCTCTTTCCATCCCTTTGGTTTACGTACTTCACGTCTTTCCATCAAATCATCAATTTGAAAAGCATCAATAGTTTCATATTTTATTAATGCATCTTTCATAGCGTGTAATATATCAATATTTTCATTCAAAATATTTCGAGCCCGTCTATAATTAATTTCAATTAATAGTTTTACTTCTTCATCAATAATTCTGGCTGTTTCATCAGACATATGCTTAGCTTTTGATACTGAACGACCTAAAAACACTTCTTCTTCTTCTTCAGAATACAATAAAGGTCCTAATTTGTCTGAAAAACCCCATTGAGTTACCATATCACGTGCTAAATTTGTAGCTACTTTAATATCATTACAAGCCCCAGTAGAAACATTTTCAGGACCATAGATAATTTCTTCCGCTAAACGACCGCCATATAGAGTTGATATTTGACTTTCTAATTTTTGACGGCTAACACTAAGTATATCTGATTTCGGTAAAAAAAACGTTACGCCTAATGCTCGCCCTCTTGGTATGATAGTTACTTTATGTGCAGGATCGTGATCAGGTACTAATCTCCCGATAATAACATGACCAGCTTCGTGATATGCAGTTGACTCTTTTTGAAAATCACTCATAACCATTGATTTTCTTTCAGAACCCATCATCATTTTATCTTTTGCTCTTTCAAACTCTAACATAGATACTACACGATTGTTTAGTCTAGCAGCAAAAAGAGCTGCTTCATTAACTAAGTTAGCTAAATCAGCCCCCGAAAAACCAGGAGTACCACGTGCAATAATCATAGGATCTACATCTTTAGACAAAGGTACTTTTCTCATATGTACTTTTAAAATCTGTTCTCGTCCACGAATATCTGGAAGAGCTACAATCACTTGACGATCAAAGCGACCTGGACGTAATAAAGCCGGATCTAAAACATCAGGTCTGTTAGTAGCAGCTATTAAAATAATCCCTTCATTACCGTCAAAACCATCCATTTCTACTAACATTTGATTAAGTGTTTGCTCTCTTTCATCATGCCCACCACCTAATCCAGCACCCCTTTGACGTCCTACTGCATCAATTTCATCAATAAATATTATACATGGTGCAGATTTTCTTGAATGTTCAAACATATCTCGTACTCTAGAAGCACCTACTCCAACAAACATTTCAACAAAATCAGAACCTGAAATGGTAAAAAAAGGTACTTTAGCTTCTCCAGCAATTGCTTTTGCAAGAAGTGTTTTTCCAGTTCCAGGAGGACCAACCATTAATATACCTTTTGGAATTTTACCTCCTAATTTTTGAAAACGACTAGGTTCTTTAAGATACTCAACTAATTCACTCACTTCTTCCTTGGCTTCATCGCATCCTGCAACATCTTTAAAAGTAGTTTGAATTTGATCTTCTGAGAGCATACGTGCTTTACTTTTTCCAAATGACATTGCACCTTTCCCGCCTCCCATTTGCATTTGTCGCATGAAAAAAATCCATACACCGATTAGTAATAACATGGGAAACCAAGAAATAAAAACAGAAATAAGAAGACTTGGCTCTTCAGGAACAGAACCAATAATCTTAACATTTTTTATTAAAAGATTATCTAATAATTTAGGATCATTAATAGGAATATAAGTGGTATATTTACTACTATCTTTTTTGGTAACGCTAATCACACGTCCATTAATATAAGCTTCACGTACTTGATCTTGATTGACCTCTGACAAAAAAGTAGAATAATCAACTCTATGATTATTCACATCATTAGTATTGAAATTTTGAAAAATAGACATTAATACAACTGTAATAACCAACCAGAAGATCAGGTTTTTAACCATGTCACTCAAGGGAACAACCTCTCATTGAATCTATAATATTTAAAAACAACACAGAATGTTGTAATGCTTATCTGGTTGCTAAAATGAATATTTCTCGAGATCTTGTTCGAGAAGTTTTAGGTTTACAAATTTTAACTTTGGAAAATAATATTTTAATTTTTTTATAAAATTCATTAAAACCTTCTCCTTGAAATCCTTTTAATAAAAAAACACCATTTTTAGATAAAACATAATCTGATATTTTTAATGCTAACTCACATAAATTAATAATACGAGGCATATCAATAGAAAAATTTCCTGTTATGTTAGGTGCCATGTCTGACATAACTAAATCTGGTTTAATGTTATTTAAAGAATTTAACATTAAATTTAATACTTTCTTATTAGAAAAGTCTCCTTGAAAGAAATTAACACCTGTTATAGGCTTCATAGGTAATATATCACAAGCGATAACACATCCTGTTTTACCTATTCTATGAACTGCATATTGTGACCAACCTCCAGGAGATGCACCTAAATCAATAACATTCATACCAATTTTAAATAATTTATAACTTTTATCTAATTGTTCTAATTTAAACCAAGCCCTTGAACGTATTTTATTTTTTTGTGCTTTCTTGACATATTGATCTTGAAAATGTTCTAATAACCAACGCCTAGAACTTTTTGTTTTTTTTTGAGAAATCATATTGTCATAATTTTAAAATTTATTTTTTAATATACTTAATTTAAAAACAGTGTAATCAAAAGATTGCATATCTATATATAGTCAATTTTTAAAATTTTATATTCAACTTCACCACCTGGTGTACATATAATTACATGAGTATTACTTTTTTTTCCTATAAGACCCCTTGACATTGGAGAATTAATAGAAATTAAATTTTTTTTAAAATCAGCTTCATCATCACCTACAATTTGATAAGTAAACTGATCATTGTTTTTTATATTTAAAACTGTCACAGTAGAACCAAAAACAACTTTTCCGTTATTAGATAATTTCGTTATATCTATAATTTGAGAATTAGATAATTTTGCTTCAATTTCTTTAATACGCCCTTCACAAAAACTCTGTTCTTCACGAGCAGAATGATACTCAGAATTTTCTTTTAAATCACCATGTTCTCTCGCTTCTGCAATTGCAGCAATAATACGAGGACGTTTAATACTCTTTAATTGCTGCAGTTCTTGACGAAGTTTTTCTGCACCTCTTGCGGTCATTGGAATTAAATTAATCATATGAAACATACTCCATGATTTTTTCTTATTGAATATTGTAAAAATAATTTCATTTATAAAATAAAAATATTTTTTAAAATTTAAAAAAATGTTAAAATTTTAATTTATATTCTTAGTAAAATATATATTTTTTTTTTATAAAATTGTATCTTTCCTGCAATTTTTTATTAATATATCTTATTATATTTTTTATAAAACTAAATTAATTTTCTATAGATGATAAGATGTATATTGAAAACATATTTAAACAGGATAATGTGAATATTTCGAAACAAATCTATTTTAAAGTAAAAAATATAATTTATCAAAATTTTAAAAAAATTTAGTGACATCTTTTTATATTCTGTATTTACAGTGTTTAATAATATTCTTTATTCATAATAAAAAAATTCATTTAAGTATTTTCATACAATTTTAACACTAATTTAACATTTCATTAAAAGTATATTCAAAATGGACAATCAAGATATAAAGTTATTACTTATTAAAAAATTAAAATTACAAAAAGCTTATGTTACAGGAGATAGTAATCATATTAAAATTCTTGTCATAGGAGATATATTTAAAGGAATTAGTCAAGTAAAAAGACAACAAATAGTTTATACACCTTTAATAAATATGATTACACAAAAACATATCCATTCTGTATCTATTATGTCTTATACAATTGAAGAATGGAAAATAAAAAATAAAAATATGGATCATTCTGAATATGCATAATAAGAAAAAAAATTTTATATCGATAAAATAGAGATTTGTTAATAAATGAATAAATTATGCATAGAAGGTGATAAAAAATTAAATGGCAGTGTTACTATTTCTGGTTCTAAAAACGCTGCATTACCCATTTTATTTATGACTATATTAACAGAGGAAAAAATTAAAATAAGCAATGTTCCTAATTTAACAGATATTAATATAGCACTTCAGTTACTCGTATATCTAGGAGCAAAAGTAAATTATAAAAAAATATTATCTATTGACACAAGCTTTATAAATATTTTTTCTGCTCCATATGATCTTATAAAAAAAATAAGAGGTTCTATCTGGATATTAGCACCTCTTCTAGCAAGATTTGGACAAGCTAAAATATTTTTACCTGGAGGGTGTAAAATAGGTAGTAGGCCTATAGATTTACATTTAAATGGTTTAATAAAATTAGGAGCAACAATTGATTTAAAAGATAATTGTATTAACGCTTTTGTAAAAGGACGTTTACAAGGGAAACATATTTTAATGGAAAAAATAAGCGTGGGTGCTACTATTACTATTATGAGTGCTGCTACCTTAGCTCAAGGTTTAACTGTTATTGAAAATGCAGCACGCGAACCAGAAATTATTGATATAGCAAATTTTTTAAATACTTTAGGTGCTAATATTATTGGTGCAGGCAGTAATAAAATATTTATTAAAGGTGTGTCAAAACTAACTGGTGGTCATCATCAAATAATTCCAGATAGAATTGAAACAGGAACTTTTTTAGTAGCTGCAGCAGTATCTAGAGGATGCATCACTTGTCATAAAACTGAACCAAAACACTTAAAAAGTGTACTAATAAAACTCACTGAAGCGGGAGCACATATTCAAACAGGAAAGGATTGGATTAAATTAGACATGAGAGAGAAACAACCTAAAGCTTTAAATATTTGTACTTTGCCTTATCCAGGATTTCCAACAGATATGCAAACTCAATTTGCCTTATTAAATACAATTGCTAAAGGAATAGGTACAATAACTGAAACTATATTTGAAAATCGTTTTATTTATATTTCAGAATTAATTAATATGGGAGCTAAAATAAAAATTAAACACAATAGTATTGTATCTAATGGAATACCACAATTATGTTCTTCTAATGTTTTTTGTACCGACTTGAGAGCTGCAGCAACATTAGTATTAGCAGGATGTATTGCTATAGGTATAACAATAGTCAATCAAACTTATCATCTTGTTCGAGGATATGAATCATTTCCTAGTAAATTAAACAAATTAGGAGCTAATATAAAAATTATATAAATGTAATTTATCTTATTTATAAGTATGTAATAAATCCTTTTATTAATACATATTTTTATAAATATTTTTTATATTAATTTTAACTAAATATTTATTATTTATTATGAAAATAATACATAAAGGTACAAATACTTAATAAATAAATGGAGTGTTTTATGTATGCAGTGTTTATAAGTGGTGGAAAACAATATCGAGTAGTTAAAAATCAAATAATTAGATTAGAAAAATTAAATAATCCTGTTGGTACAACTATAGAATTCAATCAAATATTAATGATTTCTAATAAAGACTCTGTAAAAATTGGCAGCCCTTTTATAACTAGCGGAACAATAAAAGCTAATATTGAAAATCACGGTCGGTTAAAAAAAATTAAAATTATAAAATTTAACCGCCGAAAACATTATAAAAAACAACAGGGTCATCGTCAGTATTTTACTGATGTAAAAATTATAGATATTAATTCTACAGGAGAAAATTAAACAATGGCTCATAAAAAAGCAGGTGGCTCCAGTAGAAATGGACGCGATTCTAATGCTCAAAGATTAGGTGTAAAATGTTTTGGGGGCGAATTAATTTCAGCAGGAAGTATAATTGTTAAACAACGTGGAACTAAATTTCATCCTGGAAAAAATGTAGGTTGTGGAAGAGATCATACTATTTTCGCAATTGTAAATGGAACAGTAGAATTTAAAAAAAAAGGATTAAAAAAAAGAACATATATAAATATTCTAAATTAGAATAATTAAATAATATAAAAAAAACCCCTTTTTTAGGGGGTTCTGTTTTTACATATAACATATTAATAAAAAAATAATGCTCATTAATGTCAGAAATATTTCAAGATGGATAAAAAATGAAATTTATTGATCAGACCATAATAGAAGTAATTGCAGGAAACGGCGGAAATGGTTGTGTTAATTTTAGAAGAGAAAAATATATTCCAAAAGGAGGTCCAGATGGTGGAGACGGTGGAGATGGCGGAAATGTTTGGCTAGAATCCAATAATAATTTAAATACTCTTATAGATTTACGATTTAAAAAAAAGTTTCAAGCTCAAAATGGACAAAACGGATCAGGTAAAAAATGTTCTGGTAAAAAAGGAAGTGATATAACAATACATGTACCTATAGGAACAAAGGTAATAAATTATCAAACACGTGAAATAATAGCTGATTTAACTGAAGATAAACAAAAAATATTAGTTGCTAAAGGAGGTTGGCATGGGTTAGGTAATGCTAGATTTAAATCTTCTACGAATAGAACTCCAAGAAAAAGTACATTAGGAACAATAGGAGAAAAAAGAGATATACAATTAGAATTAATTTTGATTGCTGATGTGGGAACACTAGGAATACCTAATGCTGGAAAATCTACTTTTGTAAAAAGCATATCTGGAGCTAAAACAAAAGTTGCAGATTATCCATTTACAACATTGAATCCCATTTTAGGTAGTGTAAGTGTTCCAAATAAAAAAAAATTCATAATAGCAGACATTCCAGGCATAATTCAAGGAGCTTCACATGGATTAGGATTAGGAATTCGTTTTTTAAAACATTTAGAAAGATGTAAAATACTGCTTCATATCGTTGATTTAAAACCTCAAAATAATTCTCATCCTATAGATAACATAAGAATCGTTTTAAATGAATTAAAAAAATATAGCATGGTTGTATACAATAAACCAAGATGGTTAGTTTTTCATAAAATAGATTTATTAACTTCACAAGAAGTTAATGACAAAATTAAAGAAATTCAAAATCAATTAAAAATACAAGAAAAATATTATTGTATTTCATCAATAAAAAAAATAGGAATAAAACAATTATGCTTTGATATTATTGATTTTTTAGCGAAATAAAAAAGAACTCGGTTTTTTGAAAACCAAGTCCCTATAAAAAACTAATAAATTAATTTTTAACGTTTAGAAAATTGTGGACGTTTTCTAGCTTTACGTAAACCTATTTTCTTACGTTCAACTTGACGTGAATCTCGGGTAACAAAACCAGATTTTCTTAATTCGTATCGTAATGACTGATTATATTTAATTAAAGCACGAGTAATACCTTGACGAATAGCACCTGCTTGACCAGAAATTCCTCCACCTTTCACAGTAATATAAATATTAAACTTACTTATCATATCAACCAATTCTAATGGCTGACGAACAATCATACAAGAAGTTTCACGACCGAAATATTCACTTAAAGAACGTTTATTTACAGTAATTTCACCATTTCCAGATCTAAGAAAAACTCTAGCAGAAGAGCTTTTACGACGACCAGTACCATAATTTTGAGTATGAATCATTAATTTTTCAACCTCTTTATCAAATATTTAAAAATTGAGGACATTGTGCAATATGATTGTGTTTGTCATGAGAAAAAACTTTTAATTTTTTTAACATAGCACGTCCTAACGGACCTTTAGGCAGCATACCTTTTACAGCAGTTTCAATTACTCTTTCTGGATGGCGAGATATCATTTCTTCAAATCTAGCCTGTTTTATACCACCTATATAACCTGTATGATGATAATAAATTTTATCAATCTTTTTTTTTCCAGTAACTAATATTTTTGAAGCATTTAAAACAATAATATAATCTCCAGTGTCAAGATGAGGAGTATATTGAACTTTATGTTTTCCTCGAAGATGAAAAGACAATACACTTGCTAAACGTCCTAATATTTTATTAGTTGCATCTACATAATACCAATTTCTTTTAATATCACTTAATTTCGCTGAGAAAGTTTTCATTTTAAACTCATTAAAATATAATTATTTGTAGAGAAAATAATACTATGATTATAATTAATAAGATATAGTAAATATATTCAACTAAAATATTTTTTAAAATATTTCTTTTTTATATTAATATATACTCTATAGGTGATAAATTATGCCCAATAAAAACTCTTTATTATTTTTTCGTAATGAAATTAATTATATAGATGAAAAAATAGTCAAATTATTAGCAAAAAGAAAAGATCTTATCTTAGAAATTGCTGAATCAAAAATAAAGAACAACAAACCTATACGAGATATAGAACGCGAAAAAAAAATGCTAGAAAAATTAATTTTTTTAGGAAAAAAAAATCAGCTAAAACCTGAATATATAACTCGCTTATTTCAATTAATAATTGAAGAATCAGTATTAACTCAAGAAAAATTATTAAAACAATTTTGTGATAATCATCAATTAACTCGTAACAGTTTTTCTATTTTAGGACCTAAAGGCTCTTATTCTCATATCGCAGCTTCTGAATATGCAAATCGAAATTTTAAAAAATGTGTCATAAAAGAATGCTCTACATTTGAAAAAGTTATTCTATCAGTCGAAAATAATCAATCGGATTACGCTGTTTTACCAATAGAAAATACTTGTTCTGGTTTTATTTATGAAGTCTTCAATCTTTTGAAAAAAACTAATCTATTTATCATTGGTGAAATTAATATTTTTATAAATCACTGCTTACTAGCAATTAAAAAAATTCCATTAGATAAAATTAAAACTGTATACAGTCATCCCCAACCATTTCAACAATGTAGTAATTTTATTCAAAAATTTCCAAAATGGACAATTAAATATACTAAAAGCACAGCTGATGCAATGAAAAAAATTAATAAATATAATGACAAATATAATGCGGCGTTAGGAAGTGAAATAGGAAGTAAAATTTATGGACTAAATGTTTTATCTAAAAATTTAGCAAACCAAGAAAAAAATATTACAAGATTTATTTTATTACATCGAAATTCTATTACGTTTTCTTCAAAAATACCCACTAAAACAACGTTGATTTTTAGTACAGGACAAGAATCAGGTGCTCTTGCTGAAGTCTTGTTAATATTAAAAGAAAATAAATTAATCATGAAAAAAATTACTTCACAAAACATTTATAAAAATCCATGGGAAGAAATGTTTTACATTGATATACAAGCAAATCTATCCTCAGAATTAATGCAAAAAACTATAGAAAGAATTAAAAAAATAACTAAATTTATAAAAATTTTAGGATGTTATCCAAGTGAAAATATTTGTCCAATAGTGCCATGATTCTTTAAATAAAAAAACTGTTTTAAAAAAATCAAATTCTTATATTTAATATATAAAAAATATTAAAAAGTTTTTAATATAGTTTTAAAAAAAATAAATCTAGTAAATTTTTTAATATAAACATGATTATATGAATAATTTTTTATAAATTTTAACATGAGCAATAGATAATGTTTAATAATTTAACTCAGCGTCTTTCACAAAGTTTACGTAAAATTATCAATAAAGGCAGACTAACAGAAGACAATATTAAAGATACAATAAGAGAAGTACGAAAAGCATTATTAGAAGCAGATGTAACGTTATCTGTAGTTCAAAAATTTATAGATAATGTTAAAAAAAAAGCAATTGGTCATGAAATAAATAAAAGTTTAACTCCTGGTCAAGAATTTATAAAAATAGTTAAAAACGAGTTAATATTTGCAATGGGTGAAAAAAATAATATTTTAAATTTATCTATTGCACCACCAGCTGTTATATTAGTCATAGGTTTGCAAGGAGTAGGAAAAACTACTAGTTTAGCAAAAATAGGAAAGTGGATACAAAATAAACATAAGAAAAAAATATTAATTGTATCAACTGATATTTATCGTGCGGCAGCTATTAAACAACTACAAATATTATCTCATCAAATTAAAGTAGATTTTTTTGAATCCAATCAAGATGAAACACCAATACAAATTACTCAAAAAGCATTAAAACATGCACAAAAAAAATTATATGACGTTTTATTGATTGATACAGCAGGAAGATTACATATTGATCAAAAAATGATGGATGAAATTCATGAAATACAAAACTTATCAAATCCGATCGAAACATTGTTAATAGTAGATTCAATGATGGGTCAAGATGCAGTAAATATGGCAAAAATATTTAATAATAAATTGTTTATATCTGGTATAGTATTAACTAAAACAGATGGTGATTCTAGAAGTGGAATTGCTTTATCTATGCGTCATATTACTGGAAAACCCATTAAATTTATAGGCACTGGAGAAAAAATCACAGAGCTAGAAACATTTTATCCGGAAAAAATTGCCAATAGAATCTTAGGAATGCATGATGTTACGACTTTAATTGAAGATATAGAAGACACTGTTGATCAATCTCAAGTGCAAAAACTTACAAAAAAATTAAAAACAGGTGAAAATTTCAATTTAAATGATTTTTTAATCCAAATTAAGCAAATGCAAAAAATTGGAGGATTAAATTTTTTCATCAATAAATTTTTTAAAAATAATTCCTTATCTAATAATATATCATTATTAAATATGGATAAGAACGCATTGAATAAAGTTGAAGCAATGATATCTTCAATGACACCTAAAGAACGATTAACGCCAAGTATCATTAAAGGATCAAGAAAACGTAGAATTGCTTTAGGATCCGGAACGAACGTACAAGATGTTAATAAATTATTAAAAAATTTTGATGTTATACAAAGAATTATGAAAAAAATAAAAACTAGTGGAATATCTAAAGTAATGAGAGGAATAAAAAACATAATACCTAAAAATTTTTAACAAATCAAATAATAAAAATATAATATAGTAGATATTTTCTAATTAATTCGAAATTTATCTTTCCAAAATATATAAATTCAAAGAAGAATAGAACATGGTAAAAATTCGCTTAGCTCGATATGGAACAAACAAACGTCCATTTTATAAAATGGTAGTAGCTGACAGTCGTTTTTCTAGAGATGGTCGTTTTATTGAACGTGTAGGATACTTTAATCCTATTGCTCGAGGAAAATCTCGTTTAATACAAGTAAATTTAGATCGTATTCGATATTGGAAAAGCCAAGGAGCGCAAATATCAAAAAGAACTGAAAAAATTATTAAATTATATAATAAAAAAGAGGTATTCTCATAAATAATATAAATATACCAGTTCAACCATTATTAATAGGAAAATTTGGCAAATCTTATGGAATATTAGGATGGATAACTATTTTTTCTTTTACAGAAGAAAAAGAAAAAATATTTGATTATTTTCCATGGTTTTTTTTTAAAAAAAAATGGACAAAAGTTCAAGTTAAAAACTGGAAAAAATATAAAAATCATTTTATTGTTTATATAAAAGGTATTTCTAATCGTTCAGATGCTAGAGAACTAACTAATTTAAATATTGTTATTAGTAAACACACATTGCCTAAATTAAAAAAAAATGAATATTATTGGAACGATATTATTAACTACAAGGTAGTGAATACATATCAGCATTACTTAGGTAAAGTAATAGATTTAATACGTACAAAAAATAACGATATCTTAATAGTAAGCAATACATTAGCAATATCTAAAAAAAACATCTTTATTCCATTCATTGAAAAAAAAATAATAAAAGAAATAAATTCCAACTATAAACTTATAACAGTTCAATGGAACTCAATTACACCTTATAAATGAAAAACAAATATGATAATACTTTAATATGGTTTAAAATCATTACTATTTTCCCAGAAATGTTTAATGCAATTACTAATTATGGTATTACTAGTAGAGCAATTAAAAAACGAATAATTAATATTGATTTTTTAAATCCAAGAAATTTTACTAAAAATAAATATAAGTCTATAGATGATCGTCCTTATGGAGGAGGACCTGGTATGATAATGAGTGCTGAACCATTGTATCAATCCATTCAGCATGCAAAATCTGAACTAAAAAATGCTACTGTAATCTATTTATCTCCTCAAGGAAAATTGTTAAAACAAAATTGCATAGAACAACTTATTAAGAAAAAACAAATTATTTTTATATGTGGTCGATATGAAGGAATAGACCAAAGAATTATTGATTCTCAGGTAAATGAAGAATGGTCAATTGGAAATTACATACTTACTGGAGGAGAATTGGCAGCTATGATTATGATTGATTCTATATCTAGATTCATTCCAGGAGTGATAAAAAAAAAACAATCTATAGAAAACGAATCTTTTTCTAAAAATTTACTTGATCATCCTCATTACACTCGACCAAAAAAAATTCACAATATGTCAGTTCCAGAAGTATTATTATCTGGAAATCATAGTGAAATTCGTCTTTGGCGATTAAAACAATCATTAGGAAAAACTTGGACGAAACGCCCCGATCTTTTAAAAAAACATATTTTAAATAAAGAAGAAATAATTTTATTAAACAAATTTAAAAAATACAAAAATAAAAAAGTTATTTAAGTTATCTTGTTGTAAAGGAAAAATCCATGAGAAATGTGATTAAAGAGATAGAAAAAAAACAATTAAAAAAAAATATACCTATTTTTAGACCTGGAGATACTATAGAAGTTAAAGTATGGGTGATTGAAGGTTCTAAGAAACGCATACAATCTTTTGAAGGAATAGTAATTGGAATAAGAAATCGTAATTTAAATTCATCTTTTACTATACGTAAAATATCTAATGGAGAAGGTGTTGAACGTGTTTTTCAAACACATTCTCATAGCATTGATGAAATTATTATGAAAAGAAAAGGTTTAGTGAGAAAAGCAAAATTATATTATTTAAGAACTCGAACTGGTAAAGCTGCACGTATTAAAGAAAGACTTAATTAATATTGATCAAAATAACTTTAATATGCAGTCATGACATAATTCTTGACTGCATTATTTTATATAACACATAAATCATGAATATTTTTTATAGTAAACTAAACTGTTCCACCTATAGTTAAATGTTCTAATTTAATAGATGGTTGTCCTATTCCTACTGGAATATTTTGTCCATCTTTTCCACAAATACCCATTCCTTGATCCATTTTTAAATCATTACCGACCATTGATATTTTTTGCATTACTTCTAAACCAGAGCCTATTAATGTAGTGTTTTTAATCGGTGAAGAAATTTTTCCTTTTTTTATTAAATAAGCTTCTGAAGTAGAAAAAACAAATTTTCCAGAAGTGATGTCAACTTGACCCCCAGAAAAATTTACAGCATATATTCCATATTCAATACTTTGAATTATATCTTCTATTTTAGATGTACCAGATAACATATAAGTATTAGTCATACGTGGCATTGGTAAATATGAATATGATTCGCGACGTCCATTTCCAGTAGACTGTGTTCCCATTAAGCGCGCGTTAAGTTTATCTTGCATATATTTTTTTAATATTCCATTCTGTATTAAAACGTTATATTGTCCAGGAGTTCCTTCATCATCGATACTTAATGAACCACGTTGATCTTTTATTGTACCATCATCAATAATAGTACATAGTTCTGATGCAACTTTTTTTCCAATCATATTAGTAAAGACTGATGTCCCTTTTCTATTAAAATCACCTTCTAAACCATGGCCTATAGCTTCATGTAATAAAACACCTGGCCATCCAGAACCTAAAACTACAGGAAAAGTTCCTGAAGGCGCTTCTTTTGAAGATAAATTTAATAAAGCTATACGAACAGCTTCTCTAGACCAATGATCAATTCTATTTTCTTTTGATAAATCATCTTTATTTATAAAAAAATTATAATCAGCACGACTGCCACCCCCACTTCGACCTCGTTCTCTTTTTCCGTGATCTTCAACTAAAACACTAATGGAAAATTGTACTAAAGGTCTTATATCTGTTGCTAAATCTCCATCAGTAGAAGCTATTAATATTTGCTCATATGAACCTGTTAAAGTAGCATTCACTTCTATAACACGATTATCGACACTACGTGCTATATGATCTGCTCTATAAAGCAAGTCGCTTTTCTCTCTAGAAGAAAACATTTGCAAAGGATTAATAACATTATAAAATGGTTTTACTTTTTTTTGTGAAAACGTTTTTGTTTTTCCTAGACCTTTAACAAAAATAATACTACGTGCCATATTAGTGCTTTTTCTTAAAGAATCTATGGATATTTGGTCGGCATATGCAAATCCTGTAGTCTCTCCTCGAATAGCTCTAACTCCAACTCCTTGATCTGAATGATATCTGCCTTCTTTTATAATTCTGTTTTCTAACGACCAAGATTCATAAAGATGAGATTGAAAATAAAGATCTCCGTAATCTAATTTACGCATACATAGTTCTTCTAAACACACTGAAAGATCTTGTTGAGTTATTTTATTAGCAATTAATAAAGATTCAGAAACTAATTCAAATGTCATTTAAACTCACTTAATTTATAATAATTTGATAAAAACTTATTATAAAAGATAAAAGATAAAATAAAAAATATTTTTTAATACAAAATATTATATAATAAGTTTCTTTTTTTTTAAAAATTAATTATTTAAATTTAAAATACTATCTTTAACAGAGATGAAATATGAAAAATATATTATTAATTAATGGACCGAATTTAAATCTTCTCGGAACACGAGAAACTGAAATTTATGGTGAATGTACTCTAACTGATTTATTAAATAATTTAAAAACAAAAGCTAAAAAACTCAATCTTTCTTTGGATCATATACAATCTAATGCAGAACATGTATTAATTAATAAAATTCATTCTTCAAGAAATAATGTCCATTATATTATTATTAATGCTGCAGCCTTTACGCACACTAGTATAGCTATAAGAGATGCTTTAATAGCAGTAAGCATTCCTTTCATTGAAGTTCATATTTCAAATATTTATTCTAGAGAAGATTTTCGCACTCACTCGTGGTTATCTGATATTTCTCAAGGTGTAATTTGTGGACTCGGTCTTGATGGTTATTATTGGGCATTAAAAACAATATCTAATAGGCTTTTAAAATTAAATAAAAATTAAAAAAATTTTATATAAATACTTTTATACATTTATATAAACTGTATTTTTTAATAAAAATATGAAAAAATAAAAAAATATATTTTTTGCACTCTCTTAATTTTCATTAAAATAGAAAGTGCAATAGAAAAAATTAATTCATACCATATTTTTTTAATTTTTTCCGTAATGTACTACGATTTATACCCATCATTAAAGCTGCACGAGTTTGATTTCCTCTAGTATGCTGCATAACCATATCTAATAATGGTTTTTCTAATTCAGCTAATGCTAATTCATATAAATTATTGACATATTTACCATTCAAGTTTAATAAATAGTATTTCAAAGCTTGTTTTACTAATTCACGTAAAGGTTTTTTTACGATACGATCCTGAGAATCTGCACTAGATAAAACAAAAAATTCATTTTTTATTAGTTCTTCTAACATAATACTATCAGCTCTTTATTTTTTAAATTTATATAGTTTTTAAAAAATTAAAAAATATATTTTTTTTGAACTTTTTTTCATACTATGAATAATATGTTTTATTAAAAACAAATACAATAAATAAAATTTATTTGTTATAGATTTTGCAAACATACAAGAAGTTTTTTCATATCTTCAGGAAGAGAAACAGTCCAAGACATTAAATTTTGAGTAATAGGATGTTGAAAAGAAATATGACTAGCATGTAATGCTTGACGAGGAAATTCATATATTTTATTTGTATTTTCATTAGTTTTGTAATTTATACCCCGAATAATACCTTTGTAAACACGGTCACCAACTAATGGATGTTTTATATATAACATATGAACACGAATTTGATGTGTACGTCCTGTGCCTAATCGTATTAATATATGCGTATGAAATTTAAAACGATTAATAATTTTATAATAAGTAATTGCTTGTTTACCTAAGTGATGTACTGTCATAGATATTCTTTTAATATGATGACGCATTATAGGAGCATTTATTGTTCCTCCTGAAATCATATTACCTATAACTATTCCTTGATATTCTCGAATAATTTTTCTTTTTTTTAATAATTTTACTAAATAACTATACGATTGAATAGTTTTAGCAATTACCATTAATCCAGTAGTATCTTTATCTAAACGATGTACAATACCAGCACGAGGTAAATATTTAATATTTTTATAATGATACAATAATGCGTTTAAAACAGTTCCTGTATTATTACCAGCACCTGGATGAACAACTAAACCGGCAGGTTTATTAATCACTAATATCTCATTATCTTCATAAATAATATTTAAAGTAATATTTTCAGGAATATTCAATCTTATATCTTGAAGAGTAGGATAAATGGTGATGGTTTCTCCTCCCAATATTTTTTGATCAGGTTGATTAACAACAATTTTATCAACAAGTACTTGATTCATAATAATTAATTGTTTTAAATAAGAACGAGAATATTTTTTAAATAATTGAGCTAATACTTGATCTAATCTTTTTCCTGATAAAGAAATACAAGATACCATTTCACTTAATTCTATTTTTTTCAATAAAATGTTCCTTATCATAATAAATATTTTTTATACGTCTAAAACGAAATCTTGAATTCTTATAAAATATGATATTCTATATTTTATTAAATAAAATATTGTAAAAAAATATTAATTTACTTTTTAAAATACCATAATGAAAAAACAAAATAACATTACATGCATTTTTTTAATTGTATGTTTAAACTTAATGACACAATGTGAATCATCTAATAATAAAATTTTTAAAGAAACATATTCTTTTTATGAAAACGCTAGAAGAGAATTAAGAGAAAAAAACTTTAACAATGCAATATACATATTAGAAAAAATTAAAAAAAATAATATGTATAACTTTATTAATGATAAAATTCAGATTAATTTAATTTATTCTTACTATAAAAATTTAAATTTAAATACAGCAAAAAAAAATATCAAACAATTTATAAAAATTTATCCAAATCATCCAAATATGGATTATATTATATATATTCAATGTTTAATTGATATATCTATGGATAAAAATATATTTTTTAAAAATTTACCTATCAATTATCATAAAAATGATCCTCATTACGCAATAAATGCATTTTTTAAATTAAAACATTTCATTTATCAGTATCCTAAAAGCCCTTACGTAATAAATGCTAAAAAAAATTTAATATATTTAAAATATCGTTTATCCGAACATGATTTAAAAATATTAGAATATTATTTTTTGCATAAAAAATATATAGCTGTTGTGAATAGAGGAGAGGAAATGATACAAAAATATCCAGAAATGCCAGCTACACGAAAAGCACTTATATACATGAAGAAAGCTTATATCGAATTAAACATTTTTAAAACAGCTGAAAAAATATCAAAAATAATTTCATTAAATAAAATTTAAAAATTTTTAAAAAAATATAAAACACTTTATTATAATGTTGAAAATATACATTAATAAAAAAATTTAATAAATCTCTTTATGTAATTAACATATTTTTTATTTCAATTAATAAGAATAATTATGAACACAACAACCAATAAAATACGTCAAGATTTTTTAAATTTTTTTGAAAAAAAAGGACATGTAATTATTCCTAGTAGTTCTTTAATTCCATATAATGATTCTACATTATTATTTACCAACGCAGGTATGAATCAGTTTAAAGAGATTTTTTTAGGTCAAAAAAAAAGTCATAACCCTTGCGTAGCTACTGTGCAGCGCTGCTTGAGAACTGGAGGAAAGCATAACGATTTAGAAAATGTAGGATATACTTCAAAACATCATACATTTTTTGAAATGCTTGGAAACTTTAGTTTTGGTGATTATTTTAAGAAAGAAGCTATTGAATACGCTTGGGAATTACTAACATCAAAAAAATGGTTTAATATACCAAAAAATAAATTATGGGTTTCTGTATATCAAGATG
The DNA here is from genome assembly GCF_964059175.1 of Buchnera aphidicola (Brachycaudus tragopogonis). Taxonomy (NCBI): domain Bacteria; kingdom Pseudomonadati; phylum Pseudomonadota; class Gammaproteobacteria; order Enterobacterales; family Erwiniaceae; genus Buchnera; species Buchnera aphidicola. The sequence goes on from NZ_OZ060418.1 coordinate 442,285, forward strand.
ATGATGAAACATATCAAATATGGAAAAATATTATTCAAATACCTTCTCAACGTATCATTAAAATTGGCGATAAAAAAAATTTAAAATATAATTCAGAAAACTTCTGGCAAATGGGTGATACTGGACCGTGTGGTCCTTGTACTGAAATATTTTATGATTATTATAGTAACAATGCAAGTAATTCTTTCGAATTTTTAGAAAATAAAAATGATCGTTTTATTGAAATCTGGAATATTGTTTTTATAGAATTTAATCGTATTTCAAAAACAAAAATTATCTCTTTACCAAATAAATGTATTGATACAGGTATGGGATTAGAAAGAATATCTGCTGTTTTACAGAATGTTTCTTCTAATTATGATATTGATATATTTCAAACATTAATAAAAACTATAGCTACATTTTCTAATGTAAAAGATTTAAATCATATTTCTCTAAAAATCATAGCAGATCATATTCGATCTTGTACATATATTATAGCAGACAATATTGTACCATCAAATGAACATCGAGGTTATGTTTTAAGAAGAATTATTAGAAGAGCATTAAGACATGGTCATAAAATTGGCATAAAAGAAAATTTTTTTTACAAACTTGTTTCTAGTGTTATTAAAGTTATGGGTGATAGTAGTAATATTTTAAAACAAAAAAAGAAAAAAATAGAAGAAATATTAAAAACAGAAGAAATACAATTTTCTCATACTCTTGATAAAGGTCTTAAAATATTAAATAATGAAATAAAAAAAACACATAATAATATTCTCTCTGGAAAAACTGTATTTTATCTGTATGATACTTTTGGATTTCCAGTTGATTTAACAGCTGACATATGCCGCGAAAAAAATATTAAAATAGACTACACAAGCTATGAGTTGTCTAAAGAAAATCAAAAACAACAATCTAATGTTAATAAAAAATTTTATAAAAACTATAATGACTATATTGTAATCAGTGACAAATGTATCTTTCAAGGTTATCGCAAAAACACAGTAAAATCGTTAGTAAAATATATTTTTGTTAAAAATAATCCGGTTTTAGAACTTAACACCAATGAAGATGGAATAATTTTTCTTGACACAACATCTTTTTATGCAGAATCAGGAGGGCAAATTGGTGATATAGGTAGAATATATAATGAAAAATCATGTTTTGTAGTAAAAAATACGAAAAAATATGGAAAAACAATAGGACATATTGGAAAATTAATTTCAGGAAAAATTATAGTAAATGATTATATCTACAGTCAAATTGATCAAGATCATAGACATTCTATTGAATTAAACCATTCAGCAACACATTTGCTACATGCTGCGTTAAAAAAAATTTTAGGAGAACATGTTAGCCAAAAAGGATCTTTAGTTACTAATACACATTTAAGATTTGATTTTTCGTATTCTAAAACCATATCACTCATTCAAATACAACAAATTGAATATATTATCAATCTTAAAATTCGTAATAATATTATTATTACAACAAAAGAATTAAGCTTAGAAGAAGCAAAAAAAAATCAAGCCATTGCTTTGTTTGAACATCAATATAAATCTATAGTTCGAGTAGTATTTATAAATAATTTTTCCAGAGAACTTTGTGGTGGAACACACACTAAAAGAACTGGAAACATTGGACTTTTTAAAATTATTAATCAATCAAGTATAGCATCAGGAATTAAAAGAATTGAAGCTGTTACTGGACAAAAAGCAATAGATTATTTACACAAAAAAGATAAGTATATACAAGATATATCTCTTTTTTTAAATTGTAATTATTCTCATATTAAAGAAAAAATAAAAAAGATAATGGTTACTATAACAGATTTAGAAAACAAAATTATTGAATTTCAAAAAAAAGAAAATACATATTATATAAAAAAATTAATACAAAATATTGTATATATAGAAGAAATAAAATTTATTGAAAATATATTTTATAACTACGAACATAAATTAATGAGAGAAATAGTTGATCAATTAAAAAAAGAATTAAAAACCACAATTATTGTATTAACAAATATTAAAAATAATTGTTTTACAATCATTGTAGGAATTACAAAAAATTTAATTAACAATATAACAGCAATAGAAATCATGGACATTATTATGAAACAAACAAATGGAAAGGGAGGAGGTAAAAAAGAGACTGCTGAAGGAGGCGGTGTTAATATAGAAAACTTACCTATAGTTTTAAAAAATATTAAAATATGGATTCGTAAAAAATTTAAAAAATAATAAATATTTATAATCTATAGATTATAAAGTAAAATATTCATTTAAAATATATAATGTATAGTTAAAAAAATTTTTATGGTCTACGTTTAACCCTGTATTATTCATAACGCCAGGAACTGGAAAGGCCGAACTCTTTTAATATTTCAAGGAAAAAAGAATGCTTATTCTAACTCGTCGAGTTGGTGAAACGTTAATAATTGGCGACGAAATAACTGTAACAGTACTAGGAGTTAAAGGTAACCAAGTTCGTATTGGTGTAAATGCCCCTAAAGAAGTTTCGGTACATCGTGAAGAAATATATCAACGTATTCAAGCTGAAAAACAACAACAAAAAATTTGCTAATCAACACTGCATCTTGCTAATATCAAGTAAGATGCAGTTTTTATATTTATCTGATTTAAAAAATAACAAATATCTTATATAAAATATATTTGACTTATATAGAAAAAAAAGTAAAATAAAAATACAAAAAATTTTTTTATAAAATTGTAATCAGGTGAGATGGCCGAGAGGTTAAAGGCGCTCCCCTGCTAAGGGAGTATGTAGAAAATATCTGCATCGAGGGTTCGAATCCCTCTCTCACCGCCATCATTTAATTTTTAAAATTGCATCCGTAGCTCAGTTGGATAGAGTACTCGGCTACGAACCGAGCGGTCGGAGGTTCGAATCCTTCCGGATGCAAAATAAAAAACCAAAACATCCTTATTTAAAAAACACGCAAAATATATATTATATATTCAAAAAAATTATATAAAATCATTTAATATTTTATATCAGGAGACAAAATTGATACAAGATATCTCCAAAAAAATCAATTTTTTAAAAGAAAATCCAAAAATATTAGAAGGCATTTTAAGAGGAATTGAACGTGAAACTTTAAGAATTCAAAAAAATGGAAATTTTTCTGAAAATAAACATCCATGTTCAATTGGATCACCGCTAACTCACAAATGGATTACAACTGACTTTTCAGAAAACTTATTAGAATTTATTACACCTACAAGTAATAATATAGATTATTTATTATCTTTTTTAAAAGATCTCCATTCCTTTGTAGCATCAAAAACACAGCATGAACGTATGTGGCCTTTTAGCATACCATATTCTTATAATAAAAAAACAAATATCAAAATAGCCGATTATGGAACTTCTAATATAGGAAAAATAAAATCTATTTATCGAACAGGTTTAAAAAATCGTTATGGTAAACTTGTTAACACAATCTCTGGTGTACATTATAATTTTTCATTGCCTTTAAAATTTTGGCAACATTGGAAAAATTGGCAAGAAAAAAAAGATGAAAAAAGTAATAAAGATTACATTTCATCAGGTTATTTAAATTTAATTAGAAATTATTATAGATTTGGATGGATAATTCCTTATTTGTTTGGATCATCACCAGCAGTATCATCATATTTTTTAAAAAATACAGATAAAAAATATCAATTTCAAAAAAATCAAGAAAATATATTTTATTTGCCATGGTCAACTTCATTAAGAATTAGTGATTTTGGATACACTAATACTAAAATTATAGATTTAAACATTTTATTTAACGATTTACATTCTTATGTAAAGTCATTAAAAAATGCCCTCGAAACACCTTCAAAAAAATTTGTTCATATAGGACTAAAAAATATAAAAGGCGATTTTAAACAATTAAATACTAACATTTTACAAATGGAAAATGAACTCTACACACAAATTAGACCAAAAAGAAAAACAAAAAATGGAGAATCACTTATAGAAGCGATCGAAAAAAGAGGCATTGAATATGTAGAAATACGTTCTTTAGACATTAATCCTTTTTCTTCTATCGGTATAAGTAAAAATCAAATATTGTTTTTAGATTTATTTTTAATTTGGTGTGCTTTAATTGATGCACCTATCATGAAAAAAAAAGATTTTTTACTAACTACTAAAAACTGGGAAAAAATAATTTTTGAAGGAAGAAAACCCAATCAAACTATTTATATTAAAAATAAAAAAGAAAAAACTTTATTTGAAATTAGTGAAATAATGTTTCAAGATTTAAATCAAATTGCATTAATATTAGATTATAATGAAAATAATGCATTATATCAAAAAGCTTGTAAAAAAATAATGTTATATTTTAAAAACCCAGAATTAACTTATTCCGCTAAGTTTTTAAAAAATATAATTAATATAGGTATCAAAAAAACAGGAATAAACTTAGCTAATAAATATCATAAAAAATTTATTGATAGATCTCATATAAATTACCATAAAAAATTTTTAGAAAAAGAAGTTTTACTTTCTCATCAAAAACAAAAAAAAATAGAACAAGAAGATACATTATCTTTTGAAGAATATATAAAACATAAAAAAATTCTCCCATGCCAGTAAACATGGGACATATAAAAATATAAAAATATCAATATATTCATATTCAATATTCTTAATTATATTAAAAAAAGTATTTTTAAAATTTTTAATAAATAGTAAAAAAATAAATAATTTTATTCAGACAATGCATTTACTTTATCAGTTTTTTCCCATGGAAATTCTTCTCTACCAAAATGACCATAAACTGCTGTATTCAAATAAATCGGTTGTAGAAGATTAAGCATTTTAATTATTCCGTATGGACGTAAATCAAAAATTTCACGAATTAAAGAAATTAAAGAAGCATTACTGATTTTTCCAGTTTTAAAAGTATCAACCATAATAGAAGTTGGCTCTGCTATTCCAATTGCATAAGAGAGTTGAATTTCGCAGCGATCAGCTAAACCTGAAGCAACAATATTTTTAGCTACATATCTCGCTGCATATGCTGCAGAACGATCTACTTTTGAAGGATCTTTTCCAGAAAAAGCACCTCCTCCGTGTCTAGACATGCCACCATAAGTATCAACAATGATTTTACGACCAGTTAAACCACAGTCTCCCATAGGTCCACCTATAACAAATCTTCCGGTAGGATTAATAAAAAATTTTGTATTTTTTGTTAGCCATTTTTTCGGCAATACCGGTTTTATAATTTCTTCCATAATTGCTTCCTGTAAAACATTTTGACTAATGCTTGCTTGATGCTGTGTCGAAAAAACTACAGTATCAATTCCTACTATAGTCCCATTTTTATATTGAAATGTCACCTGACTTTTAGCATCAGGTCTGAGCCACGATAAAATATTCTTTTTTCTTAATTCAGATTGTTGCTTCATTAAAAGATGAGCATAAGTAATAGGTGCTGGCATTAACACTTCTGTTTCGTTTGTAGCATAACCAAATATAATTCCCTGATCTCCAGCTCCTTGTTCTAAAAAATTAACATTCTCTATACCTTGATTAATGTCTGGTGATTGTTTTCCTATCGCACTTAAGACTGCACAAGAATTAGCATCAAATCCTGCATCAGAATTAACATAACCAATATTATTAATAGTATTTCTAGTAATTTCTTCAACATCAACCCATGCAGTTGTTGTAATTTCACCTCCAATTAACACCATACCTGTTTTTACATAAGTTTCACAAGCAACACGTGCTTTTAGATCTTGCTTAAGTATTGCGTCTAGCAACGCATCAGAAATTTGATCAGCAATCTTATCTGGATGACCTTCTGAAACTGATTCAGATGTAAAAAAATATTCAGCCATTTTATATCTACCTTACTCAAATAATTTTATTTTAATTATTTTTAAAAAAATATTTTTTATATAAAAATCTTTAATATTAAATATTGTTAATATTTTTATCTTGTTTAAAATATATTAAAATGTTAATTAGAATATCTTTATTAAAAATAATAATAAATTATTATTCATTTCTAATAAAATTTATGTTTTAAATTTTTAAAAAAATAGATATATTTATTATATCCAAATAAAATATATCATATAAAAAATAATTTTTTAAAATAGATAAAATAAAATGATAAAAAAAATATTTATCTTAATTAGTATGTTTTTTTTTTGTTCTTAAATAAAAAAAACCATTTTTATAAACATCACGTACAAAATTTTTACCAATCAAAACTTATAGCAATTAAAATTCATAAAAATGCACCAGGATCTTTTTATTGTGGATGTACAATTATTTGGAAACAAAAAAAAGGCATTCCTAATTTATCATCTTGTGGATATAAAATTCGAAAAAATAAAATTCGTGCAACAAGAATTGAATGGGAACATATAGTACCAGCATGGCAATTTGGCCATCAAAAAAAATGTTGGAAACAAGGAGGGCGTAAAAAATGTATTAAAATAGATCCAGTATATAAAAACATTGAATCTGATATTCATAATTTACAACCAGCTATTGGAGAAATCAATGGAGATCGTTCTAATTTTATGTATGGTCAATTAAATGATACAGTTTCTCAATACGGAAAATGTAATATAAAAATAGATTTTAAAAAAAAAATAGTTGAACCACCTGAAAGATCTCGAGGAGCTATAGCACGAACTTATTTTTATATGAATAAAAAATATAAAATAGTTTTATCTCATAAACAAAAAAAATTATTTATCTTATGGGATAAACAATTTCCTGTAACAAAATGGGAATGTGAAAGAGAACAATTAATATTTCATATACAAGGTTATCATAATAATTATATTTATAAAAAATGTATAAAAAATAACAAATGAAAAAAAATAAAAAAAAAATTCCACGCATTTATATTCAAGATAATTTTAAAATTCATCAAGTCTTATTTTTATCAAAAGATCATATTCATTACGTTAAAAATGTTTTAAGAATGAAAATAAAAGATGTATTAGAAATATTTAACAACACTAATCATATTTTTTTCGCTGAAATCATAAATATTTCTAAAAAAATAATTCAAGTAAAAATTTTTAAGAATAAATTTAAAAATGTTGAATCACCGCTGCATATTCATTTAGGACAAGTAATTTCTGCAAATGAAAAAATGGATTTCACTATTCAAAAATCAATTGAAATGGGTGTAAATATTATTACACCATTATTTTCTCAATATTCTGATACTCAAACAAAAAATATAAATATTCCTAACAAGATGAAACGCTGGGAAAAAATAATTATTTCTGCATGTCAACAATGTAATCGAAATATTATTCCAATTATTAAAGATCCAAAAGATATTTTATCTTGGTGCAAAAATGATAAAAATAATAGCATAAAGGTTATTTTTCATCCAAAAGCTATATTAACTATTAATGATTTACCAAAATCTATAAAATACATTCGAATAATTATTGGCGCTGAAAAAGGTTTTTCAAATAACGAAATCCTGAAAATTATTAAATATGGTTTTCTTGCAATAAAATTAGGCTCAAGAATTTTAAGAACAGAAACTGCGTCTGTTGCCGCTATAACTGCATTACAAATAAAATTTGGTGATTTAACAACAATTTAAATATTTTTATATTTTTATTTAAAAATCCATATCTTATTAGGTGTTAAAACAATAGGCAATGAAACATCCCAGGACTGTTTAGGTATATTATCGACCAATTGAAAATTATAAGAAAAACCTACTGGTAGAAAATTTTTTTTTCTCCAGTGATTTAAACAGACATCATAAAAACCTCCACCCATACCTAATCTATTTCCCTGCGAATCAAAAGCAACTAATGGTACTATAACTACATCTAAATTAGATATTGAAATAATATCTTCAATATGAAAAAAAGGCTCAAATATGTTATATGGATTACGATGTAACAGAGAATGAGAAGTAAAGTGAACAAATAATAATTTTTTATCATAAATAGAATTTATAACAGGAAGAAAAACTGTTTTTTTATTTAACCACAACTGAAAAATAAAAGGATATGTATTTATTTCTCCATCAAAAGGCAAAAAAACAGCAATATTTTTAGCTTTACAAATAAAGCTAAAATTAAAAGCAAATTTAGCAATTTCTATAGATGCTTTGTACTTTTGTGTGATATTTAATGATTGACGCATAAAACGCATATGTTGACGAATTTTTTTGCGATCTTGTAAAAATTTTGTTAACATAGATTCTTATTAAAAATTATTTTTGTTTTTTTGTAATGGTTTTTATTCCTGTTTTTGTACCAATTAAAACAATATCAGCACTTCTAGAAGCAAATAAACCAACTGTTACTACTCCAGGTAAAGCATTGATTTTTTTTTCCATTGATATAGGATCTTTAATACGTAGATTATACACATCTATAATGACATTTCCGTTGTCTGTAATTACATCTTTTCGATATTTTGGCTTTCCTCCAATTTTTATTATTTCTTTTGAAATATAAGATATTGCCATAGGGATAATTTCAATAGGTAATGGAAAATTTCCTAAAATATCTACTTTTTTTGATTTATCAACAATACAAATAAAGCTCTTTGCCATCGCAGCAATAATTTTTTCTCTAGTTAAAGCGGCCCCCCCGCCTTTAATCATCTGTAAATGATGATTTATTTCATCAGCACTATCAACATAAAGAGCTACAGAACTAAAATTTTTTAAGTTAAAAACTTGTATTCCTTGTTCTTTTAACAAAGCAGTAGAACTGTTAGAACTAGATACTGTTCCATATATTAAATTCTTTTTTGTACTTAAAGCTTTGATAAAGTAAAAAATGGTTGTACCAGTTCCAACTCCTATAACAGAGCCAGGATAAATATAATCTAATGCAGCCCATGCTGCTTGTTTTTTTAATTTATTTAAATCCATAATGTAAAAAAATTATTGTTTATTTTCAAATTTTGGTTTTTTTAACAGAAAAAAATAATATATTTTTGATCTTCTTTAGGTAAAGATTTAGTATATGAAATTAGTATTTTTAAATAACAAATTTAAATTTTTGATTTAATAAATATTATTTATACTAGACAGTAAAAAAAAGATATTTTTTCAGAATGGCTGGGGTACCTGGATTCGAACCAGGGATGCCGGTATCAAAAACCGGTGCCTTAACCGCTTGGCTATACCCCAAAATTTTAATAATATATTTTAAAGAATTTTTAGATTATACGGGAGGCGAGATTTGAACTCGCATACCTTTCGGCGCCAGAACCTAAATCTGGTGCGTCTACCAATTTCGCCACTCCCGCTAAAATGGTAGCTACGACGGGAATCGAACCCATGACCCCAGCGTTATGAGTGCTGTGCTCTAACCGACTGAGCTACGTAGCCTATTAAAAAATTTATTAATTTACTTATTATATTTTATAATATATCAATTAAATAATCAATAAAATTATATTAAAAATATACAACACATTTTATACATTTATAAAATATATGTATATATTAACAAGAGAAATAAAATGAATAAAGAAATCAAGAAATATAACAATTTTATTTGTCAAATTATCAATGAAGATTTTATACAAAATAAAGATTTATCATTTCATACTCGATTTCCACCTGAACCAAATGGATATCTTCATATTGGTCATGCAAAATCAATATGTTTAAATTTTGAATTAGCAAAAATATATAAAGGAAAATGTAATCTTAGATTCGATGATACTAATCCATTAAAAGAAAATATCAAATATATTAATGCTATTCAATATGACATTCACTGGTTAGGTTACAAATGGAATAAAAACCCATTTTATTCTTCACAATATTTTTCAAAACTATATAAATATGCACAAGAATTAATTCAAAAAGGTTTAGCTTATGTAGATCAATTAACAAAAGAACAAATACGTGAATATAGAGGCGATCTCAAAAATCCAGGAATAAATAGTCCATATAGAAATAGAACAGTTCAGGAAAATATAGAACTTTTTGAAAAAATGAGAAATGGTGAATTTAAAGAAGGAGAAGTATGTTTACGAGCTAAAATTAATATGAATTCTTCTTTTCTCATTATGCGTGATCCTGTTTTATATCGTATTATTTTTTCCGAACATCATCAAACTAAAAAACAATGGTGCATATATCCTATGTATGATTTTGCTCATTGTCTATCTGATTCTATTGAAGGAATTACTCATTCTTTATGCACATTAGAGTTTCAAGATAATAAACGTTTATATAACTGGATTTTAAAAAATACAAGTGTTACAAAATATCCTAAACAATATGAGTTTTCTCGACTCAATCTAGAATTTTCACTCTTATCTAAAAGAAAGATAAAAATACTAATTGACAAAAATATTATCAAAGGATGGAACGATCCTCGTATATCTACACTTTCTGGATTAAGAAGAAAAGGATATACACCATCTTCTATCAAAGAATTTTGTCGAAAAATTGGAGTCACTAAACAAAATAATTTAATAGAATTTTCTATGCTAGAACACTGTATTAGAACAGAAATGAATAAGACTGCTATACGCACTATGGCTATATTAGAACCAATTAAAATATTTTTATATAATTTAAATGAAAATCATGAAGAAAAATTGATAGTTCCAAATCACCCAAATAATCCAGAATTAGGCACTCATGAAATTATTTTTACTAACATTATATATATTGAACGTTCAGATTTTAAAGAAAAATATGATAAAAAATATAAAAGATTAAAAATTGGAGAAGAAATACGATTAAGACATGCTTATGTGATAAAAGCAGAAAAAATAGATAAAGATGAACATGATAATATTATTAGTATAATATGTTATTGTGATACAAAAACTTTAGGGAAAAAACCAAAAAATAAAAAAAATCCTTCAGTAATACATTGGATTGCAATAAAAAATTCATTTCCAGCAGAATTTAGATTATATAACCAATTATTTAAAATAAAAAATCCAGAACAAGAAGAAAATTTTTTATCATATATCAATCCAGAATCATTAATAATTAAAAAAGGATTTATTGAAAATAATCTAGCAAAAAAAATTCAAAAAGAAATACACATAAAAAATCAAATAATATTTTTTCAATTTGAAAGGATTGGATATTTCTGTATAGATAATATCGATTCTAAAAAAAACAAATTAATATTTAATCGTACTGTTAGTTTGCGTGATTCGTCGAAATTAAAAAAATAAATTAAAATAAAAAACATTAATAATTAGTATCAGTATATAATCTTAATTATATTTCATAAAAAAAATCAAGTAATCAAATGCTTATAAAAAAATTATTTTAAATTAATTTATTTCAATATGTTTTAAATTATATTAATTTTAATAATATAAAAATTTTTTTATTAATATCTATATTTAAATATAATAAAATTTTTAAATAAACATTTATTTATCTTAACTAACATTTTTATATTTAGCATGAATAAAAATTATATTTTCATCACTGGTGGAGTAGTTTCATCTTTAGGAAAAGGAATCGCAGCTGCTTCATTAGGTGCAATATTAAAAGCACGCAACCTAAAAGTAACAATAATAAAATTAGATCCATATATTAATGTAGATCCCGGAACAATGAGTCCTACCCAACATGGAGAAGTATTTGTTACTGAAGACGGCGCAGAAACAGATTTAGATTTAGGTCACTATGAAAGATTTATTCACACTAAAATGACATGTTTAAACAATTTTACAGCAGGAAGTATTTATTCTCAAGTTTTAAAAAAGGAAAGAAGAGGAGATTATTTAGGTGCCACAATTCAAGTCATACCTCATATCACAAATGCTATTAAAGAAAGAATTGTTTTATGTTCAAAAAATCATAATATTATTCTTGTAGAAATAGGTGGTACTGTTGGAGATATTGAATCTCTTCCATTTTTAGAAGCAATTCGTCAAATGGCAGTTGATATTGGCCGTAAAAATGTTATATATATACATTTAACACTAGTTCCTTATATTTCCACAGCAGGTGAAATTAAGACAAAACCTACTCAACATTCAGTAAAACAACTACTTTCAATAGGAATACAACCAGATATTTTAATATGTCGATCTGAGAAAACTGTTCCTATTAATGAAAGAAAAAAAATTGCATTGTTTTGTAATGTACCAGTTAATGCCGTGATCTCTTTAAGAGATGTTGATTCAATATATAAAATTCCTAACTTATTAAAAAATCAAAAATTAGATGATTATATTTGTAAATATTTTAAATTAAATGTCCCTGAAGCTAATTTATCAGAATGGGCAAAAGTAATTAGTGCAGAAAATAATGCTAATAAAACAATTATTATTGGTATTATTGGAAAATATATTAAATTACCTGATGCTTATAAATCTGTCATTGAAGCTCTGAAACACGCAGGTTTAAAAAATAAAATAAAGGTAAATATACAACTAATTAATTCAGAAAATATAAAAAATAAAAACGTTAAACAACTCAAAAAACTTAATGGCATTTTAATACCTGGTGGTTTTGGCGATCGTGGAATTATCGGGAAACTATTGTCTATACAATACGCACGAGAAAACAATATTCCATATTTTGGTATTTGTTTAGGTATGCAGATAGCAATTATAGAATTCGCACAAAATGTAGTAGGAATAAAAGATGCTAATTCAACAGAATTTGATCCTAAATGTAAATATCCTGTCATTGATTTAATACAAAACATAAATATTCATATATGTAAAAATCATAGCAAAAAAAATAATTTAGGTGGTACCATGAAATTAGGTAGTCAACCTTGTAAGTTAAGCACCAATAGTTTATCTAGAAAATTGTATAATAAAGATGTAATTATAGAGAGACATAGACATCGATATGAAGTGAATAACATTTTATTAAAAAAAATAGAAATAGCAGGATTAAAAGTCACAGGACGTTCTCAAAATAATAATGTAGCAGAAATTATTGAAATTTCTAATCATCCATGGTTTTTAGCATGTCAATTTCATCCTGAATTTACTTCTACACCACGTGATGGACATCCATTATTTATAGATTTTATAAAATCAGCAGGAAAAAACAAAAACAAATAATATAAAATATTTTTATATTAAAAACATTTACAATATGTATTAAGGTAAAAACCATGTCTAAAATTATTAAAGTTATCGCTCGTGAAATAATAGATTCTCGAGGCAATCCTACTATAGAATCTGAAGTACATTTAGAAGGCGGATTTTTTGGATGTGCTTCTTCTCCCTCTGGAGCTTCAACAGGCTCTTTAGAAGCATTAGAATTACGAGATGAAGATAAAAATAGATTTATGGGAAAAGGAGTAAAAAAAGCAGTTACATTAATTAATGAAAAATTATCGAATGCGTTAAAAAATAAAAATGCTCAAAATCAAAAAAATATTGATCAAATTATGATTGATTTAGATGGTACGATCAATAAGTCTAAATTTGGTGCAAATGCTATTTTATCTGTATCTTTAGCGGTTGCAAAAGCAGCTGCTTCATCTAAAAGAATGCCTTTGTATGAACATATTGCAGAAATTAATAATACAAAAGGTATGTTTTCTATGCCTCTTCCTATGATTAACATTATTAATGGTGGAAAACACGCTAGTAATAATATTGATATTCAAGAATTCATGATTCAACCAATTAGCGCAAAAACAATAAAAGATGCTATACGTATGGGATGTGAGATATTTCATGCGTTAGGTCAACTACTAAAAGAAAAAAGAATGAGTACAACAGTAGGAGATGAAGGTGGATATGCCCCCAACTTAAAAACTAATGAAGAAGCTTTCAGCATTATTCAAGATGCTATACACAAAAAAACTAAATATAAATTAGGTGAAGATATACGATTTGCTATAGACTGTGCTGCATCTGAATTATATAATAAAAAGAACAAAAAATACGAATTGAAAGGAGAAAAAAGTGATTTTTCTTCGAAGGAATTTACTCATTATCTAGAACAAATATCTAATAAATATCCTATTGTATCTATTGAAGATGGACAAGATGAATCTGATTGGGAGGGTTTTTTATATCAAACAAATCTCTTAGGAAAAAAAATACAACTAGTAGGAGATGATCTATTTGTTACTAATACAAAAATTTTAAAAAAAGGCATTAAAAAAGGTATTGCAAATTCTATATTAATTAAATTAAACCAAATTGGTACACTAACAGAAACTCTTGAAGCTATAAATATGGCAAAACAAGCAAATTATAATGTAATTATCTCTCATCGATCAGGTGAAACAGAAGACACATATATAGCTGATTTATCTGTCGGAACATCATCAGGACAAATTAAAACTGGTTCTATGAGTCGCTCAGATAGAACAGCTAAATATAACCAATTAATTAGAATAGAAGAAAGATTAGGTAAAAACGCACCTTTTCAAGGATTAAATGGAATTAAACTTACATTTTAATTATTATCAAGTAAAATACAAAAAAAGAATCAGGTATTTTATAATATATGCCTGTTTCTTACCTTGAAAAACATTCTAACTAAAATGAAAAATAGAAAAATATGAATTATCCAATTAACGAAATGTTTCAAACAATACAAGGTGAAGGTTATTATACTGGAACTCCAGCAATCTTTATTCGATTACAAGGCTGTCCAATTCATTGCAAATGGTGTGATACTAAATATACATGGAAATGTTTAAGTGAAAATAAAATTTCTTATGAAGAATTAATTAAAAAAACAACATCGAACCAAAAATGGAGTTATATTAACATAACAAAAATTCTTAAAAATATTCAAATAAAAGAATGGACCGCTAAACATGTAGTAATCACTGGTGGAGAACCATGTATATATAATTTGTTAGATCTTACTGAAAAATTAGAAGAAAAAGGATTTAAATGTCAAATAGAAACTAGTGGAACTAAAAAAATTAAATGTTCTGAAAATACTTGGGTAACAGTGTCACCTAAAAAAGACCAAAAAACATTACACACATCCATATTACGTTCTAATGAGATTAAATATCCTATTTTAAAAGAAGAAGATTTGTTGTATTTAGAAAAAATTTTATTAATAGTCCAGAACAAAAAATATCGAGTTTTTTTACAACCAATTAGTCAAAATCAACAAGCATTAGAAATCTGTATAAAATATTGTACAATAAAAAATTGGCGACTTTCTATACAATTACATAAATATCTTTTAATCAGATAAAGATCTTATGCTTATTTTTTAATTTTATTATCACCTTTATAAATACAACCTGATGTACAAGTTTCTTGAATGATTATAGTACTTAAAAGAGGTAAATTTGGCTTTAAACGAATCCAAATCCATTTGGCTAAGTTTTCACTAGTAGGATTTTCTAAACCAGGTATACGATTTAAAAAATGATGATCTAATTGTTTATAAATAGGTTGAAAGATTGTTTTTAAATCAGAAAAATCTATTATCCAACCAGTTCTTTTTTCAATCTCACCTTCTATTTCTATACGAATTAAAAAAGAATGACCATGTAATCTTCTACATTTGTGCTCTCTAGGAACATAGGGCAAGTAATGTGCGGCTTCTAAATAAAAATTTTTAAATATAGTAGTTTTCATTTATAATAAATATTTAATTTTATTAAAATTACAATAATCATTCTTTTATATCATTTTTAGATAAAACATTCAATGGATTTATAGATTTTCCTTTGTAACGTATTTCAAAATACAATTGTGCTGTTTTCTTCTGAGATAATCCCATTGTCGAAATTTGTTGATTTATACTTACTTTCTCTTCTTGTTTTACTAAAATCATATCATTAAAAGCATAAATACTATGATAATTTTGATTATGTTTTAAAATAATTAATCGACCATATTTTTTAAACATGTCAGTAATAAATACTACTTTTCCTGAAGCTGCAGCAAAAACAGGTTGCCCTTTAAAGCCAAAAAATTCTATTTCTTTATTAGTTGATTTATCATCATATTCATATCGAATATGTTTACTTTTAATAGGCCAGTCCCATTTTTTATCTGAGTTAAAATATTTTTTGTTATTAACTATTTTGTTACAAAACAAACATATTTTACTTGTTTTATATTGTATATATTTTTTAAAAAAACTTGAAGCTTCAAATTTTTTGTTAAATATTGTTTGGCAAGCAGTATATTTTTTTTTATCATTTTTATTTAAATTTATAATAAAGCAATTATTCTTAATTTCATTTATTAAAAAATCTCCTATCCATATTTTTTGACCTATCATGATTTTATAAGGTTTTTTAATAAAATTTACTTTAGACAATTCATAATAACTATGGCCAGATTTTTTAGCAATGGAATAAAGAGTGTCTTTTGGTTTAACAACATAAAACATTTTAAATCGATCTTCTTGAAAAATACCAAAAAAATTTTTATTACTAATATTCAATATATCTTGTTTTATAAAGTTTTTTTTTTAATTTAAACAATGAAAAACATTCATTTTTATTTAAAAAATTTAACTTTTTTTTATTTAAGTAAATATTTGAATAATTTTGATTCTTAATTAATAATGTCTTATTACCTTTCTGAAGAGACATACTTAAAGAAATATTGCAATAAATCAATGATAAACACATAAAAAAAAATTTTAATAACATTATTTATGCCATTTTGATTGTATAAAAGTAAATTTATTTTTTATTCTTTATAAGAATTATAGCAGCGTGACAAGCAATCCCTTCTGCTCTTCCAATACATCCTATCATTTTAGACGTTGTAGTTTTAACACTAATATTATCTATTTTAGTATTTAGATCCAGTGATAAATTAGATCTCATAAAAAATATATAAGAAGACAATTTTGGATATTCTGCAATAATCGTAGTATCAATATTACATATATCATAATTTTTTAATTGAATTCTTTTCCAAATATTTTTTAGTAGTATTCTACTATCAATATTTTTATATTTTTGATTGCTACTAGGAAAAAAAGTTCCAATATCACCCATGGCAGTAGCACCTAATAATGCATCAATTATAGAATGTATCAACACATCACCGTTAGAATGAGCAATAAGACCTTGTTTAAAAGGAATTAAAACGCCACCAATAATCAATGGTTTTTTACTTCCAAAAGCATGTAGATCAAAACCATATCCAATTCTCATGAATATATCCTTTATTATTCATTTTTCATGCATGTTTTTAAATAAAACTCTGCAAAAACTAAGTCTTCTGGAGAAGTAATTTTAATATTATTACAACTCCCTGAGACTAACAATGGATGATACCCACAATATTCTAGTGCTGATGCTTCATCTGTAATAGAAATTTTATCTTTAATAATTTTTCTTAAACAGTATTTTAATATATTGATTTGAAATAATTGAGGAGTTAATGCATGCCATAAATTTTCTCTATGTACAGTATATAAAGATTTATTTTTTTTAAAATTACTATATTTAATGGTATCAGATACAGGTTTTGCTAAAAAGCCACCTACTGGATTATTCTTAATAATAGATATTAATTTTTTTAAATCGTGATAACTTAAACAAGGACGAACAGCATCATGTACTATAATCCAATTAGCATGTTTTGCTATTTTTAATCCTGATAAAACTGAATTTATTCTTTTTTTTCCACCTACAACAGAAGTGACACGACAATGCGATGATATAGACAACTTATGAAAATAATCATCTTTCTGATTTAAACTAACAACAATACGAATTATGTTAGGATGTAATAATAATGTTTTTAAAGTATGTTCAAGTATAGTACGATTGTGAATTTTTATATATTGTTTTGGTAAATCTAATTTCATTCTACTACCTATGCCTGCAGCTGGAACTATAGCTATAATTTTGGGTCTTAATGAGCTCACTAATATCATTTTATATCCAAAATAATATTATCAAAAAATTTTTAATGAATTTAAAAAAATTTTTTCTAAACATTATTGTTTTTAAGACTATTATTTAAATTTTCAATTTCTAATATTATTTGATTATTACGAATATCAAGATCTGCGTTATTTTTTTTTTCTTTTATAACTTTTTTATAGATTTTTACATAATCTAAAACACCGTTTTTTCCTAACCAAAGAGAATATTGGAACCAAATAAGTAAAAATAATAAAAATATCTTTAATATTCTCATATAATTTTCTAAAAAACCATTTTTTATTCTTATAAAAAAAATTTAATCTATTTCAATGGAAGATGTTATACTATTATCATACAATATTTTAATTATTTTTTTAGAATTTTTTTTTAAAGAATCTGTGCCATCTAAAGTCAAATCAGGATTTTCTGGAATTTCATATACATCATTAATACCAGTGAAATTAGATATAATTCCAGCACGAACTTTTTTATATAATTTTTTAGGATCACGATCCTCGCATATATTAATTGGAGTATTTACAAATATTTCTAAAATATTTTGTTTTCCTAACATATTACTAATCATATTTCTTTGGTGTCTATATGGAGAAATAACTGATACTAATGTTATAATACCAATCTCTAACATTATTTTTGCCACTTCACCAATACGTCTAATATTTTCTATGCGATCAATCATTTTAAAACTCAAATCTGAACACAATCCAGATCTAATATTATCGCCATCGAGTACACAAGTATGAAAATTATTGTTAAATAATATTTTTTCTAAATAATTAGCAATACTAGATTTCCCAGAACCCGATAATCCAGTAAACCATATTACAATTGATTTATGACCATATTTTTGTTCACGTTTAACACGCGTAATTAAATTTTTCTGCCAAAAAATATTACTTTGATAGTTACTATTCATTTTAACTAGAAACCTTTTTTACTACCAATTCTGGTATATTCCAATGAGGAAAATGTTTAGAAATAAAAGCATGAAAATCTATTTCGAAATCTTTTTCATTATTATATAATATGCTTTTTTTTATTGCTAAATTACTTTTTATCATTCCTGCACCTACTGTGATGTTTGATAACAAATCGATAAAAATTATGTTACCTGTCATACGATTATTATCATAATTATCAAAAATCATAGGCTCGCTAAATACTATTTTTATTCGTCCAATACTATTTAGAGAAAGAGAGTTGGTTTTTGTTTTTATTAAAGTATTAACATCTCTTTTAAATAAAATTTCTTTTATATAAACACGTGTTTTTTTTCCAGACATCTTGACATTATATGATTCTCCTATTAATAATAGATTGTCTGTCATCCAAACTATATCAATAATAGCTTCTTGAGATGGACATAAAGAAGAATCAATATTTACAAAAAAATCTCCTCGATTAACGTCTATTTCATCTTTTAAAACTATTGTAATGGGTTCACCAATTTCAGCTTTATCTAAATTTTTATCAAAAGTAACGATTCTAGAAATAGAAGAATTTATATTAATAGGTAATATTTTAATGAATTGTCCAACATAAATTGTACCAGATAATAGCATCCCAGAATATCCCCGAAATTCTGAATTAGGACGATTGATATATTGAACTGGAAACCTTATTTCTTCTGAATTGTTTTTACGTTCAATTTTTATTGTTTCTAAAATTTTTAATAATGTTAAGCCATTATACCAAGGCAACAAATTATTTTTAAAAACAATATTTTCACCAACTAAAGCAGATATAGGAATAAAAAAAATATTTAAATCATCTGGAAGTTTTTTAGAAAAGAGAAGAAATTTTTTTTTTATATTAATAAATACTTCTTCTTTGTAGTTTACTAAATCCATTTTATTAATAGCAATAATTAAATATTTAATTCCCAGTAAAGTAGAAATAAAACTATGTCGGTAAGTTTGTTCTGATAAACCTTTTCTAGCATCAACTAACACAATAGATAAATCACAAGTAGACGCTCCAGTTACCATGTTACGAGTATATTGTTCATGACCAGGAGTATCTGCAATTA
The DNA here is from genome assembly GCF_964059175.1 of Buchnera aphidicola (Brachycaudus tragopogonis). NCBI lineage: Bacteria > Pseudomonadati > Pseudomonadota > Gammaproteobacteria > Enterobacterales > Erwiniaceae > Buchnera > Buchnera aphidicola. Next base: position 462,130 of record NZ_OZ060418.1, read on the forward strand.
TAAATTTTCTTTTGTTAGTAGAAAAATAGCGATAAGCTACATCAATTGTTATCCCTTGTTCTCGCTCAGATTGTAATCCATCAACTATAAGTGCTAAATCAATTTTATTTCCTTGTGTTCCATGACGTTTACTATCGCTCTTTAACGAAGATAATTGATCATCATAAATTTGTTGCGTATCATGTAATAAACGACCAATTAATGTACTTTTGCCATCATCTACACTTCCACATGTTAAGAATTTTAATAAAGTTTTCTTTTGATGCAAATCTAACCATTCTTGAAAATTATTTTTTTTGTTAATATTCATTTTTTAAATATATCCTCTTATTTAAAAATAACCTTGTCTTTTTTTAAATTCCATTGAACTTTTTTGATCATGATCAATAGCTCGTCCTGTTCTTTCACTAGTTTTAACTGTTAGAGTCTCTTTAATTACTTCTTCAAGAGTTTTAGCTTCTGATTCAATCGCACTAGTTAAAGGCCAACACCCTAAAGTACGAAATCTAACTAATTTTTCTTTTATTACTTCATTAGGAAGAATATTAATACGTTTATCGTCAACCATTATTAATGCCCCATTTCTTTCTAAAACTGAACGGATAGCAGCAAAATAAAGAGGAACAATTTCGATCTTCTCTATAAAAATATATTGCCAAATATCTAATTCAGTCCAATTAGAAAGTGGAAAAACACGAATATTTTCTCCTTTATTTATTTGACCATTATAATTCCACCATAACTCAGGACGTTGTTTTTTTGGATCCCATTGATGAAATGAATCACGAAAAGAATAAATTCGTTCCTTCGATCTTGATTTTTCTTCATCTCGTCTTGCTCCACCAAAAGCAGCATCAAAATTATATTTATTTATAGCTTCTTTTAAACTTTCTGTTTTCATGACATCAGTATATTTACTACCACCGTGTTCAAAAGGATTCAAACCTAATAATTTTCCTTTTAAATTACAATGTACTATTAATTCTACATTTGAAGTATTAGCAATATGATCTCTAAAAGTATACATCTCTTTAAACTTCCATCCAGTATCTATATGCAATAAAGGAAAAGGTACAGATCCAGGATAAAAAGCTTTTTTTGCAAGATGTAACATAACTGAAGAATCTTTTCCAATTGAATATAACATGACAGGATTTTGAAAATCTGCCATTACTTCTCGCATAATATAAATACTTTCTGATTCTAATTGACGTAAATGAGTAGTATTTTTTGTAAACATCAATTTTCCTTAAATAAATTTTATTATTATAAGATCTATTACACATATTTTTAAATACATTTTAATTTTGAAACCATGCAAATTTTTTATGTAAAAGTACGACCTCTCCAATAATTAAAAGAGACGGAGTTACACTGGGTGTAATCATTTTTTCAATATTATCTAAACGTCCTATCACAATTTTTTGATTAATTGTTGTACCTTCACTAATAATAGCTATTGGTGTTGATTTTAATCTCCCAAATTTAATAAGAGTTTTAGAAATTTCATTAGTTTGAAAGGTTCCCATATATATTACTAAAGTATAAGAAGCATCGCATAATATTTTCCAGTTATTTAAAAAACCATTAGTAGATTTATGACCTGTAATAAATATTACGCCCTGTGCATATTTACGATGTGTTAATGGTATTCCAGTATATGCTGCTATACCAATAGCAGAAGTAATACCTGGAACAATTTGAAAATCAATATTTGCATTCTTTACTGCTTCTATTTCTTCACCACCACGTCCAAAAATAAAAGGATCTCCACCTTTTAAACGTACTACTTTTTTGCCTTTTTGCGCTAAAGATATTAATAGTTTATTAATTTTATCTTGAGTAATATTTTTTAAACCAGCGCGTTTTCCAACACAAATACGTTTTGCATCACGACGAATTAAATCTAAAACTTCTTGGGAAATTAAATAATCGTATAAAACAACATCTGCTTGCTGTAATACTTGAAGACCTCTTAAAGTTAATAAACCACTATCTCCTGGACCAGCACCTACTAAGATAATTTCACCTTTTCGTGATGAAATGTCAATTTCATTTATACTTTTTTTTAAAACACTAATTGCTTGACTTTTTTTTCCGTTAAGTATATGTTCAACAAAAATACTCTTAAATAATTTTTCCCAAAAACGACGTCTATCTAAAAAATTAGTAAAATGTTTTTTAATTCTTTCTCTCCATTTACCTGCAATTTTAGCTACTTCTCCAATTCTTATTGGTAACATCGCTTCAATTTTTTCACGTAAGAAACGTAATAAAACAGGAGCTGTGCCTCCAGAAGAAATAGCTATAATTATTGGAGAACGATCAATAATAGAAGGAAAAATAAAAGAACATCTTATTTTTTCATCAACTACGTTTACTAATATAGAGGAATCATTACATACATTAAATATGTACTCATTTAATTGAATATTATTTGTAGCTGCAATGACTAAAAATATTTTATTTAAAAACAATGGTTTGAACTCTTTAGAGAGCCAAACTATTTTTTTTTGATCTAGAAGATGTTGTACTTCAGAAGACAATTCTTTTGCAATAACATTAACTATCGCTTTTGCTCGAAGCAATAGTGTAATCTTATTAAATGCCACTTCTCCAGCGCCAATAACTAAGATATTTTTATTTTTTAAATCTACAAAAATAGGAAGATAATTCACATTTACCTTATTAAAAAAATTTTGATAAATAGAAGGATGTTTAATTTATAAAAAATTTTTGTTATATCTAAAAAAATTGCAAACAAAAAATATTTTATTTTAAAACATAAATTAAAAAAATAGATATTTATAAAATATAGAAAAAAGTAAAAAAAAATAATTTAATATTTTAAAAAAATGAAAATATACTTATATTAAGAATTATTTTGAAATATTAAGGTTTATTTTCATGCAAACCACATTCACGTTTTAATCCAAAAAAACGAGTTTCCTCTTCTAGCATCCCAGATATATGCTTTGAAGTAGTATGTATATCTCCGAGAGAAGAGTATCCATCTTTTGACAACGGATGAACATCTAAATTTTTTGTTTTAAAATATTGATATATTTTATTATTAGACCAATCTAATATAGGTAATATTTTAAAAACTCCTTTTTGAATAGAAAGAAATGGTAACAATTTTCGACTTTTTGATTGATCACGACGTAATCCAGCAAACCATGTTTGTGCTGACAACTGCTTTAAAGCAAAATTCATTGGTTGTACTTTATTAATATCATTATAAAAATTAATACCTTTTATTCCTTTTGTCCATAATTTCCCATATCGTGCTTCTTGCCATGCTGGAGATATTGTTGATCTAAAAACTTGTATATTTAAATTAAATTTTTTGGTTAAAAAATCAATAAAATTATATGTTTGAGGAAATAAATAACCCGTATCAATTAAAATAATAGGAATATCAGGTTTTTGTGCGATTACTAAATCTAACAAAACTATTGATTGAATACCGAAACTAGATGACATAATATGTACAGAAGGTAAATTTTTTAATGCCCAAGAAATACGTTCTTCCGCAGAATAATTTGATATTAAACAATTCAATTCAGATAACATCTTATTTTTTTTTTGAGAATTTAATAATTCAATATTCTTAATATTCAATTTTGACATCACATTTTCTCCAAACTAATTCCAAAAATCATAAACGGGATTAATGATTTCTTTAACAACACCTTTTCTAATAACAAAATCTCCAAATGCTTCTTTTTTTATACGTTCTATAGACCATTCTTTAATTAAAGATTTTAAATAAATTAATATTTCTTTTTCAGTAATGTTTTCTTTATAAATTTTTGCAATACGGCTACCAATGCGATTGCCTCCTATATATAAATTATACCGACCCAGAGATTTTCCAATCAAACCAATTTCAGCCAATAAAGATCTTCCACAACCATTTGGACAGCCAGAAACACGTACAATGATACTTTCTTCTTCTAAACCACACTTAAACATAATATCTTCTAATTGACTAATAAAATGAGATAACATGCGTTCAGCTTCAGCCATGGCTAAAGGACAAGTAGGAAACGAAACACAAGACATAGAATTTTGACGTAAATTACTAATTTTATTAATTAATCCATATGATAAAGCTATTTTTTCAATTTTATCTTTTTTTTGTTCAAGTACTTCAGAAATAATAATATTTTGATTAGATGTGATTCTAAAATTACCGTCATGAATCTCTGCTATTTTAGATAATCCCGATTTTAATAATTGATTATCGTTGTCGTATATTCGTCCATTTTGAATAAATAATGTTAAGTTCCAATAATTATGAATATCTTTAATCCATCCAAATCTATCTCCTCTACTTAAAAAATGATAAGGACGAATCGGTTTAAAACTGACCTTAGCTCGTTTTTCCACTTCTTTTTTAAAAGATTCTAAACTGAATCTATTTATAGTGTATCTAGTTTTTGCATTAGATCGATCAGTACGATCACCCCAATCTCTTTGCGTTGTAACTATAGATTCAGCAAATAATAAAGTATTTTTTACAGATACATAACCCATTTCTGTCGCAAGAAATGGCCATGTGTTTTTATTCCCATGGATAAAAGACAATCCACCACCTATTAAAATGTTAAATCCTATTATTGTTTGATTTTTGACAATAGCAATAAAATTCATATCATTTGCATATAAATCTACATCATTATACGGCGGAACGACAACTGTTGTTTTAAATTTTCTTGGTAAATAAGTTTTTCCTAAAATAGGCTCTTTATCTGTTGTAGAAACTTTTTTTTTATCTAACCAAATTTCTGCATAAGCTTTAGTATGAGGCAACAATAACTCTGAAATTTTTCTAGCCCATTCATAAGCTTCTTTATGAATTAAAGATTCCATTGGATTAGAAGTGCAAAGCACATTTCTATTAACATCATTAGCTGTTGCCAATGAATCTAATTCTATGCGATGCAACATTTTGTGAACATCTTTTAATTTATTTTTTAAAATTCCATGAAATTGAAAAGTTTGACGATTTGTTAGTCTAATTGTACCATATAATGTATTTTTGCTTGCAAAATAATCAATATCCAACCATTTTTTTGCTTTAATAACACCTCCAGGTAACCGGCAACGAAGCATCATTGCATATCGGGGTTCTAATTTTTGTTCATGACGTTCTAAACGTAAATCTCGATCATCTTGCTGATACATACCATGAAATCGAATAAGAGAAAAATTATCTCCACTAAAACCATTAGTAATCTCATTTTTTAAATCTTCAACAATTGTCCCTCTAAGATAATTACTATTTTTTTTTATTCTCTCAGCATCAGTAAGTTTTTGAATAGGTTCTATTATTTTATTTTTTTTATTCATTAATATACATCTCTTTTATAACGTTGATTTAAACGTAAATTATTTAAAAATTCATCAGCATACTCAAGATTCATACCTGTATTTTTACTAATAACATCTAATAATGCTTTTTCCACATCTTTTGCCATTTTAGAAGCATTTCCGCAAACGTATATTTGAGCTCCATCTTGTATCCAAGACCATACTTCTTTACTATTTTCTTTAATTTTATCTTGTATATATACCTTATATTCTTGATCTTGTGACCAAGCCAAACTCATTTTAGTAAGAAGTCCTTTTTTCATATATTGTTGCCATTCTATTTGATATAAAAAATCTTCAGTAAAACAAGGATTTCCAAAAAAAATCCAATTTTTACCTTTAGATCCATCATTGTCTCTTTGTTGCATAAAAGCGCGAAACGGAGCAATACCTGTACCTGAACCAATCATAATAATCGGTGTATTCTGATCTATAGGTAAACGAAAATTATTGTTTTTTTCAATAAAAATTTTTATTGTATCGTCTGGTTTTAGAGACTGTGAAAGATAACCAGAAGCACCTCCTAAATACACATGACCAGAAATTACTTTTTTTACCACTCCAACTGTAATATGAATTTCTTCATCATTTTCATCTTGAGACGAAGAAATAGAATATAATCTAGGTGTTAATGGACGTAATAAATCGATTAATTCTTCTGAAGATATTTTGAATGGATGATCATAAAACATTTTAGATAAAGGAGTTTCAAGAACATAATTTTGAAAATAAATCTCGTTAGAAATAATATTTTTTAAAAATTTATTTTTTGTAAGAAACGCGTACTTTTTCACAATATTTTTAGTATTATTAGTTAATTCAAAATGATTTTTTAAAGCGTCAAAAATAGTGATAGTATTATTACTAATTGTAATTTTATTAAATTCTTTAATAGAAGTTAATTCTAGTATTTTCTTCACTAAATTAGTATCATTTTTATACCAAACACCAAGAGCATCACCTGGTTTATAGTGAATATTTAAATTACGGATATCAATTTCGATATGACGAATATCTTTATTAGAATTGCGACCAGTAATTTTTTGATTTATTGATATAATAGCCGTAGCAGGATTGTTTTTATTATAAACAGAATGTTTAGTTAAAGGATGAATTTCATGTTTTGAAGATGCAAAAGAAACATTATTATTTGAAATATATTTATTAATTGATGCCAGTAATTCTTTAGACCATTTAATATAATCATTTTCATATTCAATATCAGAATCAAATCGGTTAAGTAAAGATTTTCCTCCTAACTCTTGTAATCGTTTATCAAAATCTTTACCTGCTTGACAAAAAAAATTATAAGATGTATCTCCAAGACCAAAAATACTATAATACAAATTTTTTAATTGTGGAGCTTTTTTTGACATTAAAAATTTATATAAAGAAAATGCTTCTTCCGGAGGTTCACCTTCTCCTTGAGTTGAAATAATTAAAATTAATATTTTTTCATCTTGTATCTTTTTAAATTTATAATCAAGAGCATTAATTAAATTAACATTTTTATTGTTATTTTTTAAATATTCATACAGACGTTCAGATAATAACTTTGCATTACCAGTTTGAGAAGCGGATATAATAGTAATACGTTGTTCTGAATTATTTTGATTTATTTGAAGAGAAGGTAAATCAGGTAACTGATTTGCAATTTTCCAAAAATAACCTGACAACCAAGCACATTGAATATTTGAACATGTATTTTCAAGTTTTTTTAAATTATTTAATTGTTCTGAACTTAAGGGAAGTAAAATATCAAACATATTTTGATTTTTCATTGTACTAAATATCCAAATTTCATTTAATGAAACACTCAATGTTATTAATAAAATATAATCTTTTAAAAAATATTAAATTATTTATGAATTTTTTAATAAAAAATTACATATTTTTTTCCAGATCTATTAATTTTTCTTTTGCATGTTGTATGACAATATCAGGCAATCCAGACAATGAAGCTACAGATATACCATAACTTTTTCTTGATACTCCATTTTTAATTTTATATAAAAAAGCTATATGTGAATGATTTTCAAAAGCAGTAAAATGAAAATTTTTTACATATTTATTTGTCAATGACATTTTTGTCAATTCAAAAAAATGAGTGGACAATAATGTCATAGATTTAATTTTATCGATTAAATATTGCGTACACGACCACGCTAAAGATAATCCTTCATTTGTTGAAGTACCTCTACCTAGTTCATCTATTAAAACTAGACTATTACATGTTGCATTATGAAGAATGTTCGATATTTCTGTCATTTCCATCATAAATGTTGAATATCCATTACTTAAATCATCTGCAGAACCAATTCTCGTAAAAATTTTATCAATAACACCAATTAAAGCAAATTTAGCTGGAACGAAACTACCCATCCATGCCATTATTACAATAAGAGCGATTTGACGCATATAAGTACTTTTTCCACCCATATTTGGACCTGTGATCATAATCATTCTTTGATTTTTAGATAAAACAATAGAATTACTTATAAAAGGTGTATTTAAAAAACATTCTACAACAGGATGACGACTATCTAATAAAGAAATACCATATTTTTTAGTCATAATAGGACATACATAATTTAAAGATATAGAACGTTCTGATAAATTTGTTAATACATCTAATTCTGACAATGCTGATGCACTATCTTTTAACCTATCTAAAAACGGAGCTATAATATCAAAAATTTCTTCATATAATTTTCTTTCTAAAGATAGTGCTTGTGTTTCTGCATTCGCAACTTTTTCTTCATGTTTTTTTAATAATGGAATACTATAACGTTCTGTGTTTTTTAATGTTTGTATTCTAATATAATGCTTAGGAATTAAATTAATATGACGTTTATGAACTTGAATATAATATCCAATAATGTTATTAAATCTAATTTTAAACGACTCAATCATTAATTTATTTTTTTCTCGTTGTTCAAATTTTTTTATAAAATCTGCAGAACTTATCTTAATATCTCTTAATTTATCAAGATGAATATTATAATTAGAAGCTATTACACCTCCATCACGAATAAATCGAGATGGATTTATACTAATTGCTTTATTCAATAAAATCAAAATTTCGCTGAAATATCCAATAGATAAACGTATATTTTTAATATGCTTAAATTTTATTTTTTTTAAAATAACGTGTAATTTTGGTAAAATTTGCAATGTAGCACGCATGCGTATAAAATCATGAGGTGAAGCAGTACGTAAAGCCAAACGAGAATAAATTCTTTCTAAATCATTTACTTGACGCAAAATTGATTGAACTTCTTTGTAAAATAACTGTAAAATTTTTACACTTTCATGACGATTTCTTACAATTTTAAAATTTTTCAATGGAGAATGTAACCAACGATTTAACATTCTACTTCCCATAGAAGTCACTGTTTTATTTAATATAGAAGAAAGGGTATTTTTAGTTTCACCTGAAATATTTTGAGTAATTTCCAAACTTTTACGTGTACTAATATGCATGAAAATATTATCTTCCATGTAATTATTTTTTAAATTTCGAATATGAGGTAAAACATTCATGTGCATGAATTTAACATATTGTAGTAAGCATCCAGCAGGGCGTATGATAAAGTCACTTTTCTCTATTCCAAAGCCATTTAAACTACAAGTTTTAAACTGTAAGTTGAGTAACTTATATGCAGTTTCTAAATCAAATTCAAATAATGGACGTTGACGAATACACTTTCTATTCTTAATCAAAAAAACATCTGAAAAATTTTCAGGATACAGTATTTCTTTAGGATTCGTACGTTCAATTTCTGAAAGTAAAGAACTGGGATAAAAATGTCGGGATACACCAAAAAAACCCAAAGAAATATCTAAAATAGCATATGCAAATTGATTATTTTCTTTCCAAATCGCAGCTATAAAATTATCTTCATTTTCTTCTAAAAAAGCTTCATCTGTAATCGTTCCAGGAGTGATGACACGTACTATTTTTCGTGTAATCAATTTTTTTTTAGAAAAATCTTCTTTTACTTGATCACATACTGCAATAGATTCACCTAACTTTACAAGTTTTGATAAATAATATTCTGCCGTATGACATGGAATCCCGGCCATTGGTATAATATTTTTATTTGAATATCCTTTTTTTGTCAAAGTAATTTTTAATAGCTTAGAAATACGTTCTGCATCTTCATAAAACAATTCATAAAAATCCCCCATTTGATAAAACAATAACATATCCGGATATTGTGATTTTAAAGATAAATACTGTTTTATCATTGGTGTATGATTATTTAGATTAAGATCAATATTTATTTTTTTGTGCATCATATGCAATCCATATTTTTTATATGTATGTTTTTTTTTCAAAAAACATATGATATTTTATACAATGTATAAAACTCTATTAGTAATATAATATTTTTATTTTTAAAAACTGATAGTATAAAATCAATCAAAATACGCTTAGGTATAAAATATGAAAAAAATATTTATTATTTTATGGAGTATCTTTTTATCCTATAATGCTATAGCTCATGAATTTAATAATAGAAAAGAATACACTGTTAAAAATAAAAATATGACTCATGTTCCTTATGTAATGGAATTTTTTTCATTTTTTTGTCCATATTGCTATGAATTAGAAAAAACATACAACATAAATCAATTAATAAAAAAAAATATCCATCAAAATATTAAAATACAAAAATATCATGTTAATTTTTTAGGAGGAAAATTTAGTTATATTTTAACAAAATCTTGGATAATAGCACAACAAATAGGAATTGAAGAAAAAATTGTACTACCTCTTTTTAAAGGTATTCAAGAAACTCATACAATTAAAGATATAGATAGTATAAAAAAATTGTTTCAAAAAGAAGCTGGAATTAATCAAAATCAATTCAATAATTTTTGGAATAGTATAACTATAAATATACTAGTACAAAAAAAAAACCAATGTGTAGCTAAATCTCATTTAGATTATGTTCCCATAATGATTATTAATGGAAAATATGTCATTAACTATTCTACATTAGAAAAAAAATTTAAAAAAAATTTTTCTGAAAAATACATTAAACTTATTAAGTTTTTAATTAATAAAGACAGAAATAATAGTATATAATAATTATTTCTGTTAAATTTTTTTATATATAATCAAAAAAATATCTATAAAAAATTATTTTTAAAAAATACAAATATTAATTATTTTAAATTTCAAGAGAAAACATGTGCAGAAGAAAAAACATCCAATTATTATAATAGATGGAACTCTATATCTATATTATTATTATTATGGATTACGTCATTTTGATAATAACTCAGTTACACCATGTAGTGCTATATGGGGTATATTAAAAATGACAAGTAATCTTTTAAAAAAGTATAGTAGTTCAAAAAAAATTATTATTGTGTTTGATTCTTTTAAAAAAACTTTTAGAAACAAGCTGTTTGAAAAATATAAAAACAATAGACCTCCTATGCCAAATGCACTTTATATTCAAATTCAACCGCTTTTTAATATACTTAAAACGATTGGTATTAAAACACTTGCTATTCCAGGAATAGAAGCAGATGATATTATTGGAAGTTTAGCATATCAACTAGAAGAAAAAGGAGAAAAAATATTAATTGTTAGTCATGACAAAGATATGATACAACTTGTTACTAATAATATTAATATATTGCATAAAAAAAATAATTGTATTATTACTCCGGAGACAATAAAAAAAAAATATGGTATTCAACCTAAAGAATTTATTGATTTTCTAGCTTTAATGGGAGATTCTTCAGATAATATTCCAGGTGTTCCTAAAATTGGTATAAAAACTGCACTTTATTTATTAAGTCAATTTTCTAATATTAGAAACATTTATTATAATATTGAAAAAATACCATTTTTAAAATTACGAAATGCTAAAAATATTGCTATCCAATTAAAAAATAATAAAGAAATAGCTTTTCTATCATATCAATTAGCTACAATAAAATTAGATATTCCTATTCATATAACTTCAAAAGAAATGTTTTTAAAAAAATGTTCCATCCAAAATTTATTTAATTTTTTTAAAAACTTTAAACTTATGTAATAGAAGTATTTTTATAAAAAAATCATAATTTTCTCAACTAATTATTAAAATTTTGATTATACCAATCATTTAATTGCAACTCTAACTTTTTAATGCCTATCTTTTTAGTAGATGAAAATAATTCAATTTGAAAAAAATCTAATAATGAATCTAGTTGTTTATATACCATATGCAATTGAATTTTTTGCTGATTAACTGTAATTTTATCACATTTAGTTAAAAGAATTAAAATAGAAATTTTATTATTTTTCGCTATATTAATGATTTTTTGATCAAGTTTTTTTAAAGGATATCTAATATCCATTAATAATACCAAACTTTTTAATTGTATGCGTTGTTCTAAATAATTGTACACTTTTTTTTCCCATTTTTTTCTCACTAATATAGGTGCTTTAGCATAACCATATCCAGGAAGATCAACTATCCTAAAATCCGAAACTACTTTAAAGAAATTAATTAATTGTGTTCTACCAGGAGTTTTACTAAAACGAGCTAATTTTTTTTGACCAGTTAATGAATTAATAGCACTAGATTTTCCTGAATTAGAATAACCAACAAACGCAACTTCAAAACCATCTTGAGTTTCAATATCATGTATGTTGGAATAACTTTTAAAAAATTTTGTTTTTTTATAATCTAATGATTTCACAATTAAATCCTGTTTTCTGAATATTTTAAAAACTATTTTAAAAAATAAATTATTTTTTAAATGTAATATATATACTATTTCTTTAATAATTTATCTTTTTTCTAATTTTTCTATTTGAAAAATTATTTGTTTTATATCTTTTTATCTATAATATTTTAAGAGGAAAAAATGCATCAAAACATAAGAAATATTGCTATTATAGCACATGTAGATCACGGAAAAACTACATTACTTGATAAACTATTGCAACAATCAGGAACATTCCAAGATCATGAAGAAAAGACTGAAAGAGTTATGGACTCGAATGCTTTGGAAAAAGAACGAGGTATTACAATTTTATCTAAAAATACTTCTATAAAATGGGATAATTATAAAATAAATATAGTCGATACCCCTGGACATGCTGATTTTGGTGGTGAAGTCGAACGTGTAATGTCTATGGTAGATTCAGTGTTACTAGTGGTAGATGCATTAGATGGACCAATGCCACAAACACGATTTGTAACTAAAAAAGCATTTAAGTATGGCTTAAATCCTATTGTTGTAATAAATAAAATTGATAGAGTACATGCTCGTCCTGATTGGGTAGTAGACCAAGTTTTTGATCTTTTTGTTAATCTGGATGCTAATGATCAACAACTTGATTTTCCTATTATATATACTTCTGCTGTTCTTGGTACTTCAGGAACAGATTATCTTCATATGAAAGATAATATGATTCCATTATATGAAGCCATAATACAACATGCTCCAGCTCCTAATGTTGATCCTAACGAAAAATTTCAAATGCAAATTTCGCAACTAGATTATAATAATTATTTAGGAGTAATAGGAATTGGTCGTATTAAACAAGGATTTATCAAACCAAACGATCAAATAACTATTGTTGATAATAATGGAAAAAAACGTAATGGAAAAATTAGTAAAGTTTTAAATTACTTCGGATTAAAAAGAATAGAAATTGATAAAGGAGAAGCAGGAGATATTATTGCTATTACAGGGATTAATCAATTAAATATTTCTGATACTATTTGTCATCCTGAAAATTTAAAACCCCTGCCAGAATTAAGTATTGATGAACCTACTGTTAACATGTTTTTTTCTGTTAATACTTCACCTTTTTCAGGACAAGAAGGTAAATATATCACATCTCGTCAAATTTTAGATCGATTAAAAAAAGAACAAATTCACAATGTGGCTTTACAAATTAATGAAACAGAAGACGCAAATATTTTTTCTGTATCTGGACGCGGTGAATTACATTTATCTATATTAATTGAAAATATGCGTCGTGAAGGATTTGAATTAGAAGTATCTCGTCCTAAAATAATTTTTCGTGAGACAGATGGAATCAAAAAAGAACCTTTTGAAAACGTCACTTTAGATATTGAAGAAAAACATCAAGGAAATGTTATGCAGTTTATAGGAGTAAGAAAAGGTGAATTAAAAAATATGACTATGGACTCAAAGGGAAGAGTTCGTCTTGATTATATATTATCTAGTAGAGCGTTAATTGGTTTTCGAACAGAATTTATGAGTATTACTTCTGGAACAGGATTATGTTATTCGTCTTTCAATAAGTATGATGAAGCTCAAAAGAACGATATTGGACAGAGAAAAAATGGAGTTCTAGTATCTAATAATACGGGTGTAGCAGTTGGTTTTTCTTTATTTAATTTACAAGAAAGAGGAAAATTATTCATAGGACATGGTACAAAAGTATATGAAGGACAAATAATAGGGCTTCATAATCGAACTAATGACTTAACAGTAAATTGTTTGACCGGTAAAAAATTAACAAATATGAGAGCTTCTGGAACTGATGAAGCAATAGTTCTTACGACTCCTATTATTTTAACTCTAGAAGAATCATTAGGATTTATTAATGATGATGAACTTGTAGAAGTAACACCTTGTTCCATACGTTTACGTAAACGTTATTTGAAAGAAAATGAAAGAAAAAAAGCTAATCGTAATAAAAACATTTAATTTCAATAAAAAATTATAATATATTATATAATTCTATTTACTCAATAGAATTATATAAAATATATTTCTTTAATATTCTATATATTTCTAAAAAATTAACGTTCTAATAAATTAGAAATTAATATATGAAATTTATTTTTTTGGTGCATTAGACATAAATGCTCAGCAGAAATAATAGTTTTTAAATGCTTTATCGATTTTTTAAAATCATCATTAATGATCAAATAATCATATTCTGAATAATGTTGCATTTCATCTACTGCTTTTTCCATTCTTTTTGAAATTACTGTTTCGCTGTCTTGTCCTCTTGATTTTAACCTTTTATATAACGTATCTTTAGATGGTGGTAACAAAAAAATACTTTTTGATTCAGGCATTTTATATCGAATTTGCTTGGCCCCTTGCCAGTCAATATCGAGAAAAACATCAATTCCAGAAAATAACATTTTTTCAATAAATTGACGTGAAGTTCCATAATAATTATTAAAAACTTTAGCATATTCTAAAAAAGAATCTTTTTTGATCATTCTCTGAAACTCTTTTTTTGATATGAAATAATAATCTTTTCCATGTAATTCACCAGGCCGTATCATTCGAGTAGTATGAGAAATAGATACCTGACTATTATAGACAGACTTTAATTTTAATATTTCTTGAATTAAACTTGATTTTCCTGTTCCACTTGGTGCTGAAATAATAAAAAGAATACCTCGAGACATGATGTTTTAAAAATAATATTAGCTAAAAATTGTATAAAAACAAAAATCTACTTTTATAATTAAAAAAATATTTTATATATATAAAACATAAAATTTTTTTTTTACTTTTTATAAAAATATACACGTAAAAATATAATTTTTCTAAATTTAATTTTTTATTAAAAATATGTTTTCAAATCCATATATTCTAAATATATTATTTACATCTATAGATTGAGATAATACTGCTTGTATCCAAATCTCTTCTGATTTGATTTTCACTAAAGATAATAAAAAACCAATTTTATACCATTTATGCTCTACCTTAGTTTCAATAATAGAACCTATTTCAGGAGAAATATTACCTGTACCAGTTAAACAACATAAAAAACGTTTATTTAAATTTTTAAAAAATATTCGTGCTATAGTTTCTTGTCCATAATAACATCCTTTTTGAAAACTTATAGCTTTAAGCTTATCTAAATTGATTGCTTGAGGTGTAAATTTCTTAGAAGTGTTTATGTCAATCACAGGAAATCCGGCCTCAATATCTAATAGCAACCACTGTTCGCTATTATTTAAAAAAATTTTTTCATTAATTTTTTCTTTAAAAAATAAAAAATCTGATAAATTCAAAATTAATAAAAATCTTTCTGATGGTTCTGAAAACCATAATACTACTTTTTTATTTTCATAAACTACTGGACAATTTTTATCTGGTATTTTAATGAAAAATTTTAATAAAAACAATCTAGAATTTAATCCTGCAATTCCTATTAAATAAATATTCTTTAATTCAATTATTTTTATTTTTGAAAAAATAGAATACTTTTTTAATTCTTTGACTTGCATATTAGATATACTTTTTCTTTGAATGTAAGCGTATCCTTTATCATAATGAAATAAACGCATAGTACTCCATACCTTTCCATTAAAGTTACAATGAGCACAAAGTGTGTGATGTGCTTGAAACAATAAATTCATATCAATTGTCAATTGATTTTGAAGGTATTTTTTACTATCTGGACCCTCTATATAAATAAGAGACCACTCTTCTAATAATATCATTGTTAATGATAGTTCATTTGAAGGATAAACAATATTTTGAAACTTTATAAAAGATGACATTTTTTTTTCCTAAATTCTATTTAAAAATAATTTTTTATAAAACCAAAATAAATGCATCTAGGCAATATAAATATATATATAATAAAAAAATATATTTCATATATATCAAATATAAATCAAAATTATTATATTTTATATTAAATTAATAGAAGAATTATAAAGCTATGATAGAAAAAAAAATAATTATGAATCAAGTTAATAATTTAAAAAAACGAACACAATATCTTAAGAGGTATCTTTGACTATACTCAAAAAAAAATACGTCTTGCAGAAATTGATTTAGAATTATCATCACCTGAAATATGGAATAAAAAAATATTTTTAAAAAAACTAAACAAAGAAAAATATTTTTTAAATTCAATCGTTCAAAAAATTAACGACATAGAAAAAAATATTCAAGAAGTCATTATATTCTTTAAATTAGCGATAGAAACCTCAGATAAGGTAGTAATAAAAGATATTATTACAGATATAAAAAAAATAGAACAAGAAGTTAAAAAACTCGAATTTTATCGTATGTTTGCAAAAAAAAATGACCACTGTAATTGTTATATTGATATACAATCTGGATCAGGAGGAACAGAAGCACAAGATTGGGCTCAAATATTACTTAGAATGTATTTAAAATGGGCAGATAAAAAAGGTTTTAAAACAGAAATTATTCATGAATCAGTTGGAGATATAGTTGGAATTAAATCTTCTACTATAAAAGTATATGGTGAATATGCTTTCGGTTGGCTAAGAACAGAAACAGGGATACATCGTTTGATTAGAAAAAGTCCTTTTGATTCAGGAAAAAGAAGACATACTTCTTTTAGTTCAATTTTTATATATCCAGATATAGATGATAAAATTTGCATAGATATTAATCCTTCTGATTTAAGAATAGATGTTTATAGAGCTTCAGGTGCTGGAGGACAGCATGTAAATAGAACTGAATCAGCTGTTCGTATTACGCATTTACCTACTAAAATCGTCACTCAATGCCAAAATAATCGTTCTCAACACAAAAATAAAGAACAAGCAATACAACAAATGAAATCAAAATTATATGAAATGAAGGTAAGACAAAAACAAAAAGAAAAACAAAAACTAGAAAAAAGCAAATCGGATATTACCTGGGGCAATCAAATACGCTCATATATACTAGATAATTCAAAAGTTAAAGATTTACGTACTGGAATTGAAAAAAATCATGTGCAATCTGTCCTAGATGGTGACTTAGATGATTTTATTGAACAAAGCTTAATAATTGGATTATAAGGAAAAATAACATTGGAAACAAAAAATAATTATAAATATCAAAATATAGATCATAATGAATCAAAAATCAGAAAAATCAAACTTAATAATATGAAAAAAACAGGTTTTTCTTTTCCAAATAATTTTAAAAAAAACATTACTTTAAAAGAAATTCATGAAAAATACAGTAATAAAAATATCAGTGAACTTCAAGAATTAAATATTTCAGTTTCTATTGCTGGTCGTATGATGCAAAGACGCATTATGGGAAAAGCATCTTTCTTTAATCTACAAGATATAGAAGGAACAATACAAATTTATATACAAGAAAAAAAAATATCTTCTGATTTTTATAAAAATCATTTTAAAAAATGGGATATTGGAGATATTTTAGGTGTAGTAGGAACATTATTTAAGACTAAAACAGGAGAATTATCTATTTATTGTCATAATGTAGAAATACTTAATAAATCCTTAAAATCTTTACCGGATAAATTTCATGGATTGTCTAATCAAGAAATACGTTATCGACAAAGATATTTAGATTTAATTAGTAATAAAAAACTATATAATATTTTTAAAAATCGTTCTAATATTATTATGAAAATTCGCAATTTTATGGTAGAAAATCATTTCTTGGAAGTAGAAACTCCAATGTTACAAAACATTCCTGGAGGAGCTGATGCTCGTCCTTTCATTACTTACCATAATGAAATTAACACAGAAATGTATTTAAGAATAGCTCCTGAATTATATTTAAAAAAATTAATTATTGGTGGTTTCGAACGTATCTTTGAAATTAATAGAAATTTTCGCAATGAAGGGGTCTCTACTCGGCATAACCCAGAATTTACTATGATGGAAGCATATATTGCATATTCAAGTTATGAAGATATGATGGAATTAACAGAAAATCTTTTAAAAAACATTACAAAATTACTTTTTCAAGATACTAAAATTATATATGATACATATCATTTTGATTTTAGTAAACCTTTTCATAGAATAACTATGAAGGATGCTATCCTAAAATTCAATCCCACCGTTACATCATCTGATTTAGAAGATAAAAAAACAATTAAAAGCATTGCAAAGTCTATAGGTATAAAAATAAAAAAAAATTGGGAAAGTGGTAAAATAAAGACTGAAATTTTTGAAAAAACAGTAGAAAAAAAATTAATTCAACCCACTTTTATTACTGAATATCCAGTAGAAGTATCTCCTTTAGCCAGACGAAACGATATTAATCCAAACATAACTGATAGATTTGAATTTTTTATTGCCGGATATGAAATAGGAAATGGTTTTTCAGAATTAAATGATGCAAAAGATCAAAAAAATAGATTTTTAAATCAAATTAACAAAAAAGACAAAGAAAAAAATAAAAATACATTTTATGATGAAGATTATATCGAAGCATTAAAATATGGTCTACCACCCACATCAGGATTAGGTATTGGAATAGATCGTTTAGTGATGATATTAACTAATCAAATTAGTATTCGTGATGTGATTTTATTTCCAACACTTCGACCACACAAAAAATAATTTTTTATAAAAAATATATTTTTACATCGTTTATAATAACTCATAGGAAACACGATGTCACAATCTCAAACTAATACAAAAAATTTTGATATTAAAACTATCAAATATTTAATTAAAAAATATCAATCACCATTTTGGGTTTATGATTCTAATATTATTTATCAAAAAATAAAATTATTAAAAAATTTTGACGTCATTAGATTTGCTCAGAAATCTTGTTCAAATATTAATATATTACGTTTAATGAAAAACGAAAATATAAAAATAGATGCAGTTTCGTTAGGAGAAATTGAACGAGCATTATTATCTGGATTTCAACCTAATACAAATGAAATAATATTTACTGCTGATATTTTAGATAAAGAAACCTTATGTAAAGTTGTAAATTATAAAATACCAGTTAATGCTGGATCTTTAGATATGTTAAAACAACTAGGAAGCGCTTCTCCAGGTCATCATATTTGGTTACGTATCAATCCTAGATTCGGATATGGACATAGTCAAAAAACTAACACTGGAGGAGAAAATAGTAAACATGGAATCTGGGAGCCATCACTAGCAATACCTATTATAAAAAAATATAAACTCAAATTGATAGGTTTACATATGCATATTGGTTCTGGAGTAAATTATATACATTTAAAAAAAGTTTGTAAATCCATGATAGAAAATGTATATCAATTAAATCAAAAAATATCGTCCATTTCTGCTGGTGGTGGACTACCTGTACCTTATAAATTTAATGAAAAACCCATAAATATAAAAAAGTATTTTACTTTATGGGATGCAGCAAGACAAGAAATTTCTAAATTTTTAGGAAAAAAGATTGAATTAGAAATTGAACCAGGAAGATTTTTAGTTGCAGAATCAGGTATTTTAATTTCAAAAGTTTGGGCTGTAAAAAAAACAGGTAATAAAACTTTTGTTTTAATCGATGCTGGGTTTAATGATTTAATGAGACCTGCTATGTATGGTAGTTATCATCATATTTCAGTTATTTCTGGAGACAATAGAAATATAAACGAAAAAGAAACAATAGACACTGTGATTGCAGGTCCTTTATGTGAATCAGGAGATGTTTTTACACAAAAAGAAGGGGGAACAGTACAAACTAGAAAATTACCAATTATTGGTGTAGGAGACTATTTAATTTTCCACAACACAGGAGCTTATGGTGCTTCCATGTCATCTAACTATAATACGAGACCACTAATTCAAGAAATATTATTATATAAGAATAATTCTTTTATTATCCGAAGACGTCAAAAAATAGAAGAAATATTAAATTTAGAAAAACAATATTTTTTTAAAAAAACAATCTTAAATTAAGATAAAAATATTTTTACTTCACAGGATATGATCTAAAAATGTATATTATTTCCCCTAATTTTAATCCTATTCTTTTTTCTATTGGCCCCATATCTGCTCATTGGTATGGTCTAATGTATCTTGTTAGTTTTTTATTTGCGGTATGGTACGGAAAAAAAAATAACATTAAAAAACAAATATGGAATAAAAAAAAACTAGAAACATTATTATATGCGATTTTTATAGGATCTTGTATCGGAGGTAGAATAGGATATATCATATTTTATAATCTTTCATATTTTTCTCAAAATATATTATCTTCTTTTTACATATGGGAAGGTGGTATGTCATTTCATGGAGGTTTAATAGGTGCTATTATTACAATGTTATATTTTTCTTTAAAATATAAAAAAAAAATATTAGAAATATCCGATTTTATAACTCCATTGATACCTTTTGGATTAGGTGCTGGAAGATTAGGAAATTTTATTAATGGTGAATTATGGGGAAGAATATCAGTAAATTTTAAGTATGCAATGATTTTTCCTAACTCTCAATATCAAGATTTAGAAATAGTTAAAACAAATCCGCATTTAAAAACTTTATTAGATGAATACGGAGCATTACCACGTCATCCTTCTCAATTATATGAATTTTTCTTAGAGGGAGTTGTTTTATTTTTTATAATATATTTTTTTAAAAAAAAAGACAGACCAACAGGAAGTATTAGCGGTTTATTTTTAATTTTTTATGGTATTTTTAGAATAATTGTAGAGTTTTTTCGTGAACCTGATCCTCAAATAGGATTATTTAAAAATACAATTAGCATGGGTCAAATATTATCAATACCAATGATTATAGTTGGATTAATTATTATGTTTAAAGCTTTTTACGAAAAATGGATTACTGAAAAAAATGAAACAATATCTTAGATTAATTAAAAAAATAATAAAAACCGGAAATTTAAAAAAAGATCGTACAGGTACAGGTACATTATCTATTTTTGGTTACAATATGAGATTTAATTTAAAAAAAGGGTTTCCACTCCTTACAACAAAAAAATGTCATATTCCATCTATTATACATGAGCTTTTATGGTTTTTAAAAGGTGATACTAATATTCAATATCTAAAGGAAAATAAAATCTCTATTTGGGATAATTGGGCAGACGAATTTGGAAATCTTGGTCCAATATACGGGAAACAATGGAGAAGCTGGAGCACATTAGAAAAAAATAATATTGATCAAATTAAAAATATACTAATACAAATAAAAACAGATCCAAATTCTCGTAGAATTTTAGTTTCTAGTTGGAACGTTGGAGAAATAGATCAAATGAAGTTACCACCCTGTCATGTTCTTTTTCAATTTTATGTCTTTAAAAAAACATTAAGTTGTCAACTTTATCAGCGTTCTTGTGATGTATTTCTTGGATTACCTTTCAATATAGCTAGTTATGCAATATTGATACACATGATAGCGCAACAGTGTGATTTAGAAGTTGGAGAATTCTTATGGACAGGAGGTGATGTTCATTTATACAATAATCATATTGAATTAGCAAAAAAACAAATACTCAGAACACCTAAATCACTTCCTAAATTAATTATAACTCAAAAACCCCAATCACTATTTAAATATTCCTTTCAAGATTTTAAAATTATAGGATATCATCCGTATCCCTCTATAAAAGCGCAAATATCTATATAAAATTTACATTTAATACAAGATATTTATAAATCAACTCAAATTAATTATTGCTATAAAAATGAAATATATATATATAAAAACCTGGGGTTGTCAAATGAATGAATATGATTCATCTATGATAGCTACTTTGTTGCAAGAAAAAAATCAATATTTAATGACTACAGATCCAGAAAAAGCTGATGTTTTAATATTAAATACCTGTTCTATAAGAGAAAAGGCTCAAGAAAAAGTTTTTCATCAACTTGGAAGATGGAAAAAAATAAAAAACAAAAATCCAAAAGCTATTATTGCTGTAGGAGGTTGTGTAGCTACTCAAGAAGGTAAAGAAATTTATAAAAGAGCGAATTATGTAGATATAATATTTGGCACTCAAACTTTACATAGATTACCTAAAATGATATCTGAAGTAGAAAAATTTCGCAAATTATCTATAGATATTACTTTTCCTAAATTAGAAAAATTCAAACATTCCTTAAAAAATAGAAAAACAAAATGTACTGCAGCAATCTCTATCATGGAAGGATGTAATAAATACTGTTCATTTTGTGTAGTACCATACACAAGAGGAAATGAAATTAGTAGACCATGTGATGATGTTATATTTGAAATCTCAACATTAGCAGAACAAGGTGTAAGAGAGATTAATTTATTAGGTCAAAATGTCAACGCATATCAAGGTCCAACCTTTAATGGAAAAATTTGCTATTTTTCAGAATTAATAAGATTAGTTGCTGAAATAGATGGTATTGATAGAATTCGATTTACTACTAGCAATCCTTTAGAATTTACAGATGATATTATTGAGGTCTATCAAGATACACCGAAACTAGTTAGTTTTCTTCATCTTCCTATACAAAGTGGTTCTAATCGCATTCTTCAATTAATGAAACGTTCATATACAATAGAAGACTATCAGTCTATTGTCGAAAAACTTATTATTGCCAGACCAAATATTCAAATTAGTTCTGATTTTATTGTAGGTTTTCCAGGGGAAACAGAAGAAGATTTTCAAAAAACTATGATATTTATTAAAAAGATAAATTTTGATATGAGTTTTAGTTTTATATACTCAAGCCGACCAGGAACACCTGCATCTGAAATACAAGATAATCTTGATATAAAAGAAAAAAAGAAACGATTGCATATTTTACAAGAACGCATCAACATACAAGCTATGTTATGGAGCAGAAAAATGTTTGGAAGCATACAGTCTGTTCTAGTAGAAGGTATATCTAATAAAAACGCAATAGAATTATATGGTAGAACAGAAAATAATAGAATTGTAACATTTCAAGGACCACTTAATATGATTGGTCAATTTGTTGATTTAAAAATTGAAAAAGTACATACACATTCACTAAAAGGACGAATAATTTAAATAATTTTTAAATATATGAAAAAAATTATTGTCAATCTTCAAATATGTTGTATAAATAATCAACATATACCTGAGAAATATCTTTTTAAAAAATGGATTAAAAAAATTTTACACATAAAAACAAATAATATAATAACAATTAGAATTGTAGATAAATCAGAAATTAAACATCTAAATTTAATGTTTAGAGGACAAAATAAAGCAACAAATGTTTTATCATTTCCTTTTAATCAATATGTAACAATCAATTATAAATTATTAGGAGATTTAGTTTTATGTAAGCAAATAATAGAAAAAGAGGCTTATACATATAATAAAAAATTAGAATCACATTGGGCTCATATGACAATACATGGAGTTTTACATTTATTAGGATATGATCATAAAACTACTAAAGAAACCTACATTATGAAAAAAATAGAAAACAAAATTATGTTATCTTTAAATTATAAAAGACCATATATTTAAAATTACATTAATCTTTCATAAAAAATATTTTAACTCGCACTGTTATACCATAGAATAGTATAACATATTTTCAAAATAGACAATCTAATACCATGAGTGATAATCATTCACAAAAATGCGATAAAATAAATAGAAAAGGTTTTTTCTCTATTTTATTAAATCAAATTTTTCATGATGAACCTAAAAACAGAGAAGAACTATTAGTATTAATTCGTGATTCAGAACAAAATGAACTAATTGATCAAGACACTTGCGATATGCTAGAAGGAGTTATGCATATTGCAAAAAAAAGAATTAAAGAAATTATGATTCCAAGAACACAAATGATAACATTAAAATTAAATTATAATTTAAACAAGTGTCTAGATATTATTATTGAATCTGCACATTCACGATTTCCAGTAATGAGTAGTGATAAAAATTATGTTGAAGGATTTTTAATTGCTAAAGATTTATTACCTTTTATGAAAAATTCTACAAGTGTATTCTGTATAAAAAATATATTACGATCAGCAGTTGTAGTTCCAGAAAGTAAATATGTAGATAGAATGTTAAAAGAATTTCGATCAAAAAGAAATCATATGGCAATAGTAATAGATGAATTTGGAGCTGTTTCAGGTTTAGTAACTATAGAAGATATACTTGAATTAATCGTAGGTGAAATTCAAGATGAATATGATGATGAAGAAAAAATCAATATTAGAAAACTACAAAAATGTGTATTTTCTGTTAGAGCACTAACAGAAATCAAAGAATTTAATGAAACTTTTAATACTAATTTTAAAGATGATGAAGTAGACACTATAGGAGGATTGGTAATGAAAGAATTTGGTCATTTACCTAGTCGTGGTGAAAGTATTAATATTCATGATTACTCTTTTAAAATTTCTATGGCAGATAGTAGTAAAGTCATACAAATACATGTCACTGTTCCGGAGAATAAAATACCAATTTTAAAAGAATAATAATATTAATTATTGTCATTTACAATGTTAAAAAATAAAAAAAACATATAAAAATTAATTTTTAATCTATCATCTAATTAATATTATAAAAAAATTAGATTGATTAAATATTTTATTGTTGAGATAAAACCATGGAAAAAGAATATTTACCTGAAAAAATCGAATTTTATGTGCAAGAATTTTGGAAAAAAAACAAAACTTTTCAAGTAAACGAAGATTCTAAAAAAGAAAAATATTATTGCCTTCCAATGCTTCCATATCCTTCAGGAAAATTACATATAGGTCATGTTAGAAATTATACTATAAGCGATGTTATTGCACGACATCAAAGAATGTTAGGAAAAAATGTCTTACAACCTATGGGTTGGGATGCTTTTGGACTACCTGCTGAAGAAGCTGCTATAAAAAATAATACTGTTCCTGTATCTTGGACGAATGAAAATATAAAACACATGAAAAAACAATTGCAATCATTAGGTTTTAGTTATGATTGGAGTCGAGAAATAACAACATGTAAACCAGAATATTATCGATGGGAACAATGGTTTTTTACAAAATTATATGAAAAAAAACTAGTCTATAGAAAAAATAGTTTAGTGAACTGGTGTTCATACGATAAAACTGTTTTAGCTAATGAACAAGTTATTGATGGTTCCTGCTGGAGATGTCAAAACAAAATTAAAATAAAAAAAATACCTCAATGGTTTATAAAGATCAGAAAATATGCTGAATCTTTATATCAAGACTTAAAAAAATTGACTCATTGGCCTGAAAATGTAAAAAATATGCAACGAAACTGGATTGGAAGAACGAAGGGATATGAAATAACTTTGAATATTGTAAACAATGATCAACAATTAAAAGTATTTACGAATAGATTAGATCTTATAATGGGTGCTACATTTATTGTGATATCTCCTTGTCATAAATTATCTATAAATTTATCTAAAAAAAATATTTTAATTAAAAATTTTATAAAAAAATATAAATATTTCTCACAAGAAGAAATAGAACAAGTAAAGTATCAAGGCATTAATACAAATATGTTTACTATTCATCCAATTACAGAAAAAAAAATGCCGATTTGGATCGCTAATTTTACTCTACAAAAATATAGAACAAAATCAATATTATCTATTCCTGGACATAATGAAAATGATTGGAACTTTGCAATAAAATATAATTTAAAAATAAAACATGTAGTTATGAACTCTGAGACAAAAGAATACACACCATACACTTCTTTTATAGATAAAAAAGGAATATTATTTAATTCTAAACAATTTGATGGTTTAAATTTTAAAGATAGCACTGAAAAAATACAAAAAATACTTTTTGAAAAGAAAATATTGAAACCCAAAATTAATTATAAATTACAAGATTGGTGTGTATCAAGACAACGATACTGGGGAACACCTATTCCCATGGCAAAGCTCAAAAATGGAAAAATTATACCAATCCCTGAAGATAACCTGCCTGTTTGTTTACCAGATATTAATACCTCCAATAAACGTATTGATGCTGATTCTAAATGGGCTCAAATTTTTATTAACGGTCAGGCTGCTGTTAGAGAAACAGATACATTTGATACTTTTATAGAATCATCTTGGTACTATGCAAGATATACTTGTCCAAATTTTAATAAAGGCATGATTGATCCAACAGCATCTAAATATTGGCTACCTGTTGATCAATATGTTGGAGGTATAGAACATGCAACTATGCATTTAATGTATTTTCGTTTCTATCACAAACTACTACGTGATTTTAAACTAGTTGACTTTGATGAACCAGTCAAAAATTTATTATGTCAAGGTATGGTGCTTTCAGAAGCTTTTTATGAAATAGGACAAAACTCCCAAAGAAATTGGATTCATTCATCAAATGTATTAAAAAAACGTGATTTAAAAGGAAAAATTGTAAAATCCTACAATGCGCAAGGCAAAGAATTAATTTATGCAGGAATGATTAAAATGTCTAAATCTAAAAATAATGGAATTGAACCAGAATTAATAATTAAACGTTACGGTGCTGATACAATACGTTTATTTATCATGTTTGCTGCTCCTGTAGAATCATCTCTAGAATGGAAAGAATCAAGTGTAAAAGGAATTTATCGTTTTTTAAAAAAATTATGGATACTGATATTTAATTATCTTCAAATAAGCAAAACGCATAAAAATATAAACTTGACGTATTTAAATCATCAACAAACTGAATTACGCTATCAATTACACAAAACTATAAAAAAAGTTTCTGACGATATAAGTCGTCGAAAATCGTTCAATACTGCTATTTCTGCAATTATGGAACTAGTCAATCAACTGATAAAAGCTCCAATAAAAGAAGAAAAAGATAAATCTATTTTACGAGAATCTTTAATTTCTGTAATTAAAATGCTATATCCATTTACACCTCACTTTTGTTTTTTTGTTTGGAAATATTTTAATAAAAATGTTTCTATCGACAATGAAAAATGGCCTGTTTATGACAAAAAAATATTATTAAAAAAATATAACATTATTATTATTCAAATTGATGGAAAAAAAAGAAGTACTATAAAAATTTCTAATAACTTAAAAAAAGAAAAAATATTGTTAGATGCACAAAAACAAAATATTATTCAAAAATATTTAAGTAATAAAAAAATAAAAAAAACAATATATATTCCAAATAAAATTATAAATTTTGTAATATCATAATAAAATGATCTCTTTTAAAAAATATGATTATTTTAAATGAAAATTATACCCCCAGAACACCTTAAAGAATCTTTAATTAACAACTTAAATTCTTGTTATGTTCTTTTAGGAGAAGATTTATGTTTAATAAATAAAAATCAAAATTTGATTTTAAAGTATGCCAATCAAAAAGGATTTACAGAAATAATTATTATTGATATAAAACATGATACAGATTGGAAAAAAGTAATTAATTTTTGCAAAACAAGAAATTTATTTCTAAAAAAAACAAGTTTAATTGTTAATTTCATTACAAAAACGCTAAATATTAGTTTAGTCAAAAATATTAATAGAATATCTTTTTTATTAAATGTAGAAATTTTAATACTATTAAAATTAAATCACCTATCAGGTTGTATTCAAACAAAAAAAATACTAGATAAGTTGCAATTTTTTAGCAGTATAATTTCTTGTTTTACACCTTATAACATAAATTTTAATAGATGGATTAAACATGAAATTTATGAAAAAAATATCAATATAGAAAAACAAGCTTTTTTTTTGTTATGTAAATACTATGAAGGAGATACTTTATTTATACATAAAGTTTTAGATGTGTTATCAATGACATTTCCTAATACTGATATTACATTAGAAAAAATTAAAAAAGTGATTCTTGATTGCTTTAATTTTTCAGAATTACATTGGATTAATGCTATTTTTCAAGGACAAACAAAAAAAGCTATTTATATTTTAAATATCTTTCATCAACAAAAATACAATCCTTTAATTTTAATACGTCAACTGCAAAAAGATTTACTAATATTAATTTATATGAATCGTGATAAAAATATTAATGTCAATATGTTTTTAAAACAAAACAATGTTTGGAACACACGATATAAATTTTTTATAAATGCTCTTAATAAAATTAATAATCATATTTATTTAAAAGCAATAACAATTTTAGTCAATATAGAAATTAATATTAAACAAAAATATAACAATTCTGTATGGATTCAATTACAAGAACTAACTTTAATGATAAGTTCACTGATATTTTATAAATCAATAAACTAAAAAATGAAAAAATTACATGCAATATTTGGTGGAAATTTTGATCCAATTCATTATGGTCATATTTATTCTGCTGAAAAATTAGCACAAAGACTATCTATAGAAAAGATAATATTGTTACCGAATAATAATCCTCCACATCGAGCGCAAACAAAAACATCTATTATAGATAAAATTAATATGATTAAACTTGCAGTATATGATAATTCTTTATTTGAAGTAAGTTATTTAGAAATAGAAAGAAAACATGTATTTTTCACTGTAGATACATTAAAAAAAATTAGAAAAAAAATAGGTTTTTTACAATCTTTATGTTTTATAATAGGTGAAGATAACTTACAAAGTTTTAACTTATGGAAAGATTGGAAAAAAATATTATTATATTCTCACTTATTAATTTGTCCTAGAAAATATAAAAAAAAAATTATTCATTAACACAATGGATCAACTCTCATATTACAAGAGATGCTAATATTTTACATCAAAAACCATTTGGATATATTTTTTTTTCAGATATAGAAACTATCAACATTTCTTCCAGTCAAATAAGAGAGAACTATTTTTCTGGTAAAAGTTCATATGGACTCTTACCTCCAATGGTACATAAATATATTATATTAAAAAAATTATACTATAATCAATTATAGTTTTTTTATCTATTAAAAAAATATTTTTAACAATTAATTTTAAAATGTAATGAAAAAAAAAAATAATATTATATTAAATTTAATTGGACTTCGATGTCCAGAACCAATTATGATTATTCGGAAAACACTTCGAAATATGAAAAACAACGAAAAAATATTAGTATTAGCAGATGACCCTTCTACAAAAAGAGATATTCCATATTTCTGTCATTTTATGGAACATCAATTAATCGAACATAATATTAAAATTAAACCATATCGTTATTTATTAAAAAAAGGATTATAAATTAAAACATTTAAAACTAAAACATTTTTTCAACACTATGAAAATAGTTACTATTAATTATAAAATATTTAATATATACACCTAACATTTAATATATTAAGATATATTAAAATATAGTGTATATATTAGTAAAATATTGTTTAAAAATAAAAATATTATAAGTTAATCAATAGATTTAACATTCTTCTTAAAGGTTCTGCAGCACCCCATAATAATTGATCTCCGACAGTAAAAGCAGATAAATATTTTTCACCCATATTAAGTTTCCTTAAACGACCTATTGGTATATCTAATGAACCAGTTACAGCAGATGGAGTTAATTTTAATAACGTATCTTCTACATTGTTAGGAACAATATTCACCCAATCATTGTGATTTTCTATAATTTCTTTAATGTTTTCAAGAGATATATTTTTTGTTAATTTAATTACAAACGATTGACTATGACATCGAAGCGAACTAATGCGTACGCATATACCATCAATTAACACTTTATTTTTAAATCCTAAAATCTTGTTTGTTTCAAACTGACCTTTCCATTCTTCACGACTTTGTCCATTATCCATTTTTACATCAATCCAAGGTATTAAACTTCCAGCTAACGGTATGGTAAAATTTTTAACAGGAAAATCGGATCGACGAGATATTTGAGTTACTTTATGTTCAACATCTAAAACTGATAAAGATGGATTTAATAAATCTTGAGCAACAATATTATACAATGTTCCCATTTGCTGTAACAACTCAATAACGTGACGTGAACCAGCACCAGATGCTGCTTGATAAGTAGATACAGAAATCCATTCAATTAATTCTTTTTCAAATAAACCACCTAAAGACATAAGCATTAAACTTACTGTACAGTTTCCGCCTACAAAAGTTTTAATTCCTCTACTTATAGAATCTTGTATAAAATTGTAATTAACTGGATCTAATATAATTATAGAGTCATTTTCCATTCGTAAAAGAGAAGCAGCATCAATCCAATAACCTTTCCAGCCACATTTTCTTAATATTGGATATATTGATTTAGTATAAAGACTACCTTGACATGTGATAATAATATCCATTTCTTTTAACAAATCAATGTTATAAGCGTCTTGCAAGGTATTAGGTAATACATGTTTTATTCTAGGAGTATTTTGACCACATTGAGATGTAGAAAAAAAAATAGGATGAATTTTTAAAAAATCATTTTCTTCCTCCATACGTTTTAATAAAACTGATCCTACCATGCCACGCCAACCGATTAATCCAACAGATTTCATCATTAATACTTACACGGATTCTTTACATTAAAATATTGTTTTTTAATTTTAATAATTCATTTAAAGTAAAATTGTCCGGCTCCCAAAGATAATAAGTAAAAGAATATTAATTAAATACAAAATTTTATATCAGAAAAATATATACTCTATATACAAGATTTAAAAAATTTCACTAAAAAAATTCAAACATAAAATTCTATTTTAATTTTAAATATACTATAAAATTATAATTTTATATTAAAAAAAACATTTATATAATTAAATTTAAAAAAATTAGCAATACATTTATATATTAGTATCTATTTTATAACGTTTTATATAAAAAATTCTACTTTAAAAGGACACAATAAATTAAAATGACTGAAATAATTTCTACCACTATATTGTTGATTCTAATTATGGACCCTTTAGGGAATCTTCCAATATTTATGACAGTATTAAAACATCTGGAAGCAAAACGACAAAGAATTATAGTTATACGAGAAATGATTATAGCGTTAATCGTTATGCTATTGTTCTTGTTTGTTGGAGAAAAAATACTTATTATTTTAAATTTAAAAACTGAAACTGTTTCAATATCTGGTGGTATTATTTTATTTTTAATTGCGATTAAAATGATTTTTCCTTCTGAAGACAGTAATGGTGGAGCCGCTTCAAATGAAGAACCTTTTTTAGTACCTTTAGCTATTCCATTAGTTGCTGGTCCATCTCTACTGGCAACATTAATGTTATTATCGCATCAATATCTACATCACATGTCTTATTTAGTTATATCATTACTCATAGCATGGTGTTTCACAATTATAATATTATTATTATCTAGTTTATTTTTAAAATTATTTGGAGCAAAAGGTGTTAACGCTTTAGAACGTCTTATGGGCTTAATTTTAATAATGCTTTCAACTCAAATGTTTCTTGACGGAATCAGAGCATGGTTTAAAAATTAATAATTTTTTATATAAAAATATTTTTAACATAAATGTTTAATTAAGATTATATTCAACAACCTGTTATTAATGTGATGACAGGTTAAAATATTTTTTATTGAAATAAAAAAAATTATTTCAGTTATTATAAAATAATGATGTAAATATCATTGACTATAAAAAAGGTATTATATATGACTATAAAAAAAATGACTTCTTTAAATATAACAGGAAAAACAGTTTTAATAAGAAGTGATTTAAACGTTCCTATAAAAAATGGAATTATTCAATCTAAAGCTAGAATACTAGCTGCTCTTCCAACTATTCAACTAGCTATTAAAAACAATGCTAAAGTTATTATTATGTCTCATTTGGGAAGACCCAAAGAAGGATGCTATACAAAAAAATATTCTTTATTTCCTATCTTTGAATATTTAAAAAAAAAATTGAAACAAACAAATGTATATTTTTCTGACGATTATAAAAAAAGTATTAAAATTAACTCAGGAGAAGTAGTAGTTTTAGAAAATGTTCGTTTTAACAAAGGTGAATTAAGCAATAGTGATGAACTATCTAAAAAATATTCTGAGTTATGCGATATATTTATAATGGATGCTTTTGGTAGTGCACATAGAATGCAATCATCCACTTATGGTATTGGAAAATTTGTTAAAATTGCATGCGCTGGTCTACTTTTAATAAGTGAAATAAACGCTTTAAAAAAAGTATTAAAAAAACCAAAACGTCCTATGATAGCAATAGTCGGTGGATCAAAGGTATCTACTAAATTTAATATATTAAACAAATTATGTAAAATTGCAGATACTGTAATAGTTGGAGGTGGTATTGCTAATACTTTTTTAGCTATCGATTATAAAATTGGAAAATCATTATACGAACCAGATTTTGTATTTGAAGCTAAAAAATTACGTGATCAATACAATATTATTGTACCAATTGATTCCCGTGTTGGAAAAAATTTTCACAGAAATGAAAAATCTACGATTAAATTACCTATTAATATTCAAGAAGATGAAGAAATCATGGATTTTGGTGATGAATCTATTAAAAATGTTATTAAAATTATTAAAAAATCTCAAACAATTATTTGGAATGGTCCAGTTGGAGTATTTGAATTTCCATTTTTTCGACAAGGCACCGAAATGATTGCAAAAGAAATTGCAAAAAGTAATGCATTTTCGATAGCTGGAGGAGGCGATACATTGTCCGTTATTGATATGTTTGATATACAAAATAACATCTCTTACATTTCAACTGGAGGCGGGGCATTTTTAGAATTTATAGAAGGTAAAAAGCTACCTGCTATTGATATGTTAGAAAAAAACTTAAAACTAAATAATAGAATTAATTAATTTCAACTTGATAAATAAATAAAATAGGAAAAAAAATTGAATATTTTAAATATTATGAAATCTGGTGTTGTAACTGGTAACGAAGCTCAAATAATATTTCAATTCGCAAAAAAAAAGGGATTTGCAATACCAGCAGTGAATTGTATAGGAACTGATTCTATCAATACTGTATTAGAAACTTCTGCTAGAGTAAGATCTCCAGTCATAATACAATTTTCTCATGGAGGATCTGCTTTTATTGCAGGAGGCCTTCAAAAAAAATCTTCAATTGATCAAGAGCAATCAATTACAGGGGCTATATCTGGTGCTCAGCATGTACACTTAATGGCAAAATATTATAATGTCCCAGTAATACTTCATACAGATCACTGTGCAAAAGAAATATTATCATGGATCAATGGACTGTTAGAATTTGGAGAAAATTTTTATAAGAAAAATAGAAGACCCTTTTTTACTTCTCATATGATTGATTTATCAAAAGAAAGTTTAGAAGAAAATATATCTACCTGTAAAAAATACTTAAAAAGAATGAAAAAAATTAATATGATGTTAGAAATAGAATTAGGATGCACAGGAGGAGAAGAAGATGGTGTAGATAATACAAAAATAGATAAAAAATTACTTTATACACAACCAAAGGATGTTAATTATGCATATGAACAATTAAAAGAAATTAGTAATAATTTTAGCATTGCTGCTTCATTTGGTAATATACACGGTGTTTATCAACCTGGAAACGTTGATCTTCGACCTATTATTTTAAAAAATTCACAAGAATATGTCCGTGTAAAACATAATTTAAAAAAAAATCCATTAAATCTAGTATTTCATGGTGGTTCAGGTTCAAATTTAAAGGAAATAAAAGAATCTATTAAATATGGAATTGTTAAAATGAACATTGATACTGATATGCAATGGGCAACATGGCGCGGTGTTTTAAATTTTTATAAAAAAAATAAAGAATTTTTACAGAATCAATTAGGAAATCAAAATGATAAACATCAACCAAATAAAAAATATTATGATCCAAGATCATGGATAAGAGAAGCGCAAAAATCAATGTCTATAAGATTAGAACAATCATTTAAAGAACTCAATGCTTTTAATATATTATAAAAAAATATTTATACCAAACCTTTTTATTATGTTCCGGGGAATAGTTAAAAATATTCTCCGAAGAATTATTTAATCAAAAAATATATTTAATACATGAGAATATAAATATATTTTTTAAAAACATTGAAAATAGAGATAATAATGGATGAGTTAAACGTAGTAAATGATATTAATCATGCAGGAAACTGGTTAATACGAAACCAAGAATTATTAGTTGGATACATGATAAATCTTACATCTGCAATTGTTATTTTAATTGCCGGAATGTTTATATCTAAAATAATATCCAATGGCGTAAATCAAGTATTAATTACACGTCGTATTGACGCTACTATTGCTGGATTTCTTTCAGCATTAATGCGATATATTATTATTACGTTTACTTTAATTGCTGCATTAGGTAGGATTGGAGTACAAACAACGTCAGTAATTGCTATACTAGGAGCAGCTGGAATGGCAATAGGTTTGGCTTTACAAGGTTCTTTATCTAACTTCGCAGCTGGCGTTTTATTAGTAACACTAAGACCTTTGAAAACTGGAGAATATGTTGATTTAGGAAATGTATCAGGCACTGTATTAAATATTCATATTTTTTATACAACATTACGCACTTTGGATGGAAAAATTGTAGTTGTTCCTAACAATAAAATTATATCTGGTAACATTATCAATTATTCAAGAGAACCCGCACGACGTAATGAATTTATTATAAGTGTATCATATAATACTGATATTGATTTAGTTATTAAAGTTTTAAGAACAGTAATAGAAAATGAAGATAGAGTAATTAAAGATCGAGACATTATTGTTGGTTTAAGTGAATTAGCTCCGTCTTCTTTAAATTTTATAGTGCGTTGTTGGAGTAATACTAATGATTTAAATCCAGTATACTGGGATCTAATGGCTAGTTTTAAGAAAGCCTTAGATAAAAATAATATTAACATTCCTTATCCTCAAATAGATGTTCATCTTTATAAAAAAAATGAAAATATTATAAATAAAAATATGTAATATTTGATTTTTTTATGTTTCTCTTTCATAAAAATAGGTGATTATGTTTATCGTATATAGATCTAACAATCTTGATACACTATTATCAATAGCACTTGAAATTATCGAAAAAAAACCACTTCATAGTGTTTTTGAAAAAGAAATTTTTATCCATGATAATAAAATATTATTTCAATATTTAAATATATTTTTTGCTAATAAGACCGGTATTTCTTCTAATTTTAAAATCTTTCATCCTAAGGATTTTATATGGAAATTGTTTGAAAGTTTTTTATATAAAAAGAAATTAAAAAACACATTTAAAAAATCTATTATAACTTGGAAAATCATGCAAATTATAAATAAAAAAAAATTTTTTGAACATATTAATCTAAGAGGAAATAAAATAATAAAATTTAAATTTTCATTTTTAATGGCTAATATATTTGAAAAATATCTTTTTTATCGTCCTAATTGGATTAATTTATGGGAAAAAGGAAAAGATGTATCAATGCTTGAACCAAACGATCAATGGCAAATAAAATTATGGAAAGAAATTATGATACATTATCATAAGGATGATAGTTCATCTAAATATCATTTTTCTAATTTATTTTATTTTTTTCAGTCATTAAAAAATTTTAAAAAAATAAAAAAATATTTTCCTAATCGTTGTTTTATTATTTCTTCTTTTGCATTAAAACCCGCTTATATTAAAATATTAAAAAAAATTAGTATGTATATAAATATTTATTTTTTATATGTTACACCTTCTAAAAATCAAACATTAAAAAATTCTTTAATGACATTATGGGGACAATATGAATCATATTATAAATTATATATAACTAATCCTAAGAAAACAAAAGTCATTGATTGTTTTAAAAAAATTAAAAATAATAATAATTTATTAAATAATATTAAAAATAATTTAATTCAAGATAGAATCTCAAAAAAAAAAAAAAAAATAGAAGTAAATGATCAGTCAATTAATATAAATATTTGTTATAATAAAAAAAATGAAATTGAAATTTTATATGAAAAATTATTATTATTATTTAGCAATAATTCACATCTTAAACCTAGCGATATAGTTATTACTTCTTTTTCTATTCAAGATTATGTTTCATGGATTTATTCAATATTTACTTCATTTAAAAATAAAAAACAAATTCCTTTTTTTATTTCTAATCAATCTTCTAAAAAAACAGAACTAATAGTATTAGTTTTCAAAAAACTATTAAATTTGTCTAATAGTCGTTTTGAAAACAAAGAAATAATAGAATTATTTGATATACCCGAAATAGCAAATCATTTTAATATTTCTAAAGAAGAAATAAATATTTTATACCATTGGATAGAAGAAGCAAATATTCGATGGGCTATTGATGAAAAACATAAAAATAATTTGTTGTTTCCTGAAAACAAGCAAAATACTTGGTTATATGGTATTGAAAAATTACTTCTTAGTTACGCAATGAATGATACACAAAATATTTGGAATAATGTTTTATCCTGCAGTTTAATAAACGGTTCTAGAGCAGATTTAATAGGAAAATTAATTACATTTATAAACATTTTAAAAAAATGGCAAAAAAAATTATCAAAACCACGATATCTTAAATCTTGGCGCTCATTATCTAAAGATTTAATAGATGATTTTTTTTTCATCAATAAGGACATAAAAAATGTTGTTCAAATTATTCAAAAAAATTGGACAAAAATGATAGATGAAATTGTTTGTTCTAATTATAAAAATAAAATTTCTATTGAAATATTAAAAAAACATTTTATCTATCAATATAACTACATTGATAATAAAAAATTTTTACCAGGTGTAATAAATTTTTGCCATCCTTCTTCCATATGCTTTATTCCTTTTAAAATAATTTTCTTTATTGGAGCTGATAATAAAAATGTACCTAAAAAAAACAATCTAGATAATTTTAATTTATTAAATAAATACCCAGTTATTGGTGATGTTGATTTATATCAACAATATTCTTATTTATTCTTACAAAACCTTTCCTGTGCTCAAAAATGTTTTTATATAAGTTATGTTGGATATTCTGTTAAAGACGATAGTAAAATATATCCTTCAGTTTTAATTGATCAACTATTAAATTACATATCATTAAATTTTTATTTAACAGGATACAAATTTTTAAATATAAAAGAAAATAAAAAAAAAATAACTACACATTTATGCACAACATATAAAAAAGAATATTTTTATAAAAAAAAGAATATACCTAATTTTATAGATACGGTAGAAAACGTAAATTTAAAAAAAAATAATACTATACTATTAAATAGTAATCTTTTAAATTCAATTAATATATTAGATTTAATACATTTTTGGAAAAATCCAATACGTTATTTTTTTAATTATCATTTACAGATACAATTTGACTTAAAAAATCAAGAAATCAAAAAAACAGAACCTTTTTTAGTAAACACATTGGATACTTTTAAAATAAAAAATGTTTTATTAAATAAAATAATAAAAAACGAAGATATAAAAAAATTATTTGAATATTATGTTCTTTCTGGAAAATTGCCTCTGAACTTTTTTGGAACAGTATTTTGGAACAGTAAAGTTAACGAAATGCAGTTAATAGCAAAATCAGTTAATAAATACAGAACTTTTACTACAGAAAAAAAAATTAATGTACATATCGGAAAATATAAAATAAAAGGTATTTTACCTGAAATACAAAGAACAGGTTTATTGCGTTGGAAACCTACTATAATAAATTATAGTGATCGTATGGCTTTATGGATAGAACATTTAATTTATTCTATTACAGGTGGATTTGGAGAAAGTAAAATTATAGGAAATAAAAATCAAATGTGGTCATTTAATTCTTTAGATTCTAATTTAGCATATAATTATCTTTTACAATATATAGAAGGATATGTAACAAGTTTTAAAGAACCTTTACTTTTAATAAAATCAGGTGCATCTTGGCTAGATCAAATTTATGATATAAAAAATAATTTTATTAGAAACGACAATGATTCAAAAAAAAAAGCACATAAAATGTTATTATCAACATGGACAGGTAATAATTATATGCAAGGAGAAAAAGAAGATTTTTATATTAAAAACATAATCAAAAAATTAAATAAAAAAAACATAACAAAAATTTGTGAAACAGCTCAAGTATGGTTAATTCCCTTATTAAAAAATAAAAATATAAAAAAAATAGTATGAATACTCATAATATAAAAAAAATAAATATCTTTACAATGTCGATGACAGGTGTAAATTTAATCGAAGCTTCTGCTGGAACAGGAAAAACTTTTACAATAATACTGTTATATCTACGTTTACTCTTAGGTATTGGAAAAAAGCAAAAACATGTTAAAAATCTTTTAGTACATGAAATACTAGTAGTGACTTTTACCAATGCTGCCAAAGAAGAATTATATATACGCATTAAAAAGAGTATTGAAAAATTATATATATCTTGTATTAATCAAACAAGCACTGATCCTTTTTGTAATTTTTTTTTAAAAAAAATCAATGATACTAAAAAAGCTATTCACATATTAAAAACAGCGCAAAACAGTATTAATAATATTTCTATTTACACAATACATAGTTTTTGTCAACAAATATTACAATCACATACTTTTTATTTTCATTCTATTTTTAAAGAAAAAATAATTGAAAACGAAGATGAGTTATATTTAAAAGGGACACAAGATTTTTGGAGGCGTTATTTTTATAATTTACCAGAAAATATAATTAAAATAATTTATCAAAATTATAATAGTCCAGATTATCTTTTAAAAAAAATCAAACCCTTTTTAAATTTACAATCAATAAATTTTAAAAAAAATGTTACTAATGAAACATTAGTTTCTTTACATCAGAAAAATATTGAACAAATAAACTGTTTTAAAAAAATTTGGTTAAATTATTACAAAACAATATTAAAAACAATTAATCTCTTAAAAATTAATAAAAAAATATATAATAATTTTAATATTTCTAGATGGATTGATAATATTACAAAATGGTCAAAATCAATGACTAAAGATTATATAATTCCAAATTCTTTGAAATATTTTACAATAAAAAACATAAGAGAAAATATTTTAGAAAATCATTTCGTAAATCATATTCTTTTTGAAGAAACTGAAAAAATATTAAAAAAAAAATTTTCACTAAAAAATATTATTATGTTTTATGCTATTAAAAATATCCCTAAATTTGTACTAAAAGAAAAAGAAAAAAAATCATTATTAGGATTTAATGATTTATTAAATATTTTTTTAAAAACGATAAAAAAAGAAATATTTTTAAAAAATCTAATAAGTAAAAAATATCCTGCAGTCTTTATTGATGAGTTTCAAGATACAGATATTCAACAATATCAAATATTTAACACTATATACAAAAAAAATGAAAAAACGGTATTGTTTCTTATTGGAGATCCTAAACAAGCAATATATAGTTTTAGAGGAGCAGATATTTTTTCTTATTTATATGCAAAATCTAAAATAAAGAAACATTATTATCTTGATACTAATTGGCGGTCTTCAATTAACATGTCTGAAAGTATTAATGTTTTGTTTGCTCAAAGTAATAATCCGTTTATGTTTGAAAACATTCCATTTATGCCTATAATACCTGCTATAAAAAATTCAATAATGGATTTTACTATTGAAGGAAAATCACAAAAAGCACTAACATTTATTTTAAAAGATGAAAAAGAAGTTTTTTTAGATGATTATCAAGTTTGGATTTCTAAGCAATGTGCAAATGAAATCAACTATTGGCTAACTCATGCGAAAAAAGAAACAGCTAAAATTATAACGAAAAATGGAGAAAGAACTCTCAAAGCCAATGATATCGCTATATTAGTCAGAAACCAAAAAGAAGCAAGCCTTATTCAAGAAGAATTACAAAATGTTAATATACGTTCAATATATTCTTCATCTAAAAATAGTATATTTCAAACTTTTGATGCTCAAGAATTACTCTGGATATTAAAATCTGTTTTAGAACCAACTAATGAAAAATTATTAAAACAATCTAGTTCAACACATATTTTAAAAAAATTGTTATCAGAAACAAAAAATCAACTAAATAATGAACGTTTATACTTTTTAGTATCAAAATTATATGAATATTATAATATTTGGGAAAAAATAGGTATTTTTCCTATGATTCAAAAAATGATATTAGATTATCAAAAAAATTTTAATTTCACTAAAATAAATTTAGACTATCAAAAAAATTTTAATTTTTTACATATAGGAGAGTTATTACAAGAGCAATCTCAATATTTTCATGAAAAAAATTCTTTAATTCGTTGGTTCCAAGGTAAAATTTTAAAAAAAACACAATCTAACTATAATGAAAATGTTAGATATCTAGATGAATCACATGCAGTTAAAATTATTACTATACATAAATCAAAAGGTTTAGAATATCCTATTGTTTGGATACCTTTTGGTATAGATTTCAATCGAGTCAAAAATGTCATTTATCATAATAAAAATAATTTTAAAATATTTTTTGATGTAGGAGAAGATGCTGAAAAATTAAAAATAGCAGATGAAGAAAGATTAGCGGAAGATTTACGTTTTTTATATGTTGCACTTACTAGATCGACTCTTCATTGTAGTATTGGAATAGCATGCTTGTCAAAAAAAAAGATCAAAAATAGAAAATATAGTGATCTCCATCATAGTGCTTTAGGATATATAATACAAAATGGAAAAATGATGAATTACAAAAATTTATTTATTACATTAAGTAAATTAAGCAATAATAATTCAATAGAAATTAAAAATAAAACAATAAAATTAAAAACAGATATAAAGGAAAAAAATATTTATTTATCATCTAAATATAATTCTTTAAATATAAATAATATTTGGAATATCACGAGTTTTACTAAACTAAATGCAGAAAATAAATTTTTAACACATGTGAAAAATGAAAATATATCAAAAAATAAAATGATACAAAAAAACACAAAAATATTAACAATACATAATTTTCCTACAGGAAAAAAAATAGGATTATTAATTCATTACATATTAAAAAATACAAATTTTTTAAATCAAAACAATCATCATTGGTTTTCTGATGTTTTAGAAAAATATAACATACCTAAAAAATGGACTTTAACATTAAAAACATGGATTTATGATATTGTTAATACTCCATTAAAAGACAAAAAAATCTTCTTATCAAAATTAAAAAACAATACACATGTAAAAGAATTAGAATTTTTTCTATCCATTAAAAATGTTATTTCTAGTACAAAATTAAATAATATTATTCAATCTTTCGATACAATATCTATAATGTCTCCAAAGTTTTCTTTTAATCCTCTCACAGGAATATTAAAAGGAATTATTGATTTAGTTTTTTTCGCAAATAATAAATATTACATATTAGATTATAAATCTAATTGGTTAGGAAAAAACAATAGTTTTTATTCTACAAAATGTATAAGAAAAGAAATGATAAACCGTCGATATGATGTACAATATCAAATATATACCGTAGCTATACATAAATATTTGCAAAAAAAAATAAAAAATTATAATTATAAAAAAGATTTTGGTGGTGTTTTTTACATTTTTTTACGAGCTATAAAAAATCAAGAAAATAATGGAATATTTTACATTCTTCCTGATTATTCTCTAATAAAACAGTTAACAAATTTATTTTCATAAAAAATAATTAATAAAAATTAATATGATTACATTATTAAAAAAAGCTGTAAAAATAAAAATTCTTCGTCCAATTGATTTTTATTTTGCAGAATTTGTTGCGCAAAAAAATACTATTGTAATGTTAGTGGCAGCATGTGTTAGCTTTGAAAGTAAAAATGGTCATACTTTTTTACCAATTAAATATTTTGAAAAAAATTGTTTTTTTTCTAGTATGGATAAACAATTTATAAAAAAAATTTTAATTTCTTTAGAAAAAAAAATCAATTGGTCTGTAGAATTATTAAAACATGAATCTGTAAGCAATGGTTCTTACGTTACACCTCTAATCTTATCTAAAAATAAAATATATCTTTATAAAATGTGGAAAGCTGAAAACAGTATTGTAAAATATTTATATAAAAAAAATAAAGAAAATAAAGTCAATTTCAAAAAATGCTCAAAAATATTAGATGATTTATTTCCTGAAAATATTAGAAATACACAAAAAATAGCAGTAGCACTTACTTTAATTAATAATATAACATTTATTATGGGTGGACCAGGAACTGGAAAAACTACTACTATATTAAAAATAATTATTGCATTAATTAAAAGTTCAGAAAAATCAATTAAAATTCAATTATCTGCACCTACAGGAAAGGCAACAAGACGTTTAACTGAAATAATAAAAAATAACATTTTTGATACTCACCTTCTTCAAAAAGAAAAAAATTATCTTCCATCTAACGCTGTAACTATTCATCAATTGTTAGGAATTGAAAAAATATCACAAAAAAGTTTTTTTAATCAAAATAATTTACTCGATTTAGATGTATTAATTATTGATGAAACATCAATGATAGATATTTTAATGATTGAAAAAATATTTAACGCTGTATCAAAAAATACTAAATTAATTTTTATAGGAGATCACAATCAATTATGTCCAATAGAATCAGGATCTATTTTAAAAAATATTTTTTATTATACTAATAACGGATTCAATTATAAAACTCTATCAATCCTTAAAAAAATTACAGGATATAAAATATATGCTGAAAAAAATAAAATAACAACTGATATTATCAGCAATAATATATGTATATTAAATAAAAACTACAGATTTAATAAAAATTCAGGCATCTATATTTTATCGAACGCCATACATAATGAAAACCAAGACGTGATAAAAAATTTATTTAAAAATTCTATTAAAAATATTTTTTTTGACGAAACTAATACTATAAAACAATATCAACAAATGATTGAAAAAATCACTTTAGATTATACAAATTTTTGGAAGAAAATTAACACAAAATCGACAATGCAGGAAATAATAGAAACATTTCAAAATTATCAAGTATTGTGTATATTACATGATGGTCTATTTGGTGTAAAAACATTAAATAAAAAAATAGAAGAAAATATGCATCAAAAAAAAATGATTCAATATTTCCATATTAATAATCAATTATGGTATATAGGAAAACCTATTATGATTACTTCTAATGATACAATACTAGATGTATTTAATGGTAATGTAGGTATTACTAATGTCAATAATCAAGGTTTATTACAAGTTTCATTTTTAAAAGAAAAAAATGTAATTCAACATATTCCTATAAATGTTTTAAAAAATTATGAAACAGCTTGGGCTATTACTGTACATAAAGCACAAGGTTCTGAATTTATGAATACATCTTTAATACTACCAAATTTTTATTCAAATGTTTTAAATAAAGATATTTTATATACTGGTGTTACAAGATCTCGGAATAAATTAAATATTTTTTCTAATAAAGAAATTTTTATGAAAACTATTCTAAAAAATGCAAAAAAAAACAGATTTACATAATATTTTTTATTATATCTATATATATTTTAAAAAAAATAATTTATACTTATTTATATTAAAATATATCAATCATTAAAATTTTAGAGCGCCGTTGATAATTATACATTTTCTTTTTACTTTCAGGTAACATTTCCACGTCTACTAACATAAAACCTCGCTCTTGAAACCAATGAATACTTTTAGTTGTTAATACAAAAATTTTTCTTAAATTCATTTCTTGAGCATGAATTTTGATTCTTTTTAACAATACATCTCCTCTAGAAGAATTCCGATAATCAGGATGAACTGCTACACAAGCCATTTCCCCTATTTTTTCTTTTAAAAAAGGATATAATGCTGCACAAGCAATTGTTAAGTTATCACGTTCAATAATAGTAAACTTATCAACTTCTATTTCTAGTTGTTCTCTTGATCTACGAACTAAAATACCTTTTTTTTCTAAAGGTCGAATCAATTCTAATATCCCTCCAATGTCATTAATACTAGCTCTTCTTATTTTTTCTGCTGATTCCATTACCATTTGTGTACCAATACCATCACGAGAAAAAAGTTCTTGCAGTAAAGCTCCATTTTTATGGTAACTAATTAAATGACTACGATTAACTCCTCTTTTACAAGCTTTTATTGCCCCTCTTAAAAAACGAACAGTAGAAGAAATATAATCACCTTTTTGTTCTAATTCATTAATTTTATGTTTTATATCATCAGGAAGTAATTCAGAAATAATTTTACCTTCATGATCTATTACTCCTTGTTTGCTACAAAAACCTATCATTTTTTCTGCTTTTAATTCAATACTTACTTGAGTGGCAATTTCTTCAGAAGTTAAATTAAAACTTTCTCCTGTTACAGACACGGCTACTGGACCAATTAAAACTATAGCTCCATTTTTCAATTGACAATCAATTGCTCTTTTATCAATTCTTCTAATTCGACCACTATGACAATAGTCTATACCATCGTCTACACCTAATGGTTGTGCAATAATAAAATTACCACTTACTACATTAATATTAGCACCTTGCAGAGGAGTATTACTTAAACTCATTGATAAACGTGCTGTAATATCAAGTTGCAATCTTCCTGCTGCTTGCTTTACTTGTTCTAAAGACGCTAAATCAGTAATACGTGTATATTTATGATATATAATTTTAATATTTTTTTCATTTAAATTAGCATTTATTTGAGGGCAAGAACCGTAGACAACAACTAAACGAATACCTAAACTATGTAATAATCCTATATCATTAATAATACCATAAAAATTTCCATATTTAATTGCTTCACCACCTAACATTATTACAAATGTTTTTCCTCGATGAGCATTAATATAAGGAACACTGTGACGAAAACCCTGAACTAATTCAGTAGTACGTTCTTTCATGACAATCCTCTTGCATTTTTACTGCAACCTATATATTATT
Organism: Buchnera aphidicola (Brachycaudus tragopogonis); assembly: GCF_964059175.1. Lineage (NCBI taxonomy): Bacteria > Pseudomonadati > Pseudomonadota > Gammaproteobacteria > Enterobacterales > Erwiniaceae > Buchnera > Buchnera aphidicola. Next base: position 506,978 of record NZ_OZ060418.1, read on the forward strand.
TTTTATACATGCTATTTATTATATTAAAAAATAAAATCAATAAAAAATGTTAATTAATATAAAATTTTGGAAGGTTTTTGAAAAAGATGGGATTTAAAAAATAAAAAAATTTAAATTTTTATTGAATGTGAAAAATTACAATTGGTTGCGGGGGCTGGATTTGAACCAACGACCTTCGGGTTATGAGCCCGACGAGCTACCAAGCTGCTCCACCCCGCGTCTGTAGTATTTTATAGTACACTGTTATTAAAAAAATAGCAACCCTTTTTTACTAGATTAAATATTTTTTATTCAAATATAGAAAATATAAAAAAATATCTGTAATTTAATTATTTATAATAAAGATAAAAAAATGAAAAAAAAAATAGTTATAATATTTTTAAGTATATTTTCTATATTTATAATTTCTTGTAAAAGTCAAACAACAAATCAAGGACAACAATATAAAAAAAAATTTAAAAATGATTTAACAGAAATACGAAAAATAAATATTAAAAACCAAATAATAAATTCAAAAGCGTTGCTTATTCAAATTAAAAAAATTAAAGTATCATCACCACGTTTGTATTTTAAAAATAAAATTATTTATCAAGCAATTGAAAATTGGTTAAAAACAAAATCTAATATCAATGACTTTTATAAATTTGGGATACATTTATTTCAAATGAAAGGTGTAGATAACTATGGAAATGTCAAAATAAGTGGATATTATACTCCCATAATAAAAGCTAAAAAACATCAACAAAATAATTTTATATATCCAATATATTCAACACCTTATAATGTTAAAAAACATAAACTCTTACCCAAAAGAAAAGAAATATACAATGGAATTTTAGATAAAAAATATATTTTAGCTTATAGTAATTCTTTAGTAGATAATTTTATAATGGAAATCCAAGGTAGTGCATTTATAGATTATGGAAATAATCAACCATTAACTTTTTTTAGTTATTCAGGCAACAATGGATGGCCTTATAAAGGAATCGGTCAAATTTTAATTAATCGTGGTGAAATACAAAAAAAAAATATGTCTATGCAAGCCATTAAAACCTGGTGCAAAAAACATACAATAAAAGAAATAAGAAATTTATTTGAAGAAAACAAATCTTTTGTTTTTTTTAAAGAAACTAAAAAAACAGAAGTATATGGTGCGAGTGCTGTCCCACTAATTGAAAAAACATCAATCGCAGTAGATAATTCTATAATAAAAAATGGTAGTATAATTTTATTACAAATACCTTTACTTAATAAAAATGGTATATTTATTAATAAATATGAAATGCGTCTAGTTATTGCTTTAGATGTAGGAGGTGCTATTACAGGTCAACATTTTGATGTTTATGAAGGAATCGGTGAAAAAGCTGGAATATTAGCTGGTTTTTACAATCACTACGGATATGCTTGGATATTGAACAAAAAATAATAAAAATTATAACTATTAAGACAATATAAAAAAATGAAAAAAATTGAATCAGGAATTGTAGCTAAAAACGCATCTATTGCTATTATTATTGCTAGATTTAATGAATTTATTAATAAAAATTTGTTATCAGGCGCATTAGATACATTAAAAAGAATAGGTCAAGTAAGTACAGAAAATATTTTAAAAATATATGTTCCTGGAACATATGAAATACCAGTTGTAGCGAGTTATATCGCCAATTCTAACAAATATGATGCTATTATTGTCATAGGAACTATTATTAAAGGCAAGACTGATCACTTTAAGTATATTGCTAGTGATACTACTAGTAATCTTTCAAAAATTAGCACTCAGTTTTTCATACCTATTACATTAGGAATATTAACAACAAATAGCATTGAACAATCAGTTGAAAGAGCTGGTACAAAAATGGGTAATAAAGGTTCTGAAGCGGCTTTAGCAGCATTAGAAATGATTAATATTATGCAAGATTTAAAAAAAACACTATAATGTTAAATATAGTGCATCAAAGATCTATCTCAAAAATTTGACTATAAATTATGAAATATACTGAATTTGAAATCATATCTAAATATTTTCAACGAAACCAAAAAAAAAATTTAAATGAAATAAAAAAAGGTATTGGAGATGATAGTGCTTTAATAAAAATAAAAAATAATAATATTCTTGCAATTAGTACAGATACATTAGTTGAAGGAACTCATTTTTTTAAAAATATTACCCCTAAAGATCTTGCCTATAAAACAGTAGCAGTAAATATTAGTGATCTAGCTGCAATGGGCGCTCATCCCAAATGGACAACATTGTCCATTACACTTCCTAAACCTAACAATATGTGGCTAGAAGAATTTAGTAACAGTTTTTTTAATACTTTAAAGCAGTATAACATTGAATTAATTGGTGGAGACACCAATCGTGGCCATTTAAGTATAACATTAAGCATTTATGGATTGATAGAAGAAAAAAATGCATTACTAAGAAGTAATGCTAACATAGGAGATTTGATTTACGTAACTGGAAATCTTGGTGAAAGCGCTGCAGGACTTTTTTTATTACAAAAAAAAATATTTATAAAAAATTTAAAAATACGCAATTATTTAATTAAAAAACATCTTCACCCTATTCCTAGAATTTATGAAGGAATAAAACTCAAAAAAATTGCTAATGCAGCAATCGATATATCAGATGGATTAATTTCTGATTTAAATCATATATTAAAAAATAGTCAATGTGGAGCAAACATTAATATTAATAAATTACCAATTTCTACAATTTTAAAAGAAAATTTTAAAAGAAAATATTACTTAAATTGGGCATTAAATATAGGGGAAGATTATGAGTTATGCTTTACAGTATCAAAAAAAAATGTTCCAAAATTAGATGTAGTGTTGAAAAAATTTTCAATAAATTGTACATGTATTGGGTACATTACACCCATTGAGCAAGGTTTCAATTTATTCTATAATAAAAGAAAAATCCTTTTTAAAAAAAAAGGATTCAATCATTTTAGTTAAAAATTTATAAAAAAATATATATATTTGGTTAAATAATGAACGATATATTTTACATGAAAAGAGCAATAGAAATTAGTAAATTAGGAGAATTTACGACGTCACCTAATCCAAATGTAGGATGTGTGATCGTAAAAAATAATATTATTGTTGGAGAAGGATGGCATGAAAAATCAGGGAAACACCATGCGGAAATTAATGCATTAATAATGGCTGGAACAAAAGCACAAGGAAGCACTGCTTATATTACGCTTGAACCATGTAATCATTTTGGAAAAACTCCTCCTTGTTGTAATGCGCTTATTAAAGCAGGTATAAATCGTGTTGTAATATCTAATATAGATCCTAATCCTAAGGTTTCTGGTAATGGAGTTTCATTTTTAAGAAAACACGGTCTTTCTGTAACAATAGGAATATTATCAAGAGAATCAAAAAAATATAACAAAGGTTTCTTTAAAAGAATGAAAAGTGGATTGCCATGAATAAAACTTAAATTAGCAATGTCAATAGATGGAAGAATAGCTATGAAAAATGGTGAAAGCAAATGGATTACTTCAAAATATGCACGACAAGATGTACAAAAATTTCGAGCAAAAAGTTCAGTAATTCTAAGTAGTAGCTCTACTGTTTTAACTGATAATTCTCTATTAAACGTAAGATATAAAGAATTTGATAAACATACATTATCTATTTTTCCCAAAAAGATTTTTCAACAACCTATAAGAGTAATTATAGATAGTAAAAATCGTATTACACCATCGCATAAAATCATTCAGACTAAAGGAAAAATTTGGTTAATACGAAAAAAATTAGATCAACATGTATGGCCTAAAAATATCACTCAAATTATAATGAAAGAAAGCAGTAAAAGAATTAATGTTTTATCTATTTTTAAATTATTAGGAAAATCTGAAATAAATAACGTATGGATAGAAGTTGGAAGCACTTTGTCTGGTTTTTTACTTAATAAAAATTTAATTGATGAACTTATTATATATGTCGCTCCTAAAATGTTAGGACATGAAGCAAAACCATTATGTATGCTTCATAAAAAACTAAAATTAGTTCATTCGCTTAAATTTAATTTTCACGATATTCGCAAAATAGGGCCTGATATACGATTAACATTATTACCTAAAAGAAATAAAACTATTATATAATCAAGAGAACTTTTATCTTATGAAACCATCTTCTCGACGAAAAGCTCGTGCATGTGCTTTACAAATGCTATATTCTTGGGAAATATCTCACAATAATATTAAAGAAAGTGCAATTCACTTTTTAAAAGAAAGAAACCAAAAAAATATTGATATTGTGTATTTTTATGAATTAATTATAGGTATTACATGTGATTGTAAAAATATAGATAATTTAATGAAACCTTACTTATTTAGATCATTAAAAGAACTAGGGCAAATTGAAAAAGCAATTCTTAGAATTTCATTCTATGAATTATATAAGAGAAGTGATATACCCTATAAAGTATCCATCAATGAAGGGATTGAATTAGCTAAATTATTTGGTTCTGAAGACAGTCATAAATTTATTAACGGTGTATTAGACAAAGCTGCGTTTAAAATAAAATATAATAAAAAAATATTATAATTTAATTTTTAAAAAATAGTTTATATACAAAATATATATATTTTATTACTTTTGCAACCAATAAAATATTTGATTATAAATACCCTCCTCATCTAATTGATAATCATGTCTAATTTCTTTCTGATTTCCTTGTGGAATAAATATGTCTGGTAATCCAATGTTTAAAACTGGTAAAAAAATTTTTTTCATCATAATAAATTCATTCACAGCACTTCCGGCTCCACCAGAAACAACACCTTCTTCGAGAGTAACAAAAAACTGATGATCAGAACATAATTTTAATATCATACATTGATCTAAAGGCTTAACAAAACGCATATCGATTAATGTTGCATTTAAATTATTTGCAGCAAAAAAAGCATTTTGTAATAAAACACCAAAATTTAAAATAGCTATTTTTTTTCCAAATCTTTTTATAAGCGACTTTCCTAAGGGAATTTTATTCATTGGTTTTAATAACACACCTATACCATTTCCTTTAGGATATCTGACTACACTGGGACCTTTATTATACATATAACCAGTATAAAGCATTTGTCGACATTCATTTTCATTACTAGGAGTCATAATTATGATACCAGGAATACACCTTAAATAAGCTAAATCAAATATTCCTTGATGAGTCTGTCCATCACTTCCAACAATCCCTCCTCTATCAATAGCAAATAAAACAGATAATTTTTGCAATGCAACATCATGTATAAGTTGATCATACGCTCGTTGTAAAAAAGTAGAATAAATAGACACAACTGGTTTATATCCACTAATTGCAAGACCAGCAGCAAAAGTAACAGCATGTTGTTCAGCAATAGCAACATCAAAATATTGATTGGGAAAGAGACGAGAAAATTCAACCATACCGGAACCTTCACACATTGCAGGAGTAATAGCTATTAATTTCTTATCAAATTTAGCAATTTCACAGAGCCAAGAACCAAAAACAGCTGAATAACTAAGTGATTTTGAAACAATTGAATTACATGAAGATACAGAATGCCATTTTATAGGATCTAATTCTGATGGAAGATGACCTTTCCCTTTTTTTGTTACAAGATGTAATAAATAAGCACCTTTTTCATCTTTTATTTTTTTTAATATATTAATAATAGAAAAAATATTATGCCCATCAAATGGGCCTAAATATATAAAACCTAAATTAGAAAAAATTGAATTAGACGCAATAAAATCATCTTTAATATTTTTATTTTTAAAAAAAAGATTTTTTTTTCTATTTTTTTTATTGTATTTTATTTCTCTTAAAACTTTTAAATGATTATTTAGCGCACCTACATTTTTTGAAATAGACATTTGATTATCATTTAATATAACCAATAAATTAGATTTAGCTGCTCCGGCATGATTCATTGCTTCAAAAGCCATACCTGCAGTCATAGCACCATCGCCAATAATACAAACAGTTTTCCTATTTTTACCTTCTTTTTCAGCTCCAATAGACATTCCTAAACCTGCACTAATAGAAGTAGAAGAATGACCAACACTTAATGCATCATATTCACTTTCTTCTCTACACGGAAAAGGATTTAATCCATTTTTTTTTCTAATATTTTTAATACATTCACTTCGTCCAGTCAATATTTTATGAGGATATGCTTGATGCCCTACATCCCATATTAAATTATCAAATGGTGTATCATAAATATAGTGTAATGCTACAGTAATCTCTACCACGCCTAATCCAGAAGCAAAATGTCCTTCAGAAATAGTTACAACATCTAATAAATATTCACGTAATTCAATGCATAATTGAGGTAACTGTTCAACCGATAAAAGTCGTAATTTTTCTACTGAATCAGCTAAGGATAAAATTGGATATTTTTTAAAATTAAAATTCATCAGACACTCATTCTTAAATTTATTCAATACGTTTAATTATAAATTGTGTTAATTTCTCTAATTTATTAATATTAAAATCTTTTTTTAAAACATCTAACATAAGAAATGCTTGTTCATATAATTCTTTTATTTTGTTTTTTGATTTTTTTAAATCTAAAATAGATAGATAATTTTTTTTTAATTTTCCATTATATTTTTGATGACTTTGTACTTTTTTAGTATCTTTTTTAAAATCTAATATATCATCTTGAATTTGAAATGCTAACCCAATAGAATTTGAGAAACGATCTAATATTGATAATACAGACTTAGAAGTATTATTTGAAGATAAATATGCTAAACGAACGGAAGATCGTATTAAAAATGCAGTTTTATATAAATTAATAGTTTCTAAATCACATAAATTAATTTCTTTTTTTTCTGATTCTAAATCTAATATTTGTCCCATACACATACCAGAAGCACCAATAGAATCAGATAACTCAGAAATCATTTTAACACGCTTAGAATCACATACCCCTGGCATAAAATTTTTTGATAAAATATAAAATGCAAGACTTTGTAAAGCATCCCCTGATAGTAAAGATATACTTTCATTATATTTTATATGACAAGAAATTTTTCCTCTTCTAAAATTATCATTATCCATGCATGGCAAATCGTCATGAATTAAAGAATACGCGTGAATACACTCAACTGCGATAGATATTGTATCTAGTGTAATCATATTTACTTTAAATATATCTCCAGTTGCATATACTAAACATGCACGTAATCTTTTTCCACCTGAAAATATACTATATTTCATAGCCTGTAAAAGATTAGATTCTTGAAAAGGTAATTTATTTAACGTATAAGATAATTTTTGATTTATACGATTTTTATAAATATTATATTGATTTAAAAAATCCATTTTTGAATACCTGTAAAATATGAGAATATTATAAAATATTAAATGTATTAAAAAAATAGTAAATCTGCACTACATATTAAATATTATCTTTTGCAAAAAAAACTAAATGTTAACCATAAAAAAATAACAAAAACTTCAAATAAAAACATCTCTGAACTTCTTAAAAAACTAAATAACCATCCACTAAAAATACCACCAAATGATATACCTAAAAACTGACTAGTAGAATAAATACTCATTATACTACCTTTAAAATTGTATAATTTTTGTTTATTTAAATGAGAGGGGAGAAAAATTTCAAGAAAATTAAAAGATATAAAAAAAACTTGTAAAGCAATGATTACAAATAATAAATTATTTTTAGCCTCTATAAAAATAATACTTGAAAGTAAAAGTAAAATAATACAAATTTCAATCATATTTTCTAAAATATATTTAAATCTACAGTAAAATATAAATAAAAATAAAATTAAAAAAGAAATTAATATGGTAATAAAATATAATTTCCAATGATTATTTAAAGGAAATCCAGATAGTTCTAATTGACCTGGTATAATCATAAAATTCATCATTAATAAAAAATGTAAAAAAAATATACCAAGATAAGATCTAAAAAACACTTTATTAAAAATAAATTTTAAGACTTGTGGATTTAAAATATTTTTATTATTCCGTGAAACAGAATTAACTCTATCAGGAAAAATAAAAAATACAATTATCATACAAATAATAGAAAAAAAAGAAGATATCCAAAAAATAGAAAAAAAATTAAAATATTCTACAATTAAAGGTCCAGCAATCATAGATATTAAAAAAGAAAAAGCAAAGCTTATACCTATTAAAGCAATAGCTTTAACACGATTTTTTTCTCGAATTAAATCAGATAAAAAAGCCATACATACACCAGAAATAGCTCCTGAACCCTGTAAAAATCTACCAACAATTAAACCCCAAATAGAGTGCACATTAGCAGATACAATATTACCTATAAAAAATATCAAAAGACCTAGTATAATAATTTTTTTTCGACTAAATTTATCAGATAAAATTCCGAATGGAATTTGAAATATTACTTGAGAAATACCATATATACCTATTGATATACCAATTAAAAATTTGTTTCCACCATCTAAAAGCATACCATATTTACTTAATATAGGAAGAATCATAAACATACCTAACATACGCAATAAAAATATTATGCAAAAACTTAATGTTACTTGTAATTCTAAAAAGTTCATTTTATAATTTTCCATATTCAATTTTTTATTAAATATTAATTTTTAATTTAAAATACATTTTTCAAAAAACAATGAATACTAAAAATAAACATTTATACACATATAATGAAATTGAAAAAGACAAAGAAGGATATTTAAAAAAAACAAAAGATTGGAATATAATTTTAGCAAAAGAAATTGCTATGAAAGAAAATATTAATTTAAATTCTGATCACTGGAAAGTAATCATCTTTGTAAGAAAATTTTATTTACAATTTAATATCACACCATCTATGAGATTGCTTATTAAAAGCATTAAAGAAGAGCTAGGAGAATCAAAAAGTAACAGCATTTATTTATTTAAACTTTTTCCTAAAGGACCAGCTCAACAAGCTAGTAAAATTGCAGGCATACCAAAACCTGTAAAATGTTTGTAAAAAAATTTTTTATAGAAAATTTAAAATAAAAAATCTATGGATAGAAAAAAATTAAATAAAACAACTACGACAATAGAAAAATAAAATAATTTACTTGCATTTTCTTTATTATTATATTTTTTAATATTTACACAGGCTAAAAACAGCCAATAAAAATGAATTATAGAAGATAAAAATAAAAAAGTATAACTTACATAATCTAAAAATGTTAATAACATACTAAAAAAAATAAAATTAATAATATAATAAAAAATATGTTTTTTAGTTTTTAAAATACCTTTAATTACAGGAAAAACAGGGATTTTAGCTTGTTTGTAATCTTCTATTCTTAATATAGCAATAGCATAAAAATGAGACATTTGCCAAAATATAAAAATAATAAATAATAAAAAAGAACATATATCTATGGCATCAGTAACAGCTGTGTATCCAATTAAAGATGGAGTAGAACCTGAAAAACTTCCAATCAATGTTGAATAAACTGTTCTACGCTTACATAGCAATGTATATATAATAACATAAACAAAAAAACCCAAAAATGATAAAATCATAGTGAGACTATTTACTAATATTCCTAATATAGATACACCGCACAATCCTATAAAAAAAGCAAAAATAAATACTGATACAGGAGAAAGTATTCTTTTTGATAATACTCTTTGACTTGTACGTTTCATTTTTTTATCTATATCGCAATCAATTAAATTATTAAAAACACAAGCAGAAGCAATAACTAAAGATGTACCTAAAAGAGTATAAAAAAATAAAAAAAAATTAAATATGTTATGACTTGATGCCAATAAAAAACTACCTGAAATTAAAATAATATTACCAATAATAATACCAGGTTTAGTTATCTCTAAATAATACTTGAACATGAGTAAAATATCTTGAATTAATGTAAAATCATATGATGATTTAAATTAAGCATGATCCATACAGAACCAAAAACTATAATAAAAATTATTATCATAATAAATAATAGCGTAATAATGTTCCATTGCCCTTCTATAGTATAAAAATTTAAATGTAAAAAAAATAGAAAATGAAGAATGATTTGAGCAATGGCGCATAAAAAAATAATAATATAATTTATTTCATTAGAAAATATTTTTTGCATAACTACAAAAAACGGTAAAACTGTTAATACTATAGACAACACAAAACCTAATAAATAAGATTTAATTTCTTTATCAATATTGAACATAATAAAATGTTGCATTAAAGAACTCCATTTAAATATACCAAAGTAAAAACACAAATCCATATAATATCTAAAAAATGCCAAAATAAACTAAAACATAAAATTCGAGTACAAACAGAATTAGTCAAACCTAATATTTTAATTTGATAAATAATTGATAGTATAAAAATTAAACCGAAAAAAATATGAATTCCATGAGTTCCTACAAGAGTAAAAAAAATAGAAAAAAATGCATTTTGATCAGGACCAAAACATTTTTTTATAAGTTCGTAAAATTCATTGATTTCCATAAATAAAAAAATAAATCCTAAACAAAAAGTTATTATTAAACATGAATATATCATCTTAATATTTTTTTTATTCATACTTATAATAATAAAACCACAGGATAAAGAACTTAACAATAACAAAAATGTTTCTAATAAAATAGAATGTAAATTAAAAATTTTACTACTAATTAAATCAATAGATATACTAGAAGAAATAATTGCATAAACAGCAAATAAAACTGCAAACATGATGCAATCACTCATCAAATATATCCAAAAACCAAATAATTTATTATTTCTTGATTTATAATTTTCTACATCAAAATCAACTTTTGAAAATATATTATTCTTTTTCTGATCTATCATTTTAAACCTGCTTTTCGAATATTTTCCCAATACTTACACTCAATTTTTTTTATATCTGCTACTGATATAGTATATTCATGATTTTCATTAATACTTTTTGCAATTAAAGTAATAACAATCGCAAAAAAAGATACAAAACATAACCAAGTAATATGCCATACTGCCGAAAAACCAAATAATAATGAAAAAATACTTATTAAAAAACCTAATCCTGTATTTTTAGGAACATGAATATCATGATAATTAGTATAATCAATCATTTTTTGTATGTGATGAACATCTTTGTTTTTTTGTTTGTTTTTCCAAAAGTGATCTCTATCCTTAATTAAAGGAATAATAGCAAAATTATATATTGGAGCAGGTGAAGAAACAGACCATTCTAAAGTTCTGCCATTCCAAGGATCTCCAGTTAAATCTAAATTATATTTTCGATCTCTGATTGAAATAAAAAATTGTATTATTTGGCATACTATTCCAATTCCAATTAAACAAGCTCCAATAGCAGCAATACATAGTAAAAAATGAAATTCAGAATCAATATTCTGACTTAAACGACGAGTCATACCCATTAAACCTAAAAAATATAAAGGTAAAAAAGCAATTAAAAAACCGATAATCCAAAACCAAAAAGCACGTTTTCCCCATTTTTCATTTAAAATAAATCCAAATAGTTTAGGAAACCAATAATTAATACCTGCAAAACAACCAAAAACTACTCCACCAATAATAACATTATGAAAATGTGCAACTAAAAATAAACTGTTATGTAAAATAAAATCAGCAGGAGGAACTGATAGCAATACACCCGTCATCCCACCAATAGAAAAAGTTACTAAAAAACCTAATGTCCATAACATGGAAGAATGCATAACAATACGACCTTGATACATTGTAAACAACCAATTAAAAATTTTTACTCCAGTAGGAATCGCTATAATCATAGTAGTGATTCCAAAAAAAGAATTAATATTTGCCCCAGCACCCATAGTAAAAAAATGATGAAGCCACACAATAAAAGATAAAATAGTAATTGAAAAAGTAGCCCATACTAAAGATACATAACCAAATAAACGTTTTTGAGAAAAAGTTGCTACTATTTCTGAAAATACTCCGAATACTGGCAGTACTAAAATATAAACTTCTGGATGACCCCAAATCCATATTAAATTGACATACATCATTGCATTTCCACCTAAATCGTTAGTAAAAAAATGAAAATTAAAATAACGATCTAAAGTTAATAATATTAAAGTCATAGTTAAAACTGGAAATGAAATAACAATAAGAATATTTGTACATAAAGAAGTCCAGGTAAAAACTGGCATTTTGAAAAAAGACATACCAGGAGCTCTCATATTTAAAATTGTTACTAAAAAATTAATTCCTGTTAATGTTGTTCCAATACCAGAAATTTGTAGGCTCCAAATCCAATAATCAACTCCCACACCCGAACTATATTGAATACCAGATAAAGGAGGATAAGCCAACCAACCTGTTTGTGCGAATTCTCCTATTCCTAAAGATAAAGTAAGTAACACTGCGCTACTAGCGTTTAACCAAAAACTTAAATTGTTTAAAAAAGGAAAAGCTACATCACGTGCTCCAATTTGAAGCGGTACAACTAAGTTCATTAAACCTATTACAAGAGGCATGGCTACAAAGAAAATCATTATTACACCATGTGCTGTAAATATTTGATCATAATGATGAGGTGGTAAAAATCCTTTATAACCAGATGATGCTATAACCTGTTGTGTACGCATAAGCATTGCGTCAACAAAACCTCGAAATAACATAATAAAAGCAAGTATCCCATACATAATAGATATTTTTTTATGATCTACTGTAGTGAACCATTCAGACCACAGATAATTCCATTTTCTATAATACGTAATACCTAATACAAGAGATAATGCAATAATAATAATACCAATATAAGTAACCATTATAATTGGTTCATGATAAGGTATAACGTCAAATGTCAATTTTCCAAACATTTTATTATTTCTCCACCTTAGCATTTTTTATTAAAATTTTATTAATAGGATATGAATGTATATTTTGAATAGTTTTTATAGAATATTTATTGATAATATGATTAAATAAATCTTCTTTAACATTAGAAAAATATTCTACAGGATGATTATCATTTGGCATAGATATTGTATTAAAAATCTTCATTGTATTTAATACTTTAGAAGACGTTTTAATTTTTTTCAACCAATTCAAAAAAATATCATTTTGTAGCACAGATATTGCAGAAAACTTCATGTTAGAAAACCCTCGACCACTGTAATTAGATGATATACCTTTATATTCTCCTGGACTATTAGAAATTAAATTTAAAGTTGTTGCCATACCAGGCATAGCATATATTTGACTTCCTAAAGCAGGAATAAAAAAAGAATTCATAACAGAATTAGAAGTAATGCGAAACAATACAGGTCTATTCACGGGAAACATAATTTCATTAATTGTTGCAACATGATAATCTGGATAAATAAATAACCATTTCCAATCTAAAGCAATAGCATCTATTTTAATAGGTTTATAAAAAGATGCTATAGATTTTTTTGGTTCTAATTTATGAGTATAATTCCAAGATAAAAATGCTAAAAAAGAAATAATTAAAATAGGAATCGTCCAAACAACTATTTCTATTTTTTTTGAATCACACCAATTAGGCTTATATATCTGATTTGTATTAGTTGCACGATACTTAATCGAAAAATAAATAGTCATAAAAATTACAGGAATAACAACTAATAACATCATAAAAAATGATATAGAAATTAAAGAACATTCTTCTATAGCAATTAATCCATGAGGTTTTAATAAAAAACTATCGCATCCATTCAGTCCAAAAAACGTTAAAATTAATAATAATATTTTAAAGAAATTGTTATAGTTTAAAAAACTCATTTAAAAAACCTCAATATATAATATATTATTAGATAATATTAATTAAAAGATTAAAAAAATACTGTAAAATATTTTTTAAAAATTATAATTTTTATTATATTTAATAATTTTTGAAACAATTGAATTATTTTTGAAAAATTGATAAAATTTAAAACATAAAACTATTTTTTTAAAATAAAATTTCTTGACAATATTAAAATTAAAAAAACTATAATATCACCTTAAAAAAATTCAATTAAACAGGAAACAATTCCATTTAATGATTCTAGATAAAATAAAAAAACGCTTAACTTCTGAAATGAATATAAGTTTTATTTCTATTCAAGACCATAGCTCACTTCATAAGCATTTACAACAAGGTTTAACACATTTACAGATAATCATTATTAGCGACGATTTTATTAATAAAACATTTATAAATAGACATCGTATTATTTTTTCAATTTTATCAAAAATAACAAAAGAAAAAATATATTCAATAACATTGTATACTTATACACTTATTGAATGGGATTACAAAAAAAATAAAAAAATCATTATTACTAATTGTTTAAAAAAATAAGATAAATATCTAAAACCTACTAATAATAATTTATAAAAATATATTTTCGCAAAAAAAATCAAGAATAACTGTTTGGTATAAAACATTAATATAAAAAAATATTGCTAAAAATTTTTAAAATATAGAATCTCTAAAAGATATTGATAAAAATAATTTTTGAGGTAATAAAAATGAAATTTTTTATGGAAAAAAACAAAGATGCAGGTCATCGTGTTACAATTAACATTCCTAAAGATACTGTTAATTATGCAATGATTACAGAACTGACAAAAATTAGTAAAAAAACGAACATTAATGGATTTAGAAAAGGAAAAATTCCCCTTAAAATCGTACAAGAAAAATATGGTGAAACAGTTTATTATGATGTATTTAAAGAACTAATGCAAAAATTTTTTTATGAATTTATTAAAAAAGAAAAAATAAAAATTATTGGTTTTCCAAAATATTATATGCATCAACAGCAAGATAAAAAAAAAGAAGATTTTGAGTATTCTGTGGTCTATGAACTATATCCAAAATTTGAAATAAAAGATATTAAATTCATCAAAGCAACAAAAATCAATGTAAAAATTACCGATGATGATATCAAAAAAAAAATAGCAGAATATACAACAAATAATAGTCTTTGGAAAACAGTTAATGGACCAATTAAAGCCTATGATCGTATAACTATTGACTATAGTGTTTATGAAAAAAGAAAAAAAATAGATAAATTTGATAGAAAGAACACAATATTTATTGCATCTAATAACACACTTTTATCTATTTTAAATCATAAGATAATAAATCATTATATTAATGATATTATATTTTTTAAAATAAAATTTCATTCATTTCATCCAGAAAAAGAATTACAAAATAAAGACATAACATTTAAAATTAAAATAATACGCATTGAGAAAAAAGAACCAACAGAATTAGAAAAGACTCAAACAAGCAATCAAAAAAAAGTATTAAGCGAACTATATTATAAAAATATAAAAGATAATATTAACGCTCAGATCAATAAAACAACTCAAACATACTTAGAAAAACAAATCATAGAAGAAATAATCAAAAAAAAATCTATATTAATACCTCCAATTTTGTTAACAGAAGAAGTAGAAATTTTATATCAACAAAAAAAAGAAGAATACAAAAAATACAATCATAATATCTTAGAAAGAGAATATTATAGAAATCTTCATGTACAAGCGAAAAAAAGATTATATATTAAAATAATTATAGAAAAAATTATTTCTGAAAATCAATTTATAGAAAATGAAAAAAATATGCAAAAATTAATTAAAGAAATATCTTTAAACTATAAAAAACCATTAGAAATTATTCATTTATATAATAAAAATAAAAATTTAAAGAATACAATAAAAAGCATTGACTTAGAAAATCAAGCTATACGTTGGCTTATAAAAAATATTGAAATCACTAAAAAAAATTGGACTTTTGACGAATATATAAATTATAAATGGGAAAATAATGAAGAAGATTTTATAGAATGTTAAAAGTATTCACTTCGAATGTTTTCCTTAAAAACTTAAAATTTTTTTAATATATTCATATTTTCATTTAAAATTGTCATATAATATAAAAAAATCATTAAATAAAATATTTATTTTTCAAAAAAATAAGTATTTTTGGGAATAAAAAATGTTACATAGTCATAGTAAAAAAAATATTAAAAATTCTTATTCAACGTTAATTCCAATGGTCATCGAACAACATTCCAGAGGAGAGCGTTCATATGACATATATTCACGACTATTAAAAGAGCGAATCATTTTTATAACAGGTACCATTGAAGATGGTATGGCAAATAATATTGTAGCTCAAATATTATTTTTAGAAGCTGAAAACCCAAAAAAAGATATATTTTTATATATTAATTCTCCAGGAGGTGTTATTACATCAGGCATGTCTATTTATGACACGATGCAATTTGTTAAACCAGATATTAGTACTATTTGTATAGGACAAGCATGTTCTATGGCAGCTTTATTATTAACATCTGGCAAAAAAGGAAAAAGATTTTGTTTGCCGAATTCAAAAGTTATGATCCATCAGCCATTAGGTGGATATCAAGGACAAGCTTCAGATATTGCAATTCACGCACGAGAAATAACGAAAACGAAAAAAAAATTAAATAAATTAATGTCATATCACACTGGTCAATCTATAAAAAAAATAAATAAAGATACGGAACGTGATTGTTTTTTATCATCAGATGAATCTATTAAATACGGATTAATTGATTCTCTTTTAACTCATCGTTAATAAAATATCGAAGTCATATATCTTTTATAGCATATTCTATTTTTTAAAAAATACATAGAAAAATCTATTTACTCAAAAAATATAAAAAAATTGTAATCAGCGTACAAAAGAGGTTAAAGCATGACAGATAAGAGTAAAGATGATTCTAAAAAACTTCTTTATTGCTCTTTTTGTGGAAAAAATCAAAAAGAAGTAAAAAAATTAATAGCTGGTCCAACAGTGTATATATGTGATGAATGTATAAGATTATGTAATGATATTATCACTGAAGAAACTATCACAAATAGAACAACAGAACAAGATAATAAAATCAATTATTTACCTACACCACAAGAAATTAAAAAACATCTTGATAATTATGTAGTTGGACAAGATTATACAAAAAAAGTATTGTCTGTGGCTGTTTATAATCATTATAAGCGTCTTCGCAACTTTAATAAAAATACAGATTCAGTTGAACTAGGTAAAAGTAACATTTTATTAATCGGACCCACTGGTAGTGGTAAAACATTATTAGCCCAAACTTTAGCTAAATTATTAGATGTACCATTTACTATTGCTGATGCAACTACTCTAACTGAAGCAGGATATGTAGGAGAAGATGTTGAAAACGTTATACAAAAACTATTACAAAAATGCAAGTATAATGTAAAAAAAGCAGAATTAGGTATTATTTATATAGATGAAATAGATAAAATTTCAAGAAAATCTGATAATCCTTCTATTACTAGAGATGTATCTGGAGAAGGAGTTCAACAAGCTTTATTAAAATTAATTGAAGGAACGCTAGCGTCTGTCCCCCCTCAAGGAGGTCGAAAACATCCACAACAAGAATTTTTACAAGTCAATACTTCAAATATTTTATTTATCTGTGCAGGTGCATTTTCAGAATTATCTAAAATTATTTCTAAAAGGCTTAGTACGCGAACAGAAATAGGTTTTAACGCTACTATTAAGAAATCCAAACAAGAAATATCAGAAGATTCATTATTAAAAAAAGTACAGCCTAAAGATTTAATAAAATTTGGATTAATTCCAGAGTTTATTGGTCGTTTACCAATTATTGCTATATTAAATGAATTAACCGAAGATGCATTAGTTAAAATACTCTGCCAACCTAAAAACGCTTTAATTAAACAATATCAAACATTATTTCATTTAGAAAAAGTAGAACTTGAATTTGACAAAAAATCTATCACAGCCATTGCAAAAAAAGCACTGAATAAAAAAACAGGTGCAAGAGGACTAAGATCTATTATTGAAAATGTTTTATTAGATATTATGTATGAATTACCATCTATGATTAATGTAGAAAAAGTATCAATTAACGAATCAGTAATTCATTCTAATACATCGCCAAAAATAATATATGGAAAAAACAAATCAAAAAAAGCATCAGGTGAATAAAAAAAGACATCCGATGATCTAAAAAATAAAAAAACACTTTTTTTATTTTGTCAAACACTTAACATTAAATATTAAGCGACTATCCCGATATACTTGACTAATGATAGATGTAACTGCATTTTTTATTACATCTTGCAGTTTTAAATAAATAATAGCGGAAATTTTCAACTAAGAGAGAGCTCTATGAATTCTGAGCGTTCTGAACGCATTAAAATCCCCGTCTTACCATTAAGAGATGTAGTTATATATCCTCATATGGTAATTCCATTATTTGTAGGTCGTAAAAAATCAATTAAATGCATTGAAACCTCTATGGATAATGATAAAAAAATTATGCTAATTGCACAAAAAGAAGCATCTAAAGATGAACCTACTGCAAATGATTTATTTAATATTGGAACTATTAGTTCAATTTTGCAAATGTTAAAATTACCAGATGGTACGGTAAAGGTACTGGTGGAAGGATTACAACGTGCTTTTATTAAAAACTTAACAAATAATGGAGAACATTTTATTGCAGAAGTAGAATTAATTATTTCCCCTACGATTTTAGACAAAGAGCAAGAAGTATTAATTCGTACAACAATCAATCAATTTGAATCGTACATTAAACTTAATAAAAAAATTCCATCAGAGATATTAAACACTCTAAATAATATTACAAGCTCAGAAAAACTAGCAGATACTATTGCTGCACACATGCCATTAAAATTAAATGATAAGCAATCAGTTTTGGAAATACATAATATAAACGAAAGATTAGAATTTTTAATGGCTATTATGGAAACAGAAATAGATTTACTACAGGTAGAAAAAAGAATTAGAAATCGTGTCAAAAAACAAATGGAAAAAAGTCAAAGAGAATACTATTTGAATGAGCAAATGAAAGCTATTCAAAAAGAACTTGGCGATATGGATGAAATTCCTGATGAAAATAAAATATTGAAAAGAAAAATCAAAGCATCAAAAATGCCAAAAGAAGCAAAAGAAAAAACAGAATCAGAACTTAAAAAATTAAAAATGATGTCGCCTATGTCAGCAGAAGCAACAGTAGTACGTAGTTATATTGACTGGATGATACAAGTGCCTTGGCATATTAGGACAAAAATAAAAAAAGATATTCGACAAGCTAAAAAAATTCTTGATATCGATCATTTTGGATTAGAAAAAGTTAAAGATAGAATCTTAGAATATTTAGCAGTACAAAGTCGAAAAAATAAAGTTAAAGGTCCTATTTTATGTTTGATTGGCCCACCAGGTGTTGGAAAAACATCATTAGGAAAATCTATTGCCAGATCTACAGGTAGAAAATATGTAAGAATGGCTTTAGGAGGCATAAGAGATGAAGCAGAAATCAGAGGTCATAGACGTACATACATAGGATCTATGCCCGGAAAATTAATTCAAAAAATGGCTAAAGCAAAAGTAAAAAATCCATTATTTTTATTAGATGAAATTGATAAAATGTCTTGCGATATAAGAGTAGATCCAGCTTCTGCTTTATTAGAAGTATTAGATCCAGAACAAAATGTAACTTTTAACGATCATTATCTAGAAGTAGACTATGATTTGTCAGACGTTATGTTCGTAGCAACATCAAATTCTATGAATATACCAGCACCATTACTAGATCGCATGGAAATAATTCGTCTTTCTGGTTATACTGAAAATGAAAAATTAAATATAGCAAAACGCTATTTGTATCCTAAACAAATAGAAAGAAATGCATTAAAAGAAGATGAATTAACCATTACTGATTCTGCAATAATTAGTATTATTCAGTATTATACTCGTGAAGCAGGAGTACGTAGCCTAGAACGTGAAATTTCTAAAATATGTCGAAAAGTAGTAAAAAATTTATTATTAGACAAATCTTTAAAAAAAATTGAAATAAACAGCTTAAATTTAAAAAAATATTTAGGAGTTAAACGTTTTGATTACGGAAAAATTAATATTCAAAATCAAATTGGACAAGTTATTGGATTAGCATGGACAGAAGTTGGCGGAGAATTACTGACAATTGAAACAGCATGCGTCTCAGGAAAAGGAAAACTTACTTATACAGGTTCTTTAGGTGAAGTAATGCAAGAATCGATTCAGGCAGCACTTACTGTAGTACGATCTCAAGCTGAAAAATTAGGTATTAAAAAAGATTTTTATGAAAAACATGATATTCATGTTCATGTTCCTGAAGGTGCAACACCAAAAGATGGGCCTAGTGCTGGTGTAGCCATGTGTACAGCTATTGTTTCATCATTGACAAAAAATCCTGTTAAATCCAATGTTGCAATGACAGGAGAAATAACATTACGTGGACAAGTTCTACCTATTGGAGGACTAAAAGAAAAACTATTAGCAGCACACCGTGGAGGCATTAAAATTGTCTTAATACCATATGAAAACAAACGTAATTTAGAAGAAATACCTCAAAATATTATCGAAGGATTGATGATACATCCGGTAAAACATATTGAAGAAGTGTTAAGTTTAGCATTAGAAAAAATTCCTTATGTTTTAAAAAGAACAAACGATATTATATAGATAAAAAAATTTGGCTGACAAAGACATTGTCAGCCTTTATATTTAGAAATCATTGATAATATTTCTTATATTATATAATATCAAAAATATCTAGGATCATCATATGATGACAAAATATTTAAAATTAGCACCAAAAAAAATAATAGTAAAATGTATTCTGGGTGTAATTATTTTATCCTTAATATTTAGTACTATGAACATTTATTTTAATCAAGATTCAGAAAAATATATAGCAACAGTAAATGGTGAAAAAATTAGTTTTGAACTTTTACAAAAAATGTATTTAATAGAAAAAGAAAGACAAAAAACAATATTAGGAAAACATTTTTTTGAGTTAAGTCATAAAAAAAAATTTATTAAGGAAACATATAATTATGTTTTATCTCAAATAATTAATAATATTCTTTTAGAGCAGTATGTAAAAAAAATGCAACTTCAAGCCAATGAATTCCAAATAAAAGAAATAATATTAAATTCACCTATGTTTCAAAAAAATAAAACGTTTAATAAAGAAAAATATTTTAATTATCTTGCTTCTATGAATTTAACTAATTATGAATATATCAATATAATTAAAACAAAAATCAATACTGAAAATTTAATAAAAATAATTTCCAATACTAATTTTATTTTAAAAGATGAACAGAAAAAAATTATAGAATTATTATCGCAAAAAAGAACAATTAAAAAAGCTATATTAAAAATTGATTCTGCTGTTGACAAGCAAAAGGTCAGTAATATAGAAACAGAAACATATTTCAATCAACACAGAAACGATTTTTATATTCCAGAAAAGTTTAAAATTAGTTTTGTACAATTAAATCCAAAAAATTTTAAAACTGATTGTAGCAAAGAAGAAATTCATGAATGGTATCTAAAAAATATTAATAGATATTCAACAAAAGAAAAAAGAAGATATAGTATTATTCAAATAAAAGATAAACATAAAGCAGAATTACTATTATCTCAAATAAATAAAAAACCTGAAGATTTTTCAAAAATAGCTAAGGAGCAATCTACGGATCCCGTTTCATCAGAAAAAGGCGGAGACATTGGATGGATTTCTACAGATTTAATACCAGATGAAATTAAAAACATCAATTTAAATAAAAAAAATGCTTTATCTGGCATAATACCATTTAAAAATGAATTTTTAATTATTAAATTAGAAGAAATTTCAATTGGCAAGAAAAAAAAAATAAAAGAAGTATATAACATCATTAAACAAGAAATAAAAAATCAAAAATCATTAAATTTATATTATAAATTAAAAAATAAAATATCTAGTCTGATTAAAAAAAATCCCAATCAATTTAATTTAATACTGAAAAAAAGTAATATTTCTGCAGAAAAAACTGATTGGTTTGACAAATATTCTGTTCCTAAAGAATTAAATATCGCTCCTTTAAAAAAAGTAATTTTTAATACAAAATTAATTAAAAAAAATAATAAAATACAATCATACGTATATTTTATTGTTTTAAAAAACAATAAATCTTTTTTAATTAATATTAAAGATTTTCAAAATAAAAAAATTCAAGAATTTAAATATGCTAAAAACAATATTATAAAAAAAATAAAAATTATAAAAGCAATAAAAGAAACTAAAAAAATAGCAGAAAATATCATTTTAGATCTTAAAAAAGATAATACAAATTTATTTAAAAAATCACATTTATATTTTGAAAAAACAGAAAATCTATCTCGTTACGATGAAACACCTATTACATCAATAGTTTTTTCTTTACCACATCCACAAAAGGGAAAAAAAATATATACTTTATATCAAGATCAAAACAAAAATTTTGTAATTATATGTCTTGAAAAAATTTATAATAAAGATTTCTCTGAAAAAGAAAAAAATATTATTATTGAATATTTAGAAAAAAACAATACTGAAAACATTTTTAATTCTCTTCTTCATAGCTTACATAAGAAATCAATAATTAAATATAAAAAAAATTAAAGCAATATAAATTTATTAAACAAAGTTATTCGATGTATTTTTTTAATAAAAACGAATAACTTTATAAAAAAATATAAAAGATATTTACAATAATTTTATTTTTTTCTTAAGAGTTTCCATATAATAAGAAGGATTTAATTTCCATGTATCAAAACCTTTTTTTCGAATTATACAAGAACGACATTTTTTACAACCTTGTCCTTGAATACCATTATAACAAGTAACAGTATCATTTAAAATGATATCAACTGCATTCCAATAATCTGATAAGGCCCATATTTCTGATTTATTAAGATTAATTAGAGGTGTGATAAAATTAATATTACAATTTATACCTATTCTAACAACTTTATTTATTTTTTTAATAAAACTTTCTGTGCAATCTGGATAACCAGAAAAATCAACTTCATTAACACCTAAAGCTATATTATTGATGTTATGAGTATAAGCATATATAGAAGATAAAATTAAAAACAAAATATTACGACCAGGAACAAATGTACTAGGAAGAAAAGAGTTTAATGGATGCATACTATTAATTGAAATATTTTTGTTCATTAAGCTGCTTATAGATATATCTTGTAAATACTTAATATCTAGAACTACATGATTTGTAATTCCTAGTTTTTTTGATATCAAAAGAGAAGATTCAATTTCAGTTTTATGTAATTGTTCGTAATCAAATGTTATGCAATGAACTTCTTCACATATATGCGTATAATGTATTAAACAAGTTGTTGAATCTTGTCCACCACTGAAAACTACTAATATTTTTTTCATTTTTTTATAAGTTACGACTTTTAAATATTATATTTTTTTACTAAATTAAATTTAGTATCGAATGTAGATAAGAAAGTCTGTTGTAAAAATATTTTTTATATTATCACATAAAATACAATTATTTTTTACTAAAATTTTTTGTAGTTTATAAAAAATATAGTATTAAAAATAATTTTATAAAACTTTAACTTTTAGGATTTTTTTGTGAAATTGTTCAATCAATTAAAATGGTTTTTTACACGGGAATGGAAACGATATTCAGGAGCAGTTTTATTATTAATAATAATTGCTATTTTACAATTATTACCACCAAAGATAGTTGGCATTTTAATAGATTTAATTATTAAGGAAAAAATGCATGGAATTCAAATATTACCTTGGATTTCAATTATTCTCTTAGTAGCCATTATTGTATATATATTACGTTATTTATGGAGAATACTCTTATTTGGTGCTTCTTACCAATTAGCAACAGAACTTCGCGTTAAATTTTATTCTTACTTAAGTCAACAGAGTGAAAAATTTTTTTTAAAAAATAGAACTGGAGATCTAATTGCAAGAGCAACAAATGATGTTGATCGAGTAGTTTTTGCAGCAGGAGAAGGCGTTTTAACATTTGTAGATTCATTAGTTATGGGGTGTTCTGTTTTAATAGTCATGAGCACTCAAATTAGTTTGTTATTAACAGTTGTTTCTTTAATACCAATGCCTATCATGGCTATTTTAATTAAAAAATACGGAAAAGAACTACATGATACTTTTCGTCATGCTCAATCTGCCTTCGCTACATTAAATAATCAAACACAAGAGATATTAACTAGTATTCGTATGATTAGAGCATTTGGATTAGAAAAAAATCAATCTAATAAATTTAATATTGTTGTAAAAAATACAGGAAAAAAAAATATGGAAGTAGCAAAAATAGATGCTCGTTTTGATCCAGTAATTTATTTAGCAGTAGCTTTTTCTAATTTATTGGCTGTTATGGAAGGGAGTTGGTTAGTATGGAATAATCAAATCACCATAGGTCAATTAACTAGTTTTATTATGTATCTTGGATTAATGATTTGGCCAATGTTAGCACTGGCATGGATGTTTAATATAGTTGAAAGAGGCAGTGCTGCTTGGGACAGAATATACTCAATCATCAATAAAAAATTATATATTCAAGATGGAAATAAAACACTTCCATCTTCTCCTAGTACATTAAAAGTTAATATTAACACGTTTTTTTATCCGAAAAACAACATTCCATCTTTAAAAAATATAAATATTATTTTAGAACCAGGAAAAACTTTAGGTGTTTGCGGCCCTACAGGGTCTGGAAAAAGCACTTTGTTGAAAATTATCCAACGACAATTTAATATTACAAAAGGTAATATTATTTATCATTCTGTACCGTTATCAGAATTAAAAATTGATACTTGGAGAAGTCGAATATCAGTTGTTAATCAAAGTTCTTTTTTATTTTCAGAAAGTATTGCAAATAATATTTCTTTAGGAAATCCTAATGCATCTCAGAAAGAAATTGAAAAAATGGCAAAATTAGCTGATATACACAAAGACATTATACAGTTTAAAAAAGGATATGACACTCAAGTAGGAGAGCGTGGAGTAATGCTATCTGGAGGTCAAAAACAACGAATTTCTATTGCACGCGCATTATTATTAAATTCAGAAATATTAATACTAGATGATGCACTATCTGCAGTGGATAGTCAAACAGCAAACAATATATTAAAAAACATTAATAAATGGCAAAAGAATGGACATTCTTTAATTGTTACAGCGCATCGTTTATCTACATTAATGAATTCAGATGAAATTATAGTTATAAAAAATGGTTTAATTATACAAAGAGGAACACATTTACAATTAATCAAAGAAGAAAATTGGTATAAATCTATGTATTTTTGTCAAAAATTAGCAATAGAACTTAAGGACAACTAAAAAACAGGTGAAAAATTTATAACATGGATCATTTAATTGAGTTTTGGCCAATTTTGAAAAGATTGCTATTGTACGTTTTTCCTTTTAAAAAATCATTAATATTAGCATTTGTTTTACTTGTAAGTGGATCAATATCAGAAGTTTTAGGACCTGTTCTAATAAGTTATTTTATTAATAATGTTTTATCTAAGCATCAATTAAATTTTAAAATAATATTTATTATCATTGTGATATATATAACATTACAAATATTATCAGTATTTTTTAATTATTTTCAAAGTGTTTTATTTAATAAAATAGCAGTAAAAATTATTAATAAATTGCGTCAAGATGTAATGTATGCTGCATTAAGACAACCTATCAGTCAATTTGATTCTCAACCTATTGGTCAAATGATTTCAAAAGTAACAAATGATACTGAAGCAGTAAAAGAATTATATGATACAGTGGCACCTACTTTATTTCGTAGTATTACACTAATTTTAATTATATTGTTCGCGATGTTTAGTTTAGAATGGCATATGGCAATAATAGCTTTTCTTATTATACCATTAGTTATTACAGTGATGTTAATTTATCAATATTATAGTACTCCACTTTTAAGAAAAGTTCGATATTATCTAGCTGACATAAATAATAAATTTAATGAAAACATTAATGGAATTAATGTCATTCAGCAATTTCGACAACAAAATAGATTTAAAGAACACATAAAAAAAAGCAGTGAATTACATTATATAGCACGTATGAAAATATTAAAACTAGATGGTTTTTTATTAAGACCATTATTAAGCTTATTATCTGCTTTTGCATTATGTAATTTTATATTTTTATTTAGTTATATTTCTATTGGGGCTTTTGAAGTAGGTATACTATATGCATTTATTACCTATCTTGGAAGACTTAATGAACCTTTGATTGCTATTACTATCCAACAAGCTGTATTGCAACAATCTATTGTTGCAGGAGAAAGAATATTCTCACTTATAGATTCACCAAAACAAAAATATGGAATAAATAAAAAAACATTAACAAGTGGTAAAATATATATTAAAAATGTTAGTTTTAGTTATAAAAAATCAACAAAAAATATACTGGAAAATATTAATCTCAATATTCCCTCTAAAAATTTTGTTGCGTTTGTAGGACAGACCGGTAGCGGGAAAAGTACTTTAGCAAATTTGTTAATGGGATATTATCCTATAAAAACAGGTAAAATATATTTAGATGAAAAATCTATTGATTCAATAAGTCATTCTGTTTTAAGAAAGAACATACTTATGGTACAACAAGATCCAATCATTCTTTCAGATACTATATTTGAAAATATAACATTAGGAAGAAAAATTTCTGAAGAACAAGTGTGGAAAATATTAGACACCGTATCTCTTACATCTTTGGTAAAATCTATGCCAAAAGGAATTTATTCTATATTAAGAGAAGAAGGTAATAATTTATCTGTAGGTCAAAAACAATTATTAGCGATTGCTAGAACATTAGTTGTACGTCCTAAAATACTTATTTTAGATGAAGCAACTGCTAATATTGATTCTGGAACAGAACAACTAATTCAAAAGACATTATTTTCTATACGAAAAAATTCTACATTAGTTGTTATTGCTCATAGACTTTCAACAATTATTGCAGCAGACTTAATTGTAGTATTAAAAAATGGAAGAATTATTGAACTTGGTACACATGAACAATTACTTAAAAAAAGAGATGTTTATTGGAAAATGTATAAATTTCAATTATATAAAATTTAGGAGAATCTGTTAGCTTTATCAAAACACCTGTATTAGCTGATGTGGCTGCTTCTTTCCAGATCTGACCAAATATTCAATTTTACAGTGTTTGGAGCTAACAGAAAACTCCATTTTATACATTAAAATCAGAATTTATATTTTATAGATAAAACTAGAAATTTACAACTAATATTTATAAAATAAATAACAGTACTTTCATAATACTACGAATATTGATAGCATAGTCTTTTTATAAAAAAAATACATTATCTTATATGAGTCATCATGAATTATCAAATATTAGCAAGAAAATGGCGTCCACAATCCTTTCAAGAAGTAATTGGTCAAAAACATATTGTCACTGCTATATCTAATGAATTATCTTTACTCCGTATTCATCATGCATGGTTGTTATCTGGCACTAGAGGAATTGGAAAAACAACTATTGCTCGATTATTGGCTAAAAGTTTAAATTGTCAAAAAGGTATTACATCAAATCCTTGTAGGAAGTGTATTATTTGTCAAGAAATAGAAAAAGGATTATGTCTAGACTTCATTGAAATAGATGCAGCTTCTCGGACAAAAGTAGAAGATATGCGAGAAATGTTAGATAATATTTATTATGCTCCGACTAAAAGTCGCTTTAAAATATATTTAATCGATGAAGTTCATATGCTTTCGCGTCATAGTTTCAATGCGCTACTTAAGACACTGGAAGAACCTCCTAAGCATATTAAATTTATTTTAGCAACTACAGATCTGGAAAAAATACCTAAAACTATAACTTCTCGTTGTTTATCTTTTCAATTAAAAATTCTTTCTGAAGAAAATATTTTCAATCTATTAAAATATATTCTAACAATAGAATCAATTAAGTTTGATATAGATTCGTTAAAAAAAATATCCCATCATGCTAAAGGAAGTATAAGAGATGCACTTAATTTATTAGAACATGCTATAAATTTAGGAAATGGAAAAATTAATATAAAAGATATTGTAGAAATGTTAGGTCTTCCTTCTGAAGGATACTCTTTTTTATTAACTCATGCAATTCTAACAAAAAATGCAAAAAAAACAATGTATATATTAAATAAAATAAGTAATATAGGAGTAGAATGGGAAGAAGTTTTAATAGAAATTTTGCATTTTTTATATCATATTTCTATGTCACAATCTTTTCCATTAACATGGCAAGAAAGTATTACTGGAAATTATAAAAATAAAATTCAAAAAATAGCAAAAAGTATAGATAAAAATCAAATCCAATTGTGTTATCAGATCATAATAAATGGAAGAAGAGAATTAAAATTTTCTCCCAGTCAAAAAATAGGAGTAGAAATGACTTTACTACGTGCTATCAATGTAATATAAAAAAATATTCCAGAAAAATAAAGAAAAAATGTATAAATAATATAAGAAACACATTCATTCTACATTTTATATACAACAAAAATGACAAATAAAAATATCAAAAATAAAACATATCAAAAAACAATCAGTCAAAATAATATTTCACCAGAAACAATTGTTTTATTAAAAAACAGATATGAATTATTAATAAAAAAAAATAAAAATATGTCAATTAAAAAAGACATAAAAACAATGAAATGTAAAAAAGTAGATTTTGAATCCAAAAATTTTTTTTATAAATTAAATATATTTAAAGATACTAATAATATAAAAATTTTAAAAAAAATTAAAGAAATAGATCCTTGGTATGCAAAAATATGTCAATTAAACAAGTTATCAAAAATAGCTGAGCAGTTAGCAATCAATACTTTTTTTAAAAATACCTTATCATGTTGGTACCTATATTTAATTAATACTAATAATCATTTAATCAAACATAATGCATGGACTATATTAAAAGAAAATCTTCACAGTATTACTAAAAAAAGAGTTAAATTAATTATTAAAAAAAAAGATGTACAAGACAGATTAACTCCTTATCAATGGTTTAAAAAAATATACACAGAAAAAATATCAAAAGAATATTTATTATTAATAAATGATCCTAATGTCCAATTCTTAAAAAAACAATTTGATATAGAATGTCAACAAAAAAATATTGATTTTATTTAGTTTTAAATCAAAATAAAAAAATTAATGTTAATAACAGTGAGAATAATATGTTTACTAAAAATGGATTAGGAAATTTAATGAAACAAGCACAACAAATGCAAGAAAAAATGACTAAAATACAAGAAGAAATAGCAAAAATGGAAGTTACAGGAGAAGCTGGTGCTGGATTAGTTAAAGTGACTATTAATGGTGCACATAATTGCAGACGTGTCGAAGTAGATCCTAGTTTACTTCGCGATGACGATAAAGATATGCTAGAAGATTTAGCAGCTGCTGCTTTTAATGATGCAGCACGAAGAATATCTGAAGTTCAAAAAAAGAAAATGTCCGCTATATCTACAGGAATGCAACTTCCAAATGGTTTTAATATACCTGTATGAAAGTGAAAAAAAAATAATATAAAATTATGAAAATATTTTTTTATATAAAAACATCAAAATTTATATTATTTTGAAAAAATCGTTTTAATCTAAAAATATTATTATCATAATAAAAGAGGTATTTTATATGCAAACACAAAAAAAAGAAGTGTATAGTTTTCAATCCGAGGTAAAACAATTACTACATTTAATGATTCATTCATTATATTCTAATAAAGAAATTTTTCTACGAGAACTAATATCAAATGCATCAGATGCAATAGATAAACTACGATTTGAATCTATGTCCTCGCCAGAACTATATGAAAATGATAGTAATATGAAGATTCAAATATCTATTAACAAAGCTCAAAAAACACTTATCATTAGCGATAATGGTATCGGTATGACTCGAAAAGAGACGATTGATAATCTTGGTACAATTGCAAAATCAGGAACGAAGTCTTTTCTTCAATCTTTAGAAAAAAAACAGCATCAAAAAAATGAACTAATTGGAGAATTTGGAGTAGGATTCTATTCATCTTTTATTGTATCGGAAAAAGTTTCTGTAAGAACAAGATTTGCTGGAGCGAAACACAATGAAGGAACATTGTGGGAATCTTCAGGCGAAGGAGAATATAATATTACAAATATTATAAAAAAAACAAGGGGAACAGAAATTACTTTATTTTTAAAAAAAGGGGAAGAAGAATTTCTAGAAACCTGGCGTATTAAAAATATAATTAGCAAATATTCTGATCATATTACTGTACCAGTACATATTCAAAATTATGATGAAAAAAATAAAACTTACTTTTGGGAACAAATTAATAAAGCTAAGGCATTATGGACAATCAATAAATCTGATATTACAGAAGATGAATACAAAGATTTCTATAAAAATTTAACTAACGATCAAAATGGCCCTCTTGTATGGAGTCATAATAGAGTAGAAGGAAATCAAGAATATATTAGTCTATTATTTGTTCCTAAAAAAGCAGCATGGGATATATGGAATAGAGATAATAAACACGGTTTAAAGTTATATGTAAAACGCGTTTATATAATGGATAATTATCAAGAGTTTCTTCCTAATTATTTACGTTTTATAAGAGGATTAATTGATTCTAACGATTTACCTTTAAATATTTCTCGTGAAATACTACAAGACAATTCTATCACAGAAAATTTAAAAAAAGCATTAACTAAAAGATCGTTAAACATGCTTGAAAAATTATCAAAAAGTTCTAACGAAAAATATCAAACTTTCTGGGACCAATTTGGACTTATTTTAAAAGAAGGACCTGCAGAAGATCACGAAAACATAGAAAAAATTGCTAATCTTTTACGATTTGCATCTATGAAAAATAATAGTTCTAAACAAAATACATCGTTAAAAGAATACATAAAGAATATGGATTTAAAACAAGAAAAAATATATTATATTACTGCAGATAGTTATAAATCTGCAAAAAGTAGTCCTCATTTAGAACTATTTAACAAAAAAAATATTGATGTTCTGTTACTATCAGATCGAATTGATGAATGGATGATGAATTATCTTGTTGAATTTGAAGGAAAGAAATTTCAATCTATTAGCAAAGAAGATTTATCACTGAACAAACTAACAGAAGATAAAAAAATAAATAATAATGAACTTTCAACAGAAATAATTGAATTTTTAAAAAAAGCAAAAAAAATACTTGGAAATAAAGTAAAAGACGTAAGATTAACACATCGATTAACAGAAACGCCATGTGTTTTGTTAAGTGATTCTAATGAAATGACTACACAAATGGCTAAACTGTTTTCTGCAGCAGGACAATCTGTTCCTGAATTAAAATATATTTTTGAAATTAATCCAGAACATATATTAATAAAAAAAATTTCCTTAATTAATGATGAAAAACAATTACATGAATGGATTAAATTATTATTAGATCAAGCCTTATTAGCTGAAAAAGGTAATTTAGAAAATCCACATAAATTTATTTCTAGAATGAATAAATTACTTCTTGCACAATAAAAAATATGATTACTACTATTATAGTAGTAATCTTAAAACGAATTAACATATATTAAAAAATAAAATAAGAAATTATTATGCGAATTGTTTTATTAGGTGCACCTGGTACAGGTAAAGGAACGCAAGGAAAGTTTATTACAGAAAAATATAATATTCCAAAAATATCTACAGGTGATATATTACGAGAAAGTATATATTCTAAAGATGGAATAGGAAAAAAGATACAAAAAATAGTTCAAGAAGGAAAATTAGTTCCTGATAGAATAGTATGTAATTTAATAAGAAAAAGAATTCAAAAAAAAGACTGTGGTAATGGATTCTTACTAGATGGATTTCCAAGAACTATTGAACAAGCGTATTATTTAGAAACAAATAAAACAAACATAGATTGTGCTATAGAATTTATAGTACCATACCAATTAATATTAGAACGCATATCCGGCAGAAGAATACATATGCAATCAGGACGAATATATCATATAAAATTCTATCCACCAAAAACAAAAGATAAAGATGATATAACAGGAGAACCATTAATTATAAGAAAAGATGATCAAATAGAAAGTGTCAAAAAAAGATTAAAAGAATATAAAATAATGACTTATCCAGTAATCAAATATTATAAAAATAAAAAAAGATTAGGGAAACTTAAATTTTTTAAAATTGACGCTACTGATTCATCCTTAATTATTAAGAAAAAAATAGATATAATATTAAAAAATAATTTTATTTTATAAAATAGAGTCATTTTTTTGCGTTCTACAGGATTTGAACCTGTGACCTACGGCTTAGAAGGCCGTTGCTCTATCCAACTGAGCTAAGAACGCATAATAACAATTATATATCAAATAAAATTTAACATTAAAATAATATATATGCAACTAAAATAATATTTTTATAATGTTTACATATATTAAAATAATTTTTTATACTTTATTATTAAATAACACATTAAAAATTAATCGAGTTACTCAATAATGTCAGCAATAATTATAGATGGTAATAAAATAGCAAAAAAAATACAATTAAATATTTTAGAAAAAGTTAATCAAAGAAAAAAAAATGGAAAAAAAATACCTGGATTAGCAATGATTTTAGTTGGGGAAAATACACCTTCTAAAATTTATGTAGACAAAAAAAAAATAGCTTGTAAAAATGTTGGTTTTTTTTCAGAATGCTGGACTTTTCCAGAAAATGTTCATGAGATAGAAATATTAAATTTAATTAATCAATTAAATCAAGATAAAAAAATAGATGGAATTTTAATACAATTACCGCTTCCTAAGAAAATAAACTCTATAAAAATTTTGAGTAGCATTACACCGGATAAAGATGTAGACGGTTTTCATCCATACAATACAGGTTCTTTATGTCAAAGAACACCAAAATTGAGAGCATGCACACCGAAAGGTATTATAACAATGTTAAAATATAACAATATCAAAACTCATGGATTACATGCAGTAATGGTAGGAGCATC
Source organism: Buchnera aphidicola (Brachycaudus tragopogonis) (assembly GCF_964059175.1). Classification (NCBI taxonomy): domain Bacteria; kingdom Pseudomonadati; phylum Pseudomonadota; class Gammaproteobacteria; order Enterobacterales; family Erwiniaceae; genus Buchnera; species Buchnera aphidicola. The sequence continues at coordinate 539,895 of NZ_OZ060418.1, forward strand.
TAATATAGTAGGAAGACCAATGAGTCTAGAACTTTTATTAGCAGGTTGCACAACAACTGTAACACATCGATTTACTACCAATTTGAAAAAACATGTAGCACATGCAGATTTATTAATTGTAGCAGTTGGCAAACCTAAATTTTTAAAAGGAGAATGGATTAAAGATAAATCTATCGTGATAGACGTTGGAATCAACAGATTAAAAAATGGACGTATAGTAGGTGACGTAGATTTTGAAACAGCTTGTTTAAAAGCATCTTATATTACTCCTGTACCAGGAGGAGTTGGTCCGATGACTGTTGCAACTTTACTTCAAAATACATTAGAAGCATGTGAAAACTATCATGATATTTAAAATTATTACATAATTTTTAATTATTTTTTACGCCATATTGTTTTATGAGGTAAATCTTCTAAAACTATGTCTAAAGAAAGTAGTGTTTCTCTTAACTTATCTGCTTTTTCCCATGATTGGAATTTTCTTGCAATGTTTCGTTCAAAAATTAAAGATTCAATTTTTTTTACTATTGATTTATTTAATGTAGATTTTTTTTGTAAAAAATATTCTGGATCTTGTGATAATAAACCTAAAAAATTAGCTAAAGTCCGCAATACAAAAGACAGTTTATTTGTCATAGATATATTTTTTTGTATTTTTAAAATATTAATCGTGCTAGCTAGTTTAAAAAAAATAGAAAAAACCTTTGGAGTATTAAAATCATCATTCATTGCATTATAAAATTCTAATACAAAATCATTACCTTCTTCAACATTAGAATATGGATTAGTATTATATAATGCTGTATATAAATATTTTAATGAATTGTATGCTTGCTGCACACTCTTTTCAGAATAATAAATAGGATGTCGATAATGTGTTGAGAGAAAAAAATAACGCAATACTTCAGCATTATAATCTTTTAAAATATTTCTTAAAAGACAAGCATTACCTAGAGACTTAGACATTTTTTGTTTATTTACAATTACTACACCTGTATGCATCCAAAAATTTATTTTTGATTTATTATTTAAAGATATAGATTGAGATCTTTCATTTTCATGATGAGGAAAAAGAAGATCAGAACCACCTCCATGAATATCTATAAAATTATCAAAAAAAATATTAGTCATAGTACTACATTCAATATGCCAACCAGGACGACCTTTCCCCCATGGAGAATCCCAAGAATATTCTTCTTTTTTAGATTTTTTCCAAAGCATAAAATCTAAAGGATTATTTTTCATTTTATTCAATGGAACACGAAAACCAGATTGCAGTTTTTTTAAAGTTTGTCGAGATAAAGATCCATAACTATGATCACTATCTACAGAAAATATAACATCGCCATTACAATTGATATATGCATGTTTATTTTTTATTAGTTTCATAATTACTATAATAATATCATTAACATAATCTGTAACACGAGGTTCTTGATCAGGAGGTAAAATACCTAATGAAAAAAAATCTTGATTCATTTCTTTTATCATCGAATCAGTAAAAACATTAACATCAATATTATTTTCTATTGATTTCGAAATAATTTTATCATCAATGTCAGTAATATTACGAATATATTTTACGTGAAAACCAGAATGACGTAAATAACGAACCATCATGTCAAAAGCAACAAAAGTACGCCCGTGTCCAATATGACAAAAATCGTATACAGTGACACCACATACATATAAATTGATTTTGTTTTTTTTAATGGGTTTAAAAACTTCTTTTTTTCTAGTCAGCGTATTAAAAATTTTTAACATGATTTATATCCTAAAAAAAATATATTTTAAGAAAATAACATGAAATATGTTATTTTCTATATTATCAATGTGCTAAACTGATAAATTATTATGATTTATTAGAAGTTTGAATAAAAAAATGTCTTAAATATTTTTTAATATATTTTATAAATAAAAAAACTTATTTTTTTTTAAAAAAATAGAGTTTTTATTCACGTAATTATATAATATTTTAAAATTTCATCTAAAATTATGAAAAAATCTGGAATTAATGATGAAAACAAAATTAAGAGAAATGTTAACATTCCCTTGTTTTTTTACTTATAAGATTATTGGGTTAGCGCAACCCGAACTTATAGACCAAATAATAAAAGTCATTCAAATTCAGATTCCTGGAGATTATACACCTCAAGTTAAATCGAGCAACAGAGGCAACTATCTTTCTGTTTCTATTACAATATGTGCTAAAAATTTTGAACAAATCGAAATTCTATATCATGAAATTAGTAAAATTAATATAGTTAGAATGGTTTTATGAGAAAAACGTTTATTTTAATATAGTACAGCCCTATTAAAGAGCCGTACTATAAAGAACATAATTATGTTTATTAAAAACCATATTTATGCCCATATTTTTATAACATTAAATAATTTTTTACAAACTAACAACGTTAGCAGCAGATGGTCCTTTTGCTCCTTCAGTAATTTCAAACTCAACACTTTGACCTTCTGCTAAAGTTTTAAATCCATTACTTTGTATAGCTGAAAAATGTACAAATACATCTTTACTTCCATCTTCTGGAGTAATAAATCCAAAACCTTTAGATTCATTAAACCACTTAACATTACCTTTAATCTTGGACATCTAAATTACCTTCACATGAAAAAATATACTAAATTAAAAAAAAGATTAATACATAATTATTAATGATTTTTTATTTTAAAAACAAATATAAAAAATCATAATTTAAAAAAAAATTAAATTCTAAATAGATTAACATGTAAATCTATTGTTAGCTAGAAAGTAATTTATTTTAAATACAAAAAAACCCGAAAAAAATTTCGGGTTTTTTTTGCCTGGATTTTACCTACTCTCACACGGGGAGGCCCCGTACTACCATTGGCGTTGAAGCGTTTCACTTCTGAGTTCGGAATGGATTCAGGTGGTACCACTACACTATTTTTACCAGGCATTTTAATAAATTTAGTGTTATTAAAATACATTTATACAGTAATAAATTCAGTAAAACAAGCTTTTTTTATTAAATTTATTTTAAAAAACACCTCTGGTGTTGTAAGGTTAAGCCTCTCGGGTCATTAGTACTAGTTAGCTCAACATATCACTATGCTTACACACCTAGCCTATCAACGTCGTAGTCTTCAACGTCCCTTCAGTAAACATTTCTGTTTCAGGGAAGATTTATCTTGGGGCAAGTTTCGTGCTTATATGCGTTCAGCGCTTATCTTTTCCGCATTTAGCTACCGGGCAATGCCATTGGCATGACAACCCGAACACCAGTGATGCGTCCACTTCGGTCCTCTCGTACTAGAAGCAGCCCCCCTCAATCTTCCAACGCCCACGGCAGATAGGGACCGAACTGTCTCACGACGTTCTAAACCCAGCTCGCGTACCACTTTAAATGGCGAACAGCCATACCCTTGGGACCTGCTTCAGCCCCAGGATGTGATGAGCCGACATCGAGGTGCCAAACACCGCCGTCGATATGAACTCTTGGGCGGTATCAGCCTGTTATCCCCGGAGTACCTTTTATCCGTTGAGCGATGGCCCTTCCATTCAGAACCACCGGATCACTAAGACCTGCTTTCGCACCTGCTCGCGTTATCACGCTCACAGTCAAACTGGCTTATGCCTTTGCACTAACCTCACGATGTCCGACCGTGATTAGCCAATCTTCGTACTCCTCCGTTACTCTTTGGGAGGAGACCGCCCCAGTCAAACTACCCACCAGACACTGTCTCTGTACCGGATTACGGCACTAGGTTAGAATACCGAATTTTAAAGGGTGGTATTTCAAGTTTGGCTCCATTAAAACTAGCGATTTAATTTCATAGCCTCCCACCTATCCTACACATTAAAATTTAGAATTCAGTGTCAAGCTATAGTAAAGGTTCACGGGGTCTTTCCGTCTTGCCGCGGATATACTGCATCTTCACAGCAATTTCAATTTCACTGAGTCCCAGGTGGAGACAGCCTGGCCATCATTACGCCATTCGTGCAGGTCGGAACTTACCCGACAAGGAATTTCGCTACCTTAGGACCGTTATAGTTACGGCCGCCGTTTACCGGGGCTTCAGTCTAGAGCTTTAAGTTTCCTTTGACTCCTTCGATTAACCTTCCGGCACCGGGCAGGCGTCACACCGTATACTTCCACTTTCGTGTTTGCACAGTGCTGTGTTTTTAATAAACAGTTGCAGCCAGCTGGTATCTTCGACTAGTTTCAGCTATAGAAGTTAATTCTTTCACTTAATACTAGCGTGCCTTCTCCCGAAGTTACGGCACTATTTTGCCTAGTTCCTTCACCTGGGTTCTCTCAAGCGCCTTAGTATTCTCTACCTAACCACCTGTGTCGGTTTAGGGTACGATTTAATTTTACCTGATGCTTAGAGGCTTTTCTTGGAAGCGTGGTATTAGTTACTTCATCACCTTAGTGATTCGTCATCATGCCTCAGATTAAAGATAACCGGATTTGCCTAATTATCATACCTACACATTTAAACCAGGACGACCGTCGCCTGGATAACTTAACCTTCTTCGTCCCCACTTCGCAGTAATATTAAGCACAGGAATATTAACCTGTTGTCCATCGACTACGCTTTTCAGCCTCGCCTTAGGGGTCGGCTTACCCTGCCCCGATTAACGTTGGACAGGAAACCTTGGTTTTTCGGCGAGCAGGTTTTTCACCTGCTTTATCGTTACTCATGTCAGCATTCGCACTTCTGATACCTCCAATATATTTTACAATATATCTTCGTTGGCTTACAGAACGCTCCCCTACCCAGCAAAAACAAAATGTTTATGCTGCCGCAGCTTCGGTGCATAGTTTGAGCCCCGTTACATCTTCCGCGCAGGCCGACTTGACCAGTGAGCTATTACGCTTTCTTTAAATGATGGCTGCTTCTAAGCCAACATCCTGGCTGTTTATGCCTTCCCACATCGTTTCCCACTTAACTATGACTTTGGGACCTTAGCTGGCGGTCTGGGTTGTTTCCCTTTCCACAACGAACGTTAGCACCCGCTGTGTGTCTCCCGTGATAGCATTCTACGGTATTCGGAGTTTGCATCGGGTTGGTAAGCCGGGATGGCCCCCTAGCCGAAACAGTGCTCTACCCCCGTAGATGAATTCACGAGGCGCTACCTAAATAGCTTTCGGGGAGAACCAGCTATCTCCCGGTTTGATTGGCCTTTCACCCCTAGCCATAGGTCATCCGCTGATTTTTCAACATCAGTCGGTTCGGTCCTCCAGTTGGTTTTACCCAACCTTCAACCTGCCCGTGGCTAGATCACCGGGTTTCGGGTCTGTACCCTGAAACTTAACGCCTATTTAGGACTCGGTTTCCCTTCGGCTCCCCTATTTGGTTAACCTTGCTACAGAGTACAAGTCGCTGACCCATTATACAAAAGGTACGCAGTCACAAATTATTTTTAAAAAAAATATGCTCCCACTGCTTGTACGTACACGGTTTCAGGTTCTATTTCACTCCCCTCGCCGGGGTTCTTTTCGCCTTTCCCTTACGGTACTAGTTCACTATCGGTCAGTCAGGAGTATTTAGCCTTGGAGGATGGTCCCCCCATATTCAAACAGGATTTCTCGTGTCCCGCTCTACTTTTCGAACTCACAATGTAAATTATTTTGTATACTGGGCTATCACCTTGTATCGCTGAATTTTCCAAATCATTTTACTATAATTTAAATTGATTGTAGTTCTGGGCTGTTCCCCTTTCGCTCGCCACTACTAAGGGAATCTCGGTTGATTTCTTTTCCTCAAGGTACTTAGATGTTTCAGTTCCCTTGGTTTGCTTTATTAACTTATTTAATTCAGTTAATAATGATGCATTTTATTGCATCGGGTTTCCCCATTCGGATATCGACGGTTATTGCGCTTCATATCAGCTTACCGACGCTTTTCGCAGATTTGCACGTCCTTCATCGCCTCTGACTGCCAAGGCATTCACCATGTACGCTTATTTGCTTAACCTTACAACCCACAGGTGTTTTTCTTAAAAAAATAAGTTATTTATGCTTGTTTTCCGAATTTTTAAAGAGCTTTTTATTAATTAAAATTTAATTTAATTTTACAAGTTATTTTGAGGATAACACAATAATTTAAATTAGTATATATTATTTTAAAATAATTTTTTATTTATCGTCCCCTAGGGGATTTGAACCCCTGTTGTCGCCGTGAAAGGGCGATGTCCTAGACCTCTAGACGAAGGGGACTATTTATCGTAAAAATTTTTATTGTTTCTAAAATACTACTGCTAAATAATACAGATCACAAAAACAAGAGTCAAGTATTTTCTTTAGTATCTTTATTTTTAATCACACAAACAAAACTTTTATAAAAAAATACTTGTTAAAAAGTGAAGATCAAAAATATTAAATATCATTTAATTTCTTCTTACTTAAAAAATTAATAATATAATCTGTTTTTGGAAACTGATTATGCCACAATAAAAAAGAATGAGCAGCTTGAAAAACTAACATACCAATTCCATTAGAAACAAATGTGTGCCCTGTTTTAATACACCAATTTATAAAAGGTGTATTATCAATTTGATAATTCATATCATAAAAAAAAGTTTTAGAAGAAACAAAAGATAAAGGAAAAAAATATTCTGTTTTTGTAATATTTTTAGATGTAGCATTAATGACTAAATCAAATTTTTTTTCACCTAATAAAAATTCATTAAAAATATTTATTTTTCCATATTTATGGAATTGAGTCACTATTTTTTGAGCATTTGCAACAGTTCTATTTAAAATAAATATTGAACATCCAAAAGATAAAAGAGGGGAAATTACACCTTTAACTGCACCACCAGCACCAAGTATTAATACTGAATATTTTTTTTTTATAAAATTTAATCTTATTAAATCAGATAACAAACCAATCCCATCAGTATTATCGCCTAAAATACATGTATTATTTATTTTTTTTAATGTATTAACAGATTGAGCAATTTTAGCTCTTTCTGTTAATTTATTACATAAAAAAAAAGCTTCTTCTTTAAATGGTGCGGTAATATTTGCTCCGCATCCCTCTTGTTTAAAAAAATCAGATAAAAAAGAAAAAAGATTACTTAATGGTACATTAAAAGCTGTGTAATTATGAACAAGACCTGTTTGTTTTGAAAAAAAATTATGAATGTAAGGAGATTTACTATGATTTATAGGATTACCAAATAAAGCATAATTAAATTTTTTGTTTTTAAACATTTCTAATTAACTTTCCATTAATAATATTAATAATTTTAGAAGGATACTTATTACAACCTATTTTCCCATGTAATAATGGAAAATCTTTTCCAAAAACTTTAAAAAGTTCCTCACAAGTCACACATGGATTCATATTAGTAATATTGGCACTTGTAGATATCAAGGCTTTTCCAAAAGCATTACATAATTTTATTATTTCAATATGAGCACTTATTCTGACAGCTATAGTATTAAATTTACCAGTCAACCAATAAGGCGCTTTAGGATGTGCTGGTAGTAAAAACGTAAATGGTCCTGGCCAATGTAAAAACATTTTTTTTCTTTGTTTCTTTAATAAACATTTTTCATTAATATACATTTTGATTTGATCAAAATTAGAAGCTACTAATATTAAACCCTTTTCTATACTTCTTTTTTTTAAATTTAATAATTTTTTTACAGCTATTTCACTGCTAGGGTCACAACCCAATGCAAACATTGATTCTGTCGGATATGCAATTACATTTTCACTATTTAATATCTTTATACAATGAAGTAACGAAGTTGAAAAATAATATTTTTCCATCAATACTTTCTCACTATAAAAAAATTATATTATTTTTTATTAAGATATTTAATGAATTACTTCTTCTTTGAAATTAAACAATAAATTTTCAAGTTTTTGATAAACTACTTCACATCCAGGAACATTAAATAACACAATTAATATAATCCATTTTAAATCTTCAAGATGTAATTCGTTAATATCTAAATCCATAATTCTTTCGATAATCATTTCTCGTGTATCTAATGTTAATATCTCTAACTGTTCTAAAAAAAGTATAAAACCACGACAATCAGCATTTAACTTAAAAGATTCTTCTTTTGTGTAAATTCGCATAGAAATTTGTTTTGATAATGTATTTATAGATGAAATAATATTCTTTTTATAAGAAGATAAATTTTTTAACCAACGTAAAGCATTATAAATATCTTTTTGTTTAAATCCTATATTTGATAAATCATTTGTTAGGCTATCATAATCAATAGAAATTTTTGATTCACTATGCACATAAGTTTCAAATAAATATATTAATATATCAAACATTACATCCTCAATCACATATTAAACAATTTAAATGTTTAGTAATATACATTTTACATATAACTTTATTATTAGTATTGTTAATACATAATATGTAAATTATTATAATCTACTGTAAATAAATTTTCATAAATAGAATTATTAAAAAATTTATAAAAATAATATCAGTAAACTTTAAATTATAATAAAAAAGTCTATACTAATATATAAAATTCAATAATTTTATATTTAAATACATATGTCTTTTTTAAAAATACTATATTATCCAGATGAACGTTTACGACTTATAGCTAAACCTGTAAATAAAATTAACAAAAAAATAAAAAATATTGCAAGTAATATGATTGATACAATGCAGAAAGAAGAAGGAATTGGTTTAGCAGCGACTCAAGTAAATATTCAATTACAAATTATAGTTATCAATAAAATGGAAAAAAATAAAAACAATCTGGTATTAATTAATCCTAAAATTATCAAAAAATCAGGTAATATAAGCATTGAAGAAGGATGTTTGTCAATCCCAGAATATCGCGCTTCTGTTCCAAGAGCAAATTATATAAAAGTTCAAGCTATCAATTTAGATGGTGAAAAAATAGAAATAGAAACAGATTCAATTATATCTATTTGCATACAACATGAAATAGATCACCTTAAAGGCAAGCTATTTATTGATTATTTATCAAAATTTAAACAAGAAAGACTCAAAAAGAAATTTGAAAAAATAGAAAAAAGAAAAACTTTTTAATTACAGGAATTAAATCAATTTGAAAAAATTAAAAATTATTTTTGCTGGTACTGCATATTTTTCTGCAGAACATCTCAAAGCATTAATTAATGCTTCATATCAAATAATCTTAGTAATTAGCCAGCCAGATGTTCCGTCTGGAAGAGGACAAAAAATTACTTTTTCTCCTGTAAAAAAAATATCCATCATAAATAATATTCCTATATTACAACCTATAGACTTAAATAATAAAATATTTCAACAAAAACTCTTATTATTTAATGCAGATATAATGATTGTAGTATCTTATGGTAAGATTATACCAAAAAAAATTCTTACTATGTTTCCAAAAGGATGTATTAATGTACATGCTTCGCTATTACCACGATGGAGAGGTGCTACTCCAATTCAATCAGCAATTTTACATGGCGATAAAAAAACAGGTATTAGTATCATTACTATGAATGAAAAAATTGATTCTGGAACAATTATATATGCAATAAAATGTGATATCTCAATAAAAGATACGACTTATAGTTTGTCATTAAAATTAATAAAAATTGGAATAAAAGCGTTATTAAAAGTTTTAGAAAAAATTAATAATCATACGATTATCGAAAGAAAACAAGATGAAAAAAATGCAGTTTTTTCAAAAAAAATATATAAAAAAGACGGTCTTTTAAACTGGAATACAAAAGCTACAGAATTAGAGCGTTTAATACGTGCATTTAATCCATGGCCTACCTGTTATTTTATAATAGAAAACAAGATGATAAAAGTATGGCAAGCAACAGTAATTCCTTGTACAAAAAAAAATGCTTGCATAGGAGAAATTATATTATCTAATAATAATGGCATACAAGTAAATACATCTGATCAAATATTAAATATTGAAAAATTACAATTACCTGGAAAAAAAATAATGGATGCAAAACACATTCTTCTTTCAAAAAAAAGTTTATTTAAAACTGGTAACATTATATAAAAAAATTATTAATATCTTTAGAGTAGTATTTTTTACTTGAAAAAAAATATTTTTTATGCTAGGTAAGCAAACGGTATCTTTCCGTTTGCTATATATATATATAAAAACAAACATTTTTTATAATTTAGAAAATATATAAAAAAATTTTATTATAATTATCAATTATATTTTATTTTTCTATTATCTCTTTTTTCTTATCTTTTTTAACGCGATCTACTAATTCTATATAAGCCATTGGAGCCTTATCACCAGATCGAAATCCACATTTTAAAATACGTGTGTAACCTCCTAATCTATTTAAAAAACTAGGCCCTAATGTTTTGAATAATTTAGACACTACCTCATTGTCACGAATACGAGAAAATAATAATCTTCTATGTGCAACTGTATCTATTTTAGATAAAGTGATCATTGGTTCAACAATTCGACGGAGTTCTTTTGCTTTAGCCAATGTTGTTTTTATAATTTCATGCATAAATAATGAGCACGCCATATTTTTTAACATAGCATTAAGATGGCTACGATTACGATTTAATTGACGACCACTTTTTCGATGACGCATAAATTTATTCCTTTTATTAAAATATCAATATAAATAGATATTATTCATCTATAATGCTTGATGGTGGCCAATTTTCTAATCTCATACCAAGAGATAAACTGCGAGAAGCTAATATATCTTTAATTTCAGTTAAAGATTTTTTACCTAAATTAGGAGTTTTTAAAAGTTCCACTTCAGTTCTCTGTACTAAATCACCAATATAGTGTATTGATTCAGCTTTAAGACAATTAGCAGAACGAACTGTAAGTTCTAAATCATCTACTGGACGCAATAGAATCGGTTCAAACTCAGGTTTTTCTTCTTTAACCTCAGGTTCACTAACATCTCTTAAATCAACAAATGCTTCTAATTGTTCTGATAAAATAGTAGCAGCACGTCGAATCGCTTCTTCTGGATCAATTGTACCATTAGTCTCCATCTCAATTATTAATTTATCTAAATCAGTTCTTTGTTCTACACGTGCAGCTTCTACATTATAAGAGATTCTATCTATAGGACTATAACAAGCGTCAACTAGTAAACAACCGATCGGTCGCACATCATCTTCTGAATGCACTCTAGCAGCAGCAGGAATATAGCCTCTTCCACGTTGTACTTTTATTCTCATTTTAATAGAAGAATTTTCGTATGTTAAATTACAAATAACATGTTCTGGTTTAATAATTTCAACATCACCATCATGTACGATATCTGCAGCAGTAACAGAACCAATACCAGATTTATGCAATGTAAGAATAACCTCATCTTTACCATATACTTTTACAGCTAATCCTTTTAAATTCAATAAAATTTCTAAAACATCTTCTTGAATTCCTTCTTTAGTACTATATTCATGAAGTACCCCATCAATTTCAACTTCAGTAACTGCACATCCAGGCATAGAAGAAAGAAGAATTCTGCGAAGTGCGTTTCCAAGTGTATGACCAAAACCTCTTTCTAATGGCTCTAAAGTAACTTTAGTATGAGTTGTACTAATTTGTTCAATATCAACTAATCTTGGTTTTAAAAAACCAATACTAGAATTATGCATATAATCCTCTCTTTGAATAGCAAACTTTATTACTTGGAATAAAGTTCAACAATCAAATGTTCATTGATTTCTGCAGATAAATCAGAACGTTCAGGAAAACGCTTAAAAATACCTTCCATTTTATTTAAATCTACTTCTAACCAAATTGGTTTTTCTCTTTGTTCAACTAATTCTAAAGACGCTTTGATTCGTGATTGATTTTTAGATTTATCTCTAATAGATATACGATCATTAGGAGATATTTGATATGAAGCAATATTAACAATTTTATTATTCACTAAAATAGATTTATGATTGATTAATTGTCTTGATTCAGCTCGCGTACAACCAAAACCCATACGATAAACTACATTATCTAATCTTCTTTCTAAGAAAAGTAATAAATTTTCTCCAGTATTACCTTTATAACTAGCAGCCATTTTATAATATATTTTAAATTGACGTTCTAAAACACCATATAAACGTCGTACTTTTTGTTTTTCACGTAACTGCACAGCATAGTCAGACAATCTAGGTTTTCGAATACCATGTTGTCCTGGAGGTTGTTCTAATTTACATTTTGATTCTATAGAACGCAGTCCTGATTTTAAAAACAAATCAGTACCTTCACGTCGACTTAATTTTAATTTTGGACCTAAATATTTTGCCATTTTCTTCTCCAGTAATTCCTAAAAATCAAACACGACGCTTTTTAGGAGGACGGCAACCATTATGAGGAATCGGTGTTACATCAGTAATATTTGTAATACGAAATCCAGCAGCATTTAAAGCTCGAATAGTAGATTCTCTACCTGGACCAGGGCCCTTAACCATCACTTCTAAATTTTTTATACCATAATCTTTTACTATTTCAGCACAACGTTCAGCCGCAATTTGAGCAGCAAAGGGAGTAGATTTTCGAGATCCTCTAAAACCAGAACCACCAGAAGTAGCCCAACCCAAGGCATTTCCTTGTCTATCTGTAATAGTAACAATAGTATTATTAAAAGATGCATGTACATGGGCTATGCCATCTAAAATTTGTTTTTTTACACGTTTACGTGTACGAGCTGTTGAATTTTTTACCATGATAACATTTACCTAAATTATTTTTTTATTGGTTTTCGAGGACCTTTACAAGTTCTAGCATTAGTTTTAGTTCTTTGTCCATGTACAGGAAGATTCCTACGATGACGTAAACCACGATAACAACTGAGATCAATTAAACGTTTAATATTTAAAGTTCTTTCTCTTCTTAAATCACCTTCAATAACATATTTTGCAACATTTATCCTTAATAGTTCAATTTGTTCTTCGTTTAAATCAGTAATTTTAGAATTTTCAGGAATATTAGCAAGAAGACAAATTAATTTAGAACGTTTTTTACCAATTCCGTATATTGCAGTTAATGCAATTATAGTATGTTTATTTTCAGGAATATTAATACCTGCAATACGTGCCATATGATCTAATCCTATGTGAGTGCTATCAAATATAAAAATAAAAATTAAGTATAATAAAATATTAGTACAAAATTTTTTGTATAATTGATAAAAAATTATCCTTGACGTTGTTTGTGTTTAGGATCATTACTACAAATGACTCTTATAACATTATTTCTTCGTATTATTTTACATTTTCGACAAAGTATTTTTACAGAAGCTTGTACTTTCACTTTTTTCCCTTGATATTTTATTGTAATATTCTAAATATTTAATTTAGATTAGCTTTTTTTAAAATAGAGTCATATTGACTAGACATTATTAATGTTTGAATTTGAGCAATAAAATCTATAACAACTACAACAACAATTAATAATGAAGTTCCACCAAAATAAAATGGAACATTCATAACACTTCTCATAAATTCAGGCATTAAACAAATAAATGTAATATATATAGAGCCTACCAACGTCAATCTTAACATAATTTTATTAATATATTTTGCTGTCTGTTCACCAGGTCTTATACCTGAAATAAATGCACCTGATTTTTTTAAATTATCTGCTGTTTCACGAGGATTAAATACTAACTCGGTATAAAAAAAACAAAAAAATACTATCGCTGATACATATAAAATTAAATACAACGGTTGATTAGGTTGTAAATAAAATGATATGGTTTGTAACCATGAATAATTATGACTGATTTTAAACCATGATATAACTGTTACTGGAAAAAGAACTATACTAGAAGCAAAAATTGCTGGTATTACACCCGACATATTTACTTTTAAAGGTAAATGAGTACTTTGAGAAGCATAAATACGTCGACCTTTTTGTCGCTGTGCATAATGTACAACAATTTTTCTTTGACCACGCTCAACAAACACTACAAGAAAAATAACTAAAAAAATTAATGCTAAAATTAATAAAAAAAATAAAATATGCAAACTACCTTGTCTTGTTTGTTCAATAGTGTTACTGATTGCTGATGGCAAACCAGCTATTATTCCTATAAAAATAATAATTGAAATACCATTTCCAATGCCACACTCTGTGATTAATTCCCCTAACCACATTAAAAAAATAGTACCGGCTACTAAACTAATTACTGCTGTTAAATAAAAATAAAAATCAGCATGTACTATAATAGTATGAATGCCTATTATATTAGGAAGACTAGTAGAAATTCCAATCGATTGAATAATGGCTAATATTAAAGTAGCATATCTAGTATATTGATTTATTTTATGACGTCCCGATTCCCCTTCTTTTTTTATTTCAGATAAAGTTGGATATACCAATGTTAATAATTGAATAATAATAGAAGCTGATATATACGGCATAATACCTAAAGAAAAAATAGAAGCGCGACTCAAGGCACCACCAGAAAACATATTAAACATATCAACAATAGTACCTTTTTGATTATTTAATATTGTTGATAAAATTGTAGTATCAATTCCAGGAATAGGAATAAAAGAGCCAATACGAAAAATAATTAAAGCTATGATAACAAAAACAACCCTTTGTTTTAGCTCACTGATATTTTTTTTAGTATTCTTTATATTTGATCCTAATTGCTTTACCATTATTTATCATTTATCCTTCAATTTTACCACCAATATTTTCAATATTAGCACGAGCGCCCTTTGTTACAAGTAAACCTCGTATTGTCAAAGCAATTGTTAATTTTCCAGAAAGAATTATTTTGACTTGTTTAATATTTTTTTTAATAATGTTTTCTTTTTTTAATATATCAATATCAATGATATTAGTAGATAAATTTGAGATGTCTGACAAACGAACTTCTGCTTTTATATTCTTTTTTCGAGAATTAAATCCAAATTTTGGTAGTCTTCTATACAAAGGCATTTGGCCTCCTTCAAAACCACGACGAATACTACTTCCTGATCTAGATTTTTGACCTTTGTGACCACGACCAGATGTTTTTCCAAAACCTGATCCAATACCTCGTCCTAATCGTTTTCGATTTAAACGCGCTCCAAAAGCTGGAGAAAGAGTATTTAAATACATTTTTTTATTCCTCTTGTACTTTTAAAATATAAGAAATCTTTTTTATCATACCTTGAATGGCAGATGTATTTTCACGTATTACAGTATGTCCGACATAACGTAATCCAAGTCCGATTAATGTTTTTTTATGTTTTGGTATTCTGCCTATAGAACTTTTTATTTGAGTAATTTTTATATTTTTCATTAGATAAAATTTATCCTAATATGTCTTCAAGACGTTTGTTTCTTTTAGCAGCTACCATTTCTGGAGACTTCATATTGACTAAACCATTCATTGTAGCTCGAACTACATTGATTGGATTAGTAGAACCGTAAGTTTTAGCTAATACATTATGTATACCTGCCACTTCCAATACTGCACGCATTGCTCCTCCTGCAATAATTCCAGTTCCATCAGAAGCAGGTTTCATAAAAACATTTGATCCAGTATGAGATCCTTTTAATGAATGTTGTAAAGTTTTATTAACTAATGGTATAGTAATCATATTACGTCGAGCTTTTTCCATTGCTTTCTGAATAGCAGCAGGTACTTCACGTGCTTTACCATATCCAAAACCAACTCGACCGTCTCCATTCCCTACCACAGTTAATGCTGTAAAGGAAAATATACGACCACCTTTAACAGTTTTTGAAACACGGTTAACTGTAATTAACTTTTCTTGTAAATCACTATTATTTTTTTTTTCAAAATTAGCCATTCTATTATTTTTCACCTTAAAACTTTAATCCAAATTTACGTGCAGATTCTGCTAAAACTTGTATACGACCATGATACTTAAAACCAGATCGATCAAAAGAAACATTATATATTCCTTTTGACAAGGCTCGTTCTGCAATAATTTTACCCACTATTTGCGCCGCTTCTTTATTTCCTGTATATTTTATATTAGAACTTATGTTTTTTTCTAAAGTGGAAGCAAATACTAAAACTTTTGATTCTGTAGAGGAAATTATTTGAGCATATATATGACGTGAAGTTCGATGTACTACTAATCGAACAGCTTTTAAAGCTTTAATTTTAAGACGTGCTTTCATAGATCGACGTATACGAGAATTGATTTTATTTTTTCTAGAAAAAGTCATTTTATTTCTTCTTTGCCTCTTTTATACGTACCACTTCATCTGAATAACGAATTCCTTTTCCTTTATAAGGTTCCGGTATACGATAAGAACGTAAATTTGCAGCAATTTGTCCAACTAGTTGTTTATCTATTCCTTTAACAATAATCTCTGTTGGAGATGGATTTTCTACAGCAATATTTTTAGGTAAACAATATGTAATAACATGAGAATAACCTAATGACATGTTAATTGTATTTTCTTTTGTGATTGAAACACGATATCCCACCCCAGAAAAATGCAATTTTTTACTAAATCTTTTTGAAACACCTATAATCATGGAATTTATAAGAGCTCTTGCAGTTCCAGCCTGCGCCCAAGCATCAGAAAAAGACAAACGTGGTGAAAAAACTATTTGATTATTTAAATATTGTATTTTAACTGATCGATGAATAGTACGTGAAAGATGTCCATATTTCCCTTTAATCAATACTACTTGTGAATCTAATTGAACGTCAATATCAGAAGGAACAAAAATAGGACATTTAGCAACACGAGACATTCTTCCTCCAATCATTATTTCTAAGCTACATAACAAATGACTTCACCGCCAAGACCTTCTTGACGAGCCATACGATCTGTCATAACTCCTTGAGAAGTAGAAATTACTGCTATTCCCAAACCAGCCATGACTTTAGGTAAATTATTCTTTTTTTTGTATATTCTTAAACTAGGACGACTGACACGTTGAATCGTTTCTATTACAGATTTTCCTTTAAAATATTTTAAAATTACTTTTAATATTAGTTTAGAATCACCTGTAATATTAAAATCTTTAATATAACCTTCCTGTTTTAACAATTTAACAATTGATTTTTTTAATTTCGAGGAAGGCATTGTAACAGAATATTTGTTAGCTGATTGACCGTTTCGAATACGAGTTAACATATCTGATACTGGATCTTGCATACTCATTTTAAACTCCAAAATATGAAAAATTATTTTTTACCAACTAGCTTTTTTTAAACCAGGTATTTCACCTTTCATAGCTGCTTCTCTAACTTTAATGCGACTTAATCCAAATTTACGTAAAAAAGCATGCGGCCGACCAGTTTGACGACATCTATTTCTTTGACGTGATGGACTAGAATCACGAGGAAAAGATTGTAATTTCAAAACAGCATTCCAACGTTCTTCTTCTGGAAGAAGCATGTTAGAAATAATATTTTTTAATTCAACACGCTGTATGTAAAACTTATTAGCTAATTTTACACGTTTAACTTCTCTTGCCTTCATTGATTGTTTAGCCATTGAATTACCTTTTTATTATTTACGAAAAGGAAAATTAAAAGCAGATAATAATAAACGACCCTCATGATCAGATGTAGCAGTAGTAGTTATCGTTACATCTAAGCCACGAACTCGATCTACTTTATCATAATCAATCTCAGGGAAAATGATCTGCTCACGTATTCCTAAACTATAATTTCCGTGACCATCAAAAGAATTGATTGATAAACCACGAAAATCACGAATTCTTGGAACTGCAATAATAATTAAACGTTCAAAAAAATCCCATTTCCTCTGACCACGTAATGTAACTTTGCAGCCAATAGGATAACCTTGACGAATTTTAAAACCAGCAACAGATTTACGAGCTTTAGTGATTAGCGGTTTTTGTCCAGATATTGCTGTAAGATCCGAAACAGCATAATCTAAAACTTTTTTATCAGAAGCAGCAGCGCCTACACCCATATTTAAGGTAATTTTATCAATTTTAGGAACCTGCATAATAGAACTATAATTTAGTTCAAGCATAAGTTTTTTTGTTACTTTTAATTTATAATAATCATACAATGTTGCCATTATATTACTCCATTCTATTTAATCGTTTTACTATTAGATTTGAAAAAACGAACTTTTTTTCCTTCTTCAAATCTAAAACCAACACGATCTGCTTTTTTAGATTCAGGATTAAAAATAGCAATATTTGATATTTGAATAGGTGCTTCTTTTTCTATGATACCACCGCTTTTATTTTGAGATGGAACTGGTTTTTGATGTTTTTTAATTATATTTACACCATTAACAATTGCTTTATGTGTAGATAAAATATTTTTAATAACACCTTTTTTCCCTTTATCTTTACCAGTTAATATAATAACTTCATCATTACGACGTAACTTTGATGCCATTTTTTATTCCTTGAAAATGTTATTATTAAAGAACTTCTGGTGCTAATGAAATAATTTTCATAAATTTTTCTGTTCTCAATTCGCGAGTAACAGGCCCAAAGATACGAGTACCTATAGGTTGTTCATTATTGTTCAGTACAACACAAGCGTTTCTATCAAAACGAATTACTGATCCATCAGATCGCCTTACTCCTTTTTTGGTCCTTACTACTACTGCTTTAAGAACTTCTCCTTTTTTTACTTTACCTCTTGGAATTGCTTCTTTAATTGTTATCTTAATTATATCTCCAATACCTGCATATCGTCGGCGAGAACCACCTAATACTTTAATACACATAGCAGAACGTGCTCCAGAGTTATCAGCTACATATAAAATTGTTTGTTCTTGAACCATAATTTTAAACACCTTAACTTTGCAATTTTAAATAGCTATAAAATTACTAATGTAAAATAATTTTATTATAACACTGCTTTTTTTATATGAACAGAAACATGAGCAGACGTGAGTTTGTTCATGTTTTTAAAAATATTTAAAAAATAGTTTTTTCAATAATACGCACCAAAACCCAAGACTTTGTTTTAGAAATTGGACGAGATTCTCTAATTTCTATTAAATCACCAATAGCACATTCATTTTTTTCATCATGAATATGTAATTTCGTAGTACGTTTAATGAATTTTCCATAAATAGCATGTTTTACAAAACGCTCAATAGCAACAACCGCAGATTTTTGCATCTTGTTACTGATTACTCGACCTTGTAAAGTTCGAATATTTTCCATTATTTTATGATGTCCTTTTCAGTTAATAAAGTTTTTAATTGTGCAATATTTCGTCGAACTTTCCGTAATAAATGAGGTTGTTTTAATTTTCCAGATACAGATTGCATACGTAGATTAAATTTCTCACGTAATAATTCTAACAGCTCTATTTTAAGATCTTTTTTATTTTTTTTTCGAAATACTGTTATAACTTTCATTACATCACCATTTTATTTACAAAAGTAGTTTTAATTGGCAATTTTGAAGCGGCTAATTTAAATGCTTCACGAGATTCTTCTTCAGTAACACCATCTAATTCATAAAGAATTTTACCCGGTTGTATTAAAGCAACCCAATACTCAACATTTCCTTTTCCTTTACCCATTCTTACTTCCAATGGTTTCTGAGTTATAGGTTTATCAGGAAATATACGTATCCACATCTTGCCTTGTCTTTTAATACAACGAGTTATAGCTCTTCTTGCAGATTCGATTTGACGAGCCGTTAAACGTCCTCGACTAGTGGCTTTTAGACCAAAAGAACCAAAATCAACACTAGTACCAGAAGCTAGTCCACGATTGCGACCTTTATGCATTTTTCGAAATTTAGTACGTTTTGGTTGCAACATTGGTAGACTCTCTTTGTTCTTATTTACGATTTTTACGATGTTGTTTTTTTGTTTGGATAGAAGGTTTTTCTAATTTTTCCATTGCAGACATACCACCTAAGATTTCACCTTTAAAAATCCAGACTTTTACACCTATCACGCCATATGTTGTATGAGCTTCTGAAGTACTATAATCAATATTCGCACGCAACGTATGTAAAGGCACTCTACCTTCTCTATACCACTCTCGACGAGCTATTTCTGCTCCTCCTAAGCGACCACTAACTTCAACCTTGATACCTTTAGCGCCTTGACGCATTGCGTTTTGTACAGATCTTTTCATAGCACGTCTAAACATAACTCTTCTTTCTAATTGAGAAGTAATACTATCCGATACAAGTTTTGCATCTAGTTCAGGTTTACGTATTTCAGAAATATTTATTTGAACAGGTACACCTGTAATTTTTGCAATATTAATTCTTAATTTCTCTACATCTTCACCTTTTTTACCAATGACAATACCAGGTCTTGCTGTATAGATAGTAACTCGAATACTCTTTGCTGGTCTTTCAATAATAATTCGAGAAATAGATGCTTTGATCAATGATTTCATTAAAAATTGACGCACTTTATAATCACTATCTAAATGATCTGCAAAATCTTTAGTATTAGCAAACCAAACAGAATTCCATTTTTTTATTATTCCTAGTCGCATTCCATTAGGATGTACTTTCTGACCCATTATTATTTCTCCTCAATATTAACGATCAGATACCACCACAGTAATATGACTAGTTCGCTTTAAAATACGATCTGCACGTCCTTTAGCACGTGGCATCATTCTTTTCATTGTTGAACCTTCATTAATAAATATTTTTTTTATTCTCAATTTATCTATATCAGCACCATCATTATGTTCAGCATTTGCTACAGCCGATTCAAGTACTTTTTTTACTAAAATAGCCGCTTTTTTATTACTATAAGTTAAAATATTTAATGCTTGCGGAACTTTTTTACCGCGTATTAAATCTGCAATCAAACGAACTTTTTGTGCAGAAGATCGTGCTTGACGATGATGAGCTAAAGTTTCCATTTATTCCTCTCTTTAACGTTTTTTTACTTTTTTATCTGCAGTATGTCCTCTATAAGTACGAGTTAAAGAAAATTCACCTAACTTATGCCCTACCATTTCTTCTGTTATAAAAACAGGAATATGATGACGACCATTATGAATGGATATGGTTAAACCAACCATGTTTGGAAATATTGTCGAACGTCTTGACCAAGTTTTAATTGGTTTTTTATCATTTGTTTTTACTGATTTTTCTACTTTTTTTAATAAACTGAGATCAATAAAAGGACCTTTCTTAAGAGAACGTGGCATAAAGTAATTTTCTCTCTACAATTATTTAGTACGATGACGTAAAATAAATTTTTCAGTACGTTTATTTTTACGAGTTTTTTTTCCTTTCGTTTGCACACCCCATGGAGTAACCGGATGTTTACCAAAATTTCTTCCTTCACCACCTCCATGAGGATGATCAACAGGATTCATTGCTGTACCACGGACAGTAGGACGTATTCCTACCCAACGGGATGCACCTGCTTTACCTAAAACTTTTAACATATGTTCAGAATTTCCAACTTCACCAATAGTTGCTCTACAATGAGAGGGTGTTTTTCTCATTTCACCTGAACGCAAACGTAATGTCGCATATTCTTTATCACATGCTACTAACTGTACATAACTTCCTGCAGAACGAGCTATTTGACCACCTTTTCCAGGTTTCATTTCTACGTTATGAATCAATGTACCAACTGGAATATTTTTAATGGGTAAAGTATTGCCAATTTTTATCGGAGCATTTAAACCAGATACTATAACATCTCCTATTTTTAAATCTTTAGGGGCTAAAATATAATTTCTTTCACCATCTTTATATAATATTAAAGCAATATTAGAAGAACGATTAGGATCATATTCAAATCTTTCTATAATAGCTTCTACATTATCTTTCTTTCTTTTAAAATCTATAATGCGATATGCTCTTTTATGTCCACCGCCAATATGGCGAGTTGTAATTCTACCATTATTATTACGTCCTCCACTTTTACTTTTTTTCTTTAAAAGTAATGAGTATGGTTTTCCTTTATATAATTCTGAATTAACAACTTTAACAACATGGCGACGACCAGGAGATGTCGGTTTGCATTTAACAATTGCCATTGTGTTGTCCTCCGACTACTCTCTATTGCCGATAAAATCTAAATTATACCCTTTTTTTACCTTAATATAGGCTTTTTTCCAATTACTTTTTTGAATAATACGATTAGATTGACGTTTCACTTTCCCCTTAATTTTTAATGTTTTTATACTTTCAACTTCTATATTAAATATTTTTTTTACAGCACATTTTATTTCATATTTAGTAGAATTATTTAAAACTTTTAAAACAACAGTATTAAATTTTTCTATAGATATAGATGCTTTTTCAGATACATGTGGAGCAAGTAGTATTTTCAGCAAACGTTCCTCAGAAATCATGAAAGTATTTCCTCTACTTTTTTGACTGCTTCAACCGTAATAATAACGTGCTCAAAAGCAATTAAACTAACCGGATCTATTGAACGTACATCCTTTACATCTACTGAATATAAATTTCTAGATGCAAGAAACAAATTATTATCTATTTTATCAGTAATAATAAGAACATTTTTTAAATCTATCTCTTGTAGTTTTTTCACTAAAAGTTTAGTTTTAGGCACATTCAATGAGAAATCTTTAAAAATTATTAATCTTTTTTGACGTATTAATTCAGAAAAAATACTTTTTAACGCACCACGATACATTTTTTTGTTAACTTTTTGACTATATTCTTGCGGTTTTGCAGCAAATGTAACACCACCAGAACGCCAAATTGGACTTCTAAAAGATCCTGCTCGTGCACGACCTGTACCTTTTTGACGCCATGGTTTTCTACCTGATCCAGATACTTCAGCACGACTTTTTTGTGCTCTAGTACCTTGACGGGTAGATGCTGAATAAGCAACAACAACTTGATGAATTAGAGCTTTATTAAAATCACGACCAAAAATGACTTCAGAAACACTAAGAACACTTTGTATGTCTTTAACTACTAATTCCATGCTTTACTCCTCACTGCTCTCAAACCTTGATAGCTGGTTTAACGATAAGATCACTGCCGGTAGCACCGGGAACCGCACCTTTTACTAAAAGAAGATTTTTATCTTCATCAACATGTACTATATTTAAATTTTGTATGGTAACGCGACTATTTCCTAGTTGTCCTGCCATTTTTTTACCTTTAAATACTCTACCAGGAGTTTGATTTTGTCCGATAGAACCGGGTACTCTATGAGACAAAGAATTCCCGTGTGTAGCATCTTGAGTATGAAAATTCCAACGTTTAACTGTACCGCAAAAACCTTTTCCTTTGGAAACACCTGTTACATCTACCTTTTTAATATTGTTAAAAATATTAATATTAATTTTTTGTCCTACTTGAAAAGTTTCATTTTGATTCGTTTTAAATTCCCATAAACCGCGACCAGGCATGACACCTGACTTTAAAAAATGTCCTGCTTTTGGTTTTGTTAATCTATTTGTTTTTTTTATACCAGTAGTTACTTGAATAGCGCAATAGAAATCAGTATTTATATTTTTTACTTGTGTAACTCGATTTTCTTGAAGTTCAATTACTGTTACTGGAATTGAAGATCCTTCTTTAGTAAAAATACGAGTCATACCTAGTTTTTTACCGACTAAACCAATCATTCTTTTTAATACCTTAATCATATATGTCTATTGAATTAACCTAAACTAATTTGTACATCTACACCAGCGGCAAGATCCAGACGCATTAGTGCATCAACAGTTTTTTCAGTAGGTTCTACTATATCAATTAAACGCTTGTGTGTGCGAATTTCATATTGATCGCGTGCATCCTTATTGACATGAGGAGAAACTAAAATAGTAAATCGTTCTTTACGAGTGGGAAGAGGAATTGGGCCACGTACTTGAGCACCAGTTCTTTTTGCTGTTTCAACAATTTCTGTAGTTGATTGATCAATTAATCTATGATCAAAAGCTTTTAAACGAATACGAATTCTTTGGTTCTGCATTAGACCAGAACTCCAATTTATATACACAGTAAAAAATTTAACCTTCTCTGAATTGATTTATATCATTCAGAAGTAGATGTAATTAATAACACTATATAACTCCTATATTAGGAGTATTTTTTAAATACATAAAATGATTTATTTAAAGAAATTTAATTTTTTTTTTATAACATATTCTTCATCTTTTTTAAAATATTAAACAATATTATATATCAAAAATAAAAAAAAATAATAACATATTATTAAGTATATAATCAAGAAAAGAGCATTTTATACTCTTTTCTTAATAAACTCAACTATATAATTATAAAAAAATACATTTTAAATATAAAATCATCAGATTAAAACTTTAGAAACTACACCAGCTCCAACAGTACGTCCACCTTCACGTATAGCAAATCTTAATCCATCAGCCATAGCAATAGGATTAATTAAAGTAACAGTCATTTTTATATTATCTCCCGGCATAACCATTTCAACACCTTCTGGCAACTCGATAGCACCGGTTACATCAGTAGTTCTAAAATAAAACTGAGGACGATATCCCTTAAAAAATGGAGTATGACGCCCACCTTCTTCTTTGGATAAAACATAAACTTCAGACTCGAATGTTGTATGTGGATGAATACTACCTGGTTTTGCTAAAACTTGACCTCTTTCAATTTCATCGCGTTTTGTACCACGTAGTAAAACACCTACGTTTTCTCCAGCGCGGCCTTCATCTAACAATTTTCTAAACATTTCTACACCAGTGCAAGTAGTTTTTGTTGTTTTTTTTATTCCTACAATTTCTACTTCTTCACCAACTTTGATTACACCTTTTTCTACTCTTCCTGTTACTACAGTACCTCTTCCTGATATAGAAAAAACATCTTCTATAGGTAATAAAAAATCTTGATCTATTGCTCGTTTTGGTTCAGGAATGTAACTATCTAAAAATTTAGATAAATCAATAATTTTTGATTCCCATTCAGGATCTCCTTCTAAAGCTTTAAGAGCTGAACCACGCACAATAGGAGTATCGTCTCCGGGAAAATCATACTGTGTTAATAAATCACGTACTTCCATTTCTACTAATTCAAGTAGTTCTTCATCATCTACCATATCACATTTATTAAGAAAGACAACAATATACGGTACACCAACTTGTCTACCGAGTAAAATATGTTCACGAGTTTGTGGCATCGGACCATCAGTAGCAGCAACAACTAGAATAGCACCATCCATCTGAGCTGCACCAGTAATCATATTTTTTATATAATCAGCGTGACCTGGGCAATCAACATGAGCATAATGCCTGAATTCAGTATCATATTCTACATGAGAAGTGTTAATTGTAATACCTCTTGCTTTTTCTTCAGGTGCATTATCAATCTGATCAAAAGCACGCGCAGAACCACCATATTTTTTTGATAAAACAGTTGTAATAGCTGCAGTTAACGTTGTTTTTCCATGGTCTACATGACCAATAGTACCTACATTTATATGAGGTTTTAATCGTTGAAATTTTTCTTTAGACATTATTTTTTTATTCCCTAGATGATATATTTTTTATAAATCAAAAAATATTGTATACATTATATAAAAAAACTTCTACTTTTCTCTTCTTTCAATAATAGCTGTAGAAATATTAGATGGTGCTTCTACATACTTTAAAAACTCCATAGAATAAGAAGCCCTACCTTGTGTTTGAGAACGTAAATCAGTAGCGTATCCAAACATTTCAGATAAAGGAACGCATGCATTAATAATTTTACCAATCGATAAATCTTTCATTCCCTCAATCACACCTCTTCTACGATTTAAATCACCTATAACATCTCCCATATAATCATCTGGAGTTTCTACTTCAACTTTCATAATAGGTTCTAATAAAACTGGTTTAGCTTTTTTAAAACCATTTTTAAATGCTATAGAAGCAGCTAATTTAAATGCCAATTCAGATGAATCAACATCATGATAAGAACCAAAGTAAAGTCGTACGCCAATATCTACTACAGGATAACCAGCTAATGGTCCATATTTTAATTGTTCTTGAATGCCTTTATCAATAGCAGAAATATATTCACCAGGTATAACACCTCCTTTTATATCATTGATAAATATGTATCCTTCACCTCCTGGATCTAATGGAAATAATTCTATAACAACATGACCATATTGACCTCTGCCACCTGATTGTTTAATATGTTTTCCTTCAATATCTTCTACTTTATTGAGAATGGTTTCACGATATGCTACTTGAGGCTTTCCAACATTAGCATCAACACTAAATTCTCGTTTCATCCGATCAATAATAATTTCTAAATGCAATTCTCCCATCCCAGAAATTATTGTTTGATTAGATTCTTGATCAGTTTTAACTCGAAAAGATGGATCTTCTTTTGCTAATCGACTTAAAGCTAATCCCATTTTTTCTTGATCGACTTTAGTCTTTGGTTCTACAGAAATCGAAATAACTGGTTCTGGAAATTCCATACGCTCTAATATAATAGGTTGATTTAAATCACATAAAGTATCACCAGTAGTGACATCTTTTAATCCAATAGCTGCAGCTATATCACCTGCATATACTTCTTTAATTTCTTCTCTTTTATTAGCATGCATTTGAACAATTCTACCAAATCTTTCTCGTTGAGATTTTACTGAATTAAATACAGTATCTCCAGATTTGACAACTCCAGAATACACGCGAAAAAAAGTCAGATTCCCTACAAATGGATCATTAGCAATTTTAAAAGCTAAAGCAGAAAAAGGAGCTGTATCATTTGAATTTCTAATAGCTGGAGTATTTGCATTATTATTTAAAATACCTTTAATATCTTGAACATCATCAGGAGCTGGTAAATATTCAATTATTGCATCTAATAAAGCTTGAACTCCCTTATTTTTAAATGCAGAACCACAAGTAATTAAAACAATCTCATCATTTAATGAACGTTTTCGTAATGAAGATTTAATTTCACTTTCAGATAATTGAACTCCATTTAAATATTTTTCTAGAAGATCTTCATTAGACTCAACTGCAGATTCAATTAAATTTTGATGCCATTTTTCTGCTAATGAAATCATTTCTGTAGGAATTTCATTATAAGTAAATGTCAAACCTTGATCAGAGTCAGTCCAATGAATAGCTTTCATTTTAATTAAATCCACAATTCCTACAAAACTATCTTCTGCACCAATAGCTAAATGTAACGGAACAGGATTAGCACCTAAACGTGTTTTAATTTGTTCAACTACCTTTAAAAAATTTGCTCCCATACGATCCATTTTATTTACAAATGCTATACGAGGAACATTATATTTATTTGCTTGACGCCATACAGTTTCTGATTGAGGTTGTACACCGCCTACTGCACAATAAACCATAACAGCACCATCTAAAACACGCATAGAACGCTCGACTTCTATAGTAAAATCTACATGTCCTGGCGTATCAATAATATTAATTCTATGTGGTTCAAATTGTTTTGCCATACCACTCCAAAAAGTGGTGGTAGCTGCTGATGTAATAGTAATCCCTCTTTCTTGTTCTTGTTCCATCCAATCCATGGTAGCAGCACCATCATGAACTTCACCGATTTTATGATTAATTCCTGTATAAAATAAGATTCTTTCAGTCGTAGTTGTTTTACCTGCATCTATATGTGCACTAATACCAATATTACGATAACGAGAAATAGGTGTTGTACGAGACATTATCTTGCTCTTGTGTTTAATTTTTAGAAAGTTAGACCTTATGAGTCCAATTAAGATAATTGTCTCAATATAATTTAAAGCATGACATATAACAAAAATAAAAAAATGTAATAATTTTTACCAACGATAGTGAGCAAACGCTTTATTAGCTTCTGCCATACGATGTACTTCTTCTCTTTTTTTAACCGCTGCGCCTTTATTTTCTAATGCATCATAAAGTTCATTAGATAACCGTAAAGACATAGATTTATCTGCACGTTTACGTGCGGATTCTACAATCCAACGCATAGCTAATGCGTTACGTCGTACTGGACGTACTTCAACAGGTACTTGATATGTAGATCCACCCACTCGACGAGACTTTACTTCTACTGTTGGACGTACATGTTCTAAAGCTATTTCGAATGCTTCTAATTCTTTTTTATCTGTACGTTTAGATAAATTTTTTAATGCAGTATAAACAATTACTTCAGCAATCGATTTTTTACCATCTATCATGAGAATATTAATAAACTTAGCCAGCAATTCTGAAGAAAACTTTGGATCTGGTAAGATTTTACGAACACTAATAATGCGACGACGAGGCATAAAAACTCCCTTTAAATAAGTATAAAAAATAGTATAAATTATAATACACATAGTGGTTTTTTATAATTTTGGTTTTTTAACTCCATATTTAGAACGACCTTTTTTTCGTTCTTTAACACCAGCACAATCTAATGAACCTCTAACAATATGATATCTAACCCCTGGCAAATCTTTAACACGACCACCTCGTATTAAAATTACAGAATGCTCTTGTAAATTATGACCTTCACCTCCAATATAAGCAGTAACTTCAAAACCATTAGTTAATCTTACACGACACACTTTACGTAATGCTGAATTCGGTTTTTTAGGTGTAGTAGTATAGACTCTTGTACAAACACCTCTTTTTTGAGGACTGCCACCTAAAGCAGGAACATTACTTTTAATAACTTTACGTAAACGAGGTTTACGGACCAATTGATTTACTGTGGCCATAAAAACTCCTATTCTTAAATTGATTTAATGAAAAATTACCAACATAATATAAATACAAAAATATTTCTATCATGAAGATTTTTTAGGATTGGATATACCACTTAACTGTAACTTAGTGCTATTTTTACCAAGTCATTTGTTTTTTATGTTTAAGTGTCAATGAAACGAAATGAATATAACTTATTAGGACAAATTCACTGGAAATGTGTTTATGAATACCTCGAGCATAAACATCTTCTTTTATAATATACAATTTTGCTGAAGACAAAATTATACTTTTTAAAAAGATATTATTTTTTAATGCAATAAGTACACCGTCTTGAAGTGCTAAAAAATCGTCTGATTTCTTTAACATGCTTACAATAAGAGAAATATTAGTATCAAAAGGAGATTTCATTAAAGTATGCAGCATATTAATGCGCCTTAAAAATTAATAATTCCATCATAATTATCTAGTTTCAAACGTAAAAAAAATGAATTTAATATATCTATTTTTAATATAAAATCTTCATTATGATTAAAACCTCTATCAATTAATGATGTTTCACAACAATAAAAATTTTTAATGTCATAAAAAGATAATATTGAAAAAGCAGACGTATAATTCCGTGCTAAAATATGTTCTGATTGATAATTTTTAATTAATTGTAAAACGCCATCGCCAATAAAAAATAAACTTATTTTTTTTAAAACTGAAGATGTACTAAAAATAGCATCTAATCCTTCTCTACCAAAACTTGTTCCGTGTGGAGCATGAGAAAAAACAAAAGCAATTTTTTTCATTGAAGTAAAAATGCCCATTTAAAATTGTATTATGCGATCACATATATTTATAGAATTAGCCAATTCTATGAGCCCACTTGTTTGAAAAAAAAGTGCTAAGTTTCCTTTTTTAATGTTTGAATGATCTGTATTATCATTTTCCAAAATCCCTCTTCTAAGAGCTGCACTATAACAAACATATAAATTGACTTGATATTTTTTGTTTAATTTTTGCCATGCTTTAATTAAATTAAATTCATCAATAGCGGGTGTGATCATACTATTAGCATTCGAAACACCATCGCAATAAAAAAAAATACTATGTAGTATATGTGTTGTTTTTACTAAAGCTTGACAAAAAAGAAAAGCAGTACTTGCATTTTGTGTTCCATAAGCAGAACCTGTCACTAATATTGTATAATTCATGTTTAAAATTTTATACCTGATTATATTTTTTTAAATAAATCATCTTGTATAAATACACTATACTGTATTTATAGCATCTAATAATTCTATATCAAAAATTAAAGTAGAATTACTTGGAATACCATTAATTTCTCTATCTCCATATCCTAAATGAGGCGGAATTACTAATTTTATCCTACCACCTTTTTTAATGTATTTTAAGCCTTCCTGCCAACCTAATATTACATCCTTTAAAACAAATGAAACAGGGTTTCCTCTTATATAAGAATTATCAAATTCTACACCATTAATCAATGTACCTTTATAATGTACAGTAATTTTTGTACTATTTGTTAATAATGCACCACTACCTTCCTTTTCTATAAGATAAAAAAGACCACTAGATGTCTTTTTAACTCCTTTTATTTTAGAAAAATTTTTCATATACAATTGACCTTGTATTAAATTTTCCTTAGAATTCTTTTCAACTTCAACTTTATTGGCGTTTGTTAATTTTTCTTCTAATTCTTTTAGAATTACAGAAATTTCTTGACGGGATAACTTTAAATCACCAGAAATTGCATCTTGGACTCCATTTAAAATACTGTTTTTATCTAATGTTATACCTATTTTTTTTTGTTTTTTAAAAGATTGATTTACATATTCTCCGAGTGAAACACCCAAAGAATAACTCAATTTTTCATTATTGTTGAATATATTATTTTTTTTTAAAGAAGATTCCATGCTTACATTATGTAACATAAGTGATTCTGAAAACGATTTTGGAATATATAATATTAGACATAATAATATAGCCCTTTTTAAAAGAAAAAAAATCATTTATTACTCCAAAACAACATTTAGTAAAATATTATTTTTTAAGATCAATACTATTTGATTAAAATATAGGTAGATTATTTTTTTAGAAAATAAATATATCTAATAGAAAACAAATATTTACTAATTTTTATACTTTTTATAAAATATTCTTAAATCAAATATAGTTTGCCTTAAAATTATCAAAACATATAAAAAAAATAAAACGTATTTTTTAAAATAAAATTTTTTCTAAAGCACGGTAAAAACGTTGCATACCTTCAGTAATATCGATCTTACTAATAATTAATGATGGCGCCAGACGAATTACATTATTTCCTGCTGTTAAAAGAATAACTCCTTCTAATAAGGCATAATGTAATATTTCACGTATTTTATTAGAAAATTTAGATTTTAATACAATACCAATTAATAAACCACGACCTCGTATCTCTTTAAACAATTTAAAACGTGTATTAATAATATTTAATTCAAATTTTATTTGTTTAAATTTGTCTTCAACTCCAGATAAAATTTTTTTTGTATCAATAATATTAATCACAGATTCTGCTACAGCACAAGCTAGAGGATTCCCACCATACGTGGTACCATGAATTCCAGGCGTTGCTATTGATGCAACTTTATTAGTAGTTAACATAGCACTAATTGGAAAACCTCCACCTAAAGACTTGGCAAGTGTTAAAATGTCTGGAATAACATCATAGTGTTCGTAAGAAAACAATTTTCCAGTTCTGCCGATCCCTGTTTGTATTTCATCAAAAATTAGTAATGCATTATATTGATGACACAATATCCTTAATTCTTTAATAAAAGAAACAGTTGCTGGTATTATTCCTCCTTCTCCTTGTATTAATTCTACAACTATCGCACAAGTATTATTATCAATAAGCGTTTTTACAGTTTCAATATTATTGAATGAAGCATGTATTATTCCTGGAGGTTTTGGACCAAAATCATTAGAATATTTTGATTGTCCTCCAACTGAAACAGTGAAAAATGTACGTCCATGAAATGAATTATAAAAAGAAATAATTTTATTTTTTTGAGCACTATATCTTTGAGATGAATAGTAACGTGCTAGTTTAAAAGCAGCTTCATTTGCTTCTGCACCAGAGTTTGCAAAAAAAACTCTTGATGCAAAACTAGAAGATACTAATTTTTGAGCTAATCTAAGAGCTGGTTCATTAGTAAAGACATTACTTAAATGCCATAATTTTTCACTTTGTTTTTTTAATATTTTATTTAATAAAGGATGACAATGACCTAAAGATGTTACAGCAATCCCTCCAGAAAAATCAATATATTCTTTTCCTCTCTGATCCCAAATACGACTTCCTATTCCTCTTACTGGAATAAAAGATAAAGGATTATAAACAGGTAAAATGAACTTGTCAAAACTATCTCGTGTAATGCATGTTTTTTTTGATATCATTAAATTTCCTAAGAGGATTTGTTATAATAAAAAACTTTTAGAAAACTATTTTAATAAATAAAGAATTTTAAACATCGTTTAAAACATATAAATTTTTTATTACATAATTAATTTTTATATTAATAAACAATTAAAATAATATTGTATATTTTAAAAATAAAATATACATCATATTCAAGCAAAATTAAACTTATTTTATTAATAATTTTCTTTTTCAAAAAAAGAAAAAATATAAAAAAATTTTAAACAAAAAATTTTAGATAATATAAAATCATATATTTAAAATAAAAAAATAGTAAACTTTGCTTTTATAAATGTTTAAATTTATAAAAAAGGTGATAAAAATGACAGAAAAAAATCGAATAGGATTAACATGGATAAGTTTTTTTTCATATGCATTTACAGGTGCATTAATTGTTGTTACTGGAATTATTATGGGAAACATTGCTAATTATTTTCATTTATCTATATCCCAAATGAGTAATACATTTACTTTTTTAAATGGAGGTATATTAATAGCAATTTTACTAAATTCTTGGTTAATAGAAATGATATCTCTAAAAAAACAACTGATATTTGGTTTTATACTGACAGTTATTTCTATAACAGGAATAGTTTCCTTTCATAGCATATTTTTATTTTCAATAAATATTTTTATACTTGGATTAGTAAGTGGAATTACAATGTCGATTGGTACATTCCTGATTACTCACTTATATTCAGAATCACAAAGAGGTTCTAAATTATTATTAACTGACTCTTTTTTTAGTATGTCAGGTATGATTTTTCCTATTATTAGCGCTTATCTTTTAGAAAAAAAAATTATTTGGTATTGGTCTTATATATGTATAGGAGGAATTTATTTATTCATTGTTATTTTAGCAATCAACTTACATTTTCCAATATTAAAAAATCACAATAAAAATTGCGAAACACAAAAAGAAATATGGAATATAAATGTAATTTTATTATCCATTTCAGCATTGCTATATATATTAGGACAGCTAGGCTTTATTTCTTGGGTCCCACAGTATACTACTGAAATAATGCATATTAATATACAAAATGCAGGTAATCTAGTTAGTAATTTTTGGATGTCTTATATGATAGGAATGTGGTTTTTTAGTTTGATAATTAAGTTTTTTAATTTACATCGTATGTTCATTTTTCTCACGGGCGCTTCTACGATACTTATGTATTGTTTTATAAACAGTAAAAATTATTTATTACTACAGTATATGATTATTAGTTTAGGATTTTTTTCTAGTGCAATTTACACTATTATTATAACATTAGCTTCATTACAAACAAAAAAACCTTCTCCTCAATTAATAAATTTAATTTTATTGTTTGGAACTATCGGAACTTTACTGACATTTATTGTAACTAGCCCTATTGTTAAATACAAAGGAATATATGCAACATTAATGAGTTCAAATATACTTTATGGTATAGTATTTTTACTATCTATATTCATTTATATTTATACTAAAAATAAAAAATATATATAAAAAAATATTATAAAATTATTTCTATATTCTTTGAATATTACAAATAAACTAGAAGAAAAATTTCTGGTTTATTTAAAAGATTAAACCAATCCTAATTTTAAATTTATTTTATTTAAAGTTTGTTTAGCTTTCAATTGAGCTTTAAACGCTCCTTCATAAGCGACTTTTTTCAAGTAAGACTCATTACAACGATATTTAAAATAAGATTTTTGTAACTGTAATAAAAATTTAGATAAATGATCGGAAACTATGCTTTTAAATTCAGAATATGTAATACCTTTCAACTCTTCTGATAAAATGTGAACTTCTTTATTAGTGATAGAAGAAAAAATTTCTAACAAATTCGAAATTCCTGGCTTTTTTTCAAGATCGAAACAAATTCTTGACAATTTTTCTGAATCAGTAACAGCATTTTTTATTTTTAAAACAACACTTGGTATATCATCTAGTAAAAAAATTACATTTTTTTTATTAATATCCGACTTTGACATCTTTTTCCTAGGTTCTAATAAACTCATTATTTTAGAACCATATTTACTAATCAAAGGCACAGGTAATGTAAATATATTGCCATATAAAGCATTTATACGATTAGCGATATTACGAGTTAATTCTATATGTTGTTTTTGATCACGACCAACTGGAACAAAATTAGTTTGATATAGTAAAATATCTGATGCCATTAAAATTGGATAATTAAATAAGCCTACGTTTGTATTTTTAATATAATTATTTTTTATTGTTTTTTTTATTTTAAATTGTGTCATACGCAGCAATTCTGAAAATTGACTAAAACAATTTAAAATCCAATTCAATTGACTATGTTGAGGAACATGAGATTGAATAAAAATAATACTTTTATTTGGATCTACTCCACAAGCTAAATAAAAAGATATTGTATCTAATATTGATTCTCGTAAGGAAAAATTTTTATCTTGTATAGTAAGAGAATGCAAATCAGCAACGCAATATAAACAATGATAGTCATTTTGCATTTTAGACCAATGACGCATAGTTCCTATATAATTTCCAATAGTTAATTTTCCAGAAGGTTGTACTGCACTAAACAAAATAGATTTAGAAAGAATCATTTGATATCCTGCATAAAAATATTAATGAATAGATTTAGAATGAGCATGATTTAGTTCTTTTCGAATTTCTTTAATAATATTATCATAATTAGAATGTTTAAATAGTCCTGATCCTATAACAAAAGAATTGGCACCAGAAAATGCTATTTCGGCAATATTATCTAATTTAACACCACCATCTACTTGTAAAATAATGTCTAAAAAATTATCATCAATTATTTTTCTTGCTTTTCGTAATTTATTAAACGTAGATGGTAAAAAAGATTGATTTCCAAATCCTGGATTTACTGACATTATCAAAATTAAATCTAATTTTTCTAAAACATAATCAAGAAAACAAAGTGGTGTAGCTGGATTAAATGCTAATCCTGCTTTACACCCATGCTCTTTAATTAAATGCAGTGTTCTTTCAACATGTTTCGTTGCTTCTGGATGAAAAGTAATAAAAGTAGCTCCTGCTCTAGCAAATTGCGGAATTAAACTATCTACTGGCTCTATCATCAAATGTACATCAATAGGTGCTGTAATATTATACTTACGAAGTGATTCTAGAATCATAGGACCCATACTTAAATTAGGTACATAATGATTATCCATAACATCAAAATGTATTAAATCACTGCCTGCATCTATTACTTTTTGCGTATCTTCTCCTAAACGAGCAAAATCAGCAGATAAAATCGATGGAGCTAAAAAAAAATTCTTCATCTTGATATTCCTATCTTTTTTCTATATTAATTAAGTCTATAATCTCAAAAAGATAATATCTTTTATTATATAAATCTAATGATTTATTAATATTTTTTTAATTCTAAAAAATGTAATTAATCAAACCTTTATATCTTAAAATATATATTTTAATAAAAATTGTTATATAAATATTTTTAAAATAAATAAAAAAATTTTTATCGAGCTAAAAAAATATTAAACAATTTGAGATTATATTAACATAATCTATTATAAAAACATTTATTCTAATTAAAATAAAAAAATTTTATAAGATCATTAAAAAAATTACTATTAGTAGACTAAAAAAATTATTATTATATATTTTTTCACTTCCTATAGTTTTATTCTTATAACTTTAAATATATTAATTAAAAATATAAAATATGTGATTTTTTTAAACAAAAACTAGTAAGAGCAAAAAAATATTATAATAAAAGAATATATAAAATAAATTTATTAGTTTATATAATAAAAAAATTATTGAGAATCTTTAATAGCTGTTAAAATAATATTTTTATCTATATTTGTATAGATTTCTGCCTTTCCGATAGACAGCGGTAAAACTAATCTAATTTCTCCTGAAATTACCTTTTTATCTCGCATCATATAAGGAATATATGAAGCAGCCGACATGTTTTTAGGTCCTTTAACAGGCAAACCAATTCTTTTTAACAATATTAGTATTCTTTTAAAATCTTCTGTTTTTAAATATCCAAGTATTTCTGCAGTACGAGCAGCCATAACCATACCTGCTGATATTGCCTCTCCATGTAACCAATTTCCATAACCAGCATGAACTTCGATAGCATGACCATAAGTATGACCAAAATTTAGTAATGCTCGAAAATTTTTTTCTCTTTCATCAAGAGAAATTATTTTTGATTTGAGTTCGCAACACTTCCTTATACAATAAGATATTGTTTTATAATCTAGTGATAAAATAGTTTCAACGTTATCTTCTAACCAAGTAAAAAAGTTTTCATCAAAAATAATAGCATATTTAATAACTTCAGCCATACCAGATACAAGTTCATTGTAAGGAAGTGTTTTCAAACAATCCACATCAATAATTACAGAAGACGGTTGCCAAAAAGTACCAATCATATTTTTACCAAGTAAATGATTAACAGATGTTTTTCCGCCAACAGAAGCATCAACTTGAGATAAAAGTGTAGTTGGAATTTGAATAAAACGAACACCTCTCTGATAAACAGATGCAGCAAAACCAGTTAAGTCACCTATGACACCTCCACCTAATGCAATCAAAGTTGTATCACGAGCATGTTTTTTTTCTAATAAAGCAGAAATAATTAATTCCATTTCATTTAATGTTTTATACTGCTCACCATCTGAAAGAATTACTTGATCTACTTTTATACCAGATTTTCTTAAATGATAAAAAACTTGATCCTTTAAAAGATTAGCTAATGTTTTATTAGTTACTAACATAGCTTGATCTCCTGGCTTTAAAGGCCAAAAGATGTTATCTTCTTTAATAATGCCTGCACCTATACTAATAGGATAACTACGTTTTCCTAGAATAACTTTTAACTGTTCCACAATTTTATTTACACTCCATTAATTGTTTATTCTAAGTAATTCATTTACATTTTTTCTAATAAACGAATTATATTAAAAGCTACAGATTTAGCATTTTGATTATCGGTCTTGACTGTAATATCTGCAATATCTTCATATAAAGGATTTCTTTCATGAGCTAGAGATTCTAATATAGTACGATTTGAAGTCATAACTTGTAATAGAGGTCTTTTTTTGTCTCTTTTAGTACGTATTAATTGTTTTTCAATTGTTGTTTCTAAATAGATAACAATACCACGAGCTGATAAACAATTACGAGTTTCTTTAAACTTAACAGATCCTCCTCCTGTAGCAAGTATAATACCTTGTTTTCTAGTTAATTCATTGATAATTTTTTGTTCTCTTAGACGAAAACCACTTTCACCTTCTACATCAAAAACCCAACTTATGTCCGCACCTGTACGTTTCTCAATCTCTTGATCAGAATCAAAAAATTCCATATTAAGTTGCTGAGATAATTGACGACCAATAGTACTTTTTCCAGCACCCATTGGCCCAACTAGAAAGATATTTCGTTTTTCTGCCATGTGTTTGTTATTAAAATCATTGGTTAATAATACCATTGCTCAGCATATTTTTGCTGGCAAGACATAAATATTAAAGTTAGAATAATATTTTTTCTAATCAATTGTATATATTTTTAAAAAATTTATTAAAAATTTTTTATACTGTGTTGAAAAATAAATTCTACATGAATACTAAAAATATATCGTAAAAATTTTTTATTATTTCATTAGTAAATTTTATCCTTTGATTAATTAAAAGTGTGATTTAATAATAAATACTTAAAAAAACATTCTATCAGAATCATAATTATTTTTTCTATCTTTCTTTTTTAAGAAAATATAAAATTTACAATTTTTTAATATTAAAAAATCTCAATAATTTATATTCAATAAACTTTCATTATATAAAACTTGACGTTTTTTCTTTTTTTAGTTTAAAATAATATCTCATAAAAATAAATTTTATTATATCATAGAATAAGGTGAGATGTCCGAGAGGCTTAAGGAACACGCCTGGAAAGCGTGTATATGGAAACGTATCAAGGGTTCGAATCCCTTTCTCACCAAAAAAATAATATAATTACATTTACTAAAAAATGTTTATTATTTTAATAAAGTTAATTGTAAAGCTATATTAATCATATTATCAAAACTTGATTCTCTATCTTTTGACGAAAGTTTTTCTTTTTTTAAAATATGATCAGAAACAGTACATATCGATAATGCTTGTGCTCTTAATTCCGCTGATACTGCATATATCCCAGAAGTCTCCATGTCCACACCTAGAATATTATATTTTTTTAAAACATCTAAAATATTTTTATCGTCACTATAAAAAGAGTCTGTAGTAAAAAAATTACCAACATAAACTTTAATATTCATTTTTTTTGCAATTTGCACTGCGTTGAAAAGCATATCGAAATCAGCAATAGCAGAAAAATCATGATTATTAAATCTTATTCTATTAACTTTTGAATCAGTAGAAGCTCCCATACTGATTACTATATCACGAAGATTAATATCTTCTCTGACAGTACCACAAGTTCCTATACGAATAATTTTTTTTACTTTATATTCAAGAATTAATTCTCTAACGTAAAGAGATGCTGATGGTATTCCTATGCCGTGACTCATAACAGAAATTTTCTTGTTATTATAAAATCCAGTATAAGCTAACATCAAACGAGTGCTGTTTATTTGAACATAATTCTCTAAATAATTCTCTGCAATATATTTTGCCCGTAAGGGATCACCTGGCATAAGCACTACATCTGAAAAATCATTTTTTTGACTATTAATGTGAGGTGTTGACACTAATTTTTTCCTTTTGAATGTAAAATGTAGTAACATGTAAAATATTTAAAGCATATTTTCACCGTATGCCATATTAGACAATAGAAAATACTTAGCAATAGTTTGTCCTATATCAGAAAAAGTTTTACGATGTCCAAGAAAGTTGGTCTTGATACCTGGCGCATAAATTAATATAGGAATATTTTCTCTAGTATGATCTGTTCCTTTCCAAGTTGGATCACAACCATGATCTGAGGTTAAAATCAATAAATCGTTTTCTTTTACTAAACTAATTATCTCTGATAATCGACTATCAAAAAATTCTAAACCTTTAGCATATCCAGAAACATCACGACGATGCCCCCAATTTGAATCAAAATCTACTAAATTAGTAAAAATTAGTGTATTATTTTTTGATGATTTTATTTCTCTAATAGTTGAATTGCAAAGTTCATTTAAACCGTTAGCTTTAATTTTTTTGCTAATTCCAACTCCAGCAAAAATATCAGAAGTTTTACCAATAGCAATTACTTCTCCTTTTTTTTCATCTATAAGTTTTTCCATTACAGTTGTTGAAAAAGGTTTTACTGAAAAATCACGCCTATTAGCTGTACGTTGAAAATTTAATGCATTTCCTATAAACGGTCTGGCAATTACTCGTGCCACTTTATATTGGTGCTTATCTAAAATAAAACGAATGCTTTCGCATAATTTATAAAGATCAGATAAATTAAAAAAATTCTCGTGACATGCTACTTGAAAAACAGAATCAGTCGAAGTATATATAATAGGTTTTCTTGTTTTAATATGTTCTTCACCTAAATTATTGATAATATCAGTTCCTGACGCATGACAATTACCAATAAAACCAGATAATTTTGATTTTTTTATAACTTCTTTTAAAATTAAATCAGGGAAACTATCATATTTTTTTTTAAAATAATACCAATCATCTAAAACTGGTACTCCTGCAATCTCCCAATGCCCTGAAGTAGTATCTTTTCCAGAAGATATTTCGCTAGCAAAACCATAACTAGCAATAATCTTTGTGTTTTTACTAAATCCTAAAGGAAATTTTCCTGTTGATTTTTTAGCTGCTTCTATTAAACCTAATTTTACTAGATTAGGGATATTTAAATTACCTTTTCTACCTACATTTGCTTGTCCTAAAAAACATTTCTCAGATATATGGCCAAATGTATCTGCACCAACATCATTAAATTGATTAGCATCAGAACTAAAACCTATACCAAAAGAATCTAGAACAATTAAAAAAACTCGTTTCATTATGACATGCCCAGAAGTTATTTTTGAAATAACTATTATTATATTTTTATAATATTACTGATCTTTCATTTTATCAAAAAAAATATCAGAATATTTGTTAACAACAATTGTTAAATTGGCATTATTTGGTGCTAAATATATTAAACTATTAGAAGCATCATATCCTAAATAAGCACTATTCTTTTTTATAAAATCACTGATACTTTTATTGTTATTGGATCTAATCCAGCGAGCAAGAACAA
Organism: Buchnera aphidicola (Brachycaudus tragopogonis); assembly: GCF_964059175.1. Classification (NCBI taxonomy): domain Bacteria; kingdom Pseudomonadati; phylum Pseudomonadota; class Gammaproteobacteria; order Enterobacterales; family Erwiniaceae; genus Buchnera; species Buchnera aphidicola. Next base: position 580,123 of record NZ_OZ060418.1, read on the forward strand.
TATTAACTTTCTTATATACAGCATTAATACCATATTCTATTCTTAAACGTTCAATAACAACATCAAATTGCAATATTCCAATAGCACCTAAAATTAAGTTATTACTGTTGATAGGACGAAATACTTGAATAGCTCCCTCTTCTGATAGCTGAATTAAACCTTTTATTAATTGTTTCTGTTGAAGAGGATTAGATAAACAAATAGAACGAAATATTTCTGGAGCAAAACTTGGAATACCAATAAATTTAAGATCTTCTCCCTGCGTAAAAGTGTCTCCAATTTTTATTGTGCCATGATTATGAATTCCTATAATATCACCCGGATAAGATTTTTTTATTGATAATCTATCTCCTGCTAAAAAAGAAAAAGCATCAGAAACAATCATATTTTTTTTAGTACGTACATGTTTTAACTTCATACCTTTTGTATATTGTCCTGAAACAATTCTCATAAAGGCTATTCGATCACGGTGTTTCAAATCCATATTAGCTTGAATTTTAAATACAAAACCTGTAAAATTTTTTTCTTTAGGTTCTACAATACGTTTATTACTTTTACGATGCAAAGGAGATGGAGCCCATTTTATTAAACTATTTAATAAATGATCAATCCCTAAATCGCCTAGTGCACTGCCAAAAAAAATAGGTGTTGAAATCCTTTTTAAAAAACTTTTATTGTTAAATTTTGAATATATGTTAATAATCAATTCTAATTCTTCATATATCTGCTTAGACAAGTCTATTCCAATATAATCGTTTAAAAATGCATTAGATGAATTAGAAAATTCTTTTAAATCTAAAAAAAAATGTTTTTTTAAATCTTTATTTTTATATAAATACATTATTTTATCATGAATATGATAAACACCTTTAAAATTTTTTCCGCAACTAATAGGCCATGTAATAGGAACACAACTCAATTCTAATTTCTGTTCAATTTCGTCTAAAATTTCTATTGGTTCTCGACTATCACGATCTAACTTATTAATAAAAGTAATAATAGGAGTATTATGAATACGTGTGACATCTATTAATTTTTTTGTTCTCTCTTCTACACCCTTAGCAGCATCAATCACAACTACACAGCAATCTACAGCAGTAAGAATACGATATGTATCTTCTGAAAAATCTTGATGGCCAGGAGTATCTAACAAATTTATTAAAATATTTTTATATGTAAATTGCATAACAGAAGTAGTAACAGAAATTCCTCGTTCTTTTTCAATATTCATCCAATCTGATTTGGCATATGTTCCGCCTCCTCTTCCTTTTATTGTTCCAGAAGCACGAATAGCATTTCCGAAAAACAACATTTTTTCAGTAATAGTAGTTTTTCCTGCATCAGGATGAGAAATGATAGCAAAAGTTCTTCTTTTTCTTAATTCCTGTTCATGATTCATATTAAACATATAGATACTCGTTAAAAATACTTTATATTTTAAATTTATAAAAAAAATTACTTGTATTAATGCGCAATAAATCTTAAAAATATATTTTAAACCATCTGATATAGATGACCTTGATTTATTTAAAAAAAATAGTAAAATTATAAAAACTTATAGCATAGATAATATCTATATTCTTCAAAACTTATCTTGAATATTTAATCAATAATTAGTTTTATTAACATCAAACTATTCATTTAAATATTTTTAAATATTAAAAAAATATATCAAATTTATTAAAAAAATTTAAACACAAATAATATTTAAAATATTATTTTAATATAGTTATTTAAAATACTATATAAACAAAATGATAAAAAGAGTTTCTGAATGAAGAAAAAATGTATATATATTGCATATACTGGTGGAACTATAGGTATGAAAAGATCAAAATATGGATATATTCCAGTTTCTGGATATCTTCAAAAACAACTTGTAAAAATGTCTGAATTTCATAATCGAGACATACCATATTTTACTATAAATGAATATCAACCATTAATTGATTCCTCTAATATGACACCAATAGAATGGCAAGTGATTGCTAACGATATTCAACAAAATTATCATAAATATGATGGTTTTGTTATTCTTCACGGAACAGATACAATGGCATATACAGCTTCTGCTCTATCATTTATATTAGAAAATTTAGAAAAGCCAGTAATTATAACAGGTTCTCAAATACCTTTATCAGAAATTCGTTCTGATGGCCGTCAAAATTTATTAAATTCTCTTTTAATGGCAGCAAATTATCCTATTAATGAGGTCACTTTATTTTTTAATAATAAATTATATAGAGGCAATAGAACGACTAAATCACATGCTGATGGTTTTGATGCTTTTTCCTCCCCTAATCTGGAACCATTATTAGAAGTAGGGGTAAATGTTCGCTATTTGTATAAAAAAAAAATAAAAAATCATGATAAAAAATTTAAAGTTTATCAAATCACACCACAACCTATTAGTATCATTACTATTTATCCAGGAATTTCTAGTAAAATTATTCAAAATTTTTTATCATATCCAGTAAAAGCATTGATTTTATGTACATACGGAATAGGAAATGCACCTCAAAATAGAGATTTTTTAAAAGAGTTGTATCTAGCATACAAAAAAAATATTATTATGATTAATTTAACTCAATGTATTTTTGGAAAAGTTAATATGCATGGATATGCAACAGGAAACTCACTTATAAAAGTTGGTGTCATTAGTGGTTTTGATTTGACAATTGAGGCAGCTTTAACTAAATTACATTTTTTATTAAGTCAAAATATTTCAAAAGAAAAAATTTGTCTTCAAATGCAAAATAATTTACGAGGCGAGCTTACACCTATTTAATTTTTTTATATCTAATAAAATGAATGTTTTCCATGTGAATGATCTGTATCATCCAATACTTTTTTTATTTCAGGAAACGTATTTAATATTTTTTTTTCTACTGTCTCTTTTAAAGTTAATCCAATCATTGAACATCCATTACAACCTCCACTAAATCGTATTTTAGCAACTTTTTTTTCGCTAACTTCGATTAATTCAATTTGTCCTCCGTGCATAGATAATTGTGGATTAATTTCTTGATTTAAAAAACACTTAATTTTATCTTCCAATGAAGATGATTTTTTAAAATTATTATTTTTAATATATGGTGCTTTTAATGTTAATTGAGAACTTATATTATCAATTAAAATGTCAATTTCTGCATTTTTTAAATATGGAATAATATCTTTATTAACATAAATAAAAAATTGATCGTATGTTAATTGAACGTCTTCTTCTTCTACCTCATTTTTTGGACAATATGCTATACCACATTCTGCACTTATTGTACCGGGATTAATAACAAATACTCGAATATGAGTACCAGAAGGTTCTTTTAATAAAAGTGATTGAAAATGTTTTTGTGCATTTTTAGAAACAGTAATCATTAGAATTATTTCAATAAAAAATATTTATTTAATAATATTACTAATTTATTTAAAATAAAACAAGATAATTTCAGAAAGATCTAAAATTAATTTTTATAAAAAAAGTTAAAAATAAAACTATCAAATATATGGCCCCATAACATGGGGGCTGTAATAAATAAAATGTTATAAAAAAAATATATTAAAATGGAATTTCATCGTCAAAATCTAATTCTGAAGAAACATCAACTGATTCTTTTCTAAAATTATTTTTTACTTTATTTTTTTCTAAATCTGTTTTATCTGTTTTTTTACTTTTAACGAAATTAATATTATTATCATTTGTTGACGATGTCTGTAAATTAGAATTTCGACTACCTAACATTTGCATAGTACCACTAATATTAACAATAATTTCTGTTGTATAACGCTCAAGACCATTTTGGTCTTGCCACTTTCTAGTCTGTAATGATCCTTCAATGTAAACTTGAGAACCTTTTCTAAGATATTCGCCTGCAATTTCAGCTAATTTACCAAATAAGACTATTCTATGCCATTCAGTTTTTTCTTTATTTTCTCCAGTATTTTTATCTTTCCAATTTTCTGAAGTTGCTAACGTCATGTTTACTACTGCATTACCATTAGGCATATAACGAACTTCAGGATCTTGTCCTAAATGCCCAATCAGAATAACTTTATTAACGCCTCTACTAGCCATAGTAAAACTCCACTTCTAAAATATTATATGAAGAAATAATAATATGTTTTATAAGATATTATAATACGTTGTAAATATTTTATTTAGTATGATCTAAACTATAAAAAATGCTATATTATTTTAAAAAAACGTCATGGTTCAAACCATTAAAAACTCTTGTTCAAAATTTATACTTACTATCAAAATATATAAAATACAATTATATTTAAAAAAATATAAAAAAACAGATAAAAAATAAACAATTAAAAAAATTATATCCTATTAAATACGATAAAAATAAATTCGAATAATCTATATATGAAATTTAATCATTAAATACATATGATAATTTTTACTTTCATGTTACAGATAGAAAAAGATAAAAACAATTAAAAAGAACTTAAATAGATTAATCCGTAGATAGTGTGTTATTGCAATATTACGATATAATTTTATAGAAATTAACTAAATAATGGTATATGCAATAAATATGGCTAAAAATAAATTATATTTAAATCAAATTAACAGATTAAAGATTCCACCGCATTCTTTAGAAGCAGAACAATCTGTATTAGGCGGTTTAATGCTAGATAATGAACAATGGGATACTGTTTCAGAACATGTTGTCGCAGACGATTTTTTCAGCAAACCACATCGTTTAATATTTCAAGAAATGCAAAAACTTCTTGACTTGGGATATCCAATCGATTTAATTACTTTATCTGAATCTTTAGAACAAAAAGGAAAATTAGAAAGTGTAGGTAGATTTTCTTATTTAGCTGAACTTTCAAAAAACACTCCTAGTACAGCAAATATTACTGCATATGCCGATATAGTTCGAGAACGCGCAATAGTAAGAGAAATGATATTAGTAGCAAATAAAATAGCAAATGCTGGATATGATACACAAGGTCGAAAAAGTGAAGAATTATTAGATTATGCAGAATCAAGCGTATTTAAAATCGCAGAAAAACGCTTTAAAAAAGATTCAGGACCAAAAAATGTTGAACAAATTCTTGATGAAACTGTGTCTAGTATTGAAAAATTATTTTTATCACCTCACGATGGAGTTACAGGAATTAATACAGGATATCAAGATTTAAATAAAAAAACATCAGGTTTACAACCTTCTGAACTAATTATCATTGCTGCAAGACCATCTATGGGAAAAACAACATTTGCAATGAATTTATGTGAAAATGCTGCTATGCTATATGATAAACCAGTTCTTATTTTTAGTTTAGAAATGCCTGGAGAACAAATTATGATGCGCATGTTAGCATCTTTATCTAGAGTTAATCAAGCACGAATTCGAACTGGACAGTTAAACGATGAAGATTGGTCACGTATGTCTGGAACAATTAACGTACTTCTTAAAAAAAAGAATATCTATATTGATGATTCTTCAGCATTAACTCCTAACGAAGTTCGTTCTAGAGCCCGTCGTATTTATCGTGAAAATAATGGATTAACTTTAATTATGGTAGATTATTTACAACTAATGCGAGTACCATCTCTTTCTGATAACAGAACTCTAGAAATTGCAGAAATATCCAGAACACTAAAAGCCTTAGCAAAAGAACTACAAGTTCCAGTTATAGCACTTTCGCAACTTAATCGATCTTTAGAACAAAGATCTGATAAAAGACCAGTAAATTCAGATTTACGTGAATCAGGCTCTTTAGAACAAGATGCAGATTTAATAATGTTCATATACCGTGACGAAATTTACCATGAAAATAGCGATTTTAAAGGAATAGCAGAAATTATAATAGGAAAACAAAGAAATGGTCCTATTGGAACTGTATGCTTAACTTTTAATGGACACTGGTCTAGATTTGATAATTATTCTGGTCATAAATATGATTAAATATTAAAAACATCTGTAGTGTTTTTAATCAACATTTTTATATTTCAGTTATTTAAAAAAAAATATAAATTATAATGATTAAAAAATATTTTTTTAATTATTTAATAATAAAAAAAATTGATTTTTTTTAAATAAATCCTTTAAATTTTATAAAACTACTGTTTATTAAAATAAGTTCATTAATATATTTTTAAAAAAATAAAAAAGTAATTAAAATAATATTATTTTAATATTAAATATATGACTACTTTAAATAAAATAAGAAACATCATCGCGTTATAAAAAAATTGTTCAATTAACAAGACTAAATATATGCATAATAAAAAAAGAATAAAAATTGGAATATTAATGGATTCTATTGAATCTATTAATATTAATAAAGATTCAAGCTTTGCAATTTTGTTAGAAGCACAAAAAAGAAATCATATAATTTATTATATGGAAATGAATGATCTTTATTTAAAGAAAGGAGATGCATATGCACGAACTCGTTTAATTAAATTAAAAAAAAATATAAAAGAATGGTATAACATTATTGAGGAAAAAAATGTTTTATTAAGTCAATTAGATGTAATTTTAATGCGCAAAGATCCTCCGTTTAATATCGAATTTATTTATGCAACATATATTTTAGAGCGAGCAGAAAACACCGGAGTATTGGTTATCAATAAACCTCAAAGCTTAAGAGACTGTAATGAAAAAATGTTTATATCATGGTTTCCTGAGCTAACTGTAAATACTTTAGTAACAAGAAATTTTTTAAAAATACGCAAATTTTGGGAAACATATCAAGACATTATAATAAAACCATTAGATGGAATGGGGGGTACTAGTGTTTTTCGTATTAAAAGAAACGATCCTAATTTTTCAGTAATTATCGAAACAATAACAGATTATGAAAAAAAATATTGCATGGTTCAGACTTATTTACCTGATATTAAAAATGGTGACAAAAGAATTTTAGTTGTAAATGGTAAAGCTATACCTTGGTGTTTAGCTAGAATTCCAGCAATTGGAGAAACAAGAGCTAACTTAGCTGCTGGAGGAAAAGGTAAAGTACAACCGCTTAGTCCAACAGATTGGAAAATCGTAAATCATTTATCTCCTATTTTAAAGAAAAAAGGATTGATTTTTGTCGGATTAGATATAATAGGAGATAAATTAACAGAAATAAATGTTACAAGTCCAACATGTATTTGTGAAATTGAAGCACAAAAAAAAATTTCTATTACAAGTTTATTATTGGATTATATTGAGAGAAAAATATTATAGAGATGATACAATGATAGTTATAGCATTTGATTATGGAATAAAAAATATTGGAGTAGCTGTTGGAGAAAACATAACAAGAAAGGGAAGACCTCTCAATATTTTAAAAACAAATGGTGGAAAACCAAATTGGAATGGCGTCAAAAATTTATTAAAATGTTGGGAACCTAAAATTATAATTGTTGGACTTCCATTGAATATAGATGGTACAAAACAAAACACAACAAAACAATCAGAAAAATTTGCTTACTTATTAAAATGTAAATTTAATATTTTAGTAACAATGCATGATGAACGTTTAACTACTGTGGAAGCTAAATCAATAATGTTTAATCAAGGTGGTTTCAAAGCACTATTAAAAAAAGAAAAAATTCATTCATTAGCTGCGGTAATTATACTAGAAAGTTGGTTAAGTCAAAATCTACTTAATATTCATTAAAATTAATAAAATAAAAAAGAAAAAAAATGAAAGATATTTATTTAAAATTTATTTTAATAAAAAAAAAATACAAAATATTATTGAAGAAAACAATCTTCCTTTAAAAAATATTAGAATCATAGCAGTAACTAAAAATCAAAATATTAATGTGATTAAAGAAGCAATATCAATAGGAATTAAAGAATTTGGAGAAAATTACATACAAGAAAGCATTATAAAAATACAAAAATTAAAAAATTATAAGAATATTACTTGGCATTTTATTGGTAAAATACAATCTAAAAAAACTAAATTAATTGCCCAAAACTTTCATTGGTGTCAAACAATTGATCGCAAAAAAATAGCAATTTTATTAAATAAACATAGACCTAAAAATTTACCTCGACTGAATGTATTAATACAAATTAATAGTTCTCAAGAAAAAAATAAAAATGGAGTATGTATAAAAGATTATAAACAATTAGCAGAAGAAATTTATTTAATGCCTCATCTTAATTTAAGAGGAATTATGGCAATGCCTTCAATTAATAATGATCCTATCATAAATAAAGTAGAATATAAGAAAATAAAAATTGCTTTTCAAGAACTAAAAAAACAATATATATCAGTAGATACTTTATCATTAGGAACTAGTTTTGATATAAAACAATCGTTACTTTCTACTAGTAATATGATAAGAATTGGACGCTGTATTTTTAATAAAGAAAAATCATTCTAATCTATATTAACTTTTAAAAAAATATTATTATGTGTAAATTGCCGCCTATTAGTCTATATATCCATATTCCTTGGTGCTCAAAAAAATGTGGATACTGTGATTTTAATTCATATGTAAGCAAAGAAATTATTCCTGAAAAAAAATATATTGAACATTTATTAAAAGATTTTGAAAAAGATTTACTTTTAATTTCAAAAAGAGAAATTAATACTATTTTTATTGGTGGTGGGACACCTAGTTTATTAAAAAGTTCATCTATAAACAAATTAATTATTGGAATTAAAGAAAGAGCATCAATTTCTCATACTGCAGAAATCAGCATCGAAGCCAATCCTAAAACAATGGAATATAAACGTTTTATCGATTATAAAAATTCTGGTATTAATCGTTTCTCTTTAGGTATTCAAACATTTAATTCACATTTATTAAAAAAAATAGAACGAACATATGATTCAAAAGAAGCAATAGATGCAATCAAAGAAACTAAAAAAATTATTGATAATATTAATTTAGATCTAATGTATGGTTTACCTGGTCAACGACTAGAAGATGCATTATTAGATTTAAAAAATACCATTCAACATAATCCATCGCATATATCATGGTATCAACTTGGCATCGAACCTAATACCGTATTTTATTCTAAAAAAATTCAACTTCCTCATGAAGATTTAATCTTTAAAATGTTAGTACAAGGAGAAAAATTATTAAAACAATCAGGATATCAAAGATACGAAATATCTTCATATTCAAAACCAAATTATCAATGTCAGCATAATTTGAATTATTGGAATTTTGGCGATTATATAGGAATAGGTTGCGGTGCTCACGGTAAAATTACTCAAAAAAATGGAAAAATGTTCAGAACAGTTAAAAACAAAAATATTAATGATTTTTTAGATGGAAATTATCTTAATTCTATAAATCAAGTTCTTAAAAAAGATCAAATTTTTGAATATTTTATGAATGTTTTTAGATTATATCAACCAGTTTTTAAAAAACATTTTAGAGAAAAAATAAATATAAATGAAATGATTATTGAAAAAAAAATTGCAATAGCCATAAAAAAAGGATTTTTAATTAACAAAATGAATTACTGGAATACAACAAAAAAAGGAAAATTTTTTTTAAATTATTTATTAGAAATTTTCTTAGACTAAAGACAATCTCTTAGTATTGTAACTGAAACATTAAATCAAAAATCTTATTACCTTGATCGCATCCTCTTCTTTCAAACTTAGTTATTATACGTGAAACAGGTCGTACGATAAAATTGTTTTGTTTTGATAAATTAATATAATTTGTAATATTTTTTATTTTTTCTAATATGTAAAAAGCATAATCTTCTGAATCAGTAGCAATATGTAATCTACCGCCAATAATCAATTTTTTAGATAAAGACCTTAAAAAATTGCTTTGTAATAGTCTTCTTTTATGATGACGTTTTTTTTTCCAAGGATCTGGAAAAAAAATTTGGACTGTTGATAAAGTTCGATTCATAATCATATTATCGATAACTTCAACCACATCATAATAAATAATTCTTAAATTTTTAATTTTAGAAATATAAGCAAAATTTAAACAAGATCCTATTCCTGATTTATATACTTCTATCCCCAAAAAATTTTTATTAGGAAAATTTTTTGCAGTTTGAACTAAAGACTCTCCTGAACCAAAACCAATCTCCAATACAATCGGAGCTGAACAATTGAAAATAGACAAAAAATTTAATTCCTTTAATTGAAAATCAATTCCAATAAAAGACCAATATTTTTCAATTGATTTCATTTGACATTTAGTAATACGACCTTTACGACAAACAAAACTACGAATTTGACGTAAAAAAGTACCATTTTGATCATATTGAGGTGTTATAATATTATTTTTCATATCTAATTACTGTTTTTATTTTAATTAAATTAATTTTTATTTAATTATACTAGAAAAGTATTAATATTTTATTTTTTTTAAGCTTAACTGTAAATTTTTACAAAAAATGGTTTTATTATAATGACAATATACTCTTTTTCACAATTAGTTATAAACTGGTACCATGAAAACGGTAGAAAAAATTTACCATGGCAAAAAAATAAAACATTATATATTGTCTGGATATCTGAAATCATGTTACAACAAACTACAGTAAAATCTGTTATTCCATATTTTAAAAAATTTATATCAACTTTTCCAAATATAAAATCTCTCAATAATAGCACATTAGATGAAGTTTTATATTTATGGAGTGGTCTTGGATATTATAGTAGAGCTAGAAATATTTACAAATCAGCTCAAATTATTACTAATAAATATGAAGGAATTTTTCCTAGTAATTTTTCAGATGTTATCAAACTACCAGGAATAGGGAGATCTACAGCAGGAGCAATTTTATCATTATCATTAAATTTTTTTTACCCTATCTTAGATGGTAATGTAAAAAGAGTTTTAATTCGATATTATGGCATAACAGGATCTGTAAAAGATAAAAAAATAGAAAAAAAGTTATGGTCTATAATAGAAACGATCGCACCAGTACATAATACCGGAACATTTAATCAGGCGATGATGGATATAGGTGCATTAATTTGTCTTCATAAAAATCCAAAATGTGGTATTTGTCCATTAAGTAAAAGATGTATTGCAAAAATAAAAGAACAATGGGAACATTATCCTTTAAAAAATACTAAAAAAATATTTACTATAAAAACATCTTGGTTTATTTTAATAAAATTTAACGATACATTTTGGATGGAAAAAAACACAAAAAAAGAAATTTGGAAAAATTTATTTTGTTTTCCAAATTTTGATACTAAAGAAATTGCACTAAATTGGTTAAAAGAAAATAAAATTAATACAAATAAATATGAAAAAATGACACCTTTTTTTCATAAATTCAGTCATTTTATTTTATATATTTATCCTATTTTAATTCAATTATCTTCTTTAAAATTTTATAAAAAAAATAAGATTGGCCTTTGGTATAATGTAAAAAAACCTCAACGTATAGGTTTACCGAAACCTGTGCAAACAATACTACACAATCTTATGAAAAATATTTAAAAAAAGGAATATAAAAAAATCATGTGTCGTATAATTTTTTGTACATTTCTAAAAGAAAAATCTGAAGGTCAAGATTTTCAAGTTTACCCAGGAACATTAGGAAAAAAAATATATAATGAAATTTCTAAAAAAGCATGGGAAAAATGGATAGTTCAACAAACAATTTTAATAAATGAAAACAAACTGAATATGTTTAACTTAGAAGATCGTAAAAAAATAGAAAAACATATGACGCTGTTTTTATTTAAGAAATAAATTTATACTGTATAAAATGATTATTTTTTTATATTTTATATAAAACTCTTCATCTATTAAAAAAATAAAAAAAAGTGCTTATATTTGATTCTGGTATAGGTGGTTTATCTATATTAAACCATATAAAAAAAATATTACCAAATATGAATTATATTTACATGTTAGATAATCAAGCTTTTCCTTATGGAAATAAAAAAAAATCTTTCATCATTGAAAGAAGTATAACAATTATTCAGACAATAAAAAAAAAATATCCTATTAAAATGGTCATAATTGCATGTAACACAGCAAGTACTATAGGATTATCTATTTTAAGGAAAAAATTTACTTTTCCTATTATCGGAATATTTCCTGATATTAAATCTGCCAAACAACTAACTAAAAATAAAATTATTGGTTTAATAGCAACAAGAGCAACTATTCATTCTTATTATACTAAGAACATAGTCTATCATAATGATGATAATTTTATTAAAATAATAGCTACAAATAAATTAGCTTTAATAGCAGAAAAAAAAATAAGAGGTGTCGTTGCTAAAAAAAAAGAATTACAAAAAATATTTAAAATATGGACTACTCTTTCGGTACAACCTGATACAATTATATTAGGTTGCACCCATTTTTTATTTTTAAAAAAAGAAATTAAAGAAATTTTATATAAATCTATCTATTTTATCGATTCAACAGAAAAAATGGTATGTGAAATTAAAAAATGTTTAAAACAATTAAATATAAAACAAAATATAAAAGAAAATATCATTTTTTATTCAAAAAAAAATGATAATTTTAAACAATTATTGTCTTGTTTAAAAAAATATTGCTTTCAAAAAATAAAATATATTAATTTAAATTAGAATATTTATCCAATAAATCCTTATACTTATCTAGACTATATTTCAATAAACAATTAAGCAAAATAATTTTTTCTGAATTAAAACAATATTTTTTTAATAAATCTTCAATTTTATTTTGATAGTTTTTTAATGAAACCGGTTGTATAATTTCAAAACAATGTTTTAACCATATCTTTTTTTCATCATTATTTAATAATTCAAAAAAATTACGAGCACGATAACGAAAAAACAAAATTTTTAAACGAGAATCATGAAAATCAAAATTAATATTTTTTAAAAAAATCGGTTCAGTCTCTCTAACAATTTTTATATTTTTTTTATCAGATAAATTAAAAAAAGAATCATAGATTTGCAAATCTACGTTTAAAGATTGTTTATTATTAATTTCTTGCGAAAAAATAATTTGTATCTTTTTAATAAAACCTTTATTTTCTTTTAAATATTTAATTTTTCTATGATATAAATCGATATTTATTTTTAATCTATTACAATCTTCTTTACGAAGAACTGTCATAGGTGCTAAAACAGGACAACGATTAAGATATAGTAATACTATACCTAAATTAAATAAATGTTTAATATTATTGTATTTGTAAGTTATTTTTTTACAGAATAATATTATTTTCTCTATATCTTTGAATAAATCAATAGAAATTAATATATTTCTATTATTTTTATGCCAAATTATAGGAATAATACAAGTCATATTATGACGCACAGAACCGAAATAACTAGAAACATACACTATTGGTTGATTATTTTTTAAATTAATTAATTTATATAATTCATTTTTTTTTCTATTTTTGAAAAAAAAATCGAATAATTTCGGTTGATTTTTTTTTATAAGTTTTGCTATTTTAATAGTAGCATGTACATCTGATAGGGCATCATGTGCATTTATATGTCTAATATTATTAATCTGTGTTAAATTAGAAAGTTTGAAGTTAGGTAGTCCTAATTCATTTTTAGGCCATTTTATACCATTTGGTCTTAAAGCATAACATGCTCGTATTAGGTTTAATAGATCCCAACGAGAATTACCATTCTTCCAACTCCATTCATAGGGATCAAAAAAATTTCTATAAAATATATTTCTTGTAATTTCATCATCAAAATTAATATTATTATAACCGATAACACAAGTATTCGGAACTGTTAAAATATCGTATATTTTTTTAGAAAAATAATATTCATTAGTCCCATATTTTTGTGTATATTGAGGAGTAATTTTAGTAATTAAAACAGAAATAGGATCGGGTAAATAATCATCTGACGGAAAACAATAAAAACACTCTGGATAATCAATTACATTTAAATTAATATCTGTTCTAATACATGCAAATTGAGCTGGTTTATCTAGTGATGTATCTATTCCAAAAGTCTCATAATCGTAAAACAAAAAAGTAGGTTCTTTTTCTTTAAAAAGTATCATTAGTTTTTTATTTTATTAAGTATAAATATCAAAATTTTAAAATTTAAAATAAACATAAAAGGTTTATAAAATGGCAGATACAAAAAAATCGTTTAAAAATGTGTTAGAATTTGTTCATAAATTTAGAAGAAAAAATAAAATTAAAAGAGAAATATGTGATATCGAAAAAAAAATTAGAGATAATCAAAAAAGAATATTACTTTTAGATAATCTTAGTCAATACATTACATCAGAAATGAATTATGATGAAATTAAAAAAATAATTTTTATGATGAAAAACGATTATGAAGATAGAGTAGATGACTATATTGTTAAAAGCGCAGAATTGTCAAAAGAAAAAAGAAATCTATCAAAAGATTTAAAAATGATTATTGATTAAAAATATATACAAATTTTAAAAAAATATTTTTTTCTCCCCTGACTGGACTCGAACCAGTGACATACGGATTAACAGTCCGCCGTTCTACCAACTGAACTACAGAGGAATATAAATATATATATCAAAATTTTATATACCTGTCAAACATATATATGAAAAATATTTTTTTTTAAAAAAAGTATAAAATTTTAAAAAGAACTGTAGATTATTAGAAAAAATTGATTTATAGTAAAGATAATAAAAAATGGCCCTTTAGCTCAGTGGTAAGAGCAGGCGACTCATAATCGCTTGGTCGCTGGTTCAAATCCAGCAAGGGCCATAATAATAAAATAAATAAAATAAAACTTAATTTCTACATGATATTATCTAATAAATATCATGGTATTTTAAATATCAATTAAAATATTAATATTTAGAATAACATTCTAAATTTTTTATGATGAATTAGGACTTAATTTTTATGGACTGGAAAAAAGAATTTATTGATTTTTCTTTTAAAAAACAAGCATTAAAATTTGGAGCATTTACATTAAAGTCTGGACGAAAAAGCCCTTATTTTTTTAATTCAGGATTACTTTCTACAGGTAAAGATATTATTAAAATTGGTGTATTTTATGCTCATTCAATTATAGAATCAAAAATAAAATTTGATATGCTGTTTGGAGCAGCATATAAAGGCATTCCAATTGTCGTAGCAACTTCTATAGCATTAAAAAATTACTATAATTTAAATATTTCATATTCTTTTAATAGAAAAGAACAAAAAAATTATGGAGAAAAAGGAGATTTGATTGGAAAAAATATTCAAAATAAAAAGATTATTATTTTAGATGATGTGATAACATCAGGTACAGCAATACGTCATTCGATTGATATAATTGAAAGAAAAGGAGCACATATATCTTCTATATTTGTACTTTTAGATCGCAAAGAAAAAGGAAAAAGAAATTTACATACTATCAATCATCTTACAAACAAAACAAGTTATAAAATTACTTCAATAATTACTATTGAAGATCTAATCTCTTATTTATTAGAAGATAAAAAATTAAAAAAACATATACCTGGATTAATAAAATATCGTGAAAAGTATGGTATTTATTAAGTAAGACCAGAATGACCAAAACCTTTTTTCGCACGCGATGTTTTATTAAATTTTTCTACTAAAGAAAAAGATGGCTTGATAATTGGAACAAATACTATTTGTGCCACTCTATCGTCCGGGTTAATATAAAAATCTTTTTTACTACGATTCCATAGAGATATCATTAATTGCCCCTGGTAGTCAGAATCAATTAAACCAATTAAATTTCCTAATACAATACCTTTTTCATGACCTAATCCAGAACGCGGTAAAATAAAAGCTGTAATATTAGGATTTTCAATATATATTGCTATTCCAGTTGGAACTAAAATAGTTTTGTACGCTCGTAATCTAGTCTTTTTTTCTAAACACGCCCTAAGATCTAAACCAGAAGATCCTGAAGTTGCATAAGTAGGAAACGAAAAATTTTTTTTTGTACGTAAATTTAAAATCTGTATTTGAATTTTATTCATAAAAAATTATATATTTCTTATTAAAAAAAGTTTCATAATAGTAATTATGCAGACGCATAAAAACCGGGATTCAGAAAAGAAGAACGAGAAGACAAACAATAATTTAAATCTGAACCTTTCCATGTCTTTACTATTCCACCAGATGCAACAACAAGAGCATGACCAGCAGCAGTATCCCAAATATAAGTTTCTCCAAATCGTGGATAAATTTGTGCTGTTCCTTCTGCAACTAAACAAAATTTCAATGAAGAACCTAAACGTTTGATTTTATAACTTTCAACACCATCTAAATAATTTTTTAATTCTTTATCAGGATGTGAACGACTAGTAATGAACGTCGAAATCTTAGATTTAGACACCTTAATATTTTCTTTAAAACCTAACTTTTTTTCCTTCCAAGACTCTTTATGATAAGAAGAATACAAAACGTCAAAAAAAGGAGCATATATTACTCCTAATACAGGCATCCCATCTTTAATCAAGCTAATATTAACGGTAAATTCACCATTTTTTTTTAGAAACTCTTTTGTTCCATCTAATGGATCAATCAACCAATAATCATTCCAATGACGACAGATATCAAAATTATATATTTCTTCTTCAGAAATAATAGGAATTTGAGGAGTAATTGAAAGAAGTTCTTTTTTAATAATGTTATTGGCTTCACAATCAACATTGGTTATAGGAGTGTTATCGGATTTATAAGAAACATCTATTAATTTTTCAGCATGATAAAATTTCATAATCACACTACCAGCAAGACGTGCTATTTGACAAATTTGATTTAACATTTTAAATTATACTTTAATGAATAACAACAGATTTTTTAAACAATTAATTTTTTGAAATTATGTTAACTATAAATTCTATTTGCACCTCATTATGTGGTTGAAATATTACTTTATGCTCTCCAATTTGACGTAATAAACCATTGGGTAAACGAATTTCTTTTTTATTTATTTTAACACCTAATGACGTCATTTCTTTTATAATATTTCTCACACCTATTGAACCAAATATTTTACCTTCTTTCCCTACTTTAGATGATATTATTATTGATCTGATTTTTTGAATTTTTTCAGCACGTGATTTTGCTATCAGCAATTTACTAATATTTTCTTTTTCTATTTTAATACGCTGTGCTTGAAAAGATTCAACGTTTTCTTTATTAGCTAAAATAGCTTTTCCTTTTGGAATTAAAAAATTTCTTGCATAACCCGATTTTACATTAATAATTGAGCCAGAATCACCTAGTTTATGAATTTTAGATAGAAGAATGATTTGCATTATTTTTTAATCTCTCTTGTGTGATAACATATAATATATAAAATATATTAACGATGTTGATCAGTATATGGTAATAAAGCAAGATAACGTGCTCTTTTAATCGCTTTAGATAATTGGCGTTGATATTTCGCTCTAGTACCAGTAATACGGCTAGGAACAATTTTACCACTTTCTGTGATATAATTTTTTAAAACAGTAATATCTTTATAATCTATTTCTTGTACTTTTTCTGCAGTAAAACGACAAAATTTGCGACGACGAAAATAACGTACCATTATATTACACCTCTAAAAATGGCAAATGTTATATTAAATTTATGTAATAGAAAAAATTAAAAATATATAGTTTCTGAATAAGAGTCTTTAAATATAAACACATTATCTATAAACAGATGTTATTTTTTTTCTTTTTTATCATCCTTTAGCTTCATGATAGGAGATAATTCAGTTATTTCTTTTTTCGTACTCATAATCATATTTCTAAGAATCATATTATTAAAACGAAACTCTGTTTCTAAAATATTAATAATTTTAGGATCAACTTCTATATTCATTAATACATAATGTGCTTTATGTAATTTATTAATTGAATAAGATAATTGACGTCTACCCCAATCTTCTAATCGATGTATTGTACCAGAATTTTCGTGAATAATTTTTTTACATTTTTCTATTATTAATGACACTTTATCACTTTGATCAGGATGAATCATCAATATTATTTCATAATGACGCATTTATAGTGCTCCTTTTGGATTTTTTAGCTTCCTTATCAAATAATATAGCTATTTCCCAAGGAAGCAAGGAACTTTTTTTAAATTATAGCTAATTTTTTATATATTATTTTACTTTTTAATAAAAATCAATATAATTTGATTATTTAATGATAAAAAAATACAAGTTTCTACATCAAAGATAATTCTATTTTTCTTTCATTTAAATTAACAGCACTAACTTTAACTTGTAAAGTATCACCAAGACAATAAGTATTTTTACTAGACTTACCTATTAGTTTAAGCCCTAAAGAATCAAAATAATAATCATCTTCTAAAGAAGCTATATGAACTAATCCTTCAATGAAAAATTTATTTAAACGAACAAAAAATCCAAATGAAGTTACATTAGAAATAACACCAGTTAATATATGACCAATTTTTTTATACATAAAATCACATTTTAACCAATCAACAACATTCCTAGTTGCCTGATCTGCACGTCTTTCAGTCATAGAGCAATGCATTCCTATTTTTTTCATTTCATTTGTATTGTAGAAAAAAGAATTAGAATTTTTTAAAGTAATTATTTTTTGTTTTGATAATAAATGTTTAATAACTCTATGTAGAACAAGATCAGGATAACGTCTAATAGGAGAAGTAAAATGAACATAACTAGGTAAAGACAAGCCAAAATGACCACAATTGTCTGGTGAATATACTGCTTGCTGCATAGAACGTAACAATATTGTTTGAATCATTTCATATTCAGGACGATTATAAATTCTTTTTAATAGATCCGAATAATGAATAGATTCTGGGTTTTCCCCTCCTGGTAATGTTAAACCTAATTTTTTTAAAAATGAACGAAAAGCAACAACATGATCTTTTTTAGGACGGCTATGATTACGAAACAAGACAGAATATTTATGTCGTTCTACAAAAGAAGCTGAAGCTATATTTGCTAATATCATGCATGATTCAATAAACTTATGAGCATCATTTCTAATGTTTGGATAAATATTTTTAATTCTTAAATTAGAGTCTAAAACAAATTTAGGAGCTATATTTTCAAAATAAATACCCTTTTTAGAAATATTATCTTTATCAAATATTTTTTGTAAACATGATAAATTTTTAATATCTTTTAAAAACTTTTTATATTTAGAGCATAAAAAAATATCATTGTTCCAAATTTTAAAAATTTCATTATATGTAAATCGTCCATGAGAACATATAATTGCTTCATAATGTTTATAACTAATTAATTCTCCTTTATTTGACAAACTCATTTCACATATTAAGCATAAACGCTCTTCATTAGGATTTAAAGAACACAAATCTGTAGAAATTTTTTCTGGTAACATAGGGATTACTAATGAAGGAAAATATATAGACGTACCTCTTTCTAATGCAGCTTTATCTAATGCAGTATTGGGTTGAATATAGTAACTTACATCTGAAATCGCGACCCATAAATTCCAACCTTCTTCGAAGTTTATTTTTTTTTTACAAAAAATCGCATCGTCAAAATCACAAGCATCTTCATCATCAATAGTAAAAAAAGGAAGATGCCTTAAATCAATGCGATTATTTCGATCACATAGATGTATTTTATTATTTATCATACATAATTGTTTTTCTACTTCTTTAGGCCATGAAAATGGAATAGAATATGTACGTAATGCTATATCTATGGCTAAATTAGTGCCCATTTCTTTTCCAAGAACTTCTACTATTAATCCTTTTATCTTATTGCTTCTTATAGGATGTTTTTTTAACTTTACAACTACAATAGATCCTATTGCAATACTTTCTTTAATAGATGAAGTGATAAGAATTTTAAAATTAAAACGAGTATCGTCTGGAATAACAAATTGTTTTTTATCATCAACATGATATCTACCAACAATTAAAGAAGCATTAGGTTTTAATATTTTTAAAAATCTTGCTGCACTGCGTCCTTTTCTATCTGAATTTATAACATGAGCTAAAATAACATCACCATGGATACAAGATTTCATTTGTTCTGATGATAACCAAAGATCATCCTGTAATGTTTCTGATCTAAGAAAACCATAACCATCTCTATGACCTATTACTTTTCCTTGAACTACTTGTAAATTTTCAGGAGTAATATAACAACGATTTCGAGTATATATAATTTGACCATCTCGTTCCATTGCTCTTAACCTTCGACGCAATGCTTTTTTTTCTTCCTGATTAATAATACCAAATTTTTTTTCTAAATTTTTCTGACTAATTAAATCTGTACATTTTTTTAACCAAGATATGATATATTCTCTACTAGGAATAGGATTTTTATATTTTTTAGATTCTCTTTTGTGGTAGGGATCTACTACCATATTTACTTCTCCATTTATATTATTTCATATTAATTAAATTATTTTAATTTATAATATTTATATTTTATTTTTAATAAAAATAATATCAGAACGATCAGGACCTGTAGAAATTAAATCAACAGGAATTTGTGTTATTTCTTCTATACGACTAATATAATTGCGCGCTGCATAAGGCAAATGTTCTAATTTTTTAATACCTAATGTTTGTTTGTTCCATCCTGGATGAGTTTCATATATTGGTGTTATATTTTCCCAATCATCTGAATCAGGAAATGTTATAATTTCTAAAGTTTTATTATTTTTATATGATGTGCAAATTTTTATTTCATTTAAACCATCTAATACATCTAGTTTTGTTATACATAAACCAGATAAAGAATTAATTTTGACAGCTCGACATAAAGATACTGTATCTAACCAACCAGTACGCCTTTTTCTACCTGTAGTAGAACCGAATTCATTACCTTTCTTAGAAAGATGTGCATCTATGCTATCAAAAAGTTCACTAGGGAAAGGGCCATAACCTACTCTTGTTGAGTACGATTTAGTTATACCTAGTATATAGTCTAAATTTTTAGGACCTACTCCTGTACCTGTAACAACACCGCCTACAGTAGTATTTGAAGAAGTAACATATGGATATGTTCCATGATCAATATCTAGAAAACTACCTTGAGCCCCTTCAAAAATAATCTTTTTATTTTCTTTAATAGCTTGATGTAAAATACAAGTAGTATCTTGAATCATATCATAAATTAAATCTATTGTTGGCAACAAGTTTCTTAAGACAACTTTATAATCAATAGATTTTTGTTTATAAAAAGATACTAATTGATGATTGTAATAATCTACTATCTTTTCTAATCGTATTGCCAATTTTTTTTCATCTTTTAAATCACCGAGACGTAAAGCTCGACGTGCTATTTTATCTTCATATGCTGGTCCAATACCTCTACCTGTAGTACCTAGTGCGTTAATACCTAATTTTTTTTCACGTGCTATATCCATAGCAATATGATATTCTAAAATTAAAGGAGAAGCATTAGAAAGAATAAGTCGCTTATTAACAATAATATTACGATATTCCAACATTTTTATTTCTTTTACCAATTCTAAAGGAGAAACCACTACACCATTAGCAATAATTCCAATGACATGACTATGTAAAATGCCCGATGGAATTAAATGAAGAATAATCTTTTCTCCATTTACAACTAAAGTATGACCTGCATTGTGACCTCCTTGATATCTTACGACATATGAACTATCCAGGGTTAAACAATCCACTATTTTTCCTTTTCCTTCATCACCCCACTGCATACCTAATATTACAATATTTTTATTCATTTTTAATCATACCTATTATATATCTTTGTATCTTAATATTAAGAAATCTTATTTTTCAATAGAAATTACTTTATTTATATATTTAAAAAATTCATTATCTGAACTAATCAACATAATATTTCCATTATTTTTAAAACTATTTTCGTAAGCACGTAAACTACGAATAAAATAATAAAAATCAGGTTCATTACTAAAATTTTCTGCAAATAATTTTGTTACTGCCGCTTCCCCTTGACCTTTAATAACTAAAGCTTCTTTTTGCGCTTTTGATAGTATTATAGATGATTTATAATCTGCTACTGCACGTAATTTCTCAGCTTTTTCTTGTCCTTGAGAACGTTGGCTTCTAGCAACAGCTTCTCTTTCTGCTCTCATGCGATTATATATTGCATCAGAAACCTCAAAAGGCAAATTAATTTGCTTAATACGAACATCTACAACCTGAATCCCTAACGCATTCATACTATTAACATTAATTAAAGATGCTTTCTCTGAATTAATAGTACCTTTATTTAAAGAATTTAACACATCTGTCGTTAATCTACCTCGAGAATCTGTAACAATTTCTTTTACATTAAGACAACCTATTTCAGAGCGTAATCGATCACTAAATTTTCTTTTTAATAAAACTTCAGCTTGAAAAATGTCCCCACCTCCAGTTGCAAGATAATAACGACTAAAATCATTAATACGCCATTTTATATAAGAGTCAACAATAAGGTCTTTTTTTTCTTTTGTAACAAATCGATCAGCCTGATTATCCATAGTGTGAATTCGTCCATCTAACATTTTAACCGTCTCTAAAAATGGAATTTTAAAATGTAATCCAGGATTATATACTAAAGTTTTTTGTTCATGATTCCGTAAAACTCGACCAAATTGAAGAACAATTCCACGCTCTCCTTCTTTAACAACAAAAAAAGAAGAAGAAAATAAAAGAATTAAAATACTTGATAGACAAATAAAAGCTTTATTCATATTCATTTTCTCTCTCAATTTTTAACAATACTTCGTATTGAATCAATACGACGTTGTTCTAAAATGCCGTTAGGAGATAATGAAGAAAAGTAATCAACATGTTTACCTTCTTTGGAAGCATAAGGATTATTTTTAATAAAATTAATGTTTCTTGAAACATTTTTATCTATTGATTTTATATTAGAAAAAAAATTATCTAAAGATAGAAAAAACATTGGATGATGTTGTCTATCAATTAATATTTTTTTATTTTTAGCCAATAATCTTTCCATTGATTCTATGTAAAGACGTTTTAAAGTTATTTTTTTAGCTTTTCTATATTCAGGTAAAATTTGACAAAAACGAGCTACTTCTCCTTGTGCTTCTAAAATTATACGTGATGAATATGCTCGGGCCTCTTCTAAAATTCTTTGTGCTTTACCATTAGCTTTAGGCTGAACTTCATTTGAATATGCTTCAGCTTCACGTACATATTGCTCACGATTTTCACGAGCTGCAATTGCATCATCAAAAGCAGCTTTAACTTCTTCCGGAGGTCTTGCTGTTTGAAAATTTACATCTAATATAGTTATACCCATTTTATATGGCTTAATTGTTTCTTCAATTTCTTTTTGAGTATCACTGCGTACTAAAGTCCTCCCTTCTGTTAATACTCGATCCATAGTTGAATGACCAATAACTCCTCGTAATGCACTATCCGTTGCTTGACGTAAACTATCATCAGGATAAATAACCGAAAAAAGATAATCAGCAGGATTAGTTATTTTATATTGTACATTCATTTCTACATGCACTACATTTTCATCTGAAGTAAGCATTACTCCTGAAGTTGCTAATTCACGTACACTTTCAACATTCACAGCTTTTACTTCATTGATAAAAACTGGTCTCCAATTTAATCCCGGCTGAACTAAATGACTAAATCTACCGAAACTAGTAATAACACCACGTTCAGCTTCTTTAATAGTATAAAAACCACTAATAGACCAAATGAAAAAACTTATAAATATTATTATTACACAAGAATGAATTGTTTTTTTAGATTGATTCGAAGAACTAGTTTGTTTAATAAAAACATTTTTTATACTGTATAAAAAATTTTTGATATCTAATAAAATTTTCTTTTTTTTATTCTTACTGTCTGGACAGTTTTTTTTATCACTGTTTTTATCCCCCCATGGATCAAGTTCAGGTTTATTATCATCGGGTTTGTTCCAGACCATCTTATACCTCATTTATTAGTTTTTTATATAATTATCTATTAAAAACATTGTTTTAAAAAATTACTTTTTTTTAAAAAAAAAAGTTAAAAAAAATAAATTCAAATAATATTTTTTCTATTCATTTTACTACATTTAAATACATTATTGATTTTTTTCTTGAAGTAAATTCAATACTTTTTGAACTAAAACATCAATAGGAGAGTCAGATAGCATTCTATTAACATTTTTCCATTTTTTTAACCATGTCAATTGATTTTTAGCAAGTTTTCTTGTTGCATAAATTATCTTATCAAACATTTCTTTGTAACTAGTTTTGTATTCAAGATATTCCCACATTTGACGATATCCTATGCATCGCATGGCAGGTAAGTTTATATGTAAATCTCCTCTAAAAAAAAGATTTTCTACTTCTTCTTGAAAACCTAAAGTCAACATTTTTTTGACACGACATTCGATTTTATTATTTAACCATTCTTTATTCGGGGGTATAATAGCAAACTGTAAAATATTATATGGTAATTTATAGTTATTGTTTTTTTTTAATTCTGTTACATTCTTTCCAGAAAGATAAAATATTTCTAAAGCTCTTAATAATCTTTGAAAATCATTTTTATGAATTCGTATGGCAGAGGCAGGATCTATCAACTCTAATTTTTTATATAAGAAATTTTTTCTATGATTGTTTTGGAGCAAATATTCACGAATTTTTATACTAGCTGGTGGCAAAATAGATAGTCCATTTAATAATACATTGTAATAAAACATTGTTCCACCTACAAGACAAGGTATTTTACCCAAATTAATAATTTTATCAATTTCTTTAAGAGCATCTTTTTGAAATTCTACAGCTGAATAATTTTCACTAGGATCTCTAATATTTAACAAACGATGGGGATGACGATATAAATCAAAAAGACTTGGTTTGGCTGTGCCAATATTCATTTCACGATAAATTAAAGCAGAATCTACACTAATCAACTCTATTGGTAAGTATTTTCTAAGATGAATAGCAAATTGACTTTTTCCACATGCAGTTGGTCCCATTAAAAATAAAACTAGAGGGATTTTTTTTCGGTTTTTAAAATTCATACTTTTAACATACATAACGCTGTATTAATATTAATTTTTTGTAACAATTTAGGTGGAGGATTTTTTAAAAATAAAGGAAAAAAATATTCAAGATCTAATAAAACTGACATGCCATCTGCATAATTCCAGTTTTTTAATTCCATAAAAATATGCTTATAAAACCAATTTATGATATCTGAAATTAACACTGTTTCTTTAAACAATAAGAATACAAAAAATTTTGATATCAATATATTAATATTATTTTTTTTAAAAAAACAAGGGATTGAACTTAAAATAATATATTTTTTTTTAAAAATTAAATTAAATCCAAATTTCCACAATACTACTTTGTTTTTAAAAAATATGCTGTATTCTTTAGAGGTAAGATTAATTTTAATATTAGTCAAGATATATTTAGGTATTATTTTTTCATTGATATTTATTTCTAATTGATGCTTTTTCACAATTCCTTGAGCAAAAGGAAATGAAATTAATGAAAAGTTATCATCATGAACAATTAAACCATAATACTTATGAACAACTATTAATAAGTTTCCAAAAGAAAAACAATCTTTTTGTTTATATTTTTTAGATATAAAACTATTATCTTTTTTTTTATTCCATTATTATTTTGAGATAAAACATATTTTTTAGAAAAATGTAAAGACATTAATGTAAGAAATTTCAAATAAAACGATTCTAAACATTTTTTTTTATTTTTTTCTAAATTATTCGTTTCAAATAAAAAATAACTTAAAAAATATTTTTCTTTAGATTGTTTTAGATGAAACAAAATAGCTTCATAAATAAAAATGTAAATCTTATTAGACTCATGAAAGTTAATTTCGTTTTTAGTAGGATGGATGTTAATATCAATTTTATTAGGAGGTATTTTTAAATACAATACAAATGATATATTTTTATATTCTTTTATTTTTTGATAAGCAGAACGAATAGAATTTATAATATTATTGTTACGAATATATCTTTTATTAACATAAAAATATCTAATATTATTTAAATTTTGAAGAGATTGAGGATGTGATATCCATCCAAATAATGAAATATCATCTATTTTTGATTCTACCTGTATCAGATTACTGATATTAAAAGTACTGAATACGTCTTTTAATCTATTTTTTTTATACTTTACAGCATTATATTGTAAAACTACATTCTTATTATGTTTTAATGAAAAATTTATGTCACAATAAGACAAAGCTATTTTTTTAATTATTTCAAAAATCTTTAAAAGTTCTAATTTTTCATTTTGTATAAATTTAAGACGAACTGGAATATTATAAAACAAGTTTTCCACTATAATAGTAGTGCCTTTAGGATGCGCTATTGGTTCTAATATAACATCTTTATCATACATAAAACCTTCTGAATATATCTTCCAACCGATGTTATTTGAAGAATTACAGGATATTAAAGTTAATCTTGAAATAGCTCTAATACTAGCTAAAGCTTCTCCTCGAAATCCAAAAGTACTGATTACCTCTAAATCTGATAATGCATTAATTTTACTAGTAGCATGTCTAGTAATTGCAAGCAATAATTCTTTTTTATTAATACCACAACCGTCATCTTTTAAAAGAATAGACTGAAATCCACTTTTATTAATTTCAATATTAATATTTTTTGAACCAGCATCTATGCTATTTTCTATGATTTCTTTAATAACTGAAGCTGGCCGTTCAATAATTTCTCCAGAAGAAATTTGATTTGATAAATCAAGTGGTAATACATGAATAGTCATTACCTAGCTCTCTAAATTAATATAATGATATAAAATATATTTATAAATAGTCCGTCTACATAATTGTTTTTAAAATTGATGTGTATTCTAAAAAAATAGAATACAATTCTTTACTATCTATAGATAAATTGCAAATTTCTACTAGACTATTCTTAATCCCTTGTTTTTTTATTAATGATGAAATTTTCATTGATTCAAAATCATTTTTATTTTTATAATGAAATGCCGCTGCAATACCTTTTGCTAAATTAGTGTAAGGAAGTCCATATTCAATGCTACCTAAAAGAGGTTTGATTAAACGTTCATTTTTTCCTAATTTTTGTAAAGGATTTCGCCCTATACGCTCAAGAGTATCGGATATAAATGGATTCTCAAAGCGAATTAAAATATTATCGATATAAGATAAATGATCTTTTTTATTAAAATTATAACGTTTAACTAATACTTCCCCACTTTCTATCATGGCACACCGCACAATGTGACTTATTTTTTTATCTAACATAGCATCTTTTATAGTTTTATATTTTTTTATTAAACCTAAATATGCAGCTATAGCATGACCGGTATTTAACGTGAATAATTTCCTTTCTATAAAAGCATTTAAATTATTACTTAATTGCATATCAATAATTTTAGGTATTATTCCTTTAAATTGATTCATGTTAACAATCCATTCTTTAAAATCTTCAACAATTAAGGATGAAAAATTTTTATTATCATGAATTATGGGGATAATAGTATCGATACTGCAATCTACAAAACCAACATATTGATTTAAATAATCATAATACTTTGAAGGTAATTGTTCAAGAACAGCTTTTCTTAAGAAAGAACTTGCTTTAATTTTATTTTCACAAGCAATAATATTTAATGGTTGAGTAGATTTTATTTTAATTTTTAATATAATTCCATGTGTAATAATTAAAGCAATTTTATCTAACGCAAAGGGACCAACTGCGGTTGTAATTAGATTAACTGAAGTAATCATTTCTATAATTTTTGGATTATTAGCATGAATAGCGCTAACGTTTTCAATTCTTACAGTCTTGTCTTTATTTTTTCCAATTATTCTAACGAAATATCCTTGATCTTTATTGATAAAATCTATCAGAGATTGATCTATATCAGAAAAAACCACATTAAAACCTGATTCTAACAATGTTTTTCCAATAAAACCACGTCCAATATTTCCTGCTCCAAAATGGAGTGCTTTCATAATTAGTTCCAAAAAAATATATTCAGAGTTAATAGAAAATTAAAATTTTTAAACACTTAAAATAGATAAAACTTCTTCTACATTACTTGTTTTAGATAGTTTTTTAATTGTATCTTTGTTATCTAGCGCGTTAGTAATACTACTTACCACCATAATATGCTCATTGTTCTTAGCTGCAATTCCAATTACAAGATAAGCAATATCATCAATTTCTTCTCCAAAATGAACACCCTGCGGAAATTGACAAAAAATTATTCCTGTTTTTAAAACAGAATTTTTTCCTTCGATAGTACCATGAGGTAATGCTATTGATTCTCCTAACCAAGTGGAAGATATTTTTTCTCTTTCTATCATCGAATAAATATAATCATATTTAACATATCCTTGTTTGAACAAATGATTTCCAACAATATTAATAGCTTCTTCTTTATTTTTTGCATGCTGATTTAAAAAAATATTTTTTTTAGTTAACTGAAACAAATTCTCTGATACATTTTTGTTATTAATATTATTGTTATCCTGAAAAGAACTAGTATGGTTACTATCTAAAGAAACTATATTATTCTTTAATTTTTTTATTAAATTATCATAAAAGTTATTATTAAGAAAGTTCTTTAAAGATATATGTTGAGCATAAGGAGCATATTTTTTTGCACGATGAGTTAAATTTTGATGTGTAATTACTAAATCGGCATTTTTTGGCAACAAATTAATTGCCATATTCAATACAGAAATATCATTTAAATTAGCATTTTTTATTTTTTTACGTAAAATACTTGCACCCATTGCGCTTGAACCCATTCCTGCATCACAAGCAACAATAATAGTTTTAATTCGACCACACGAAGAAAATGTACAGATATTATGATCATCTTGTAATATTTTTGAATCTAAAATATTTTTTTTTATTTTGATGTTTTTATAATTTTTTATTTCATTTGTGTAAAAATTAAATTTTAATAATAAAGAAGCACTAATAAAAGAAACTACAAAAGAACAAAAAATAGCAATAATATTAGACAAATAAAAACCTTTAGGTGTCATAGTTAAAATAGATAAAATAGAACCAGGTGATACTGCAGAAATTAAACCACCTTTTAATAATACAAGCATAAAAATACCGGACATACCACCTAAAATTAAAGCAACAATTAATTTTGGTTTTATCAATACATAGGGAAAATAAATTTCATGAATCCCTCCTAAGAATTCAATTATTGCAGCCCCTCCTGAAGACTTGCATAATTCTCCTTTTCCAAAAAAAAACCATGCTATTAATACACCTAATCCTGGACCTGGATTAGACTCGATTAAAAAAAAGATAGATCGATGATTTTCTGATACATCTTGAATACCTAATGGAGAAAAAATACCATGGTTAATCGCATTATTTAAAAAAAATATTTTAGCTGGCTCGATTATAATAGAAATAAAAGGCAATAAATTATAAGATACTATTATTTTTATCAAACTTCCTAAAAAATAAGATATCCATTCAATAAATGGACCAATAGTAAAAAATGAAATTATTGCTAATAACATTCCAAATATAGCAACAGAAAAGTTATTAACTAACATTTCAAAACCGTTTTTTATTCTATTTTCTATTATTTTATCAAAACGTTTTATAATCCAACCACCTAATGGACCTGAAATCATTGCACCTAGAAACATAGGCATATTCGTACTAGTAATTACTCCTATCGTAGTTATGCTTCCTACTAATCCTCCTCTATCACCAGAAACTAAACGACCTCCAGTGTATCCAATTAAAATAGGCAAAAGATAAAAAATAATTGGTGATATTAACTGCTCTAAAATTTTATTAGGATACCATCCGAATGGTATAAACAAAGCAGTCATGATTCCCCATGTAATAAAAATACTTATATTAGGCATTATCATATTACTTAAAAATTGACCAAAATTTTGTATTTTTAATTTAATAAATAAAAGCATAATAATCACCTATATTCTATAAAATTAGAATCATAAAATAATTGTGTAATAACATATTTATAGTTTTCTAATTTAATTTTATAAAAAATTAATTTTTTGATTGACTTTTTTATTTTATACATGTTTCTATTTTTAAAATATTAACATTTTTATCTTATAAAAGATTGATAAAAATGAATTAACCCTTCAGTAGAAGAATCATAACGTTTATCTTGAATATTATTTTTTAAATAATTATAAATATTTTGTGATAATTTTTTTCCTATTTCTACCCCCCATTGATCAAAACTAAAAATATTTAATATATAACCCTGAACAAAAATTTTATGCTCATATAAAGAAATTAACGCCCCTAATGTATAAGGAGTAATTTTTCGAATGAAAAATGAATTTGTAGGTTGGTTTCCTTTACATACATGAAAAGGCAAAATTTTATTAATACTACTTCTATCTTTTGAGGATAATATTAATTCTTTTAAAACATCATCTTCAGATTTGCCAAATGCCAGTGCTTGAGTTTGAGCTAAAAAATTAGATACTAATTTTGTATGATGATGACCTATATTATTATGTGACAATACTGGAGCAATAAAATCACAAGGAATTAATTTAGTTCCCTGATGTATTAATTGATAAAATGCATGTTGACCATTAGTGCCAGGTTCACCCCAAATAATAGGACCTGTTTGATAAGATATTTTTTCTCCGTTTCTACTAATTGATTTTCCATTAGATTCCATATTAGACTGTTGAAAATATGCAGAAAAACGATGCATATACTGATCATATGGCAATATAGCTTCTGTTTCTGAACCAAAAAAATTAGCATACCAAATGCTAATTAGAGCTAACAATATCGGAATGTTTTTACTATAATCAGTATCACGAAAATGATTATCCATATCATGAGCACCATCTAAGAATCTCTCAAAGTTATTAAATCCGATTGATAATATAATAGATAAACCTGCTGCAGACCATAAAGAAAAACGACCACCAACCCAATCCCAAAATTTAAAAATATTATTAATATGAATTCCAAAATTCAAAGCATTTTTTACATTAGCTGATAAAGCAAAAAAATGTTTTTCCAAAGTACTAATATCTTTTGTATAACGCAAAAACCATGTTTTTGCGCTATGAGCATTAGTTATGGTTTCATCTGTTGTAAATGTTTTAGACGCTATCAAGAATAGTGTTTTTTCCGGATCAATTTTTTTTAAAACCTCAGTAATATGAGTACCATCCATATTTGATATATAATGTATATTTAAATGATTTTTATATATTCGCAATGCTTCAGTTACCATATAAGGCCCTAAATCCGATCCACCAATACCAATATTAACGATATCAGAAATGGTTTTTCCAGTATAACCCTTCCATTTTCCATCAATGACACAATTTGAAAAATGTCTCATTTTTTCAAGTTCATTGTTAATTTCGAGCATAATATTAGAATTATTTACTATAATAGGAGAATTACTTCTATTACGTAGTGCAATATGTAATACAGAACGATCTTCTGTCTTATTGATTTTAAATCCAGAAAACATTTCTTTTATAATAGATTTTACATCAGTTTCTCTAGCCAAATTTAATAAATACATTAAAGTATCATCATTAATACGATTTTTTGAAAAATCAATTAATATTTCTTTTTTAAATAAAATAGAAAATTTTTTAAATCGATTTATGTCAGATGAAAAAAGATCTTTTAAATGAATATTTTTCATTGTTCTAAAATGATTTTTTAGATCTTGGTAAGCTTTAGTATGATCAAAATTAATGTTTTTCATAAAAAATTTATCTCTCTTGAATATATAATAAATATAGTGCTATATTACAAATAAGAATTTTATATTAAGAAATAATTTAAAAAAATATTGTCTAGCAATTTGTAATTATTTTATTCAAATTTGTATAAATAAAAACATTCTTAATAGCAATATTTTTTCTATAAATATATGTAATAAAAATAAAACCCATATTAAAAAATTATTAACTAATAGTAAAAAAACAAGTTAGACACGTAAAAAATAAAAACATTTAGGTTACATAAAAAATAACATGAATTTTAGTAAAAAAAATCTTATTTGGATCGACTTAGAAATGACTGGACTAAATCCAAAAATACATCGTATTATTGAAATTGCAACATTAATTACAGATTGTGACTTAAATATAATTTCAGAAGGTCCAGTAATTCCTATAAAACAAAAAAAAGAAGATATTTTAAAAATGGATAAATGGAACACTGTTATTCATACAAATAGTGGATTAATTAAAAAAGTTGAAAATAGTTTATATAATGAACATCAAGCAGAAATAGAAACCATTCTCTTTTTAAAAAAATGGGTACCCATTCAATCATCTCCAATATGTGGAAATAGTGTTGGTCAAGATCGAAGATTTTTATTTCAATATATGCCTAAACTAGAAAATTATTTTCATTATCGATGTATAGATGTTAGTACTCTCAAAGAATTAGCTATTCGTTGGAATCCCACCATTTTTAATAAATTTAAAAAAAAGAACAATCATAGAGCGTTACAAGATATTCATGAATCTATAATGGAATTAGATTTTTATAGAAAAAATTTTATAAAATCTCTAAAAAAATAACTTTTTTTATAAAAGAAAGCTTGAAAAATATATTTTATATATATAAAATATATTCACATTAAAACTATTAATTATCACTTATAAAATTTGCGGGAATAGCTCAGTTGGTAGAGTACAACCTTGCCAAGGTTGGGGTCGCGAGTTCGAATCTCGTTTCCCGCTCCAATCACATCATTAAATAATTGCATTTTAATAAAAAAATTTATTTTATAAAATTAAAAAAAAAATAATTTTCAAGAGAAATATATAAAAATAAAAAATAAAAGGAAAAAATATGAATTGTTATAATTCCTACAAGTGGATAATATTTTTTATTTTTTTAGTCGCATTGCCAATTCAAGCTAATAATAAAAAAAATATTTTATTAAAAAACAATTCAAAAAAACTGTTTATTTTTAAAAAAAAATAAATTTAATAAAATACATAAGAATAATTTATTAAAAAAAATTATTATAGCAATAGATGCAGGACATGGAGGACAAGATCCAGGCGCTATTGGTCATAAAGGATTACAAGAAAAAAAAGTTAATATTGAAATCGCACTTCAAATTAAGAAATTGCTAAACAATAATAAAATGTTTCATGCAATTCTAACACGTAATAATGACTATTATCTTTCACTTAAAAAAAGAAGACAATTTCTTACAAATAATCAAATAAATTTATTAATTTCTATTCACGCAGACTCTTCTAAAAAACAATATATATCAGGAGCATCTGTATGGATAATTTCCAATGCTAGAATGAATCGTGAAATTAATAATTATTTAAAAAATAACAAATCCATAGTATCTTTTTCTAAAAATATTCAAAATATATTTAACCAAAATAAATACGATATATTTTTAAAAAAAACTATTCTTGATTTACAGTTTAATAATTTTCGAAAAATAGAGTTAGATTTATCTAAACATATACTTGAACAACTAAAAAAAAATATAAAACTACACAAAATACATCCAAATTATGCTAGTTTAGGAATATTAAGTTGTATTAATATACCTTCTATATTAATTGAAACTGGTTTTATTACAAATTTTGTAGAAGAAAAAAAACTAAGAACAACAGATTACCAAAACAAAATTGCTCAATCTATTTACTTAGCTTTAAGAAATTATTTTTCAAATTCGACTTAACTGTTAAGTATAAAACTGTTTTTTTTGAAAAAAAAAATATTTATCATTTTTAAGCATCTAAAAATATGTATATTAGATGCTTAAATAAAAAAATTTATATTATTTTTTTTTTAGTAAGTTTAAAACGTTTTTTAAATCTTTCAACACGACCTCCAGTATCAATAACTCTTTGCTTTCCTGTATAGAATGGATGACATTTTGCGCATATATCTAAATTTAAATTATGACTGATAGTAGAAAAAACTTCAACTATGTTTCCACAAGAACAAGTAGCTGTTATCTTAGAATAATGAGGATGGATTTTTTTTTTCATAAAAAATTTTTCCTAAATTGATTATAATGTCTACTCTATTATACAATTATTAGTATATTAATAGTAAAAAATTAGTAATATATATTCTTATAGACCAATAATATATATAAAATATATGTATGATGATAAAAATAAAATTAATTCCATGTATTTTAAAAAATACAAAAAAAATAAAAAAAATATAAAATTAAACACATATATACTTTGCATATTAATATCAATATTTATTTCTTTAATTCATTTAAATGTAAATGTTAAACGTTTATCTAAAAAAGATCATCATTTAACGCAACATAGTAAAAATGAAAATTTATTACCTCCTAAGCCAAAAGAAAAATGGAAATATATTAAAAAATTAGAAAATTTATAAAGCATGATCTTTAAAAAATAAATTTAATTAAATAATTAAAAAATATTTCTTTTACATGATTTATTTGAAAAGTAAAAATTAACAATAATTTACTATGTAAAATAAAAATAGCAAATTATATTTTATATAATATATTTTTTATGCAAAATTAGAAATGTGTAAAAAATAAAAACGTTATGTTAAAGAGGCTTCTCTTGTGACCACAATATTAAGTGTAAGATTAAAAAATAAAGTAGTAATTGGAGGTGATGGGCAAGCAACTTTAGGCAACACCATTATGAAAAGTAATGTTAAAAAAATTAGATCTCTTTATCGTGGGAAAGTTATTGCTGGTTTTGCAGGAGGAACTGCAGATGCATTTACTTTATTTGAAATGTTTGAAAAAAAATTGTCGTTATATCAAGGTCAATTACAACGCGCAGCTATTGAATTAGCAAAAGATTGGCGATCTGATAGAATGCTGCGAAAACTTGAAGCATTATTAGCAGTAGCAGATAAAGAAACATCATTAATTATTACAGGTAATGGAGATGTCATACAACCAGAAGATGACTTAATAGCTATAGGATCAGGTGGTTCTTATGCTCAATCTTCTGCTCGAGCATTAATAGACAATACAGATTTAAATGCAAACGAAATTGTAGAAAAATCATTGAATATTGCAGCAAATATTTGCATTTATACAAATCATACTTTTACTATAAAAGAACTATTTTCAGAAAAATAAGGAATATCTCTATGTCTGAAATGACTCCTCCTCAAATTGTTTCTGAACTTGATAAGTTTATTATTGGTCAAGAAAAAGCAAAAAGAGCTGTGTCTATCGCATTAAGAAATCGTTGGCGTCGAATGCAATTAAATAGTGAGCTACGACATGAAATTACACCTAAAAATATTTTAATGATTGGTCCTACAGGAGTAGGAAAAACAGAAATCGCAAGACGTTTAGCTAAGTTAGCTAATTCTCCTTTTATTAAAGTAGAGGCAACTAAATTTACTGAAGTAGGATATGTAGGAAAAGAAGTAGATTCAATCATTCGCGATTTAACTGATGCTGCAATAAAAATGATACGCATAAAAAATATTGAAAAAA
This sequence comes from Buchnera aphidicola (Brachycaudus tragopogonis), assembly GCF_964059175.1. Classification (NCBI taxonomy): domain Bacteria; kingdom Pseudomonadati; phylum Pseudomonadota; class Gammaproteobacteria; order Enterobacterales; family Erwiniaceae; genus Buchnera; species Buchnera aphidicola. Next base: position 615,462 of record NZ_OZ060418.1, read on the forward strand.
ATAAAATACGCGTTGAAGAAATTGTAGAAGAAAGAATATTAGATGTATTAGTTCCTAGACCTAATAAAAATTGGACAGAAAATGAAAAAAATGAAAGTTTATTAAATACTATTCAAACATTTCGAAAAAAATTAAGAGAAGGAGTGTTAGATGAAAAAGAAATAGAAATTAACGTATTAACAACAACTATGGGCGTTGAAATCATGGCTCCGCCAGGAATGGAAGAATTAACCAGTCAATTGCAATCTTTATTTCAAAATTTAGGAGGACACAAAAAGAATAATCGACGTCTTAAAATTAAAGATGCTATTAAATTATTAACAGAAGAAGAAGCTGCTAAATTAATTAATCAAGAAGAGATAAAAAAAGAAGCAATTAATGCAGTAGAACAAAATGGTATAGTTTTTATTGATGAAATCGATAAAATATGCAAAAGAGGTGATTCTTCTGGCCCAGACATTTCACGAGAAGGTGTTCAAAGAGATTTACTTCCATTAGTTGAAGGTTGTACTGTGTCTACTAAACATGGAATGGTTAAAACAGATCATATTTTATTTATCGCATCTGGTGCTTTTCAAACATCTACTCCTTCTGATTTAATTCCTGAATTACAAGGACGGCTTCCAATAAAAGTAGAATTACAAGCATTGACTATTGATGATTTTGAAAAAATTTTAACTGAACCTAAAGCATCTATTACCGTACAATATCAAGCACTTATGAAAACAGAAGGTGTTCATATAAAATTTACAAAAGAAGGAATACGTAATATTGCAGAAGCTGCTTGGAAAGTTAATGAATCTATGGAAAATATTGGTGCTCGTCGATTACATACTGTATTAGAAAAGTTAATGGAAGACATATCTTTTAATGCAACTGAAAATCAAGGTAATACTATTACAGTTGATTCAAAATATGTAGGACAGCATTTAGATCAATTGATATCTAATGAAGATCTTAGTCGTTTTATTTTATAATTAATTTTTTTAAAATATTTATCCATTATAACATCAATCTAAAATGGATGAATATTTTGATAAAAAATGAATTTAATATATCAATAAATAATTAAAAAAATAGTATTGAAAAAAAAAAATAAGACCTTATATGAAATAAGACAATGTTTTTATCTTTAGAACAAGTTACTTAAAAATTCAATCTTTTTATAATTAAATATAATTAAGAGGAGTATTTTTATGTCTTATCGCTCTCTTTCATTCATTCCAAATTTTAATGATCATGATATTTTTTCAAATAGATTCAATCAAATAGACAAAATGTTTAGTACGTTAACAGGAGAAAAACCTATATCTGATACACCAGCATATAATCTTTATCAAATAAATGAAGTAGAATATGAATTAACACTCAATATTCCTGGATATGAAGAAAAAGAATTAGATATATCTGTACATAATAATCAATTATCTATTCAAGGAAGAAAAGAAAACCAAAAAGAAAATATTAACAATGACAAAAAAGAAATTAGTAAATGGTTGCATAAAGGAATAATATTTAATAATTTTTCTCTAAACTTTAATTTAGATCATAAAATTAAGGTAAAAAAAGCAGAGTTAAATTTAGGCTTGTTAAAACTACATTTTGAATGCAATATTCCAGAAGAAGAAAAACCTAAAAAAATCTCTATTAATATACCAAACGATACTAAAAAAATTGATAAAAAATAAAATAAAAAATAATGTTACAAACATATCACCATTCTTATTAAAAAAAATCATTGTACTTATTTTTATATGAGTACAATGATCTGAAAATATTACTATTATTGAGAATAATAAAAAATGAATTCTTGGATTAATGCAGATGTTATAAAAATAAAGAAATGGACGAATAAAAACTTATTTAGTCTTATTTTAAGAGCCCCTATTGAACCGTTTCATGCAGGACAGTTTACTAAATTAGCTCTATATGATAATAATACTGATATTTTTCGAAAAAAAATTCAAAGAGCATACTCATATGTTAATGCTCCTAGCGATAAAAATTTAGAAATTTATATTGTTCGTGTTTTAGATGGAAAATTAAGTAATTTATTATACCATCTTCAAGATGGTGACAATGTTTTTATTAAAAAAAAATCATTTGGTTTTTTTACTATAGATGAAATACCTGATTCTGAAACTTTATGGATGTTTGCTACAGGAACTGCTATAGGTCCATATTGTTCTATTTTAAAAGAAGGTAAAAATCTTGATAGATTTAATAATATTGTACTAATACATGCAGTACGATATCAAAATGAATTAAATTATCTTCCTCTTATGAAAAGCCTTTCTCAAAAGTACAATGGAAAATTAAAAATACAAACTGTTATTAGTCGAGAGGAAAATAAAAATTCTTTAACTGGTAGAATTCCTTTTTTGATAAATAGTAAAATACTAGAAAAAAAAATTGGTTTATCAATAAATCCTGAAACTTCGCATGTCATGTTATGTGGAAATCCTTTTATGGTAAAAGATACATATTTATATCTTAAAAATAATAGAAATATGAAAAAACATTTACGTTGTAAAAAAGGTAATATAACAATGGAAAGTTATTGGTAAATTATTTCATCAAATTCAACAACGATCTAGCGGAAAAGATATTACTTCGTTAATGTTGTTTTGATCTAAAGCAAGCATGATCAGTCGATCTAAACCTATTGCCACACCGGAACACGGAGGTAATCCATAAGATAAAGCCTTCAAAAAATAATCATCTATTTTCCGAACAGGTAGATTCATAGCGATTCGATTTTTATTATCTTTTAAAAAACGATTCTTCTGTTCATTAACATCTGTTAGTTCATAAAAACCATTTCCTAATTCTATTCCTTTAAAAAATAATTCAAATCTTTCTGAAATACGAGAATCTTTTACATTAATTGCAGCAAGAGATGCTTGTTCTGCAGGAAAATGATAGACAAATAAAGGTTTTTTTTTACCAAGATTAGGTTCTATATGTAATGTAAATAATAATTGTATTAATTTGTTTAAATCCTGTTCTAAATGGGTTAAATGATCTAATTTTAATTTTTTAGATAATTTTTTTAATTCTATCAAGCTAGTATCTAAAGGATCTATTTTAAAAAATTTTATAAATACATTTTGATATGAAATTTTATCTGATTTTGGATATTTTAAAACTTTTTGAAGCAAATCATTGATCTCTCTCATTAATTTAGTTATAGAATAAAATGGTTGATACCATTCTAAAATAGTAAATTCTGGATTATGATATTTACCTAATTCTTCGTTCCTAAAACTATGACAAATTTGATATATAGGTCCACTTTCTGCTGCTAATAAACGTTTCATATGATATTCTGGACTAGTCATTAACCATAATGTCAACTTATCAACATGATTTAATGAAAAATAATCTGTTTTAAAAGGTACTAAATTCACATCAGTAACTGTTGAACGAGATAAAACAGGTGTTTCTACTTCTAGAATATTACGTTCTAAAAAAAATAAACGAATATTAGAAATTATTTTTGATCTTTTTATTAAGTTTTTAATTGAAGCACTAGGTTTCCAAATATTTTTTAAGTTCATATCAATTTTCTTTAAAAAATTTATTATTAAACAATGAAAAACATAAGATTTTATCTAATAAAAAAGTTATATATTTAAAAATAAGATTTAAATAAACTAGTGAAAAAATAGAATAAATGATGAATAAAACTGCAATATATCCCGGTACATTTGATCCTATTACATATGGACATTTAGATATTATAACACGTGCAACAAAAATATTTGATAGTATAACTATTGCAATTTCTAATAATTTGAAAAAAAAACCTATTTTTAATTTAAAAGAACGAATCGAATTAACTCGAATAGCTACATTACATCTTAAAAACGTAAAAAAAATACTTGGATTTAATGATTTATTAGCTAATCTAGCAAAAAAAGAAAAGACTAATGTTTTAATTAGAGGAGTACGCACAATATTTGATTTTGATTATGAAATAAAATTAGCAGCTATCAATAAACAAATTTATCCAGATTTAGATAGTATTTTCTTACTATCTTCTAAAGAAGTCTCTTTTATATCTTCTTCTTTTGTTAAAGAAATAGCAAAATATAAAGGTAATACAAAACCATATCTTCCAAAAGAAGTACATTTTGCATTATTAAAAAAACTTAAAAATGTTTCTATAAAGTAATATGTTTTTATATAAGACAATAGAGTGTAATCATACACTCTATTGTATAGATAAAAAAAATTATATATTTACTTATTTATTTTATATAAAAAATATAACATTTATTTTTTCAAAAAATGCGAATATTTCATGACTGGTGCATCTTTTAGAGGGATAACAACAGTTGCACGTATTCCAAAAGATTTATATTTTGCAATATTATTATTATTTTTTATATCTAAATCAGATAAATTAGTGGCAACTAATTTAATCGAACCATCATCTAGTTGATCTATTTTATAAATATTTCTAGAGTTTTTGATTTGATATTCATTAATTTCTGGATTTTCAGAAACTAATTGAAGATAAGATTGATATAAAAATTTTTGATTCGCATATGTAGAAATTAATTTTTGAAAATTAGATTCTGGTATGATTTTTTGAAAATCTTGAATCATTTGTGTTCTATTATTTAAATTAATAAAATTGTCATTTATAATAAAAAGAAATGGATGAGAATCATTCATAAACTGATTATCTAATTCATTAGATAATTTTAAATTTTCATAATGTTTTTGAAAATTTTTAATTGTAAATGAAATATTTTCTAAAGAATTCAATTGATCTGAAACTTGCCATAAATCATGATTAACAAAGTTATTATAATAAGATTCTTGAACACTTTTATTCATTCTTTCTTTAAAAGTTTTATCTATCTTTAAAATATTTTTTCTTCCTTCTAAATCAAAATTCTCATCGAATCTTGTCGTAGAATAGAAATTATTTTTATTATCGTGAGTTTTAGCTGGAGCATTGAGAAGATCAGGAAATGAACTTTGATATTCAGGATGTGTTGGATTATTATTTAATTGATTAATAATTTTTATTTTGCCTTGAGAACGAATTTTATCAATGATGGCTTTTATAAAAATTTTTGATGATTCGATAGTTTTTTTAAGGTCTTCAATATTTTTTTTTAAAGATTCAATTGACTCTTGATTAGAGTCTGATTTTACATCTTGAAAAAATAGTTTTTTAATAGTTTTTCCATTAAATAAATCTATAGTTTCTGTTTTTACAGTTTCATAAGTTGTGACAACAGTGTTTTTTATTGTCTCAAGAATATCTTCAGTAATCTTTAAAATATCAAAATCAAAGAATTTTTTATTAAAAAAATATGGAGAGAAATTATTTAGAATTTTTTTTTCATCAACATATCTTGAACGATATAACTTTTTTTATTATCATTAATTATTTTTTGTGAATCTTTTTCTAAAAAAAAATTATCTTTTATATTATATTTCTTAAGTATGTTGTCTTGAGCATTTTGTTCTAAAATTTTTAATAAAATTAAAGAATCTTCATAATATGTTTTTTCTAAATTTGTTGAATGTTTTTTATCTTGGAATACTTCAAAATTTTTATTTTTTTTAATTTCTTGCTGTTTGTTGAATATTTTTTCAAGAATTTTAGGATCAAAATCTATTTTATTTCTAGATTTTTTATTTGTCGGATCTATTGAAGTAATTAAGAAATTAGATGACATAATTTTTGTCCTTTTTTAATTTACTATTTTTAATTGAATAAATTTTTATATAAATGTAAATTGAATCTATATAAAAAAATTAATAATGTGAATTTTTTATATGAAACTTCAAAAAATTATTTTTAATACATTATTTACATTAAATATATAAAAAATTACCAAATTATATTTTAATTAAATTTCTTCAAAAGTCAATTATTAATTTAAAAAAAAAAGAAAAAAATATGAAAGTATACTTGTCATTTAAATACTATAATCAAAGAATATGTAATTTAATTAATGTACTTGATTTAAAACATGATGAACATTGTTCAATAGGTTTAATAATTAATTCTAATTCTTTGGAATTATATGATCGAAACAATATTGAACAAAAATCTATAAAAGTTGATTTCACTTCAAAAAAAAATAATTATAGATGTAATTTTTTTAGAAAAAAAAATGAAATTTTATATAAAGCTGTAGGAATAAAAAAATCTTATTTTCCTATTGTTTTAGATGCAACTGCAGGATTAGGAAACGATGCTTTTATACTTGCTTTTCTTGGATGTCAAGTAATTATGATAGAACGTCATCCAATAATTGCTGCTTTATTACAAGACGGTTTACAAAGAGGTTATCAAGATAAAAAAATAGGGAACTGGTTAAAAAAAAGATTACATTTAATTTTAAATGATAGTTTTAATATATTGAACACACCTTTTATACAACCAGATGTCATTTATTTAGACCCTATGTATCCTTTAAATAAAAAAAAATCTTTGCCAAAAAAAAATATGCAAATTTTTAGAAATTTAATAGGACAAGACGAAGATGCTGAAGAATTATTAAATCTTGCTCAAAAAAAAGCGAAAAAAAGAGTAGTTGTAAAACGTCCTTGTTATGCAAAATCTTTATCTCAAGACAAACTAAGTTTTATTGTATTAGGGAAAAAGCATCGTTTCGATATCTATAATACTTTTTAAATAAAAAAAACAGGAGTACATATTTTTTACACGTACCCCTATTGAAAAAAATATTATTAATAATTTTACTAAAATTAATACTTATATTAAAAATAATGCAATCCAATATAAAAAACTAGATAAAAAAATTGACACTGGTAAAGTTAATATCCATGCTAAAGCAATATTTTTAATAGTCTTAATTTGAATTCCATCACCATCTATTAGCATTGTACCTGCTACAGAAGATGAAAGAATATGAGTAGTGGAAACTGGTATACCTGTATAACTTGCTATTCCAATAGATAAAGAAGCTGTTATTTGAGCAGACATAGCTTGAGCATATGTCATTCTTTTTTTACCTATTTTTTCACCAATAGTAATAACAATTCTCTTCCATCCTATCATTGTCCCTATTGATAAAGATAAAGCAACAATTAATATAATCCACATTGGTGCATACTCAATAGTTTGTAGTATATCTTTTTTACTTTTAATCAAAAAATATTTATCTTCAGAATTAATTTCAGAAGTATTGATAGTTTGCTCAATTATCTCAGAAATACATAACAAAAAGTGACGTAATTCAAATCTTTTCTTAATATTTAATGTATTGTAATCTGAAGTATTTTCTAGTAACAATTTAGATTGTTGAATGTTTTTTATAATATTAGAATAGGAATAATGAATATTTAAATCATTAACAATATTTTTATTGTCTATTTTTTTCAAAGTATTTTTATCATATTTTAAATAGTATTTTTCTAAATTATTAATTGTGTTTTTTGTACAAATAATTTCATATTTATTAGCATTTAAATTAACTAAAAAAGAAGACGGTATAATTCCTATTAAGACTAACATTATTAATCCAATCCCTTTTTGACCATCGTTTGCACCATGGGCATAACTCACTCCAATAGACGATAAAATTAATGCTGTTCGTATTAATAATGGCGGATTTTTTTTTCCATCTATTTTTTCACGTTCTAATGGTGTCATATGAATACGAAAAAACATTTTATTATTTTTCAAATAAAATCGTAATAAAAAAATTAAAGTTCCAGCTACTATTAATCCAACAATAGGAGAAAAAATAAGAGATAAAAACACGTTTGTCATTTTTGGAACATTTAATGCATTTACTAAAGATGCACCAGTAACCATTGCGTTAGTTAGACCTATTCCAATAATTGCTCCGATAAGGGAATGTGAACTAGATGCAGGCAAACAGAAATACCAAGTAAATAAATTCCATAGTATTGCTGCTAATAGCATGGAAAAAACCATAGCTAGAGCGTTTTTTGAAGTTGTATTTAATAATAAATCATTTGGTAATAAATGCACAATAGCATAAGCAACAGTTAAACCTCCAAGTAAAACACCTAAAAAATTAAATACACCAGACATTATAACTGCAATATTTGCAGACATTGCTCGCGTATAAATTAAAGTAGATACTGCATTGGCTGTATCATGAAAACCATTAATAGCTTCATAAAATAAAACAAAAAATAAAGCTAAAAAAATAAATAAACTATGATTCAAATCAGAATAAGAAAATAAATATAGCATAATCTTTAAGCCATTTTGATGAATTGAATTAAGCTTATTATCTGTGAGAAACTATGTTTGAGGAAAGTAAAATATGAATATTATTTATATCAAATTATTTATAATAATATTTTTATGTAAAAACATAAAAAATTTATTATCAAATGTTATTTTTTTTTAATTTATAAGATAGAAAAATACCTAAAAATAACATGATTAAAATAAAAATTGAAATTCCAGACCATTTAAAATGGTACCAAAAAAATCCACCAAATGTGCCAAATACACTAGAACCTAAATAATAAAAAAATAAATATAAAGATGTAGCTTGAACTTTAGCAATTTTTGTATAAGAACCAACCCAACTACTGGCAATAGAATGCGATGCAAAAAAACCACCAGAAAATATGATTAAACCTAAAATTATTATTAATAATTGATCAAATTGTGTAATAAAGATACCTGTTACCATCAAAAGTAATGATATAAAAAGAATATCATTACGATGATATTTATTAATTAATATACCAGCTTTAGGAGAACTATATACTCCTGTCAAATAGATAATAGATAACAATCCTATACTAGATTGGCATAAAAAAAATGGTTTTAATATTAATCGATAACCAATATAATTAAAAATAGTAACAAAGCTTCCCATTAATATAAAACCTATTACAAAAAGTACAAATAATGCTGGATTCTTTAATTGTAGATAAAAACGATTTAAAAATTGAGAAAAATTAATAGAAACAGAATAAAAATTTTTAGATTGAGGTAAGAAATATAAAAAAAAACAAGAGGATATTAAAGAAATTATTCCAATTATCATTAACGCAATATTCCATGAAAATTTTTCAGATAAAATACTACTCATTAATCTTCCAGAACATCCACCTATAGTATTTCCACTAATATATAGCCCCATACAAAAAGATAAAGAATTAGGATGTATTTCTTCGCTAATATATGTCATAGCAACAGCAACAACACCGCTTAATGCCAAACCAGTTAACGCTCGTAATAAAACAATAGCAGTCCAGCTGGTCATCGTTGAACATATTATTGTTAATATTGCAGCTATAAATAAAGAGACGGACATGATAGACTTTCTGCCAATAACATCAGATAACGGTCCAGTAAAAATCATTCCTACAGCCATCATGCCAGTTGCAGCAGAAAGAGAAAAACTACTTTCTGCGGGAGTTAAATAAAATTGTTTAGAAAATATCGGTAAAATTGATTGTACACAATACAAGATAGAAAAAGTAGAAAAACCACCTGAAAAAAGAGCTATAAAAACTTGATTAAATTTTTTTGTATTTTTTTTTATGTATTCTTTTTTTTCTAATTTCTTTTTTGTTTTTTTTAAAAATGTCAAAATATAACTCCTTTTTGAATAAAAAATTTTAGATATATATATATCCATCATAAACATGTTGTGCAGGTCCTATCATATAAAGAGGATTTCCAAAACCTTTCCATTCTATAAATAATTTTCCACCTGGTAAATCTACTTCAACATTGTTGAAAAGTAAATTTTTTACAATGCCAACTGCAACTGCAGCGCAGGCACCAGTTCCACATGACTGTGTTTCACCTACATCACGTTCATAAACCCTTAATTTAATATGATTTTTATTAACGATTTCCATAAAACCTATATTTACGCCCTGTAAAAAAATTGAGTTGTTTTCTATAGCTTGACTAATAAGGTTTACAGGAGCTGTTTTAATGTTTTGTACTTGAATAACACAATGCGGATTTCCAGTAGATACTATACTGCATTTTAAACTATCATTTAAAATATTCACTGAAAAATTTTTACATAAAATATTTTTTGACAACTCTATATTATCTAGTTTAAAATCTGGTTCTTCCATATTAACTTTAATCATGTTTTTTTCTATAAAATGAATAAATAAATGTCGTTTTTTAGTACTAACGGAAATAGTTTTTTTATTAGTTAATTTTTTTAATAAAAGAAAAAGGCCAAAACATCGAGCACCATTTCCACATTGTTCAACTTCATTTCCATTAGAATTAAAAATTCGATAATTAAAGTCAAACAAAGAATCATATGACTTATCTACAAGTAATAACTGATCAAAACCAATGCCAGTATATCGATTAGATAATTCTTTTATCATTTCAGATGATGGATTAAATGTCTGATTAAGACAATCTACAATCATAAAATCATTACTTAAACCATGCATTTTAGAAAAATAAATTTTTTTTTTGTAATTACCATATGAAAACATATTATCACCTATAAATAATTTAATATTTTTTGTAAAAATAAAATGATTTTTTAATGATACAAAAAGTTTTTTTATATTTTAAACTTATTTCAAAAAAATTAAAAAAATGGTTATCCTTATGAAACGAAAAATAATTCTAAAAAAAAATGTCAACAATTTTTATATATTAATAGACGAGTTATTTTTAAAAATTGAAGATAATTTAAATTTCTATTCTAATAATATTGATATTGATTACGAAATCCAAGATTATGTTATGACTATTACTTTTGCAAATAAAAGTGTTATTATTATTAATAAACAGGAATCATTGCAACAAATATGGTTAGCTACAACAGTAAATGGATATCATTTTAATTATAAAGAAAATAAATGGATTTGTAATCGTAGTAATAAAGATTTTTGGGAAATATTAGAATATTCGTGTTCTATTCAATCAAATAAAAATATTATTTTTTATAAAAAATAATTTTAATAAAATACAAAAAAATTTTATATAAAAATAAAAAAATATGATAAGGTTTTGTATCTTTTTTAAAATTAAAATATATAAAAAATATATCTATATTAAAATAAATAGTAATATGCAAAATAAAACATTAAGAATTGCTACTAGAAAAAGTCCTTTAGCATTGCAACAAACAGAATATGTTCAAAAAAAAATACTGTCTTTATATCCAGATTTAAATATAAAATTAGTACCTATCGTTACTCATGGAGATAATATTTTAAAAAAATCTCTTTCAAAAATTGGAGGAAAGGGATTATTTATAAAAGAATTAGAACTTGCACTTCTTGAAAATAAAGCAGATATTGCCATTCATTCTATGAAAGATCTTCCAGTTAATATTACAAAAGAACTATGTTTAGTTAGTATATGTAAAAGAGGAAATGCTTTAGATACACTAGTATCTAATCATTATCAATCTATTAATCAATTACCTCCAGGTGCAATAGTTGGAACATCTAGTTTAAGAAGACAATGTCAATTAATTACTTATAGACCAGATTTAATTATTTCCCCTGTAAGGGGCAATGTAGAAACAAGAATAGCTAAGTTAGATGAAGGCAAGTATGATGCGATCATTCTTGCTACTGAAGGGTTAAATAGATTAAGCTTAAAACATCGTATAACTCAAATTATACCAGCTGAACTGTCTCTTCCTTCTTGTGGTCAAGGTGCAATTGGAATTCAATCTAGATTACATGATAAAAAAGTATTATTTTTTTTATCTCGTCTTAATCATATAAATACTTTTATTGAAATTAATGCAGAACGTGCTTTTTGTAGAAAGTTAGAATCGGGATGTCAAATTCCTATTGGAAGCTATGCTATTCTAAAAAAAAACAAAATTTGGTTAAGAGGACTGATAGGCTCACCTAATGGAAAAATAATATTAAAAGGGGAAAGGATAGGTTATTATAATACAGGAGAAAAAATGGGATATTCACTTGCTGATGAATTACTTAGCAATGGTGCGCAAAAAATTTTAAATGACCTTCATATAAAACAATCTTATTGTATATGAAAATACTAGTCATGCGTCCTTCACCTACAGGAGAAGAATTAGTAAAAAATCTTAATGAAATAGGAATATCTTCTTTTCATTTTTCTTTATTTGATTTTTTTCCTAGTACGAGCTTAATAAGCTTATCACAAAAAATTAATACACTATATCAATCTAATGTAATCCTTGTTTTTTCAAAAAAATCTATTTTTTATACAAATTTATATTTAAAAAAATATAATTTGCAATGGCCATTACATGCAAAATATTATGCTATTGGAGAAAGTACTGCTGCTTTTCTTTACAAATATGTTAAAAAAAAATTATTTTTCCTAAAAAGGAAAACAGTGAAAATTTGTTAAAAATTTTATATAGGGATATTTTAAAAAATGATCAAATAGTTTTATTAAAAGGAGAAAATGGACGAGAATTTATAGAAAATAATTTAAAAAAAGAGGGATTTAAAATTTGTGTTATAGAATGTTATAAAAGAGTTTTAAAAAATTTAGATGGTATGACAGAAGGAAAAAAATGGCGTTTATATAAAATAGATACTTTAGTAGCAACAAGTGGTGAAATTTTATATCAATTAAAAAATATTATTTCTGATATAGATCAGAAAAAGTGGTTATTTCAATGTCAAGTTTTTGTAGTAAGTAAAAGATTGTCAAATATAGCAAAAGATTTAGGATGGAAAAATATTATAATATCTAAACGTGCTGATAATAAATCTTTATTAAAAACAATTAAATTTGAATATTTAAAAAAAAATATTTTTTTTTCTTTTGGTCGGCGAAAGAGGATTTGAACCTCTGACCTACTGGTCCCAAACCAGTTGCGCTACCAAGCTGCGCTATTCGCCGAATTTTTAATTTTTTTTGGGGTGGCTAATGGGATTTGAACCCATGACCGCTGGAATCACAATCCAGAGCTCTACCAACTGAGCTATAGCCACCAGTTAAAAATGTTTTATAAAAAAAATGCGCTCGACAGGATTTGAACCTGACACCTCTACCTTCGGAAGGTAGTGCTCTATCCAAATGAGCTACGAGCGCTCATCTATATAAAATAAAATTAGATTTTAAAGTGAATAATCTTTATTGTCCAGCTTTTTTTACAAAAAAAAATTAGATAAAAAATAAGGGAATGCATATAACAATATTTTATGTATATAAAATAAGTTTTATTTATATATAAATTTATAGCTCTTTAATATTTATGAACGTTTCATCATATCAAAAAACTCATCATTAGTTTTGGTCATAGACAATTTGTTTAATAAAAATTCCATTGCATCTATTTCACTCATAGGATGAATAATTTTTCTTAAAATCCACATTTTTTGAAGCTCTTCTGGCAAAGTCAATAACTCTTCTTTTCTAGTTCCGGAACGATTATAATCAATTGCTGGAAATACACGTTTTTCTGCTATTTTTCTAGATAATGGAAGTTCCATGTTACCTGTTCCTTTAAATTCTTCATAAATAACTTCATCCATTTTTGAACCGGTATCAACTAATGCAGTAGCAATAATAGTTAAACTACCTCCTTCTTCTACATTTCGTGCAGCACCAAAAAATCGTTTAGGTCTATGTAAAGCATTAGCATCAACACCTCCAGTTAAAACTTTTCCAGATGCTGGTACTACTGTGTTATAAGCTCGAGCTAAACGGGTAATTGAATCAAGCAAAATAATAACATCTTTTTTATGTTCTACAAGTCTTTTTGCTTTTTCAATAACCATTTCAGCTACTTGAACATGTCTTGATGCAGGTTCATCAAAAGTAGAAGCAACAACCTCGCCTTTAACTAATCTTTGCATTTCCGTGACTTCTTCTGGTCGTTCATCAATTAACAAAACCATTAACACACAGTCTGGATGATTATAAGCAATACTTTGTGCAATATTTTGAAGTAATATTGTTTTTCCAGCTTTTGGAGGAGCTACAATTAAACCACGTTGACCTCGTCCAATAGGAGATGCTAAATCTAATACTCTTGCTGTTAGATCCTCAGTGGATCCGTTTCCACGTTCCATTCTTAATCTCGAATTGGCATGTAATGGTGTTAAATTTTCAAATAATATTTTACTTCTTGCATTTTCAGGTTTATCGTAGTTTACCTCATTTACTTTTAGTAAAGCGAAATATCTTTCACCTTCTTTTGGCGGTCTTATTTTTCCAGAAATAGTATCACCAGTACGTAAATTGAACCTACGTATTTGACTCGGTGAAACATAAATGTCATCAGGACCAGCTAAATAAGAACTATCAGCAGAACGTAGAAAACCAAATCCATCTTGTAGTATTTCTAAAACTCCGTCTCCAAATATATCTTCTCCGCTTTTTGCATGTTGTTTTAGGATGGCAAAAATAATATCTTGTTTACGCATACGCGCTAAATTTTCCAACCCCATTTTTTCACCAAGAGTAATTAATTCAGAAACTGGCATATTTTTAAGTGCGGTAAGATTCATAATGGTGGGTTCTTAGTAAAATCGGGGTAAATCTCGAAATAAAAATTATGACATAATATTAAAATTTACTGATATTTATTAATAAATTTTAAATGAAATTGAATTTTTAACATTTTTTTGATTAACTATTTTAAATAATATTAGTTAATGTGTTCATCTAAAAATTCTTTAAGTTGTAATTTAGAAAGTGCACCAACTTTAGTCGAAAGCACTTGTCCATTCTTAAATAATAATAATGTAGGAATGCTTCTAATAGAATATATGGGAGCAGTATTGGGATTTTCTTCAATATTTAATTTTCCAAAAATAATACTATTGTGATATTCTTTTGAAATTTCTTCTAAAATAGGCGCTAAAATTTTACAAGGATTACACCATGGAGCCCAAAAATCAACTAGCATAAAACCTGTTTTATTTAAGACTATTTCTTGAAAATTTTTATCTGTTAGTTCGATTATTTTATTCATTTTTTATACATTTACTCAATATTAAGGAAGTTTGAAATAAATAAAATTTAAATTTTTATAATTTAAAAGTATATAGAATAATAGTATCATTTTAAAGACTTTTTTAAAACTAAAATTGAAAAAAATATTTTAATTTTTTACATTTTTATATTTTTTCAAAATTTTTTGTAAACGATATATTGTTAGTGTGTTTTTTTGTGTATTTTGTAAGAACTTTTCTGAAGAAATATTTCTATTCCATAGTAAATCTTCCTCTGGTAATTCAAATAAAAATCTACTAGGTGACATATATAAAATTTGACCATATTGAATACGCTTAGAACAATAAGTTAAAAACAACTGTTTTTTTGCTCGAGTTATTCCGACATAAGTTAATCTTCTTTCCTCTTCTATATTATCATTATTAATACTTTTATGATTAGGCAAAATACCTTCAGCCATACCGATCATGAATACTGATGGAAATTCTAGTCCTTTAGAAGCATGTAATGTCATCAGTTGTACTCGATCTTGTTGATTTTCTTTAACATGTTTATTAGATATATCACGTAGTGTCATTTGTGCAACAATTTCTGACAAAGCCATAGGTTTTTCAAATGCATTTCCTTCAAGCATAGTTTTAATCCATTGTGATAAAGTATGGATATTATTGACACTTTTTTTAATTTGATTAGGCTCTTTTAAAATTTTTGACAACCATACTTCATATTCAATATCGTTAATAATCTTATCTAAAATATTAGATGGTTCTAAATAAGATAACTGAATAATTTTCTTTATCCAAAAAATAAATTTATGTATTTTATTTTTTGTGTTTTCTGTTAAAAAATTTTTGTTTTTTATATTACTACTTACTTGAAAAAGACTTTTTTTTTCTTTACTTGCAAACTTTTCTAATTTATTTAATGTAATTAACCCTATTTTTCGAGAAGGAACATTTATTATTCTCATAAAAGCATAATCATCATCTGGATTAATTATAATACGTAAATAACTTAATAAATCTTTAATTTCAGGGCGAGAAAAAAATGATGAATTTTCTGAAATATTATATGGTATATTCTTTTTTATTAAAACTTTTTCAAGAATTCTAGATTGATAATTTCCTCGATATAAAATAGCATAATCTTGATATTTTGATTTTTTTGTAGAATATTGATGTATAATTTTTTGAGCTATTTTTTCTGCTTCATTTTCTTCATCTTCACCTATTATAACTCTTACCAAGTCTCCATATTCTAAATTAGAAAATAATTTTTTTTTTAAAAGATGTATGTTATTAGCAATGAGGCTATTTGCAACTTTTAATATTCTTCCTGAAGAGCGATAATTATGCTCCATTTTTATCACTTTTAAATTCGGAAAATCTTTTTTTAATAAAAAAATATTCTGAGGATTTGCTCCTCGCCAAGAATAAATAGATTGGTCATCATCTCCAACCAATGTAAAATTAGAATCATTTTTAGTAAGCATTTTTATAAATTCATATTGACTATTATTTGTATCTTGATATTCATCTACTAATAGATAAGAAATTTTTTTTTGCCAATAATTTTTTATTTTTTGATTTTTTTTTAATAATAAAGTAGGTATACAAATTAAATCATCAAAATCTAATATATTAGATTCGTGAAGATAATCATTGTATATTTTATAAACATATGCGATTTTTTTTTCAAACTCCGACTGTGCTGATGATTCAGCTTGCAAGGGAGTGTAAAATTTATTTTTCCAATTAGAAATCATAAAATTTATTTTTTTCAATGATCTAATATCATTTTTTGTATCTTTTTTGCATATTTTTTTTAATAACATTATTTGATCTTTTTCATCAAAAAGAGTAAAATTTTTATTAAATTGCAATGAATTAATTTCTTTTTTAATAATTTCCAATCCTAATGAATGAAAGGTTGAAATAATCATTTTTTTTATTTCTAAAACATTTAAATATTTTGAAAGACGCATTTTCATTTCGCAAGCTGATTTATTAGTAAAAGTTACAGCTGTAATATTATCTGCTTTATATTTACAATGATTAATCAAATAAATTATTTTATTAATAATAACTTTTGTTTTACCAGAACCAGCCCCTGCTAATATTAAACAGGGACCATTAATAAATTCAATAGCTTTTTTTTGAGCATAGTTAAGAGACATAAAAATATCAACAATGTTTAATGAATGAAATGTATGATTTATTTTTTTAAATAATCAGTATTTTTACTGTGCTACTGTTATTGTTTTCATTTTTGTCATGTAGGATCTTAGTTTACGCCCAATAATTTCTATTGGATGATTACGAATACTTTCATTTGTTTTATGTAGTTCTAGATTGTCTACTACATTTCTGGCAAGCGAACAACCCAGATCACTTTTCTCAAGATTTTTAATAAAATCTTTTAAAATAGGATATGCAGATTCAGAAAAAAGATAACTGCCATATTCAGCTGTATCTGAAATCACCATATTCATTTCATATAATTTTTTTCTTGCAATTGTATTAGCGATTAGTGGTAATTCATGTAATGATTCATAGTAAGCAGATTCTTCTATAATACCTGTGTCTACCATTTTCTCAAAAGCTAATTCGATACCAGCTTTTAATATTGCTATCATTAATATACCATGATCATAATATTCTTGTTCTGATATTTTACCTTTATAAAAAGGTGCTTGTTCAAACGCGGTATTTTTATTTTGATTTCTCCAATTTAACAAATTTTTATCTTTATTTTTCCAATCTTGAATCATGTCTGCAGAAAATTTACCTGATATAATATCATCCATATGTTTTTGAAATAATGATGATAATATTTTTTTGATAACTTTAGATAAATAATGAGCTCTTATTTTTGATGAATTTGATAGTCGATCCATCATTAAAGTAATTCCACCATGTTTAAGAGATTCTGTGATAGTTTCCCATCCGCATTGTATTAATTTTCCAGCGTAATCTGGATTATATTTTTCTTGAATTAATTTTTCATAACATATTATTGAAGCTGTTTGAAGCATACCACATAAAATTGTTTGTTCACCCATTAAATCAGATTTTACTTCAGCTACAAATGATGATTCTAAAACACCTGCACGATGTCCTCCAGTAGAAAAAGCCCATGCTTTTGCTATTTCTATACCTATTTTTTTAGGGTCGTTTTCATAATGTACTGCAATTAATGTAGGAACACCAAATCCTCTTTTATATTCTTCGCGTACTTCTGTTCCTGGACATTTTGGAGCAACCATAATTACAGTAATATCTTTTCTAATTTTTTCTCCAATTTCTACAATGTTAAAACCATGTGAATAACCTAAACAAGAATTCTTTTTCATTAAGGTTTGTAATTCTTTTACAACATTACTATGTTGTTTATCAGGAGTTAAATTAATCACCAAGTCAGCATTTGGTATAAGTTTTTCATAAGTATCTACTATAAAGTTATTTTTAGTTGCATTGATCCAAGATTGATTTTTATTTAAAATACTATTTTTTTTAAGTGCATAAGAAATATTTAATCCCGAATCTCTCATATTCAAACCTTGGTTCAAACCTTGAGCTCCACAACCAACAATAACTATGTTTTTATTTTTTAAAATTTCATTTTTTTTATTAAACTCTTCTTTTTGCATAAAACGACATTTTTTTATTTGATTAATTTTTTGATTAAAATTTAATGTGTTAAAATAATTCATAATAAAACATCCTTATAGTTTTAAAAATTAGACAATTTATTTTTATCTCTTACTGCACCTTGATCAGCACTTGTTGCAAAAAATGCATATGTTTTTAATGCAGAAGAGATATGTCTTTTTCGATTGTAAGGTTTATAAGATAAAGATTTTTTTGATTCTTCTTGTAAAATACGATTAGATAATTCTTGTTCTGTAATATTCAAATGAATACTTCTTTCAAAAATATTGATATTAATTACATCACCATTTTTTACTAAAGCAATTACACCTTGATTCGCTGCTTCTGGCGAAATATGTCCTATAGAAAGCCCTGAAGTACCACCTGAAAATCTACCATCAGTAATTAATGCGCATGTTTTATCTAAATTCATAGATTTCAAATATGTAGTAGGATATAACATTTCTTGCATGCCTGGCCCACCTTTAGGCCCTTCGTAACGAATTACAACAACATTTCCTGCAATTACTTGACCGTTTAGAATACCGTTTACAGCTTCTTCTTGACTATTATATACAACAGCAGTTCCAGAAAAAATATAATTGTTTTTATTTACTCCAGCTGTTTTAATTATACATCCATGTTTTGCTATGTTTCCATATAAAACTGCCAATCCTCCATCTTTACTATAAGCATATTTAGAAGATCTAATACAACCATTTTCTCGATCTTTATCTAATTCTGTCCATCTAAAATTTTGAGAGTATGGTTGTGTTGTGCGTATTCCCCCAGGTCCTGCTTGAAACATTTTAATTATATCAGGATTTTTTGTAACTAAAATGTCATATTCATTTAATGTTTCTTCTAAATCAAGTTTTAATATGTTCCTAGTATTTTTATTTAATAAGTTAATACGATTTAATTCTCCTAAAATACCCATTACACCGCCAGCACGATGCACATCTTCTACATGATATAGCGAAGTACTAGGTGCAACTTTACAAATATGTGGTACTTTTTTAGACAATTTGTTAATATCAGACATTTTAAAATCAACTTCAGCTTCTTGAGCTGCTGCTAATAAATGTAAAATAGTGTTAGTTGAACCTCCCATTGCAATATCTAGTATCATAGCATTTTCGAAAGCTTCTTTATTAACAATGCTTCTAGGTAAAATTTTTTTATTATTTTTTTTATAATATTCTTTAGTAATATTTACTATAGTTTTAGCTGATTTTATAAATAATTCTTTACGATCTACATGAGTTGCCAATAATGTACCATTTCCAGGTAAAGATAAACCCATAACTTCAGTTAAGCAATTCATAGAATTAGCAGTAAACATACCTGAACAGGATCCGCATGTAGGACAAGCAGAAAGTTCAATATCTTTAATAAGATCTTCTGATTGTTTAGGATTTCCTCCTTGAATAATAGCATCGACTAAATCAATTTTTATGACTTTTTTATTTGTTTCTATTTTACCTGCTTCCATTGGCCCACCTGAAACAAAAACTGATGGTATATTTAAGCGTAATGATGCCATTAACATACCTGGAGTAATTTTATCACAATTAGAAATGCAAATCATCGCATCAGCGCAATGTGCATTGATTACATATTCAATAGAATCTGCAATTAATTCACGTGAAGGCAGCGAATATAACATTCCGCTATGACCCATAGCTATTCCATCATCAATTGCTATTGTGTTAAATTCTTTTGCAACAGCTCCTAATTTT
This sequence comes from Buchnera aphidicola (Brachycaudus tragopogonis), assembly GCF_964059175.1. NCBI lineage: Bacteria > Pseudomonadati > Pseudomonadota > Gammaproteobacteria > Enterobacterales > Erwiniaceae > Buchnera > Buchnera aphidicola. Next base: position 635,750 of record NZ_OZ060418.1, read on the forward strand.
TGAATTTTTTTAGCAATTAGTTTTCCGACTTCTTGCAAATGAATATGTCCTGGAACAAATTGAGAAAAAGAATTTACTACTGCAATAATTGGTTTTTTAAAATCTTCATCAGTCATACCTGTAGCTCGCCACAAAGCTCTAGCTCCAGACATATTTCTACCATGTGTGGTTGTAAAAGAACGGTATTTAGGCATTTAAAATTACTCCGAAAAATAATGTTTTAAAAAAAATTATATTATGTATTAACCAAATTTTTTTATTAAAAAGTAAAAAAATTCATTAATATAAAATATATTTTTTTTTGAGAAATTTATTAAAATAAAGAAGGAATAATGATGTTTTGATATAATATTGATATTGATTAATTTTTTTATTTTGATAAACATAAAAAAATGTCAATTAGTGAAATTTTGGCAGGGGTGGAAGGATTTGAACCTACAACTTTCGGTTTTGGAGACCGATGCTCTACCGGATTGAACTACACCCCTAATGATATCTTCAATCTTTAAAGATTATTATATTCTTAATAAGAATAAAAGTCTAGCATGTATTTTACATATTTTTATAATTTTTAGATATAAAACTTTTTAAAATGATAGAATATACGTTTTATGTATTAGAATATTTTTTAAGGTAAAATTTATTATGAAAACTCCAATTTATTTAGATTATGCAGCAACAACACCTGTAGATTATAAAGTTGCAAAAAAAATGATGAATTATCTCACGATAGATGGAATATTTGGAAATTCAGCCTCTCGCTCTCATAAATTTGGATGGAATGCAGAAGAAGCTGTGGATATTGCACGTAATCAAATATCTGAATTAATTGGAGCAGATTCTCGTGAAATTATTTTTACTTCTGGTGCAACTGAATCAAATAATTTAGCTATAAAGGGGATAGCTTTTTTTCATGAAAAAAAAGGCAAACATATTATTACTAGTAAAACTGAACATAAATCTGTTTTAGATGCTTGTAGGTATCTTGAAAGTAAAGGTTTTCATTTAACTTATCTCACTCCTAAAAATAATGGTATTATTGATTTAAACGATTTAAAAAAAAATATTACAAAAGACACTGTACTTGTTTCTATAATGCATGTAAATAATGAAATCGGTATTATACAAGATATTGATAATATATCAAAAATTTGTCGAAATAATGGTATTTTTTTTCATGTAGATGCAACTCAAAGTGTGGGTAAAATTCCCATTAATTTAAAAATATTATCTGTAGATTTAATGTCTTTTTCTGCTCATAAAGTTTATGGTCCGAAGGGAATTGGAGGTTTGTATGTACGTCGAAAACCACGTATTCGTTTATTACCTTCAATCCATGGTGGCGGACATGAAAGAGGAATGAGATCAGGGACTTTACCCGTACACCAAATTGTAGGAATGGGGCAAGCATTTATATTAGCTAAAAATAAAATACATAATGATTTTCATCATACTACAAAATTAAGAAATTTACTTTGGAATGGCATTAAAGATATTGAAGAAGTATACTTGAATAGTGATTTAAAACAAGGTGTACCTCATATTTTAAATGTTAGTTTTAACTATATTGAAGGTGAATCTTTAATTATGGCTCTTAAAGATTTAGCTATTTCTTCTGGTTCTGCTTGTACTTCAGCTAGTTTAGAACCTTCTTATGTTTTAAAAGCTTTAGGAATAAAAGACGAATTAGCTCATAGTTCCATCCGTTTTTCAATTGGTCGTTTTACTACGGAAGAAGAAATTAAATATACAGTTAAATTAGTTCATCAAGCCATTGATAAATTACGTGATCTTTCACCGTTATGGGAAATGTTTAAGGCAGGAGTTGATTTAAATAGTATAGAATGGGATCATAGTTAATAAATATATTAATTAATTTAAAGGTAATTAAAATATGGCTTATAGTAAAAAAGTAATGGATCATTATGAAAATCCTCGCAATGTTGGATCTTTTTCTAATTCTGATGTTAATGTAGGCAGCGGATTAGTTGGTGCGCCTGCTTGTGGTGATGTTATGAAATTACAAATTAAAGTAAACAATAAAGGCATTATTGAAGATGCTTGCTTTAAAACATACGGTTGTGGTTCTGCTATTGCATCTAGTTCGTTAGTGACTGAATGGGTAAAGGGTAAATCTATCAGTGAAGCTGAATCAATTAAAAACACCACTATAGTAGAAGAATTGGAGCTGCCACCAGTTAAAATTCATTGTTCTATTTTAGCAGAAGATGCTATTAAAGCAGCTATTGCTGATTATAAAAATAAAAAAAAATAATTTAATTTGTAGTGTTGAAAGAAATTATTCTTTCAACATTCAATAGAATTTTTGATATTTGATTTAGTACAGGTGATAAATGAATTACTTTAAATTGTTTAACATACCTGAAAAATTTAACATTAATAAAAAAATACTTACTAAAAATTTTTATAAATTACAATTACAATTTCATCCTGATTTATTTATAAATGACTCTCTTTCGAAAAAGAAAATAATTTTAAATAAATCAATAGAAATTAACAAAGGTTATAAAACTTTAAAAGATTCTTTAAGCAGAGCAATATATTTATTATTTTTAAACGGATTTAAAGTTAGCAAAGAAACTATTTTATTAAAGAATCATAATTTTTTAATAAAATATTTTTCTTTATATGAAGAATTAGAATATTTAAAGAATAATCGTAATGAAAAAAAAATAGATATTTTTTTAAAAAAAATAGAAAAAAAAATTGATAACTATGAAATTATTATTGATATGGAATTTAAAAACAAGAATTATGAAAAAGTAATGCAAGTTATAGCAAAATTATTATTTTTTAAAAAAATAAAAATTCATTTAAAAAAAGAATAAAAATTTTATCAGAACATATATAAATTAAGGCATAGTACATGGTTTTTATAAATAAAAATGATAATGAAAAATTATTTTTAGGTATTGATCTCGGCACTACTTATTCTTTAGCCGCTACTGTAAAACAAAAAAAAAATATTTTATTGTTAGACGAAAAAAATCGTTATTTATTACCATCAATTGTATATTATAAAAAAAATACGGTATTAGTGGGATGGAATGCTTTAGAATATATTACTAAAGATCCTACAAATACTATTACTTCTGTAAAACGTTTATTAGGTCGTTCTATAGATTTTATTAAAAAAAATTTTCCTATTTTACCAAATATTATAGAAAGAGAAAAAAATAATACTATTTTATTTCATACAAAATCTGGTCTTATAACTCCTGTTGAAGTTTGTAGTGAAATATTAAAATGTTTAAAAAAAAGAGCTCTTTTTTTATTTAATCGAGAAGTAAATGCAAGTATTATTACTGTTCCAGCATATTTCAATAATATTCAAAAACAAGCTACTAAAAAAGCAGCTCTTTTAGCAAAAATCAATTTAATAAGATTATTAAATGAACCTACGGCTGCAGCTATTGCATATGGATTAAAAACAAAAAAGAAAGGCATTATTATCGTTTATGATTTAGGAGGCGGAACTTTTGATGTATCTATATTAAAATTAAATAAAGAAATTTTTGAAGTTTTAGCTACTAGTGGAGATTCTAATTTAGGAGGTGATGATTTTGATTATGCTTTAGCTAGTTATATTTTTAAAAAATCCAATATAAAAGATAAATGCAATGATTTTTTTCAATCTGTGTTACTTCAAATTGCAAAAGAAACTAAAATAAAATTAACTATATATGATAAAGTTGAAATTCAATTTTTTAACTGGAAGGGTTGTATTACTCGTAATGAATTTAATATAATTATATGTGATTTAGTTAAAAAAACTTTATTTATTTGCTCTCAACTTCTTAAAGAAACGGATTTATCAATAGAAGAGATTGAAGAAGTTATAATGGTTGGGGGTTCAACTCGTGTGCCATTAGTTTATCAAGAAGTTTCAACATTTTTCAAAAAATTGCCTTTAAATTCTATTAATCCGGATCAAGTTGTAGCAATTGGCGCTGCAATGCAAGCAAACATGTTAATAAACGATCACGTAAAAAATAAAACAATATTGTTGGATGTTATGCCTCTTTCGTTAGGCATTGAAGTTATGGGTGGATTTGTTGAAAAAATTATATCAAGAAATACTGCAATTCCTATTTCAAAAACTAAGGAATTCACAACTTATAAAGATAATCAAACTTCTATTGTTATACATGTCTTACAAGGTGAAAGAGAATTAGTAAAAGATTGTATTTCATTATCTCGTTTTGTTTTAAAAAATATTAAACCTCAAAAAGCAGGTGTAACTCGTATTTTAGTTACATTTGAAGTTGATGCTGATGGGTTAATTAACGTAAAAGTATTAGATAAGAATACTAATAAAGAAAAATTTATTCAAATTGATAATAATATTATATTAAAAAATATAAACGTTTCTGAAATAATTGAAGAATCATTAGAATATGCTAAAAAAGATTATTTTTTTAGAGTAAAAACAGAAAAAAAAATGGAAGCAATCCGTATTTTAGATATTTTAAATTCTGCTTTAAAAAATGATAAGATGTTAGTTTCAGAAGAAGAATTAAAAAAAATAAAATCGCAAAAAAAGAAATTAGAAAAATCAATTCATGAAAATGATTTTTTTTCTATAAAAATGAATATGAAAAAGTTAGAAGATGTTACTAAAAATTTTTTTTCATTACAACTTAAAGAAAATTTAAGTTTTCTTTTAAATAAAAATATTTTAAAGGAAATTAAATAATGCCTAAAATTATATTTTTACCACATAAAATTATATTACCTCAAGGTGCTCAATTTGAATCTAAAGAAGGAGAAACTATATTAAATGTAGCATTAAGAAACAATGTTAGATTAGAACATGCATGTGAAAAATCATGTGCTTGTAGTACATGTCATTGTATTATAAGAAAAGGTTTTTTTTCTCTTTCAGGTTGGACTGAAAAAGAAGAAGATATTTTAGATAAAGCTTGGGGTCTTGAGTCTGAAAGTCGTTTAAGTTGCCAAGCGATTATTGGAAATGTTGATATTGAAGTAGAAATACCCTTATATAATGTAAATTATATTACAGAAAGTTAATTTTTATTTTTTAATATAAGGATTTATATTATTTTTAAATTCTATTTTAATAGGTGTTCCTTTTATTTTTAATGTATTATAAAAAAAATTTATTAAATATCTTTTATAAGGTAAAGATAAGTACGTAACTTGATTACCATGTATAATAATTTTAGGAGGGCTAGAACTTCCTAAATGTGCATATTTTAATTTTATTCGACGTCCTTTAATTATTGGTGGTTGATGCTTTTTAATTGCCATATGCATGGTTTTTGTTAGTATTGAAGTACTAATTTTTATTTTAGAGTCTTTGTTTGCTTCGTGAATAGATTGAAATAATTCAAATATTCCTGTGCAATATAATGCTGATATAAAATGTATTCTAGAAAAAAAAAGAAATTTTAATTTATTTTTGATGATTTCTTTTAATTCTTTTTTTTCTAAATTATTTAACAGATCCCATTTATTTATAACTATAACAATTCCCTTTCCTGACTGTAGAATAAAATCAGATAACAACAAATCTTGATTGCATATTTTATTACTTGCATCTATTATTAGTAAAATAACATTCGATTTTTCAATAGTTTGTAATGTTTTAATTATTGAAAATTTTTCAAAATTATTTATATTTTTACTTTTTTTAGATGCTCCTGCAGTATCAATTAAAATATAATTTTTATTGTTGTATTGAATAGGTATTGAAATACTATCTAATGTTGTGCCTGGTATATTGCATGTAATCATTCTTTCTTCTTTTAAAATACTATTTATTAAAGTGGATTTTCCAACGTTAGGTCGACCTATAACAGCTATTTTTGTTTCTAATTTTTCTATTTCAGAATCTTCATGATTTAATTGCGTTTCGATTTCTTTTTTAAATTCTAAATTAATCCAGGGAATGAAATATTTTTTAATAAGACTATTAATTCCTTGATTATGACTAGCAGAAATATTCTGTATTTTTTCAAATCCTAATGCATAAAATTCATTAATTTTAAAAATGTCTTTTATACCATCTATTTTATTAATAACAAGAATTGTTTTTTTTTGAAATTCTCTTATTTTTTTAGATATTTCAAATTCTTGTAACATTAATCCATCACGAGCATCTACTACAAATAAAATTAAATGTGATTCTTTTATAGCTATTAGTGTTTGTTTGTATGCTTTTTTTTCTATTTCATTTGAATTTATATCTAAACCTGCAGTATCAATTAAAATTATTTTTTCTTTTAATGGTTCTATTTTACAGTATCCATACTGTCTATCTCTGGTAACGCCAGGATTATTAGCTACTAATGCATTTCTGCTTTTTGTTAAACAATTAAATAAAGTAGATTTTCCTACATTAGTCCGGCCGATTAATACAATAATAGGTTTCATTTTAAGTATATATACTCTTTTGTTAAATAAACTTGACTTTCAATATGAGAGTTAAAGGAATAATGCTATATTTTATATTTTGCATTTATTTTATTTCAATTCGTTAATTTTCATATTAATAATTTCTTTAGATGCATTAGAATTTTCAAGAAAAAAGCTTTTTTTCCAGTGCTTTAAAGCCATTTTTTTATCATTCTTTTCAAAAAAAATGTCACCTTTTAAATTTTCAATTATATTCGACCAGTTTTGGTTTTTTATGGTTTGAAGTATGTCAAGTGCTTGTGTGTATTCTTTTTTTTGTATTTTTATTTTAGCAATTCTTATTTTTAAAATATTTTTTAAATTTTCTTCTTTTGTATATTTTAAGCTATTGTTTAGTTGAATAATAGCTCTCTCAAAATTGTCTTTTAAAATATATTTTTTTGCTAAAATCATAGCGGTAAAAGTACCGTATGTATTTTGATTTTTAATAATAAAATTTTCAGCAGAATTAAGATTTTTGAGTGTATTTTTGTTTATTTCTTGTATGATTTCTTCATATTTAAATGCATTTAAATTATTTGTATTTGTAGTAAAAGAATTCTTCCAGAAGAAGTACAATAGCAAAGAACTTAATACAATAAAAAATATAACAAAAATCACGATTTTTTTTTTAAAAATTTTGAACATTTTATTCTCTTTATATGTTGTATATGTATTAATTTTTTTAATTAAAATGCAAATCTTTTACAAATTTTCATATTGAATGCAATTAGAATTTTTATTATTAGCTATTTTTTGTTCAATTTACCTTAAAATTATAACATATAAAAAAGTTATCCGTATGAAAATCACTAA